>DASQEP010000067.1:0-22827 GCA_035633615.1 Dermatophilaceae bacterium
CCGGGACGCTGGAGGACGACCTGCTGGCCCAGGGGATCGTCGGGATCAGCGACATCGACACCCGTGCGTTGACCCGTCACCTGCGCGAACGAGGGGTGATGCGGGTAGGCGTCTTCTCCGGTGCCGCGGCGCAGCGACCGGAGCCCGAACTGATCGAGGTGGTGCGGGCCGCCCCGTCGATGGCCGGCACCGCCCTGGCCCAGCAGGTGAGCACCCGTCAGGCCTACGTCGTACCCGCGGTCGGGGCCCGGCGGCTCACCGTCGTCGCCGTCGACCTCGGCATCAAGGCAATGACCCCGGCGTTGATGGCCCAGCGGGGCATCGAGGTGCACGTCCTCCCGGCGTCGGCCACCTTCGCCGAGATCGAGGCGGTGCGCCCGGACGGGGTGTTCTTCTCCAACGGCCCCGGGGACCCGGCCACGGCCACGCCACAGGTCGCGGTGCTCCGAGAGGTGCTGGCCGCACGGATCCCGTTCTTCGGCATCTGCTTCGGTAACCAGCTGCTGGGCGAGGCCCTCGGCTTCGCCACCTACAAGCTGCGTTACGGGCATCGAGGTATCAACCAGCCGGTACAGGATGTGGGCACCGGCCGGGTGGAGGTGACTGCGCACAACCACGGGTTCGCCATCGACTGGCCCGGCGGCGGCCCGCCGTTCGCCGTGGTCGCCGCGCCGGCCGACGAGCGGGCCGGCACCTCCTTCGGTCGGGTCCGGGTCTCTCACGTCGGCCTGAACGATCAGGTCGTCGAGGGCCTTGAGTGCCTGGACATACCGGCCTTCTCGGTGCAGTACCACCCCGAGGCGGCCGCCGGCCCACACGACAGCGCCTATCTGTTCGACCGATTCGTCGACCTCATGGACGGCAACCGAGGCGGGGTGGCCTGATGCCGCGGCGGACCGACATCGACAGCGTCCTGGTGATCGGCTCCGGGCCGATCGTCATCGGGCAGGCGGCGGAGTTCGACTACTCCGGAACCCAGGCCTGCCGGGTGCTGCGGGCCGAGGGGATCCGGGTCATCCTGGTCAACTCCAACCCCGCGACCATCATGACCGACCCGGAGATGGCCGATGCCACCTACATCGAACCCATCACTCCGACGGTACTGGAAAGCATCATCATCACCGAGCGGCCGGACGCGGTGCTGGCCACCCTCGGCGGCCAGACGGCCCTCAACGCCGCGATGGCCCTGCACGAGGCCGGCATCCTGGAGAAATACGGCTGCCCGCTCATCGGGGCCAACGTCAAGGCCATCGAACTGGGGGAGAACCGTCAGCTGTTCAAGGGGGTGGTCGAACGCTGCGGTGCCGAGGTGGCCCGGTCGCTCATCTGCCACACCATGCCGGGGGTCTGGTCGGCCGCCGAGCAACTCGGCTATCCACTGGTGGTGCGCCCGTCGTTCACCATGGGCGGACTGGGATCCGGGATGGCCTACGACGCCGAGGACCTGGCCCGGATCGCCGGGTCCGGCCTGCATGACTCGCCGGTGACCGAGGTGCTCCTGGAGGAGTCGCTCCTGGGCTGGAAGGAGTTCGAGCTGGAGGTGATGCGCGACCAGGCGGACAACGTCGTCGTCGTGTGCTCCATCGAGAACCTCGACCCGATGGGGGTGCACACCGGCGACTCGATCACCGTGGCCCCCGCCCTGACCCTCACCGACCGGGAGTACCAGCGGCTGCGTGACATCGGCATCGCGGTCATCCGGGAGGTCGGCGTCGAGACCGGAGGCTGCAACATCCAGTTCGCCGTCAACCCCGTCGACGGACGGGTCATCGTCGTCGAGATGAACCCCCGAGTGTCCCGGTCCAGCGCTCTGGCCAGCAAGGCGACCGGGTTCCCGATCGCCAAGATCGCCGCGAAGATGGCCATCGGCTACACCCTGGACGAGGTTCCCAACGACATCACCCGGATGACGCCGGCCAGCTTCGAGCCGACGCTGGACTACGTCGTCGTCAAGGTTCCCCGGTTCGCCTTCGAGAAGTTCCCGCTGGCCGACCCGACCCTGACCACCACGATGAAGTCGGTCGGTGAGGCGATGGCCATCGGCCGCAACTTCAGCGAGGCCCTGCAAAAGGCGCTGCGCTCGG
Organism: Dermatophilaceae bacterium; assembly: GCA_035633615.1. Taxonomy (GTDB): domain Bacteria; phylum Actinomycetota; class Actinomycetes; order Actinomycetales; family Dermatophilaceae; genus JADJTI01. The sequence continues at coordinate 2,085 of DASQEP010000067.1, forward strand.
TGGAACGCAGGGACAGCGGCTTCCACTGGCAGAGCCCCCACCCCTCCCCCGCGGAGGCCGAGGCGCTGCTGCAGCGCGCGGCAACTCCCACCGACGGGCGCCTGGTCCAGGTACAGCAGGCCCTGCGCGGCGGCTGCGCCGTGGCGCGGGCCCACCAGGTCACCGGCATCGACCCCTGGTTCCTGGACCAGATCGCGCTGATCAACACGATCGCGGCGGCGCTGGCACGAGTCAGCGTCACGGCCCGGCACGTCCGCCCGGACCTGCTGCGGCTGGCCAAACGGCACGGCTTCTCCGACGCGCAGATCGCCGGGATCACCGGTCTGACCCAGGACGTCGTCCGCGGCGTCCGGCACGCCCTCGGCATCCGCCCGGTGTATAAGACGGTTGATACATGCGCCGCTGAGTTCGCGGCCGAGACCCCTTACCACTACTCCTCTTACGACGAGGAGACCGAGGTCGCTGCGCGCGAGCGGGAGGCCGTCATCATCCTCGGGTCGGGGCCGAACCGGATCGGTCAGGGCGTGGAGTTCGACTACTCCTGCGTGCACGCCAGCTTCGCCCTGCGGGAGGCTGGCTACGACACCGTCATGATCAACTGCAACCCCGAGACGGTCTCCACCGACTACGACACCTCCTCCCGGCTGTACTTCGAACCGCTGACCCTTGAGGACGTCCTGGAGGTCGTGCACGCCGAGATGCAGGCCGGGCCGGTTGCCGGGGTGGTCGTCCAGTTGGGGGGGCAGACCCCGCTCGGCCTGGCCAAGGCCCTGGCCGCGGAGGGGGTGCCGCTGGTGGGGACGCCACCGGAGGCCATCGACCTGGCCGAGGACCGCGGCCAGTTCGGGCGGATGCTGCACGAGGCGGGGCTGCTGGCTCCCCGGCACGGGACCGCGCTGAACGCCCAGGAGGCCCTCGCGATCGCCGCCGACATCGGCTACCCGGTGCTGGTGCGGCCCTCCTACGTGCTGGGTGGCCGGGGGATGCAGATCGTGTTCGACGACGCCACCCTCGCCGAGTACGTGACCAGGGCCACCGACGCCGCGCCCGAGCATGCGGTTCTGGTCGACCGGTTCCTCGACGACGCGATCGAGGTCGACGTCGACGTCCTCTTCGACGGCACCGAGATGTACGTCGGCGGGATCATGGAGCACATCGAGGAGGCTGGCATCCACTCCGGGGACTCCGCGTGCGTGCTGCCCCCGGTCACGCTGGGTCCGGGGGAGCTGGGCCGGGTCCGCGCGGCGTGCCTGTCGCTGGCCCGGGGGATCGGGGTACGCGGGCTGATGAACGTTCAGTTCGCCCTGGCCCAGGACGTCCTCTACGTCCTGGAGGCCAACCCACGGGCCAGCCGCACCGTCCCGTTCGTCGCCAAGGCCACCGGGGTGGCGCTGGCCAAGGCTGCGGCCCGGGTCATGCTGGGCGCGTCGATCAGGCAGCTGCGCGCCGAGGGTCTGCTGCCGTCCGCCGGAGACGGCGGGATGATGCCGGTGGACGCGCCGGTGTCGGTGAAGGAGGCGATCTTGCCGTTCAAGCGGTTCCGTACTCACGACGGGCGCGTCGTCGACAGCGTCCTCGGCCCGGAGATGCGTTCCACCGGCGAGGTGATGGGCATCGACGCCAGCTTCGGAGCCGCCTTCGCCAAGTCCCAGATGGGCTCGTTGTGGGGGCTGCCGACCTCCGGCACCGTGTTCGTCTCGATGGCCAACCGGGACAAGCGGGCCATGGTCTTCCCCGTCAAACGCCTCGCCGACCTCGGCTTCCGGCTGTTGGCCTCGCAGGGCACCGCGGATGTGCTGCGTCGCAACGGGGTAGCCAGCACCGTGGTGCGAAAGCACAGCGACGGGCCCGGCCCGGACGGGGAGCCCACCATCGTCGACATGATCCTCGCCGGGCAGGTGGACATGGTGGTCAACACCCCAGCCGCCCGTAGCGGTGACCGCCGCGACGGCTACGCCATCCGCACCGCCACGACCAGCATGGACAGACCGATCATCACCACGGTCCAGCAACTGGCGGCGGCCGTGCACGGCATCGAGGCGGTGCGGGCCGGACCGGTGCGGGTCCGCTCGTTGCAGGCCCACGCGGCGGGTCTGGACCTGTCGGGCGCCGCCTCGGGGTGGGCGCGGTGAGCGGCGCGGCCGCCGTACCGGGAACCCCGGTCCAGACTCCGGCCCGATTGCTGGACAACCGGTCCGCCGGCGCCTACCGAGTGCTGACCCTGACCGGTGACGGGGTCGCCGCAGCGGCCCGCCCGGGCCAGTTCGTCACTCTGGCCGTCGGGGACCTCAGCGCGGCGACGCTGCTGCGCCGGGCGTTCTCCATCCACCGGGTGCGCCGCCCGGGCCCCGATACGGGGGCCGCCGGCACCGTCGAGATCGTCGTCGCCGGGCACGGACCGGGCACCCAGTGGCTGGCCACCCGCGAGCCGGGCGTCACCCTCGACCTGGTCGGGCCGCTCGGCAAGCCGTTCCCACTGCCGACCGGGTCGGTGCCGTGCGTCCTGGTCGGTGGTGGGTACGGCAGCGCGCCACTGTTCTGGCTCGCGGAGGTGCTCCGCGCCCGGGGTTGTCATGTGGAAATGGTGCTGGGGGCCGCCACCCGAGAGTCTCTCTACGGAGTGGACATCGCCGCGGACTGCGCCGACGCGGTGGTGGTGACGACCGACGACGGGTCCCTGGGGGTCCCCGGGTGGGTCTCCGACGTGCTGGCCGAGGTGGTCGCCGGGTCTCGGGCGGCGGTGGTGTACGGCTGCGGTCCGATGGGGATGCTGCACGCGGTCAGCCAGATCGCTCAGGATCATGGCGCGGTGGCCCAGGTGGCCGTGGAGGAGGCGATGGCCTGCGGCGTCGGGGTGTGCATGACGTGCGTGCTGCCGGTCCGAGGCGCCGGTGGCCAGACCCGGATGGTCCGGGCCTGCGTCGAGGGGCCGGTCTTCCGCGGCGACCAGGTGCGTTGGGAGGCCTTCGAGGACGGCTGGGGCCGGGTTCCAGCCGACTGCGTCGGCGCCCCCGGGCGGGTCGGCGGGGTCACCGGTTCGGGCGGTCCGCGATGACACCGATGACTCCGACCTGCGACATGTCCGTCCAGCTCGCCGGGGTCCGGCTGCCCAACCCCGTGATGACCGCCTCCGGTTGCGCGGCCAACGGCCCCGAACTGCACCGGTTCTTCGACGTCGCACAACTCGGCGCGTTCGTCACCAAGACCGTCATGGGACTTCCCAGATCCGGGCGCGGTACCCCCCGGATGGCCGAGACCCCCGCTGGAATGCTCAACTCGATCGGCCTGCAGGGACCGGGCATCGACGCGTTCGTCGATCATGACCTGCGCTGGCTGCGCTCGGTGGGGGCTCGGGTCATCGTGTCCGTCGCCGGGCATGATCCCGAGGAGTTCGGGCTGGTCACCCGGGTGCTACGCAACAGCGGGGCGTTCGACACGGTGGTCGCGGTGGAGGTCAACATCTCCTGCCCCAACGTGGCCAACCGGGGTCTGGTGTTCGCTTGCGACCCGGTTTCGGCGGCCCAGGTCGTCGCCGAGGTGCGCCGCGAGCTACCCGCGGCCGTGCCGGCGTTCGCCAAGCTCAGCCCGGACGTCACCGACCTGGTCGCGATCGCCGGGGCCGCGCTGCGGGCCGGTGCCGACGGACTGACGATGATCAACACCACACTGGGCATGGTGATCGACACCGACCGGTTGCGTCCCCACCTGGCGGGCGTCACCGGCGGGCTGTCCGGGCCGGCGATCCGCCCCATCGCCGTTCGCGCGGTGTGGCAGGTCCACGCTGCGATGCGAGCGGGTGCTTTGCCGCAGGCCCCGATCATCGGCGTCGGGGGGGTACGAAACGGCCTCGACGCCCTGCAGTTCCTCGCCGCGGGCGCCGCCGCCGTGCAGGTCGGCACGGCCACGTTCAACGATCCGACCGCTCCGATCCGGGTCCGTGATCAGCTGGCCGCCGAGGTCACCGACCGGGGCTTCGACCGGCTGGCCGAACTCGTCGGGATCGCCCATACTCGCCTTGACGGCAGCGCTTCATGACCGGCCCGGGTCACCCGCCGTTCGGGGCCCGGCTGCGCGCCGCGATGCAGGCGCACGGCCCGCTGTGCGCCGGCATCGACCCGCACGCCTCGATGCTGGCCGACTGGGGGCTGTCGGACACCCCGGCCGGCCTGGAGACCTTCGCGTTGCGGTGCGTCGAGGCCTTCGCCGGGCAGGTGGCCTGCGTCAAGCCGCAGTCGGCGTTCTTCGAACGGTTCGGTTCGGCCGGGATCGCCGTGCTGGAACGTGTCCTGGCCGACTGCCGGGACAGCGGCACGCTGGCGATCCTCGACGTCAAACGCGGTGACATCGGCTCCACCATGGACGGCTACGCCCAGGCCTACCTCGGCCCGCGCAGCCCGTTGCGCGCCGACGCAATGACCCTGTCCCCGTTCCTCGGCTACGGCTCGCTGCGGCCCGCCCTGGACCTGGCCGCCCGCACCGGACGCGGGGTGTTCGTGCTGGCCCTGACGTCGAATCCGGAGGGCCCCGGGGTCCAACACGCCACGCCGGTCACCGCCGAGACGCAACCGCCGGCCGGCAGTGTCGCCGGTCGGATCGTCGCCGGTGCCGCAGCGGACAACGCCGAAGCCGGCCGTGCGGGCGTGCTGGGCAGCGTCGGACTGGTCGTCGGGGCCACGGTCGGGGACGCCGTGGCCGACCTGGGGCTGGACCTGGCCGGTGCCAACGCGCCGCTGCTGGCGCCGGGAGTCGGCGCGCAGGGGGGTACCGCCGCCGACCTGCGCCGCGTGTTCGGCCCGGCCCTGACCAACGTCCTGGCCAGCAGCAGCCGGGAGGTGCTGGCCGCCGGCCCCCAGGTGGAGGAGCTGCGCCAGGCAGCCGGGCGGACCGCGGCGGCGTTGCGTGGCATGCTGTCCGGTGATGAGCACCCGACCGACTCCTGAGGCCCCCCCCACCGACGCCGAGCGGGCCGAGGGTCCAGATGAGGTCATGGACCGGCTGCGCGAGATGCGCCAGAGCATCGACAACATCGACGCGGCGCTGGTGCACCTGCTCGCCGAACGGTTCAAGTGCACTCAGCGGGTCGGCCGGCTCAAGGCCAGGCACGGCCTGCCCCCGGCGGACCCGCGCCGGGAGGCCGAGCAAATCGCCCGCCTGCGGGCGCTGGCCGAATCGGCTCACCTGGACCCGGCCTTCGCTGAGAAGTTCCTCACCTTCGTGATTGAGGAGGTCATCCGTCACCACCGCGCCCTCGCCGGGGACACCGACCCGGCGGCCTGCCCGCCGCACACGGCAACCGGTTCGGCCGCCGCCACCCCGGACCGCTCCGCGGTCCGACCCGCCACGCCCGGGTGTCCAGATGACCCCCTATCGTTGCGTGACCAGCACAAAAGTCGCTAGGTTCTGCGAAGGCACACCGGCGACGGGGCCCCTCCCCAGGGTTCAACCAACCGTTCGGTGACCGTGAGAGCCTACGAAAAACCTGACGAGGAGAAACCGTGGCCCTACCCCAGCTCACCCCAGAACAGCGTGCCGAGGCACTGGAAAAGGCCGCGGCGGCACGCCGCGAACGGGCGGAGGTGAAGAACCGGCTCAAGCACGCCCAGGGTTCCCTGTCCGATGTGATCAGCCAGGGCAAGAGCAACGACGTCGTCGGCAAGATGAAGGTCTCCTCGCTGCTGGAATCCATGCCGGGGGTGGGCCGGGTTCGGGCGCGGCAGATCATGGAGGAGATCGGCATCTCCGAGACCCGGCGAGTACGCGGGCTGGGCGCCAACCAGATCGCCTCGCTGCTTGAGCGCTTCCACCAGGGCTGAGGGGGTGCCGGACGGCCCCGACACAGCCGATCCGGCGTCGAGGCGGAGGCTGGTCGTCCTGGCCGGCCCGACCGCCGTGGGTAAGGGCACCGTGTCCCGCTACATCCGCGAACACCACCCGCAGGTGTGGATCTCGGTGTCGGCAACCACCCGACCACCACGTCCCGGTGAGGTCGACGGCGATCACTACCACTTCGTCACCCCGGCCGAGTTCGACCGGATGCGTACCGAAGGTCGGCTGCTTGAGTCCGCCTGCGTGCACGGGCGGGCCTGGTACGGAACCCCTCGGGACCCGGTCGAGGAGGTTCTCGCAGCCGGGCGTCCGGCCTTGCTGGAGATCGACATCCAGGGGGCGCGGCAGGTCCGGCGCACCATGCCCGACTGCCTCATGGTGTTCCTGGCCCCGCCCAGTTGGGATGAGCTGGTCCGTCGGCTGGTGGGCCGCGGAACCGAATCAGAGGCCGAGCGAGAGGACCGGTTGGCCACGGCTCGGTGGGAGATGGCCGCCAGCGTCGAGTTCGACCGGGCCATCGTCAACGACGACGTCCGCCGCGCTGGTGAGGAGCTCGTATCATTGTTGGGGTCCTGAACTGCCTGGCAGCTCCTGGTCGCGTCCCGTGGTCGATTCGGGACGGGCGCCGAACCATTCCGGCGACACCATCCGACGTACCCGCCGACGCCGCCGACCGACCCTGGCGGCCGTCCCACGAAGTGAGGTTCACCGTGTCCGGCACCGTCGCCCATCCCGAGGGCATCACCAACCCGCCCATCGACGAACTGCTCAACGTCGCGGATTCCAAGTACGCCCTGGTCATTTACTCGGCCAAGCGGGCCCGGCAGATCAATGCGTACTACTCGCAGTTGTCCGAGGGGCTGCTGGAGTACGTCGGACCTCTGGTCGAGACGCAGATCCATGAGAAGCCGCTGTCGGTCGCCCTGCGCGAGATCAGCGAAGGCCTGCTGACCAGCACTCCCACCGACGGCTGACCGCCCCGGCATGACGCACCCGAGCGCCCACGGCGCCGGCGACGACACCCATGCCGGGCCCGGCGACCCGCCGGGACGAGACGAGGACGCCTCGTCGTTCGCCGCTCTCATCGGGGCCCGGATCGTGCTCGGGGTCAGCGGTGGTATCGCCGCGTACAAGGCGGTCGGGCTGCTGCGACTGTTGTCCGAGAGCGGTGCTGACGTCACCGTCGTGCCGACCGCCGCGGCCCTGCGGTTTGTCGGGGAACCCACCTGGTCGGCGTTGTCCGGGCGGCCGGCCTCAGGCGACGTGTTCGACGAGGTCCACCTGGTCCGGCACGTCCAGCTCGGACAGCAGGCCGACCTCGTGGTAGTCGCGCCGGCCACCGCCGACCTGCTGGCCAAGGCGGCCCATGGGCTTGCCGACGACCTGCTGACGAATACGCTGCTCACCACCCGGGCGCCGGTTCTCTACGTGCCGGCCATGCACACCGAGATGTGGCAGCACCCGGCCACTCAGGCCAACGTGGCCACCCTGACCGCCCGCGGTGCCGACGTGATGCCACCGGTGTCGGGCCGGCTGACCGGCGCCGACTCCGGCCCGGGGCGCCTGCCCGAACCGGTCGACATCGCGGCCGCCTGCGCCGCTGTGTTGGCTCCGCCACACCGGGTGACACCCTTACCCCCTGGCCCAGACCTGCCCCTGGCCGGGTATCGGTTGGCGATCAGCGCCGGCGGCACCCGGGAGCCCCTGGACCCGGTGCGCTATCTGGGCAACCGATCGTCGGGCAAGCAGGGGTACGCGCTGGCGGAGGTGGCCGCCCGGTGGGGCGGCACGGTCACCCTGATCAGCGCCAACGTGAGCCTTCGGGTGCCGGACGGGGTGAGCGTGGTCCGCGTCGAGACCGCACTGGAGCTGCGTACTGCCGTTCGCGACCTGACCGCCGCCTGCGACGTGGTGGTGATGGCGGCGGCCGTGGCAGACTTCCGGCCCAAGGCCTACGCCCCGTCGAAAATCAAGAAGTCCCGGCTCGCCGTCGGCGCCGAATCGGCGGGAACCGACGAACCCCACGGGATCGGCCCGACCGACGACACCATGGCCATGCCTGCCGGCCGACGGAGGCGCCCGGGCGCCGGGATGACCATCGAACTCGAACCGAACCCGGACATCCTGGCCGAACTCGTGGTGGACCGGGGCCTGGCTTCGGCGCCACTGCTGGTCGGATTCGCCGCAGAGACCGGCGACGAGACCGGTGACGTGCTGCACCACGCACACCAGAAGCTTGCGGCCAAGGGGTGCGATCTGCTGGTCGCCAACGAGGTGGGCCGCGACCTCACGTTCGGTCAGGACGTCACCACCGTGCACATCCTGGCCCGCGACACGAACGAGGTCGTCCATCCTGAGCCGGGCAGCAAGCACCACGCCGCCGAGGCGGTGTGGCGAGCGGTGCTGCCGTGGCTGCCCGCCCGCCGACCCCAGCCCCCCGACGCCGGTCCCCCGAGGCCGCAGGCCCCCGCTCAGGTCGGCATGCCCACCGGCACCGCCCCGTAGCAGTCCAGCCGACCGGCCGCAGCCCCACGTCAGGAGAGTCATGGCACGCCTGTTCACGTCCGAGTCCGTCACCGAGGGTCACCCGGACAAGATCTGCGACCAGATCAGCGATGCGATCCTGGACGCGATGCTGACCCAGGACAACCGCGCCCGGGTGGCCGTCGAGACGATGGTCACCACCGGCCTGGTGCATGTCGCGGGTGAGGTGCTGACCAGCGGGTACGTGGACATCCCCAGCGTCGTGCGCAACACCATCGTGGGGATCGGATACGACTCCTCAGTGAAGGGTTTCGACGGCCGGACCTGCGGGGTCGAGATCTCCATCGGGGCGCAGAGCGCCGACATCGCCCAGGGCGTCGAGACCGCCTACGAGAGCCGCGCCGGCGGTGATGACCCGCTGGACAAGCAGGGCGCCGGGGACCAGGGCCTGATGTTCGGGTATGCCTGCGACGACACCCCCGAGCTGATGCCGTTGCCGATCCACCTGGCGCACCGGCTGTCCGAACGGCTGACCGCGGTGCGCCGGTCCGGGCAGATGGCCTACTTGCGCCCGGACGGCAAGACGCAGGTCACCATTGCCTACGACGGACCCCGGCCGGCTCGCCTGGACACCATCGTCGTGTCCAGCCAGCACGCCCCCGACGTCAGCCTCGAGGCCTTGATGCAGCCCGACGTCGAACAGTACGTCGTCAAGCCGGTGCTGGAGGAGATCCGGCTGTCCGGGGTAAAGATCGACATGTCGGACTTCCGCACGCTGGTCAACCCGACGGGGCGGTTCGAGATCGGCGGCCCGATGGGGGATGCCGGTCTGACCGGCCGCAAGATCATCGTCGACACCTACGGCGGGATGGCCCGGCACGGCGGGGGAGCGTTCTCCGGCAAGGACCCCAGCAAGGTGGACCGGTCCGCGGCGTACGCCACCCGCTGGGTCGCCAAGAACGTGGTCGCGGCGGGCCTGGCGACGCGCTGCGAGGTCCAGGTGGCCTACGCCATCGGCAAGGCGCAGCCGGTGGGCCTGTACGTCGAGACCTTCGGCACCGAGACCCGACCGGTGGACGTGCTCCACCGTGCCATCGACGACGTCTTCGACCTGCGGCCGGCCGCCATCATCCGCGCGCTGGACCTGCTCCGCCCGATCTACCAGCCCACCGCCGCGTACGGACACTTCGGCCGGTCCGCAGCCGCTGGCGTGGTCAACGCGTTCACCTGGGAGAAGCTCAACCGGGTCGAGGAGTTGCGACGGGCCGTCGGCCACTGAACCGGGCCGGCGGCGGGGCGTTGTCGGTGCCCTGCGGTAGAACCGGAATGTGACGATGGCACCGGCACCCCAGCGGGCCCGCCCCTCGCGGGCCCTGCAGCCGCGGGCCGTGCAGCCGCGGGCCGAGGTCGATCCGGTAGCGGTGGTCCGGGTGGCCTCGCCGTTGCCACAGCTCGACCGTGCCTTCGAGTACTCCGTCCCGGCGGGGTGTGAGACCAGCGCCGTGCCCGGGGTGCGGGTCAAGGTGGTCCTGGCCGGCCGTACCGTGGACGGCTTCGTCGTGCAGCGCCGTTCAGAGCCCGAGCACTCCGGGGCCCTGACGCCGCTGAGCCGGGTGGTCAGTCCCGAGCCGGTGCTCACCCCCGACCTGCTCTCGGTGGTCCGGGCGGTCGCCGCCAGGTACGGCGGCACCACCGGTGACGTCCTTCGTCTGGCGATCCCGCCCCGGCACGCCCGCGCGGAGAAGGCCTTACCGGTGGCGCCCGGTGCCGACGGGGCCGCCAGTGACACCAGCGGCGGGACAGTCGACGAACCGGCGCGATCGACCGCCTGGGGCGGCTACCCGGCCGGGGCGAGCTTCCTGCGGCGCCTGGCGGTTGGGCAGCGACCGTGGGCGGCGTGGTCGGCGCGTCCGGCCGCTCCACCGGGGCAGGGTTGGCCGGAGGCGCTGGCCGAGGCGGCCGCAGCGACCCTGGACGCCGGCCGGGGGGTCCTCATCGTGGTGCCCGACCACCGCGACCTGGACCGCCTCGAGGTCGCCCTCGTCGACCTGCTCGGCCGCGGTCAGCACGTGCGGCTCACCGCCGACCAAGGCCCCCAGGCGCGGTACACGGCCTGGTTGCGGGCGCTGCGCGGGCACGTCCGATGCGTGATCGGAACCCGATCGGCGGCGTTCGCACCGGTGGCCGCCCTGGGCCTGGTGGCCTGGTGGGATGACGGGGACGACCTGCACGCCGAGCCCCGCGCCCCCTATCCGCACGTCCGGGAGGTGCTGCGGGTCCAGGCCGCTCAGCGCGGGGCGGCGCTGCTGGTCGGCGGGTACGCCCGCACCGTGACCGTCCAGCACTGGGTCGAGCGGGGGGTGTTGCGCGAGATCGGATCGGAGGACGCCGGACGGCGCCGGGCCGCCGCCGCGGTCATCGTCGCGGGGGAGGGTGCAGATCAAGAGCGGGACGGTCCGGCCGCGCACGCCCACATCCCCGCGACGGCCGTGCGGGTCGCCCGGGAGGCCCTGCAGCACGGCCCGGTCCTGGTCCAGGTGCCACGGGCTGGCTATCAGCCGGCACTTGCCTGCCAGTCGTGCCGGGCCCCGCTACGCTGCGCCGGGTGTCACGGACCGGTCGCAGTGTCGGTGGCCGGCGGCGTGCCCGCCTGCCGCTGGTGCGGAATGCCCGGGACGGCACCGTGTCGGCACTGCGGAGACACCCGGGTCCGCACGACCCGGGTCGGGGCGTCCCGGACGGTCGAGGAGCTGGGCCGAGCCTTCCCCCGGGTGCCCGTGCTCAGTTCGGGATCCGGTCATGTGCTGGCCACAGTCGGCCCCGGCGCGGCCCTGGTGGTCGCGACCCCCGGCGTCGAGCCCGTCGCCGCTCAGGGGTACGCGGCCAGCCTGCTGCTGGATGGTTGGGCCAGCCTGGAACGACCCGTCCTCACCGCCGCCGAGGAGTCGTTGCGCCGGTGGATGGCCGCCGCCGCCCTGACCCGCGGGCGAGACCAGGGGGGCCGGGTCGTGCTGTGCGGCGTCCCCCCGCACAGCCGACTCCCCGCGGTCGAGGCCCTGGTCCGGTGGGCCCCGGAGTGGTTCGCCGCGCGGGAACTGAGCGAACGCCGGGAGCTGTCCCTGCCTCCGACCACCTGGCAAGCCCACCTGATCGGTCCCCGCGGCGCGTTGGTCGCTGCCGTCAACGGGCTGAGCCTGCCGACAGGGGTGGAGCGGTTCGGGCCGTTGCCGGTGCCGGCGACGAGCCCGGCCGCCTGCGCGCCGACCGGTGAGCCCGGGCCGGTGCTGCACCAGATCATCCTGAGGGCCCCACGAGGTGCGGCCGCAGCGGCGACCGGCGCGCTGTTCGCCATGCGCGCCGAGCGCAGCCTGCGCCGGGAATCCGACCAGATCATCGTGCGGATCGGGTCGACGGATGCCCTCAGCTGACCTCTTGACCCACCAATGACGTTCGCGTGACTGCAGTGAGGTAGCCGCGAGGCTCTGACCTAGTGTGTACCCGCATATCCTGGTCGACATCCTGGTTGGCCGAGCTCGCCGGGTATCACTCTCGGGGACAAGCGAACACGTCAACAGGGGAGGATGGCGGATGTCGATCTTGTCGAACAGTGGATCGGCTTCGCATGGGCTCAGCGATGACCTCACCCACGGGTTCGGCGAAGGCGGGCGGCGTGCACCTTCCTGAGGCTCTGGCTCCACTGCGGGATCGGCGTTTCACCTGGTTCCTGGCGGGCCGCAGCATCTCCTCCGCCGGATCGGTGATGGCTCCGATCGCCCTGAGCTTCGCTGTTCTGGAGATGGACGAATCCGCGTCCACACTGGGACAAGTGCTGGCCGCCCGCAGCGTCGCTCTGGTCGGCTTCCTGCTGGTGGGTGGGGTGATCGCGGACCGCTTCTCGCGCTCTACCGTCCTGCTCATCTCGCACCTGGCCTCGGCTCTCACCCAAGGTGCGGTGGCTGTCCTCGTGCTGACAGGGCGGGTCGAGTTCTGGCAGATCATCACCCTCGAGGTGGCCAACGGGGCCCTGAACGCGTTCACGATGCCGGCCATTCAGGGACTGGTCCCACAGGTCGTGCCGCGGGCCCACCTGCAGCAGGCGAACGCGCTGATGTCGTTCTCCCGTGGCGGGATGACGGTGCTCGGTCCCGCCGCCGCCGGGCTGCTGGTCGTGACAGTCGGTCCCGGCTGGGGGTTGGCCGTCGACGCGGTGAGCTGGCTGCTGGCGGCGGCCTGCATGATCCCGGTCGGCTTGCCGACGCCGAGCCGAGACGCGGGCACACATCACTCGCTGCTTCGGGAGCTGTCCAGTGGCTGGTCGGTGTTCGTCTCACGGACCTGGCTGTGGACGGTGGTGCTCGCCTTCGGGATCCTCAATGCCATCCACGCGGGTGCCTGGTTGACCCTCGGGCCGCTGCTGTCCCTTCAGGAACCCGCCATCGGCGAGACCGGCTGGGGGTATGCCCTGTCCGCCCAGGCCGTCGGCCTGCTTGTGATGACCCTGGTGATGCTGCGGCTCACCTTCCGCTATCCGTTGCGCGCCGGGTTGCTGGCGATGATCCCGCTGGCGGCGCCTCTGATCGTCATCGCCGGCAAACCGGACCTGCGGCTGCTCATCCTCGCCTGCCTGGTCGGAGGGGCCGGCGTGGAGATCTTCGTGATCACCTGGCAGACAGCGATCCACGAGAACGTCCCGGACGATCACATGTCCCGGGTCTGGGCCTATGACTCCCTCGGCTCGTTCGCCGCGATTCCGATCGGTCAGACGATCTACGGCCCGCTGGCCATAGCGTTCGGGGCGCGCCCGGTGGTGCTGGCCTCCGCCGGCCTCTTCCTGCTCGTGGTGCTGCTGACCCTGGCGGTCCCAGAGGTTCGCAACCTGCAGCGCGGCCCTTGTGATCAAGGCGTCCACGCCCGAGCCGCACTGACCGGGCCGGCTGCCGCCGGGCGCGCCAGGCCGACGCGTGACGAGGTCTCACGCGGTCCGGGTGGGCCCTCCGCCGCCATAGACTTGAGGCTGACCTCGACACAGCGGCCCGGGTCGGCCGCGCGGCCGAGGGCCGGTGACGCGGCCCGCTCGGACAGGAACCTGTGAAGGACGGCGAAACGTGGCAGTCAAGGACATCCGGCTCTTCGGTGACCCGGTGCTGCGGGTGCCCGCCGAACCCGTCGTCGACTTCGACCGGGAGCTGCGCCGGCTGGTCAAGGACCTCACCGACACCATGCAGGACGCCCCCGGTGCGGGGCTGGCCGCGCCCCAGATCGGGGTGGGGCTGCGGGTGTTCACCTACTGGGTCGACAACGAACTGGGCCACCTGATCAACCCCGACCTGGACCTGTCCGAAGAGCAACAGGATGGTGAGGAGGGTTGCCTGTCCTTCCCGGGGATCTACTACGACACGCCCCGGGCGTTGCGGGTGGTCGCCCGCGGTTTCAACCAGTACGGCGAGCTGGTCGTGGTCGACGGCAGCGAGCTGAAGGCCAGGGCGATCCAGCACGAGACCGACCACCTCGACGGGGTCCTGTTCATCGACCGGATGAGCCGGGAGCAGAGGAAGCTGGCCATGAAGGCGATCCGCGAGGCCGCCTGGGCGGGTGCGCCGACACCGGTGGTCAAGGCCAGCCCGCACCCGACGTTCGGGCGGGGCCTGTAGCCGGTGCGCCTGGTCTTCGCGGGCACCCCGGTCACGGCGCTGCCCAGCCTGAGCGCACTCCTGAACTCCGCCCACCAGGTCGTCGCGGTACTGACCAGGCCGGACGCTCACGCGGGCCGTGGACGCCACACGTCCGCCTCTCCGGTCGCACGGCTGGCCCGTGAGGCCGGTGTGGAGGTGCTCACCCCCGCCCGGCCGGCAGACCCCGGTTTCCTCTCCCGGCTGACCGAGCTACGTCCGCAGCTGTGCCCCGTCGTCGCCTACGGCGGGCTGCTGCCTCGATCGGCGCTGGCGATCCCCGAGCGCGGCTGGGTCAACCTGCACTTCTCCCTGCTGCCGGCCTGGCGCGGGGCCGCGCCGGTGCAGCGCGCCATCCTGGCAGGCGACGACGTCACTGGGGCCACCGCCTTCCTGATCGAGCACGCCCTGGACACCGGCCCGATCTTGGGAACCATGACCGAGACGATCCGGCCCAACGACACCGCCGGGCGGTTGCTGGAGCGGCTCGCCACCGGCGGGGCGAATCTGTTGGTGGCCATCGTCGACGCGGTGGCCAACGGGGTGGCCGTCCCGGTACCGCAACCGCAGGAGGGAATCAGTTACGCGCCCAAGGTCACCGTCGACGATGCCCGGGTGCGCTGGGACCACCCCGCAGTCGCGGTGGACCGGCAGGTCCGCGCCTGCACCCCCAAACCCGGCGCGTGGACGACGTTCCGCGGGGAGCGGGTCAAGCTCGACCCCGTGGAGCCCTGGCAGCCGGTGGGTGGTGCGGTGGCGTCCGCCGCACCACCCACCCCGACCACGCCGCCCGGCGCCGGGGGGCTCGACCCGCTACCGGCCGGCGCCATCCGGGCGGACAAGGCGACGGTGCTGGTCGGGACCGGCACCGCCCCGGTCCGGCTGACCACGGTGCAACCAGCCGGTCGGAGACCGATGCCCGCGGCGGACTGGGCCCGAGGCGTCCGGATCCGTCCCGACGAGGCATTCGCCTTCAGTCGGCACCCATGACCGGCACGCCATGACCGGTTCCACATGACCAGTTCCACATGACCGGGGCCCGGGGTGTCCTGGGGCCGTCACGCGTCCCGGGACGGGAGGACGTGGCGCGGGCTGTCGCCTTCGACACGCTGCGCGCAGTGGCCGACGGGGCCTACGCCAACCTCGATCTGCCGTCCCGACTGCGCCGCGCGGGCGTCCACGGCCGGGACGCCGGCTTCGCCACCGAGCTGGTCTACGGCACGATCCGGATGCAGGGCTTCTATGACGCGGTCCTTGCCGAATGCGCCGGGCGGGGTGTCGCGGCCATCGACCCGGAGGTTCTGGACCTGCTTCGGCTGGGGGCGCACCAGCTGATGGGGATGCGGGTGCCGGCGCACGCCGCGGTCGACCAGAGCGTGGGGCTGACCCGGCGGCGATGCGGTGCGGGGGCGGCGGGGTTCGTCAACGCCGTGTTGCGGCGCGTGAGCAGCCACGACGCCACCGGGTGGCGGCAGCGGGTGGTCCCGGCCGGGGACAGGGACGATGCCTTGTCGGTGCGGTACAGCCACCCCGAGTGGATTGTCGCGGCGTTGCGCGCGGCCCTGATTGGGCATGGGCTCAGCACCCCCGAGACGGTGGCTGCCGACCTGGTGGCCCTGCTGCACACCGACAACACCCCCGCGCCCGTGCACCTCGTGCTCCGGGCGGGCGTAACGACGATGGAGGACCTGATCCGCGAGGGTGCCACACCGTCCCCGATCTCCCCGGTGGGTGCAGTGTTGACTGGCGGTGGCGACCCAGCCCGGATCCGCGCGGTCCGGGAGGCCCGCATCGGCGTCCAGGACGCCGGCTCGCAACTGGTCGCGCTTGCGGTGGCGGGGGCACCGGTAGTGGATGGTCCGGCGCTGCTGCCCGACCGGGCAGCAGCCGGCGAGGACAACGGCCTAGGGGCACCCGGTCGTGAGCAGGCCTGGCTGGACTTGTGCGCCGGACCGGGTGGTAAGACCGCCCTGCTGGCGGGCCTGGCCATGCAGCGGGGGGTGACGGTGTACGCCAACGACCTCAACCAGCGCCGCGCGGACCTGGTCACAAGCGCGGTGCGAGCCCTGGTCCGGGCCGGTGCGCGGGTCATGATCGGCGCCGGCGACGGACGGCAGGTGGGCACCGAGGAACCGGGGCGATACGACCGGGTGCTCCTGGACGCCCCGTGCACCGGACTCGGTGCGCTGCGGCGGCGGCCGGAGGCCAGGTGGCGGCGCCGTCCCGAGGACGTGGCTGCCCTGACGGCCTTGCAGTCGCAACTGCTGGCCTCGGCGATCGCCGCGACCCGGCCAGGGGGACTGATCGGCTACGTCACCTGCAGCCCGCACCTGGCCGAAACCCGGGAGGTGGTCGCCGGGGCCTTGCGCGACCACCCGCAGGTGCACGCCGTCGATGCCCAGCCGCTGCTCAACGACGCGGCGAGCGGCCCGATCGGCGATCTCGGTGACCCCCCGTACGCGCAGTTGTGGCCGCACCGGCACGGCACGGACGCGATGTTCCTGGCCCTGTTGCGGGTCACCCGATCCGGCGGGCCGTCCGGCTCAGGCGCTGGGTAGGCCTGCCTTCAGCTGGTCGGCCTCGTCCCGGCTGACCCGGGTCAGGTAACCGCAGGCCAGGCACTGCAACTCGGATCGCTCGGAGACCAAGAACAGCGGAATGAAGAGCACCGGTGGGCTGGACTGCGGCGCACGGCTGTGGCCCGCGCTCCTGTCTATCGCAAACTCATCCCGCCCCGCGCCCGGGCCCCACGATTGGCGGGCACCCACGGCGTGGCCGGCCGTAGGCTGGCGGCGTGCAGATCTCCGCGAGCCTGCTGTCCGCGGACTTCGCCAACCTGCAGGCCGAACTGGAGGCGGTGCGTAACGCCGACTGGGCTCACGTCGACGTCATGGACGGGCATTTCGTACCCAATCTCACCCTGGGTCTGCCGGTCGTCGAGGCCCTGCTGCGGATCAGCCCGATCCCGGTGGATTGCCACCTGATGATCGAGGACCCCGATCGATGGGCACCCGGATACGCCGAGGCCGGCGCGCAGAATGTCTCGTTCCACATCGAGGCCGCCCACGACCCGCGCCGGCTGGCCCGGGACATCCGCGCCGCCGGCGCCCGGGCCGGCATGGCTCTCAAACCGGCCACGCCGTTCGCGCCCTACCAGGAGCTTCTGCCCGAGCTGGACATGGTCCTGGTGATGACCGTGGAACCTGGTTTCGGCGGGCAGTCGTTCCTGGCAGATCAGATTCCCAAGGTCGCGCAGGCCCGGGAGGCGGTGCGCAAGTACGGCAGCCAGATCTGGGTCCAGGTCGATGGTGGGGTCTCTGCGGACACCATCGAGCAATGCGCCGAGGCCGGCGCGGACGTCTTCGTCGCCGGGTCGGCGGTGTTCCGCACCGACGACCCGGGCCTGGCCGTCGATCACCTGCGCACCCTGGCGCAGCGGCATGTTCATGCCAGTGCCGGTCCGGCCGGGTGAGCCACGCTCACCCTCACCTGCCCAGGTGCGCAGGTGACCGGGATCTGGTGGGTCACCTGTGAGGGTGGACGCGTGCTCAGCCTGACGTACGACGACGCCGTCGAGCGAGCGCGTGACCTGGCGGAGTCCTCCGAGCGCCTCATCCTGGGCGTCACCGGTCAGCCAGGTGCCGGGAAGTCGACGCTCGCCGCGGCTCTGGCCGAGGCGCTACCAGGCAGCGTCGTCCTCGGGATGGACGCCTTCCACCTGGCTCACTCCACTCTGATCGCCCGGGGATGGGTCGATCGCAAGGGCGCCATCCACACCTTCGACGCGGACGGGTACATCAGCATGCTGCGCCGGGTCCGGCAAGGGGAGCCTCGGGTCATCTGGGCCCCGGAGTTCCGCCGCGACGTCGAGGACGCCATCGCCGGGGCCGTCCCCATCGAGCCGACCACGGGGGTCGTCATCACCGAGGGGAACTACCTGCTGGCCACCGATCCGCCCTGGCCCGAGGTCGCCGAGCTCTGTGACGAGATCTGGTACCTCGACATCCCGGAGGAGCTGCGGATGCGCCGCCTGACCGCCCGGCACGTCTTCTTCGGCCGAAGCGCGCGCGAGGCGTGGCGGCGGACCAACGGCAGCGACGGCACGAACGCCGGCCTGGTCGCCCGGACCCGGGACCGGGCGACCGCAACGATCACCGTCGGCTGATGATCGCCGTCAACTGATGGGGGACAACTGCGCAACAACCACTCCGGAGGTTGAAGAATCGGTGGACATCGGACGCGGCCGGGGCGGATCCTTTGTCCGCACTCGGTTCGGCCTCGGCCGTTGGCGGGGAGCGGGGCGACACCGACGGCACAGGAGTCAAGCGATGACCAGGCACCCCCTCACCCCCCGCTGCAGTCTGCCTGCGGCCGCCGGCGCGGCCCTGCTCGTGCTGGCTCGCGGGTGACCTCGCCGCACCCGGGGCCGCCAGCCTGGCCGGTCGCACCGATGATGGGAGTGGTGTGCGTCGGGATCGCCGTCCTCGACGTCGTCCAGCGGGTAGCGGTACAGCCGAGGTGGGGAGTCAAGTCGGTGGCCACCGGCGTGGAGGTGGCCGCCGGTGGCCCGGCCACCAACGCTGCGGTGACCGCGGCCGCGTTGGGGGGCTCGGCCACCCTGGTCACCGCGCTCGGCCACAGCCCGCAGGCCGACCTGGTCCGGGAGGACCTGACCCGGCACCGGGTGCGGGTGCTGGACTGCGCCCCGCCGGGGTGGCAGCTGCCGGTGTCCACCTGCATCGTCGACGACCGGGGCGAACGCACCGTGGTTGCGGTCGGCGCGACCGACTCTCCGGTCGAGGTGACCGACGAGGCCCGCGAGGCCATCCGCGCCGCCGGCGGTCTCCTGGTCGACGGGCACCATCCTCGGGCCGGATCGGCCGCGCTGGACCTGCGTCCGCCGGGCTGCCCGGCGGTCCTCGACGCCGGGAGCGCCAAACCGCTTGTGGAGGGGTGGCTGTCGAGGCTCGACGTGGTGGCCGGGTCTGCCGACTACGCCGCGGGACTGGGCCTGGACCTGACCGGCGCCCTCAGCCACGTGCTGGCCGCCGGGGCCGGGGCCGGGGTCATGACCGACGGGGCGAACCCCGTGGTGTGGGCCGTCCGGGACGACCTCGCCGACGCGTCCGCAGACGCCTGCACCGACGCCTCCGCCGAGCCGATCGTCCGTACCGTCAGCCCACCGTCGGTGACCGTCCGGGACACCCTCGGCGCCGGCGACGCCTTCCACGGCGCGCTGGTGGCCGCTCTGGTCCGCGGGCAGTCCCTGGCCGACGCGGTGGCCACCGCCTGCGCGGTGGCATCGACGCGGGTGGGCCGGGCCGGCGCCCGGGGTTGGCTGGCGGACCTCGTGCTCCTGGTTTGACCGTAGGTGGAGGTCACGACAAGCCGATGACAGGTCGCCGACATGCGGCGAAGCCGAGACGACCACATCGAGGCCCTCCCCAGGCAGGATCCGTCCGGTCCCGACTGCGCACCGGAACACCCACGGCCGCCACCGCGTAAGCTGCACCGATGGACCTGGTCTATCCCCCCGTCATTGGCATTGCCCGCACTGTCTTCTGGGTCCAGGGTTTGCGCTTCCGGATGGAGGGGGAGTCGCACGTGCCGGTGGCCGGGGGTGCGGTGATGGCGATCAACCACACCGGCTATTTCGACTTCACCTATGCGGGGGTGGCTACCCGCAGGAGCCGCCGGCTGGTCCGGTTCATGGCCAAGGCCTCGGTGTTCGGCCATCCGGTGACCGGGCCGCTGATGCGCGGGATGCACCACATCCCCGTCGACCGTCACGCCGGGGTGAACGCCCTGGACCGTGCGATCGCGGCTCTGCGAGCAGGCCAGATCGTGGGTCTGTTTCCCGAGGCGACGATGTCCCGATCCTTCGAGATCAAGCCGCTGAAGTCCGGAGCGGCCCGGATGGCCCGAGCCGCAGGCGTGCCCATCCTGCCCACGACTATCTGGGGTTCGCAGCGGGTGTGGACCAAGGAAGCGCCGAAACACCTGGGCCGCCGCCGAATCCCGATCTACCTCACGGTGGGGGAGCCCATCCCTGTGGCCCCGGACGCGGACGTCGACGAGGTCACCGAACGGTT
The DNA here is from genome assembly GCA_035633615.1 of Dermatophilaceae bacterium. Lineage (GTDB taxonomy): Bacteria > Actinomycetota > Actinomycetes > Actinomycetales > Dermatophilaceae > JADJTI01. Next base: position 22,156 of record DASQEP010000067.1, read on the forward strand.
GCGCAGGACGATGATCAACCAACTGTCCGTGCAGCAGGCCCATTACCCGCCCCTGCGCGGAGCCGACCTTCGATACCTACCGTCGCGCCTTGGGGGCACCGCCCCCACCCCGGAGGAGGCGTGGGCCCGCGACCACCACGACATGACCCGCACCCAGGACAAGTTCAACTCCTGAGCGCACCGGGCCGCCGTGTCCAGTGCCTCACTGCGGATCCTTCACCCTGAGGAGCCGGCTGGTCGCACCGGTGGCATACTGGCCTTACGTGCTCCGGGGTCGGTGTAATTCCGAACCGGCGGTGACAGTCCGCGACCCGGCCACTTCGGTGGCCGGTTGACCTGGTGGAACTCCAGGACCGACGGTGAAAGTCCGGATGGGAGGCAGCGCGCAAACGGCGGGTCGACCCTCGGTCTTCCCGCCGACGACGAGGCCGGCACCGGCCGTCGTCGACCTCGTCCCCGGAGTCCGTGCAGCGCCAGAGCGCACGAGACGAGAGGGCCGGCGAGGTGGCCAGCAACCAGGAGGTCGCGGCGATGCGCCGCGCCCTCGAGCTTGCGGCGCTGGGGCCGAGCCACGGACCGAACCCGCGCGTCGGGTGCGTCGTCCTCGACGCCGCCGGGACACCGGTCGGCGAGGGCTACCACCACGGCGCCGGCACGGCGCACGCCGAGATC
>DASQEP010000068.1:0-45594 GCA_035633615.1 Dermatophilaceae bacterium
GGCCGTTGGTACATCAATGCTGTGCGCCTGTTCAGGGTGTGATCCTCCTTGCGACTTTCGGTCACGCTGGCAGCGATTCTGACCCTCGGTGGGTCCCTCTCCTCAGGCCCCGAACCAAGGCCAGACGCAAGCCTTGCCGACGCCTCCATAGCCGCTGAGCGGGACGGAGTGAGAGTCGGCGTCACCGTCCGTAGGGAGTCCCACGCACGTGCCGTCGGACGGAAGTCCCCCGCCCAAGCAAATCCGCCAAGGGTGGTGTACCAGTACAACTATGTACCGCAATGCCGTGGGAACTCGGCGGGTGGCGAGGACACCGGGTGCGGGATGGCCTTCACTCTGTGCCGCCTCGCTGGCACGGGTCCCGGACCCCTCTCCAGCGTCTGGCGTCGGGTCGTCACCGGCACCGGAAGCGAAGGCCCCTGGCAGCGGGTCGGTCAGACTTGCCTTGCGCCGGACCAGACAGCAGTTCCTGGGGACACCGGCCCCGGCTACGCCCAGATCCGACAGGCCTGGACACAGACCCGCTTCGCCCGGGCAACCCCCGTCATCCAACCCGTCGGCAACCAGACCCTGGTCAACCTGCCCACCTTCCTCGCCGTCGGATGGGCCACCACCGGCCACCGACCCGGCCAGCACCGCAGCGTCACCCTGGCCGGACAGAACGTGCGCATCCGTGCCACCCTGCGCTACTTCGAATACGACTTCGGTGACGGCCACACCACCCGAACCCGCTCCCCCGGAGGGCCCTACCCAGACGGAGACATCCGGCGCAGCTACCCCAGGCATGGCAGCTACCGTGTCCGCATCGTCGTCGGCTACGGCGGCGAGTACTCCATCAACAGCGGTTCATGGTTCCCACTGCGCGAGACCATCCGCATCCCCGGACCCGCGTCCACGCTTCAGGTCCTCAGCGCCGACAACGTGCTCGTGCCCACCTGACAGCTCGGCCCCCCTACCGCCGACCGTGATCGACCCGGCCCACCGGCATGGACGTCACAGATGCACCAGCCGCAGCACACCGATCGCCGCGGCCTCCGCCGGGTCCCACGAGTTGTTCTTGGGTTCGAACCAGGCCTCCCCGCTTGGGCGCGCCCGGTTGGGCAGGGCCCCTGCGCGAACACCTCGGGGCTGTGTCCGGCGTCGCTGATGCTCCGGTCGAACTGAAAGTGGATGACCGCCCGGGCCTACGGGTCGCGCAGCACCTTGTTGGGCTGAACCGGTTGCCCCGCTCGTCGAGGTCGGCGCGGAACCCGGGCGCGCTCCTGGGTGACCAGGTCTGCTGGTACGGCCAGTTCGGCCCCGAACAGCCAAACGCGCACAGGGTTACCCGCTGAGCAGTTGTCGCAGGTCGGTCGCCCCCAAGGCCGAGGACAGGCTTGCCTCCGAGATGACGGTTCCGAACAGATCCCGTTTGCGCTGCTGCAGCGCCACCACCTTGCCCTCGATCGAGTCCTCCGCGACGAGTCGGTAGACCATGACGGGTTTGTCTTGCCCGATCCGGTGCGCCCGGTCGATCGCCTGCCCCTCGGCAGCGGGGTTCCACCACGGGTCCAGGACGTAGACGTAGTCGGCCTCGGTCAAGGTCAGGCCGAAGCCGCCGGCCTTGAGGCTGATCAGGAACGCCGTCGCGGTCCCCTCCCGGAACTCGGCGACCGTGCCGGCTCGGTTTTTGGTGCGCCCGTCGAGGTAGACCCAGTCGATGCCCTCGGCGGTCAATCGTCGCCGCACCCGCTGCAAGAACCGGGTGAACTGACTGAACACCAGGGCGCGGTGGCCCTCGTTGGACAGTTCCATCAGGTGCTCGACCAGCAGGTCGATCTTCGCCGGGTCCGCCTGGCTGGGGTAGAGATCGTCGACGAGGGCAGGATCGAGAGCGGCCTGCCGCAGCTTCGTCAGGGCCGCCAGCACCGCGACCCGGTTGCGTGGCAGGTCGTCGAGCAGCCCCAGAACCCGCTGGCGCTCGCGTTGCAGGTGACGCTCGTACGCGCGACGGTGCGGAGAGCTCATCGGAACCACCAGGGTCTGCTCCTGCTTGGGTGGCAGGTCTGGTTCGACTTCCTCCTTGGTCCGGCGCAGCATGAACGGACGGATCCGCCGACGCAGAGACTCGAGTTGCTCCGCCCCGGTCCCCGCTTCGATCGGTTTGCGGTACTCCTGTGCGAAGTGGTCCGGCGACGGGAACAGACCCGGGCTGGTCAGCGAAAGGATGGCCCACAGGTCCATCAGGCTGTTCTCCAGCGGTGTCCCGGTTATGGCCAGGGTGAGGGACCGGTCCAGCCTGCGGATGCAGTGGTAGGTCTTGGCACGGAAGTTCTTGACGAACTGGGCCTCGTCGAGGATGACCGCCTGCCAGTGCACCGTGCCGTAGTCCGCGTCGTCCAGCCGAATCAGGGTGTAGGAGGTGACGACCAGGTCGACACCGGCGGCCACGTCGGCGATGGTGTCGGCTCGGCGCTTGCTGGTCTCGGTGACGGCCGCTACCCGCAGGCCGGGGGCGAACTTGGCCGCCTCCGCTACCCAGGTCCCGACCACGCTGGTGGGGGCGACCACCAGGACGGGGGCGGTGAGCTGACCCCGTTCGGCCTCGCCGGCCAGCAGGGTCAGCGTCTGCAGTGTCTTACCCAGGCCCATGTCGTCGGCCAACACCCCACCCAGGCCGGCGTCCCAGAGCATGCTGAGCCAGCGGAACCCGTCCACCTGGTAGGGGCGCAGCTGCGCCTGGACACCGGCCGGGACGGGCACCGCCGCCGCGTCCGGATCCGAGACAGCCAGCAGGGCAGTGACCCGTTCGGCCCAGCGCGCGCTCTGGCGGGTCACCACGCCGAGTGCGACGAGTTGCTCCCAAAGCCCGGCCTGGTACAGCGAGACCCGCAGCTTTCCGGTCGTCGGGTCGGTCAGTTCCCGCGCCTCGGCCAGTAGGGCCCGCAGTCGGTCCAGCGACGGGGAGGACAGCGGGAAGTAGGTCCCGGAGTCCAGGAGGAGGTAGTCCTCCCCGAGCGTCAACCCGGAGATGAGCTGGCCTAACGAGACGGCCTGGTCGTCAACGGTGACGGACAGGGCGAGGTCGAACCAGTCCGGCTGCCCGCCCCGGTCATCGACGGCCAGGTGCAGAACCGGTTCGGAATCCGCCGGTCCGTACTCGACGGGCTCCCCGTGCACCTCGACATCGATGTCGTCGCGTTCCAGCAACCAGGGCAGCACCCGCTCGGTGAAGGTCGCGGTCGCCATCCCGGTCACGGTGGTCGACCCCACCAGACTGACGCGACCGGCTTGGTCTCGATGCGCCAGCTCGGGGATGACCTTCGGCCGGTCGCCGCCGTCTGCGGGTGCCCCCTGCGTCGCTTCGGCACCCAGGCCGGACGTGACATCGGCCAGGGCGGTGGTCGCCGCGGCGAGGGTCGCCCGTTCGGCGGCGGGATCACGCGCCGGGTTGGGCTCCGCGCCGGCCAGAGGGACCTCAACCACCGTGTTGCCCACGCGGTAGCGGAACGACCACCGCAGCGCCACCACATGCCGGGGCTGGTAGTCGACCCGCAGCGTCAGCCGCGGCGGGACCAGGGCGGGCAGAGACACCCTGCCCGAGGTGGCCGTGACCGGGATCGCCCGCCGAAGTGCCGGGTAGTAGCGGGTGAAGAACCGGTCTTCATCCGCGGAGGGCACGGTCAATGACGCACCGCGGGCCAGCAGTGGGATCAGGGCGGCCGGCGGGGTGGGTGAGACGGGTCGCAGGGTCAGCTGGCCCTGTTCGATCAGGGCGACGCCGTGCACGGGGTCCCCGAGCAGTAGCCGGTCCACCTCGACCGGCTTGCCGTCGGCGTCGACCAGCACCGGACGAAGCCGCAATCCGCGCTGTCGATCCAGGTCCGCGGTGACGGTCAACGCGGCGGCATCCACCACCACCGTGCGGGCATCTCCGGACAGCAGCGGCATCCCCGCGTCGCGGGCGCGTTGCAGCAGCGGCCAGAGCCCCGGGCCGACCGACTCCAGGAACAGCTCGGGGACCCCCCAGGCGTACTGGGACAACCCGGCCGCCGACCGATGGAGTGTGAGCAATTCCATCGCGATGCCGCGATGATCGGGTCGAACCCGGTGGCTCGAAACGGGCCGCTCCAACTCCGCCCAGGAGGCTCCGGTCTTGACCCACCGACCCCGGGCACCCTCGCGCAGCGCCCGGACATGGATTCGCGTGCGGCCATTGACAAGAGCCCGCGGAGGCTGTCCGGCGCCGTACCGCTGACGGCCGATCTCGGTGAGGGTCAGCTCCAACGCCAGCTGTGGCAGCTCGTTGTGCGCCTGGTCGAGCGAGGCGGTCAGCGACGCCAAGGCGTTTTCCCAGGGCGAGGGAGCGGGTGGAGCGGTCAGTCCGGCACGATTGCGGGCGACCAGGATGGCGGCGACGCAGTGCTTGCAGTTCCACCCCATGGGACACGTGCAGCGACCGGACCACCGCGGCTGCATCCCCGGGGTGTCCGCAGTCGGTGTGATGACCACCTGGTACTGGCGGCCGACGGTACCCGACACCGTGGCGAGAATGATCCCCTTCTCCGGGTGGCTGCTCAGGGCCTCCACCTGGCCACGGCGGAAATAGTCGAGGCCGCGACTGAATGCGCCGGAACCGACCTGGGCGCGCAGCTGCGGATCGGTTAGCCGGATCACCCAGGACGCACCGAGCGGCTGACTCACGCAGCCAGACTACGAGGCCCGGCCGACATTCAACCGGAGGCCACGACGCGGGTTCGCTGTTCGGCGACGACTCGATCGGCCGCCCCGGCGACGCTCGCGGTCACCGAGGCACTGGTCAGACCGATTACGGCCAGCGAAACGACCGCGAGGACAAGATTGGTCGTCAACCCTCGGTATCCGATGCCCAGGACGACGAAGACGGCCCCCACTGACGCAGAGCCCGTCACCGCCCACACCAGGTATCGTCGGCCGACCGGACCGGGGGCATTCGGCTCGGCACGGGTCACAGGTGGGGCCACTCCGGCCATGGTCACGAGGGTCACGCCGCCCCAGAAGGCGCACACCGCATAGGCGGCCACGACATCGCTGGGTCGGTGCCAGCCGTTGACCAACGTGCCGGCCCCCACGAACGTGGCCAGAGCGGCCGCCATCGCCACCAGGGCGGGACGCCAGATCCGGGGAAAGACGAGCAGAGCCGCCAGTCCCAGCGACGTGACGACGGTGGTGTGACCGCTCGGCAGGGAGTTCTGCGTTCCGATGCCGAAGTCGGGACGGTTCAGAAGACTGTATTTCAAGGCCTGGGTGGTGATGTTGGCCCCGGCGACCAGCAACACCGCCGCCGCCCCGACCAGCCACCTCCGGCGAACCACCGCCGTCACGACAAAGACCGCCATGCTGACTGCGATGGTGCCGATACTGACCACGGCAAGGACATCCAGGATGGTGCTGAGCCCTGAGTGGGGCATGGTCACCGCCCATCGCGCCCGCTCGTCGACCCGCTGTCCCACCATGGTGGCGAGAGCCAGATACGCCACGATCGCCAGTGCGCCAAACCCAGCCGCCAGGAGGATCATCGCCGGGTACACCTGGGCGCGTGAATCCGTAGCTCGGCGCAGGCGGACGGTCGTCACTCGACCATCATCGCCGTCGTCGCCGTGCCGGCGGTGTGAGCCGGCTGTGGACCCGCTGACCGGCCACTGCGTGAGGCGGTGCCACGTCGAGGGTCGACCCCGCGACCGTGGGCCCTGCACAGGGACCGGCGGGGCGGCGTCGCGCCAGGTGTCGGTTAGCCTGTGAGGGCCATCGAGCCCGGGAGGGGCACCGTCATGCCGGACGCATCCGCCGATCCCTTCGCGACACCGCGGGTGGCCGTCGTCGGGGCGGGGCTGACGGGGCTGTTGGCCGCTCGGCGGCTGCAACAGGCGGGGGTACGCACCGTGGTCCTCGAGGCCGCAGACCGGGTCGGAGGGAACATCCGGACACGGCTCCTGGACGGGGCGAACGGGCACGCAATCGATGTGGGGGCCGAGGCCATGCATCTTGCGGCACCCCAGGTCGGAGCCCTCATCGACGAACTCGGGCTGCGCGAGTCCATGGTCACCGCCCGTCGAGGCACCAGCTGGTTGGCGACCCCCCGCGGGCTGCGACCGCTCCCCCAAGGAGTCGGACCCGCCGGTCCCACCCGGCTGCGCCCGGTCCTGTCCAGCGGCATCCTCGGGCCGGTCGGGTTGGCCCGGGCTGCACTCGAGCCCGTACTGGCGGGTCGGGCGATTGGGCCGGTCGGCGGACCTCGGATCGGCGCAGACGAGGACATCGCGGTTGGGCGATTCGTTCGCTCACGGTTCGGCGCTCAGGTGGTCGACCGCATCGTCGACCCGCTGCTGGGCAGCCTGCACGCCGGTGACGTCGACGCGCTCGGCCTGCGAGCCTGCGCCCCCAGCCTGGTGCCGGCCGCCACCTCGGGTGGCTCCCTGGTGGTCGGGTCACGCCGGGGCCCTCACCCGACCCCCGGAAAGGCCGGAACCTCCGGGGCGGCCGCAGCCAGTCCAGCCCAGCCGGTGATGTCGTTCGTCTCATGGCCGGCCGGCATGACCACGATCGTCGACCGGCTGCGAGACGATCCGGTGGCGCCGGCCGACGTTCTAGTCGGCACCCGCGTCGTCTCTCTGTCGCGAGCCGGCGATTCGGCACTATCTCGTTATGTCCTCGCCTTGGCTGGCGGGGACACGCTGGCCGTGGACGGTGTCGTCCTTGCCGTGCCGGCCAGGATCGCCGCCGAGCTGGTGAGGTCACTCGGCCAGACCGCTACCGCTGACAGCCACGCGGACACGCTGAACGAGACAAAGGCCGGCGGGGTGGCCGACAAGCTGGCGGGCATCCAGGCTGCCACGGTTGCGACCGTCGTCCTCGGATTCCCGCGGGCGGCCGTCGCTGACGTCCCCCTGCTGCGGGACAACGGGCTGCTGGTGGCCTCGAAGGTGGGGTCCCTGCTCAAGGCGGCCACTTTCCTGTCCAGCAAATGGCCGCACTTGTCCGGGTTCGACACGTTCTGGATTCGAATGTCGGCCGGGCGCGCCGCCAGCACCGCGGTGGCAGTCCGGGACGACGACCTGCTCGTAGATCACCTGCGCCGGGATCTGCGCGTGTTCACCGGCCTGGATGCCGCGCCGCGGGCGGTCCATGTCGAGCGGTGGCCCGCGACGATGCCCCAGTTGACGGTGGGCCACGTTGAGCGGCTGACGAGGATGCGCGATGAGCTGGCGGCTTGGCCCGGTGTTGCGCTGGCCGGGGCGTCGTACGACGGGATCGGCTTGGCCTCGTGTATCACCTCCGCCGATGTTGCGGCGAGGCTCGTCTCGGGGTCAGTGGGGGCAGCCGCGTCACGGTGATCGTCCCGCTGGGCGGTCAGGCGGTTGGGGCGACGCGCTAGACACCTGGGACGAAGAAGTACGTGGTGTGCTCTATCGCCCGTCCGTTGGCGTCGAAGACGAAGAACGCCGCGAACCCCACCGAGGTCTGCCCCCCGTCCCGTAGCTCACCCTCAAAAGTGCCATTCGCCGCGACCCGGGGGCCCTCGACGATAATAGAGGTCAGCACGTGCCGGCCGGCGGCCAGCTTGCGATCGCTCGCGTAGTACTGACGCAGCGCGTCCATCCCCGCGATGCGCTCATACCCCGGCCGCCGGTACAGCACGTCTCCACCGAAGAACGCAAGGACAGCGTCGATATCGTCACGGTCCATGGCGTCGTAGTAACCCTCGACCGCGGCGCGCAATCGATCGGGTGTGCGGGCATGCTCGTTGGCCATGCCCGCACCCTACGCGGCCGACCTTCGGTGCCCCAAGCGACCGGGCATGAGGCACCTGCGGATGCCGTGAGGATCGTTGCCCTGACCATGAGCCCATTGATCGCGGTGTTGTCCACAGGCTGCGGGTGGGTGCTGCGTTGTCCACAGCCTCTGGGTAGAGCCGAGCTGCGGGGTGGGCGCGTTCGTAACCTGTGGAGTCATGACCAGTGGAGCAGCCGAACTCAGCGGGCTGCGCGGGTTGCTCGCGGCTGCGGCCACCGCGCTCCACGACATCGCCGAGCAGGTGGCTGGCTGTGACCCTCACGACTTGGGTGCCGTCATGGGCGAACTTGCTGCGCTCATCACCCAAGCACAGGCGGCGCGGATAGTGGTGCTGCACGAAGCCACGAGCCGCGGGGTGATTGCGGCCTCTGACGCTTGCGGCCCCGCGGAGTGGGTCGTCGACCACTCCGGGGACACCGCCCAGATCCGTGAGGCCACCGCCCTGGCAAGGGTGGCGGCCGGTTGCGCCCTACCCGCCTACGCCGAACTGGCTCAACCGGTGCGGAACGGAAGGATCGCCGTATCGGTGGCCGACGCCGTGCTGCGCGAACACGGCAAACTCGGTGACTACCTGCCCGAGGAGGCCATGTCGGAAGCATTGGCGGACCTGGTGAGCGTCGCTCAGTCTGCAACGGAGCCTCAGGCGGTGTCCCGGCTGAGCCGGCGCCTCATGGGCGCCGCGGCCCGCGCCGGCAGCCTCCAAGCCAGCCAGGACCGCTTGCATGATCGACGCGGACTGACCTCGTTCGGCGAAGACCACCTGGGCCTGTTCCACGCCCGTCTCGTGCTGGACCCGGCCTCACACGCCATTGTCTCCTCCGCCCTGGAGGCGTTGGCCCCTCCGCGTGCCGAGACCGACCTGGAGGGCTCGCCGTTGCCGCAGTCCCGCAACGCGGACCAACGGCGGGCGGACGCCCTGGTGGAGGTGTGTGCGGCATACGCGGAGAGGGGGCCCACCGTGCGGCTCGGGGCGCGCGCCAGGGTCGTCATCACGATGCCCCTGACCGAGCTTCGTGAGGGGACCGGATCTGGGTCGATCCCCACCGGTGAGATCCTCGGACCGGAAACGGTCCGGCGGATGGCCTGCGACGCCGCCGTCATCCCGGTCGTCCTGGGATCGGCGAGTGAGGTCCTCGACGTCGGCCGGGAACAACGGGTGGTGACGGCGGCTCAGCTGGTGGCTCTACATCATCGCGACGGCGGGTGCACGTTCCCAGGCTGCAGTCGGCCACCGGGCTGGTGCCAGGCCCACCACGTGAGGCATTGGGCCACCGGGGGCCGGACCACCCTGGAAAACCTGGCGCTGCTGTGCTCCCGACACCACACGGTCGTCCACCGGCGCGCGTACAACGCAACCGTCTCACCGACGGGAGTCACGTGGTTGCGTCGGACCGCCTCACCGAGACCGAGTGGCGTGCCGCCACCCTGAGCAGCGTCGCCGTCCGTAACCCGGCCGAGCCTGTTCCGTCACTCCCATTCGATGGTCCCGGGTGGCTTACTGGTCACATCGAGCACGACTCGGTTGACCGCAGGGACCTCGTTGGTGATCCGGGTCGAGATCCGTGCCAACACCTCGTACGGCAGCCTGGCCCAATCGGCGGTCATGGCGTCCTCGCTGGACACCGGTCGAAGGACGACGGGGTGGCCGTAGGAGCGACCATCCCCCTGTACCCCCACAGAACGTACATCGGCGAGCAGGACCACTGGGCATTGCCAGATGTCCCGATCCAAACCGGCGTGGGTCAACTCCTGCCGGACCACCGCGTCCGCGTCCCGTAGGACTGCCAGCCGTTCCGCCGTCACCTCCCCAACGATGCGGATGGCCAGGCCAGGGCCGGGGAAAGGCTGCCGCCACACGATGGACTCGGGAACGCCGAGCTCCAGCCCCACCTGTCGAACCTCGTCCTTGAACAGATCCCGAAGCGGCTCGACCAAGGTGAACTGAAGGTCGTCTGGGAGACCGCCGACGTTGTGGTGCGACTTGATGTTGGCTGTGCCGGTGCCGCCGCCCGACTCGACGACGTCGGGGTACAGCGTGCCTTGGACCAAGTAGCGCACCGGATGCCCCCGAGAGTCGGCGTGACCCATGATGTCCCGGGCTGCCTGCTCGAACACCCGGATGAACTCCCTGCCGATGACCTTGCGCTTCTCCTCGGGGTCGGACACTCCGGCCAGGGCGGACAAAAACCGGTCCTGGGCGTCGACGGTGACCAGGTCGACCCCGGTAGCGGCGACGAAGTCCGTCTCGACCTGGGCGGCTTCGCCCGCCCGCAACAGGCCATGGTCGATGAACACGCAGGTCAACTGGTTGCCCACGGCCCGCTGGACAAGAGCCGCCGCAACCGAGGAGTCCACTCCACCGGACAACCCGCAGATGATGCGGTCGCCGCCGACCTGCGCCCGGATCCGAGCGACCTGGTCTGCGACGATGCTGCTTGGGGTCCAGTCCGACGTCAGGCCGGCACCCCTGCGCAGGAAGTTCTCCAACACCCGCTGCCCGAACGAGGAATGAACGACCTCGGGGTGCCACTGAACCCCGTACAGCCGCCGAGCGTCGTCCTCGAATGCCGCAACCGGCGCACCGGGCGTGGAGGCGGTCACGCGCATCCCGTCCGGTGCCCGGGTCACCGAGTCCCCGTGAGACATCCACACCATCTGCTCGGCTGGTTGGCCGTGGAAGAGCGTCGAGGAGGTGTCGCTGACGGTGGCCGGTGTCGAACCGTACTCACCGAGACCGGTTCGATCGACTTGACCACCCAAGGCCTGCACCATCGCTTGGAAGCCATAGCACATCCCAAAGACCGGCACCCCGGCCGCGAGCAGGGCGGCGTCGACGCCGGGTGCATTGTCGGCGTACACGGAGGCGGGCCCCCCAGACAGCACGACAGCCCCGGGGCGTCGGGCCAGCAGGTCCGCCACCGGCAACGTGTGCGGGACGACCTCGCTGTAAACCCTGGCCTCTCGCACTCGGCGGGCGATGAGCCGGGCGTACTGGGCCCCGTAGTCGACGACGAGGACGGGTCGGGGGTGTGCACTGCCGGTCATGCAGCAAGCGTCCTGGCCAGTTGCGCCTGAACCTCGCGGGTGCGCCTGGCCTCGACCACGAAGGAAAGCAGTGGGACACAGCCCGCCAGCATCGTGCGCAACATGGTGCCCAGCGGCCACCTGGCAGCAAAGCCCACGTTGGCGCACGCCGCGAGGTAGAGCATGTAAAGGAAGCCGTGCGGAGCCTGCCACCATTCCAGGACCGGATTGTCGAAGCCATACTTGAGGACCATTTCGGTCACCAGGATCAGCAGACCAACGCCTACCGCAAACGCCATCACTCGGAAGAACGGCAAGGCGCTGCGCACCCGCTTCTCGTCGATGGGTCCGAGGGGGGAGGCTGACGTGCTCACAGTGCTAACGCCCTTTCGCGGCATGACGGTCGGCGGTCGCTGGTGACTCTCCGGAGGCATCGGGGGGCGCCGATTGGCCCGGGCCTGCATCAGCGTCGTGCGGCGACCCAGGGTCGCTCGACGTCCCCTCACCGCGGGTGCGACGGTGGTCCTCCCCCACCATGCGCCACCACATGTAGACCGCAAACCCAGCGAACAGCCACCACTGCAGCGCGTACGCCAGGTTTCGCCAGGCCACACCGGTCGAACCGGCCTGCGGCGGCGGCACCCGCCGGATCGCCTCGGCCGAGCCGGTCGCGGAAGATGCGGACGCAGACTCCTCTTTGGTCGCGAACACGAAGCCGCTGTATAGGTCCTCAGGCCACCGGTTGACCAGGAGGGAGAGGTCCACTTTGGGGAGTTGCCCTGCGGGCAGGGTCACCGGACGATCTGGCGGGCCCTCCCCGGGGGCCAGCATCCCCGTGACGGTAACCGGCCCGTCCGGCGGTGCGGGTACCCGGCCGGGGTCGGTGACGAAACCGCGCACGACGGGCAACAGGGCACCGTTGTCCTGCACGACCAGCGGGGTGACCACCCACATCCCGACGTCGTCGCCGAGCCGTCGGGGTAGGACCAGGATCTGCTTCGTCTCGTCGTACCGCCCGCGGGCTACGACGAACCGCCCGACGGCATCGGCACCCAACTCGGTGTGTGGACGAGCCACCTCCGGGAGGGCGACCACGCCACGCGTCTGCGCGGTCTGCGCCGCCTCACGGTCGGCGCTCGACGTGGCGACGTCGAGTTGCCACAGTCCCAGGATGGTGAACCCGACGATGACTGCCACGACAGCCGCAAGCAACGCCAACCATCGCGGCTTGATCGCGGTCCTCAACACAACCCCAGGCTAGATCACCGGCCGGGACAATCGCCCGGCGCCGTCGAGAACGTCGTGTGCCGTCGCGCTCTGCCCGCCCATCGAGTCGCCGCCCGACCTGGGTCCAGGCCGCCCGGCCTGGGTCACCCGGCCTGGGTCACCCGGTCTGGGTCACCCGGGGGTTGGACCCAGACGTGGTTGTCGCCGGGCGCGAGGGCGCAGTGTCGTCCAGGACCAGGACGCTACCGCTGCGGCAGGCGACCCAGAGCCGGTTCCGCGAGGGGTCATAGGCAAAGCCGACCGGGTCAGCGGGTGTGGCGATCTCCGCACGAACGCGCAGGTCGGTGGTGCCGAGCTTGGTCACCATCGGCGGACCGTCACCGGCCACGAACACTGCCGTGCCGTCCGAGGAGAGGGCGATGGCGCTGGCCCGAGTACGCGTGCTGACCCGCGACAGGACCTCACCGCTGGCCCCATCCAGCTTGGCGACCGAGCCCGACCCCAGCGACCCAGCCGATCCGCCCGCCCCCAGCGACCCGCCCGGCCCAGACGCCACAAACAGGTGCCGGCCATCCGAACTGACTGCCAGTGCGCTCGGTGCACCCTCAACTGTGGCCAGGTTCTGCGCCTGCGCCACGCCGCCGACGACGGTAGCCAGGTCCACTGCGACCACGGCGTTGCGCTTCGGCACTGCGGCGTACCCGATCCGTCCGTCGGGTGAGATCGCCACTGCTGAGGCGGCCCCGTCGAGTTGCACGTTGGCGACCCGGCTGGCCCGCTCGGTTGACACCACGCTCAGGTCCCACGAGCACGCATTGGCCACCAGCAGGTATCGGCCGTCGGGGGTCAACGCGACCGCCCCGGGACCGGCACCCACAGGGATCACCTGATCCACCGATGAGGTCGCCACCTCCAGGCGGTAGACAAAGCTGGGCTGCACCGAGTCGCTCGGAACGCAGGCCGACGTGGGCGGTGACCGGAACCCATCTCCCGACATGGCGTAGTTGGTGACGTACACATGGCGACCGTCGGTCGACACGGCCGCCCCGGCGGGGGATCCACGCACGACGCCCTTGTGACCGGTGATCCGATAGCGGTTCAACTCCACCGCGTCCGGAATCCGACCGGCGACCGAACCATCCGGTCGGAACAGGACGACGTCGTGACCGCTGGCCGAGGTCGGCACGGCGACCAGACCCTGGGCGCCGAGCGCCACTGATGCCGGGGCGACGGCGTCGGTGAGGCGTGCGTGCAGACGCAGGCTGGTCAGCTCGCTCGGCAGCCGCGCGGACTGCGGCTGAACGGTCCCTGCAGTTGGCGTGCCGCCCGGCTGGCCACCAGGCCCCGCACCTGGTGTGAGGCCCCCCGCCGCGCCAGTTGCCTCCTTCCCGGGGGCGGCCAGCGACGCGGGCGACGACCGGCCCGTTCTCTCCGGACGCAGCACCCATGACACCCCGAGAACGACCAGGGCAAGCACCATCATGACGGCGAACCGGCGGTTGCGAATGACGATGTCTAGCCCAGGAGGGTGTGCCACGTCCTACCCCTTTTCGCAACTGTCCGGGGACCGTCCCGTTCCTGCATAGATTAGGAGCGCGGAACGGACCACCCCCGAAGGGCGCGCCGTGGCATCCACCAGGCCTTGCGCCGTGGCATGGCCGCGCCCGAGGCCCCGGTGCGGCGAGGAAGCTATCTGCGACCGAGCAACCTGCGGATCCGCAGCCCCGCCGTGAGTACGTCGGCGTATCGCTGCTGGTCCCAGCCTCTCGGCACGCCCAAGCCGATGACCCGCTGCGCGGCGATGGTCTTGCAATCGGTGTACGCGAAGAGACCGTCGGCTCCGTGGCGTCGACCCAGACCCGACGCGCCCATTCCACCGATGGGCGATGCGGGGCTGGCATGACCGGCCGCGAACCCCTCGTTGATATTGACCATTCCCGCTCGCATGGACGCCGCCAGCATCCGTCCCCGGGCGACATCACGGGTCCACACCGACGCGTTCAGCCCGTAGTCGCTGTCGTTGGCTCGACGTACCGCCTCCTGGTCGTCCGGCACCAGGTACACGCTCACCACCGGACCGAACGTCTCCGAGCGGGCCACCTCCATGGCGTCGGTCACCCCGGTGAGCACGGTGGGTTCGTAGAACCAGGGACCGATGTCGGGTCGGTGCCGACCACCGACACGGACCTGCGCCCCCGCGGAACGGGCCTGCTCCACGTGACGGGTGACCCGATCCAGCTGGGCCTGCGACAGCAGGCTGCCCACGTCGGCGTCGTAGGTCAGATGCCGACCCAGCCGCAACGACCGCACGGCGGGCAGGAAGCGGGCCAGGAACTCCTGCGCGATCGACTCATGCAGGACCAGACGTTCGATGCCGACGCACAACTGCCCGGCGGCGGTGAAGCAGGCTCGCACAGCTCCCGGGACCGCCCGACTCAGGTCCGCGTCGTCAGCCACGTACATCGGGTTCTTCCCGCCCAGTTCGAGGGTCGAACTGACCAGCCGTTGCCCCGCCCGGCGAGCCACCTGCCGCCCGGTGTTCGTCGACCCGGTGAACGTCACGTGGTCGCAGCGGTCGACGACCGCCGCGCCGATAGTCTGACCGTCGCCCAGCACGATCTGGGCCACCCGCTGCGGAAGCCCGGCCCTGATCAACAGGTGACTCGCGAAGAGGCTGGTCAGCGGCGTCTGGACATCCGGCCGCAGGACGACCGCGTTGCCGGCCAGAAGCGCCGGCAGGGCGTCGGCGACCCCCAGTGAGAGCGGGTAGGTGGCCGGGCTGACGATGCCGACGACCCCCTTGGGCTGCCGCAGCTGATGCACCTGCGTGAGCACCGGCAGGACCCCGGGCCGGCGGCGCACGCGCAGGTATCGTTCGGACCGGCGAGCGTAGAAGCGGGCGACCTGGGTGACGTCGACAAGCTCCCCGAACGCGTCTATCCGCGCCTTGCCCGTCTCCAGCTGGATCAGGTCGAGCATTTCCACCTGGCGGGTCAGCAGCAGGTCGTGGAATCGGAGCACGATCTGACACCGAGAGGCCACCGGGAGCAGGGCCCAGAAGCGTTGGGCGGCCCTAGCCCCGCGAACCGCCACGTCGACGTCGTCGACGGTGGACAACGGGACTTGGGCCAGCGGGCGCCCGGTCATGGGGGTCACCGTGGTCATCGTGTCCGCCCGGGGGGAGGTCACCGCCAACGCGCTCAGCCGGCCAACCCACTGCGGATCCAGCGCATACGACACCGGCTCGCCAGCCGGACCCGGCCCACCCTGCAGCACCGAGGCGGACGGCACGTTTCCCACGCCGAGGGATGGCGTCACCGTCGCTGGCTGAGCGGGCCGCCTCGTGGCGTGACCAGCATCGGGTGACGGACCGGGCAACTGCTGGTCGGCCACAGAGCCACCGTCCGGCAAGTCACCCGTCATGTCTGCGAGCGTACGTGCTGGCTAACCGGGGCCGACCGTCGCCTGATGACCACCGGATCCGACCGTCAGCTGGTCGACATGGGAGCGACCACCACCTCGACCCGCTGGAACTCCTTGAGGTCGGTGTACCCGGTGGTGGCCATCGAGCGGCGCAACGCCCCGACGAAATTCGTCGTCCCGTCGGCCGAACGCCCCGGACCGCTGAGGATCTCGGCCAGCGGGGCCACGGACCCGACGTAGGTGCGTTCACCTCGGGGCAGCTGGCTGTGGTGCGCCTCCGGTCCCCAGTGGTACCCGCGACCCGGCGCCTCGTGGGCCCGGGCCAGCGCGGCCCCGATCATCACCGCGTCCGATCCGCACGCGACGGCCTTGACCACCTCACCGCTGCGACCCATCCCACCATCGGCGATGACGTGGACGTACCGCCCACCCGATTCGTCCAGATAATCTCGGCGTGCCGCGGCGACGTCCGCGATGGCCGTGGCCATCGGGGTGTGAATGCCCAGCGTCTGCCGGGTGGTGTGCGCGACCCCACCGCCGAATCCGACCAGGACGCCGGCGGCACCGGTGCGCATGAGGTGCAGGGCGGCCGGGTAACTACCGGCGCCACCGACGATGACCGGCACATCCAGCTCGTAGATGAATCGCTTGAGGTTGAGGGGCTCGGCATGGCTCGAGACGTGTTCCGCAGACACCGTCGTGCCGCGGATGACGAACAGGTCCACCCCGGCATCGATGACAGTCCGCCAGTGCTCCTGGGTGCGCTGCGGTGACAGAGCCCCGGCCACGGTGATGCCGGCCGCGCGCAACTGCTGCAACCTGGCGGTGATCAGGTCGGGCTTGATCGGCTCGGCGTAGATCTGCTGCATCCGCCCGGTGGCCGCCGTGTCGTCCATGGCCGCGATCTCGTCCATATGGGCGCTGGGGTCCTCGTAGCGGGTCCACAAGCCCTCCAGGTCGAGGACGGCCAGGCCCCCGAGCCGTCCGAAGGCGATCGCTGTGTCCGGGGAGACGACCGAGTCCATCGGCGCGGCGATGAAGGGCAGGTCGAAGTGGTAGGCGTCGATCTGCCAGGAGATCGAGACCTCCTCCGGATCCCGGGTGCGCCGCGACGGAACGATCGCGATCTCGTCGAAGGAGTACGCTCGGCGGCCGCGCTTGCCACGCCCGATCTCGATCTCAGTCACCGCCCCAGGCTACTCACCGGCTCACCGCCCAGCCGCCGGGCAGCGACCAGGCGCGTCGCCCCGGCGATCGACAACCGGGCGATACCTCAGCGCGCCCGGTTCTCCCCGCTGTAGTTGGGTGCCTCGACCGTCATCTGAATGTCGTGTGGGTGGCTTTCCTTCAGACCCGCCGCTGTGATGCGCACGAAACGGCCCTCACGCCGCAGTTCGGGGATGCTGCGCGCGCCGACGTAGAACATCGACTGACGCAGCCCCCCCACCAACTGGTAGGCCACGGCGGCCAGTGGGCCACGGTAGGGCACTTGACCCTCGATCCCCTCGGGGATGACCTTGTCGTCGTCGACGACGTCACCCTGGAAGTAGCGGTCCTTGGAGTAGGAATCGCCCCGGCCGCGGGACTGCATGGCCCCCAGCGACCCCATCCCTCGGTAGGACTTGTACTGCTTACCGTTGATGAAGACCAGGTCTCCGGGGCTCTCCTCGCAGCCGGCCAGCAGGGACCCGAGCATCACGCAATCGGCCCCGGCCACAAGCGCTTTGGCGATGTCCCCGGAGAACTGCAGGCCTCCGTCGCCGATCACCGGGACCCCCGCCGGCCGCGCGGCCTCAGCGGCATCGTAGATTGCGGTGACCTGCGGGACACCGACCCCGGCGACCACGCGCGTGGTACAGATCGACCCCGGCCCGACGCCCACCTTGATGCCGTCCGCACCGGCGTCGACAAGGGCCAGGGCCCCCGCGCGGGTGGCCACGTTGCCCCCGATAACGTCGACACTCGCGGCCGGAGGATAGGCCTTGATCCGGCGGATCATCTCGGTCACCCCGCGCGCGTGACCGTTGGCGGTGTCCACCACCAAGACGTCCACACCGGCCTCGATCAGAGCAAGGGCTCGGTCCCAGGAGTCCCCCCAGAACCCAATGGCGGCGCCCACCCGCAGCCGTCCGGCCTCGTCCTTGGTCGCCAGTGGGTATTGCTCGCTCTTGGTGAAGTCCTTCACGGTGAACAGGCCGCACAACTTACCGTCACCGTCCACCAGTGGCAGCTTCTCGATCTTGTGCCGAGCCAAGAGCTTGAGCGCCGCCTCCTTGGTTACCCCGACGGGAGCCGTGACCAGGGGCATCGGGGTCATCACGTCGGCGACGCGACGGTCGTGGTCGCTCTCGAACCGGATGTCCCGATTGGTGATGATGCCGACCAGTCTGTCGTCGGCGTCGACGACCGGCAGCCCGGAGATGTGGAACTGCCCGCAGACCCGGTCCACCTCGCGAAGGGTCGCGTCCGGGTGGGTGGTAACGGGGTCGGTGATCATCCCGGATTCGGATCGCTTGACCACGTCGACCTGGTGGGCCTGCGCCTCGATGGACAGGTTTCGGTGCAGGATTCCCAACCCACCCTGTCGGGCCATCGCGATGGCCATCCGAGCCTCGGTCACGGTGTCCATCGCGGCGGACAGCAACGGCACCCGCAGGCTGATCCGTCGGGTGACCCGGGCGGTGGTGTCCGCCTCGCTCGGTACCAGGTCGGTGTCCCCCGGCAGCAGCAGGACGTCGTCGAAAGTCAGGCCCAGTCGCGCGAACGGTGCCGGAACGTCGGGTTCACGGTGGAGGGTCATGGCCAGATTCTAGGGCCGAAGCCCCGCCAACCGGCTCGCCCGAATCGCACCGCAACCCCGAGGCCCAGGAGCGAGAAGCCGCAGCCCCGTGCGCACACAGGCTGCGTTGAACGTCGGGCGTCACGGGAAAGGCCCGCCTCCAGGGGCTTGGGTCAGCGAGGCGCCAGAGGTCCGTGGTGGTGCGACCGGAGCTGGCGGGTCGGACCTGCGGTTC
This sequence comes from Dermatophilaceae bacterium, assembly GCA_035633615.1. Lineage (GTDB taxonomy): Bacteria > Actinomycetota > Actinomycetes > Actinomycetales > Dermatophilaceae > JADJTI01. The sequence goes on from DASQEP010000068.1 coordinate 18,501, forward strand.
TTGGCGGGCTCACGGGCGCTGGCTGGCCGGCGTTCGGCCCTGTCCTGGCCGGAGAAGGCGCGCGGAGGTCGGATCTGGCTCTGTGGCAAGGCGGATCCCCTCAACGACCCCGACCATCAGGCCGAGCACGGTGGCGACGCCCACGTCGGCCGAGCCGCGCCGCAGGATGAGCGCGATGCCGAACGCCGGCACGGCATACCCCATCCGTCGCACCGACGGCGAGGACGGTGGCCGTCGGTCGCGCAGCTCCTGCAGCCGCAGCCCCAGCGGTCGCGGATGATCAGGTCACGAGCCGTCGTCCGGCACGGCGAACGACACCGCGAACTCGACGAGCAGGCGGGACCCGAAGCCCGTCGGGCCCTTCTGCACCCACCGCCGCGACGACTCAGCCTGCGCGGTCCCCGCGATGTCGAGGTGCGCCCACGGGGTAGCGGCCACGAACTCCTCGAGGAACAGGCCTGCGGTGATCGACCCGGCATTCATCCCGCCGAGGTTGGTCATGTCGGCAACGGTGGAGTCCAGTTGCGAGCGGTAGGCCCGCACCAGGGGCAGCTCCCATGCCGGTTCGTCGGTGCGGTCGCCCGCCGCGCGGACCTGCGCGACGACGGTGGGGTGGTTGCCCATGACCCCCGCCACCTCAGTGCCGAACGTGCGCAGGCACGCCCCGGTCAGGGTGGCGACGTCGACGATGACGTCGGCCCCGTCCTCCACGGATAGCGACAGCCCATCCATCATGACCAGGCGTCCCTCGGCATCGGTGTTCATGACCTCCACCGTCTTGCCGTTGCGGGCCGTGAGCACGTCGCCGAGCTGCATCGCGGAGCCGGACGGCATGTTGTCGGTGCACATGAGGTATGCCGTGACGCGGGCTCGGCAGCCGACCTCGCGCAGCGCGGTCATCGCTGCGAGGATCGCCGCCGAACCGGACATGTCGTTCTTCATCTGCGAGTGCGACGCGTCGCTCGGCTTGAGGTTGATGCCGCCGGAGTCGTACATGATGCCCTTGCCGACCAGCGCCAGGTGCCCGCTTGAGTCGCCGTCGGGCTGGTAGCTCATCTTGATCATGCGCGGGGGGTGGACGCTGCCCCGGTTGACCCCGAGGAGCCCTCCGCAGCCCATCTCAGTCAGCTGTTCCTTGTCGAACACCTCGACTTCGACCCCCGCTGCGGGGCCGAGCTCGACGGCGAGGTCAGCCATCGCGGTCGCGGTCAGCAGCGCGGCCGGGCAGGTGGACAGGTCCCTGCTCAGCATGCCGACACGTGCCATCAGCCGGCCCCGCGTGGCCCCCTCCTCGACGGCGGCCCGCTCACCCTCGGGCGCGACGAGGGTCAGCGACGCGATGTCGACCGTGTCAGCGTCGGTGCTGCGCAGGCTGAAGCGGTAACGCGCGAGGAGCACGCCCTCCACGATCGCCGCCGCCGACTCCGCGATCGTCATCCTCGGTGAGCGAGGCACCCGGGTAGCCAGGTTCGCGTCGTACGGCACGGCGTTGGCGAAGGCTGCCGCCGCGTCGCGTACCGTCGCAGCGGTCAGGTCGGCCAGCTCACCCACTCCTACAGCGACCAGGACGGGAGTGCCCGAGGCCGGGAACGCGAGGGCGGAGCCGACCACGGGGCGGAACCCGGCACGGGCCAGCCCGTCGCGGTCGACGCCGAGCACGTCTGGGACGTGGCCGGTCGCGGTGACGGGCACACTCACCGCCTCGGCGCGGTCGAGGGCATCGTCGTGCTCGACGACCGATACCTCCACGGGGTGACGCAGTGACGGGGCAACATCGAGCACATGGGTCGTCGAGGTCATGGTGTTCCTCCAGTGGCAGATGACATCTCAGGTGGCTCAGACGGCCCGAGGTGCTCGGACGCCCGGGCCCGCACACCGAGACGGGGTACGGCTCCGATCCTAGACGCTGGTCGCTGTGAGGGCATGGGTCACCTCCCATAGCCGATGCGAACCGGGCAGAACCCGTTCCGGCTCTCCCGGGACGTACATCCTCGGCCACGGTCACGCGCTGGTAGCAGGCCTTGCCCAAGAACTCCTCCACCTCTGCTTTCCACTGCGGGTCTGGATGACCAGTCGGGAACCCAGACGGGCGACCTGCTGAAGGGATTGGCCGGGGCATCCCCACAGGTGCCAGTCGGTTGCCCCTCGCTCCGTTGAGCTCCTTGGACGCTAATTGTGCTGCAGTGGTCTGGAAATCACCCGGGGTGATCGTTACGAACGCAGCGGGCCGACGAGAGGGACCGTCTCGAACTGTCGGTGATCGGCGCTGTAGAGCGAGGTCAACCCGATCGCGATGGACATGGGGACGGAGTAGCCAAGGAGCTTACCGACGAGCGCCGAGGCGCCCACGATGCCGGCCACACCGAAGACGAACGCGATGACCAGCGGCAAAGCCAGCGCCTTGACGTCGACCGGCTGCACGGTGGCCAGCGGCCCGAAGACGAGGATCATGATCGCCAGCATCATCAGCCCCAACGAATCGATACCTGTCAGAACCGAGGGCTTGAAGACACGGAACGTGCGCAACAGGATGCCGAAGACTAACGCGACGACGAAAGGTATTAGGGATGCCGTGGACCTAGCGCTCGCCTCCGCGGCCCGGCAGTGTCGCCGCCACGGCGAGGCGGTCACCGCGCGGAGGATGCGTCATGCTTCCTTGTGGAGTCGTCCGTGGCATTCGACCTGGTTGCCAGCCAGGACCTGGGTCGTCATCCTCCCGCCATGCTTGGGCTCGCGGGACCTGGCTGGGCACTAACCCGAGTGCGGCGCTCGCACGGCGACGGTGGGGCTGGCTGCCGGCGACCCGGTCGCAGCCTGCGCCGGCTGGGATGCCAGCACGTCCAGGCCTAGTCGACGGGCGAGGACTTGCGTCGCCAACTGACCCCGCACGCTGTTGCCCGTGCCGTCCAGCAACGGAGAGAACGTGGCCAGCGCGCCCTTGCCTGGAGAGACGCTGACGATGCCGCCGCTGATTCCACTCTTGGCCGGCATCCCCACGTCGAGGAGCCAGTCTCCAGAGGTCTCGTACATCCCGGCAATCGCCATCACACCGAGCACGTCGTGCGACGTCTCGGCATCGACGACCCGGTGGCCCGTCACCGGGTTGACGCCCCCGTCTGCCAGGGTGGCAGCCATGACGGCGAGGTCAGCCGCTGTGATCGACACGCAGCTTTGATGCGTATAGAGGTCGACCGCCTCCGCAGGGTCACCGGCCACGGCATTCAGGCTCTTGAGCAGGTTAGCCAGGGCCCGGTTGCGGTGGTTCGAGCCCAAGGCCGAATCGAGCGTGATCTGGTCGACGCCAAGCGCGTGGCCGGCGAACTGGCCGAGACCCTCGAGGATGAACGCCCACCGCTGCGAGCTCGAGGCGCCAGGAACGAGACTGGTCGTCGCGATGGCGCCGGGATTGACCATCGGGTTCGTGCGCCCTCTCGGGGAACGCTCGACCGCCTCGACCGCGTTGAACGGAAGTCCGGTCGCGTTGACGCCGACGAGGGCTCGGACCGCACCCATCCCCACCTCTCGACACACGAGCGCCAGGACGAACGGCTTGGCCACACTCATGAGGGTGAAGGGGACTCGGCTCTCCCCGACCTCGACGACATCGCCGGCAACATCCGCGACACACAAGCCGAAGGCCGCCGGATCCGCCTGCGCCAGCGCGGGATAGACGTTCGACACCGACCCGGTGCCGTCATGCCGGAACTGTTCGTGGGCATCGCCCAGAGCCCGTCGTAACGCAGCCTTGCCGGGCAGCCGCCCAGAGGAAACAAACCAGTCGTCGACCACAGCCGCCAGGATGTCGGACCCGCAACCATCTGTCACCACCGGGCCGGAGATGTCAGTCGCGAAGCCCGGGCAGGGCCGTGGTGCCCTCAAGGCGGACGGCCGGGAGCCGGCGGGGGTCCAGGTCAAGCACGTCGAGGATCGTCAGCGCGATCTGAGTGGCCGTGACGGTCGGGTGGCGGGCTGTGCCACCGGCGCCTCGGGCGTTGCGGCCATCACCACCGTGAATGCCCAGCGTCTGCGGCTTGTGTTCGACAATTCGTTGTCCAGGCGGCCTTCGCTGCCAGCGGACTGCGCCGACCCCCTGCCACCGCGCCTGAGCGGGCCCTACGATGGGCGACAACATGACCGAACCTGACTCGCACGACGCGGCTTCCGACGACAGTGTCGCAAGCAGGTCACGACTGGCCCGGATCGACGCGCCGGACTGGCAGCGGGCCAAGACCCTCATCAAGCCCGTCCTCGTCATCGTGGTCTCCCTCGTCGCCGGCTGGATCATTGTCGGCTTCGTCGGCGCCGTCGACTGGGGCAGGGTCGCCGACGCCATCCGGTCCCTGGCCCCATGGCAGGTGCTCCCGCTCGTCGCGGCGCTCCTCGCACGTCAGGTTCTCAACGCCATCCCGCTGTGGCAGTTCGTCCCTGGCCTCACGCTCGGTCGGTCCGTCCAGAACGACCTCGGCGCAAACCTCGCAGGCACCGTCGCGCCCCCACCGGGCGACGTCGTGGTACGCGTCGCGATGTTCACCTCGTGGGGTGTTAACCCCCTCGACGGGATGGCCGGGGTCACCCTCAACATGATCACGTTCTACAGCGTGCGGCTGCTCGCCCCCGTCATCGGGCTGAGCCTGCTCGCCATCGCCGGGGCCGAACGCGGCAACGTCGCTCTCGCTGGCGTCCTCGCCTTCCTCGCCATCGCGCTGCTCGCCTCCCTCCTCCTCATGCTTCGGGCCGAGGCCTGGCCCGCGCTGCTCGGGCGGGCTGCCGCCCGGGTAGCTCGGCGATTCCGCGCCGGCGTCGACCCGCACCGGTGGGCCGACGCGGTCGTCAACTTCCGCGGCCGAATGACGCAGGACCTACCGCCTCGGTTGGCCCGCGCCCTCGTCGCGTTGCTCGGCATGGTCATCGCCGACGCGGCGATCCTCACCCTGGCGCTGCGCTTCACTGGGGCGAGCGCCGAGGTTCTCCCGGTCCTCGTGGTCGTCGGGACGTTCTTGACGGCATACCCGTTGACGGTGATGCCGCTGGCCGGGCTCGGGGTGCTCGACGCCTCGCTGCTGGCCGGCCTCACCGATACCGCCGGTCTCGACTTCGAGCCCGCCATCCTCGCGGCACTCACGATCTGGCGGGTCACGACGATCCTCGGCTCCCTCGCTCTCGGAGCCGTCGTCTCCATTGTCTGGAAGCGAACCACGATGCAGTCCGCCGTCGTGGCGGCCACGATCGGCCAGGAGCCTCCACCGACAGGCGACGGTGCTTGACGAGCGATGACACGTGACGAGCCGTGACACCTGACGAGCAGCGGGGGCTGCTGACCCGGTTCGAGCCGCAGCTGCGCTTCACCGCGGGCGAGCTGTTCTTCCCTATGCCGGTCGAGGACTACGTCGCCGATGCCGCACTCGTCATCGGCCGTGGGGACGAAGCGGCCGATATCGCCGCCCGCGGCACCCTGACGCTGGAGCGGCTGGCTGAGCTGGGCCAGGCGCACGCTAACCAAGGCCTGTCGTTGCGGCACGTCAACAAGTCGCTGGACCGGAAGGCATACCGGGCCTGGCGCCATCGAGACGGACGGACGCCGTTCCGCCCGTCGAGCCGGTTCGCCGCGGTAGGTCTCCCGTCGCGGCTCGTGGACAGCGCCATGCGGCTGACCCTCCTGCTGCGCGGAAGCGTCCCCGGCGGCTTCACCGCCGCGGCCGAGACGGCGTACCGGCGCACGGGCAGTCGGGAGAAGCCCTGCTATTACGGGCACGTGACCCAGGAAGGCGGCTACACCGTCCTTCAGTACTGGTACTTCTACGCGATGAACGACTGGCGCTCGACCTTCGGAGGCATCAACGACCACGAGGCCGACTGGGAGCAGGTGACGGTCTTCCTCGTCGAGGAGCCCGATGAGCCACCGCCCGCGCCCTCCGCAACTCCAGCGCCAGCCATACCTAGGCTGCGTCCGGCCTGGGTGGCGTTCTCCTCCCACGACCAGGTCGGTGAGGACCTGCGGCGCCGCTGGGACGACCCTGACCTCACGCTCGTCGGTGAGCACCCGGTGGTCTTCTCCGGCGCAGGGTCGCACTCGGGCGCTTACCTGAGGGGCGAGTACCTGATCGGCGCGGCCATCCCTCTCCCGGGCTGGGTCCGCGCGGCCACCGCTGCGGTGCGCGCCCGGAGGTCGCCGGACTCGCCCGGCTCGGCGGGGCTGAGCATCCCCTACATCGATTACAAGCGCGGCGACGGCGCCACCATCGGCAAGGGCGACCAACCGTGGACCTGCGTCGTCATCGACGACTCGACGCCGTGGGTCCGCGACTATGCCGGACTCTGGGGGCTTGATACGAGCGACCCGTTCGGCGGCGAGCGGGCCCCGGCCGGCCCGCGGTTCGAGCGCAACCAGACCGTGCGGCACTCGTGGGGGCAGCCCGTGGCCTGGGCCGGCCTCGACAAGGTGTCACCGACGCCAGCGGCGGCCCAGGAGCAACTGGCCGCAACCCACCACGCCCTGACCAAGGAGCTCGGCCTGCTTGAGGTGCGTCTGCAGGCACGCCGCGACCTACTGCGCGGGGCGACGGCCGCCGAGCGCGCGCTGGGACCGGCGGCGACGCACCCCGGGCGGCCGGCGCGCGACATCGCCACCGAGGTCGCGACGATCCGCACCGACCAGGCCCAGCTGAAAGGGCTGCTCGACGGCGTCGAGCTGGCCCTCCGCTCGCCGACAACCCTGGATCCGGTCGGGCACCTACGGCGCCGTGCCGTGCCCATCGACCCGAGCGTGGCGTCGGGGCGGCTGCTGCGCCTGTGGACGGCCGCCTCGACGAGCATCCTGATGGCCGGGCTGGGCGTCCTGCTCCTGCGCGGGGACGCTCCGCTCGCGGCGGCCCTCTGGGTGGCCGGGGCGATGCTCGTCGTCGAGGCCGTGCTGCGTCGTCGGCTGTTATCGTTCCTCAGCTCGGCCCTTCTCGCTGTGCTGGCCGTCGTGGCCGTGGGGGCCGTCGTGTCGGTCGTGGTCGGCAATCTCAGGTCGGGCTTCGCCATGCTCCTGCTCCTTGGCGCGCTCTACTTCGGTGTGGCGACCATGCGTGAGGCCATCAAAACCCGCTAACCGCGGGACGACCCGCCGCTTAGAGGTCTCGACCGCAGGGATGACGTGCTGGGCCATGAACTCCAGCGGGCGCAGCGACCCGGCACCGATCAGCGTGCTGTGCGGCCATCGACGTGCACGGCGACCGGTGGAGCCTGCTGATCGTCCGTTAGCTGTTTGATCCGCCCATGCCGTTACACCGACCTGCGCGCCGGGCTGCCCGGGACCGCCACCAACCTGCTCGCCGACCGGCTGCGGGAGCTACTGACCGCGCCGGGGTGACCACCGCCGGGACCTCGCCGCCCCCGATGCGACCACGCTGTGCGCGCTGACCGACTGGGGTGCCCAGCTGCGCCGATCCTGTCGGCCTGAGCTGGGCGGGCGCAGCGAAGCTGATGGCCGGCGGGCCAGGCGGCGATCACGTCAACTCCTATTGACTCGGCCTCGGCGTCGACGCCGTCTACACCCACGCCGACCTGACCGACCGCAAGCCGATCACCGTACTCATCGACCCTCTGCTCGAACACCGTCTACACGATCACCTTCCGCCGGCAGTAGGCGGCCGGCCCTTCTTCGTGGTCAGCTTCCGCGCCATCCGCTGCCGCGGTATCGCGTCGTTGCGGATCTGCCCGCGTTGCTGGTCCGGCAGCGGCGAGTCGTGCTTGGACCGGCCGGTCGCGATGTAGAACCCGGTCCCGGTCGCCGCATTCACCGCGGCGGCCCCCGCCAGGTTGTCGGCCGAGCAGTACCCGGCGTCAGCGGTCATCTCACGCGGGGGCGGCCGGTGTTGCCGCTGACCTGTTCGCTCATCGGGATGAGGTTGCCCACGTCCGCGGCACTTTCGCTCGCAACGACTTCTTCAACGGACTACCGGCGCAGGACACTGCGCGGGGACTCGGAGCCCGGGACCGAGGTCCGAACGGAGCGCAGTGGATCCGAATCCGTGGTGGCGGGTCTTGGTGGTGTGGCCGTTTCGGACGCCGGGGGCGACGCCCCCGTTGAGGAGGGAGCCGACGAAGTGGGATCGCTGGTGTTATCGGTCGTCGTCGGGCTCGTCGTGGTTGTCGTGGTTGTCGGAGTCGTGGACCTCGACGGGGTGGGCGTCCGGTCGGTGCCCACCACACTCCGGGTGTTGGAGACCGACGAAGGCTTGGGAGCTTGCCTGGGTCGGCGCAGAGACTCCGGGAGCAGGGTTCGCGACGGCGGTGCCGCTGGAGCGGGTGTGGACACCTGCGCGAACACCGACCGGGGCGGAGTGCGGGCCTGGTCTGCTCTGACCGGGTCAGCGCCGGCCGTTCTCGACTCGGTGACGATCGGGGCAGCCGTGCTGATCTGTGCCTCCAAGGCTTCCGCGTCGGCTCGGACGTCCCCAGGCAGCTCGCTGCGCCGCAGGACGTCACCGACGAGGCTGCGGGCGGCCACCACGTCGCCGGCGACGAACAGCTCGCGGCAGCGAGCCAACACCGCCGCGAGCTGCACCCGGTCAGCATCGATGCTGGAGGCGGTTGCGGGCGCATCCGACGAACTAGCCCCGGCGGAGCGGAGGAACTGGGTCACCCCGGGCGCCTCGTAGCCGGTCAGCGCGGCTACCAGGCCCGCTCCGGAAATCAGGCAGGCGATTGCGACCACGGCGACGACGCGAGGTCCGCCGAGCCGCAGTCGGCGAGTGGTGTCCTTGTTCATCGACGCCACCACGGGCCTGGAGATTCCCCCCGGCAGCAACGCACGGGCAGGCCTGGATCCACCGGACGACCTGGAGTCGACAGGCCGCCTGGACGATGGCGACTCCGAGGGCGCTGTCGGCCAAGGCGACGGCGAGGACACCGGTGAGGCCCCGGTCGGCACCCAGACGGCCAGTGGGATGTCCGCGTCGATCGCGCGGACCCAGGCGTTGAAGAGGCGACCCAGCTCGCAGCTCTCGGCGCCGCCACGCCGGCCCAGTTCGTCCAGCAGCAGGTCGTCCTCCCGGATCGTGGAGACTGAGGGGCAACTCATCCGGCAGCCTCCTGACGGGCCAAGATCTCGCGCAGCCGGTTCAAGGCGCGGTGTTGGCTGACCCGGACCGAGCCGGCGGTCATGTCCAGGACGTCGGCCGTCTCAGTGGTCGAGAGCCCCACCGCCACCCGTAGCGTCAACACCTCGCGCTGTTGTTCGGGTAAGCGGTCCAACAGCGCCCAGGCTTTCTCGGCCTCGTCATTGCGCAGGGCGAGCACCGCAGGATCGGCGTCGCCATCCGATCCGTCGGGGATGTCCACCCTCAGGTCGGGGCCGCGGTAGAGCGCGCGTTGCAGGTCGGCCACCTTCCGGGCACAGATCGAGTACACAAAGGACTCGAACGGGACACCCCGCTCGTCGTACCTCGGCAGCGACGTCAGCACGGCTATGCACACCTCCTGAGCGACGTCCTCGGCGGCGTGCGCCGTGTGCGGGAATGGCCCAAGCCGGGCCCGCACGTATCGCACCGCGCGCACACGCACCTCACGCATCAACTCCTCGACTGCCTCGGTGGCTCCGGCTTGCGCCCGCGCCACCACGGCCGTCAAGGGCGACGGGCCCTTACCCTCTTGCATCGCCGCAGCGGCCCCGGGCGTTACACCCGGAGACGTGAGGCTCTCAGCGGCGGTCTCCGGGGTGTCCAAGGGTGTGGCCGCACCGAGAGTCGCCCCCCCAGCGGCCGACGACGCGGACACCGGCTCGGACACCGGGGAGGGTCGATTGGCGCCGACCGGACCGGCCGGACGGGCGGGGTGGGCCGGACGGACCGGGTGGGAACGGGCCGACGACTGGTCCTCGGGGGTGGGGCGTGCTCTCATCGCTGCACTTCGGCGCGCATCCGTCGGGGCCGAGAGACATGGCGCGGCAGCGGTGCACCCGGTGTGTGGCTCGTTGGGAGGTCATCGCACGCGGCATGACACGCCATCGATCCGCCCTTCTGGTTGTTGTCGGATCAGCGGCCGCCCGGCTTCGGTGGGCGACGCCGATTCGCGGCGGTTGGCCGGCCTCGGAGCGCCTCGAAGCGCCTCGGACCGGCCCCGGCTCAACCCCAATCTGCCGCCCCTGGGTTTGGACCAGGTGAACCAGGGTATCCCCTCGGTGTTCGCAGGCCCCACAACCGATCCGGCTCAGATGCCACCCCAGCGGATTCGACGGGCCGAGTCTACGACAACCGATCGGCCCCGTGTGACCGCGCACCTGTCGAGGAGGCACCCCATGGCCGAGCTGTCCCGCCTTCCGGGCCCGGTCGCCCAACGGTGGGAATGGCAGCTGAGCGGCGCCTGCCGTGCTCTCAGCCCCGAGCTGTTCTTTCATCCGGAGGGGGAACGGGGGGCGGCTAGGAGGCGACGGGATGCGGCAGCCAAGGCGGTGTGCGCCTCGTGCCCCGTGATGGTCGAGTGCCGCGCGCACGCCCTGGCAGTCCGGGAGCCATACGGAGTATGGGGAGCGACGACGGAGGCCGATCGCGAGGAGCTACTCAGCGGCCGGGGAATCCGTCAGGCGTCCTGACCGGGCCCGGCACTCCGACGATTCGCTCGACGATTCGCTCGTCCCTAGCCATCGGCGTCACAGCGGTCGCATGCCGATCAGGGACACGGCAGACGCGCCCGTCCGGTGGCCACAGACATGCCCGCTCAGGGCCACGGCGTCATGGTGATGCTCACCGGGACTCCGAGGGGGTCACCCATCCCGCGGGATGGTGACCCCCTCGGAGTGCCCTGGGACGTGTCTGCGCGTCTTGGGGCTATGGGACTGCGTCAGTGACCGTGACCGTGGCCGTGGCCGGCTTGTTCGGGCTTCGGCTCCTTCTTCTCCACGACCAGTGTGTCCGTGGTCAGCACCATTGACGCGATCGACTCAGCATTGCGCAGTGCCGACCGGGTCACCTTGACCGGGTCGATGACCCCGTCCCGGAAGAGGTCCCGGTACTCGCCGTTGACCGCGTTGAGACCGTGGCCGGCGGGAAGGTCCTGCACGTGCGCGACCGCGACGTAGCCCTCGATACCGGCGTTCTCGGCGATCCAGCGCAACGGCTCGACGACTGCCTTGCGGATGATGGAGGCTCCGGTCAGCTCGTCACCGGTCAGGTCCAGGGAGTCGATAACGGTTGCGGCCTGGATGAGCGCGGAGCCGCCACCGGTGACGACGCCCTCCTCGATGGCGGCACGGGTCGCGGAGATGGCATCTTCGATGCGGTGCTTCTTCTCCTTGAGCTCGACCTCAGTGTATGCGCCGACCTTGATGACGCAGACCCCGCCAGCCAGCTTGGCCAACCGTTCCTGCAGCTTCTCCCGGTCCCAGTCCGAGTCGGTCCGTTCGATCTCAGCCTTGATCTGGGCGATCCGAGCCTCGACGTCTCCGGCCGAACCACCGCCGTCGACCATGGTCGTGGTGTCCTTCGTGGACACCACCCGCCGCGCCTGGCCGAGCAGGTCGAGGTCGACCTGCTCGAGCTTGAGGCCGACCTCTTCACTGACCACGGTCGCCCCGGTGAGGATCGCCATGTCCTGCAGCATCGCCTTGCGGCGGTCACCAAAGCCGGGCGCCTTGACGGCGATGACCTTGAGCACCTCGCGCATCCGGTTGACCACGAGGGTGGAGAGGGCTTCCCCGTCGACGTCCTCGGCGATCACCAGCAGCGGCTTCTTGGCCGTGGCGACCTTCTCCAGCAGCGGCAGGACATCGGCGATCGTGGAGATCTTGCCCGAGTTGATCAGTACGTAGGCGTCCTCGAGGACGCCCTCCATCCGTTCCCCGTCGGTAACGAAGTACGGCGAGAGATAGCCCTTGTCGAACTGCATCCCCTCGGTGAACTCCAGCTCCGTGCTGGCGGTCTGGCTTTCCTCAACGGTGATGACGCCGTCCTTGCCGACCTTGTCGAACGCTTCCGCGATCAGCTCACCGATTGCGGTGTCCTGCGCGGACAGGGCGGCTACCTGGGCGATCTCCTCCCGGGTCTCGACCTCCTTGGCCACCTCCAGGAGCCGATCGTTGATCGCGGCGACGGCCCGGTCCATGCCGCGCTTCAGTTCGGCGGGGCTGGCTCCGGCGGCTACGTTACGTAGGCCTTCCTTGACCATGGCCTGGGCTAGCACGGTGGCCGTGGTGGTTCCGTCACCTGCGATGTCATTGGTCTTGGTGGCGACCTCTTTGGCGAGTTGTGCGCCGAGGTTCTCGTAAGAGTCCTCCAGCTCCACCTCGCGGGCGATGGTCACCCCGTCGTTGGTGATGGTGGGCGCGCCCCACGCCTTGTCGATAACGACGTTGCGGCCCTTAGGGCCCAGCGTCACCTTGACGGCGTCGGCCAGGGCGTTGACTCCCCGCTCCAGCGCCTTACGGGCGGCGTCGTTGTACGCGATGGTCTTCGACATATTCGTTTGACCCTCAGCGCTCGACGATGGCCAAGACGTCACGCCCGGACAGGATGAGGTATTCCTCGCCGCCGTACTTGACCTCGGTTCCGCCGTACTTGCTGTAGATGACCTTGTCGCCGACCTTGATGTCGAGTGGAATCCGCTCGTCGCCGTCCTCGTTCCAACGGCCCGGGCCGACGGCGAGGACCTCGCCCTCCTGCGGCTTCTCCTTGGCGGTGTCGGGGATGACCAGCCCGGAGGCAGTGGTCTGCTCGGCCTCGCTGGACTTGACCACGATGCGGTCCTCGAGCGGCTTGATGGAAACCGACACGGTGTGACCTTTCCCTTCGGAACGCCCTACTGGGCGTGATTGACGTTGTGGCGCGGCCGGTGCTGCCCATCGCCGTCGCGGGGGTCGACGGGTGCCACGGCCGCAGAATCCTCACCGGACTCTTCACTTGGCACTGATGTGTGCTGAGTGCTAATCAGAATCTAGGTCCGCGCTTAGCACTCGGTCAACTTGAGTGCCAGCCGCCCGAGGGTCACCGGCGCAGCCCGCCCTGACGGCCGGCACGGGTTCACGACCCGGTTCAGCAGGGCTGTGATCATAAGTAGTCGCCGATGTCCTCGCATGTGGTCAGGGCCTCGTCCAGGCTGCCGTCTTCCGCCCAGTGGTCCCGCCAGTCGCTGTCCGTCCCGCTGATCCGCAACAGGGCGTACTTGGCCAACTCACGCTCATCCACGCCGGTCGGAAGCCCACCGACGGCGACGAGCTGGGCCGCCTCCCCCGGCTCTCGGATCTCCATCCCGCACGCGCCGGCCACCAGGGCGGCCGCGGCCATCGCTTCCTGCGCAGCGGGGTCGCCTAGGTGCCCGTCCGGCAGGTCCAGAGCCTCCAGCACACGTCCGCCGCGCTGCTCGAGGTCCAGTTCCGCCAGCTCCCCGAGCAGGTCCATCGCGGTGTCGTTGTCGAACGGGCCAGTGTCCCACGCTCCCATGACCCCATCGTGGCACCGGGCACCGCAGTCCGGATGGTTCGTTCCACGGTCGCTGCACGATGCCTGCCTGGGGGCGGGTCGGTTCCCGCCCCGGCCGCCGTGTCGGTGGCAGGGGCCCCGTGTGAGCCATGGGGCAGCCGTGCCAGGCAGCCAGCCGACCAGTGGGGCGGGCTGTGCCGACGCCGCCGGGGTGGCAGCATGACGCCGTGGACGAGCTGACCGCGCGGCTACTCACCTCCCTGGATGGCCTGGCCCTCCTGGCGGCATTGCCGCGCTACCAGGAGTCGATGGCGCTGCGGCTGGGCGAGGAGTTGCGGCGCGCCGGCCACGAGCCGGGCCTCGTCGCCGCGGTGCTGACCCAGTCCCGGCTGCGTGAACGAGCGCGAGCCAAGCTGGGGGAGTTCGCTGCCGGGATGCTGTTCACACCGGACGGACTGGAACAGTGCACGCGGCTGGTGCTGGCAGCCCGGCACGCGCACCGATTTCGCGCGGCGGGGATCGGTCACGTCCTCGACCTCGGGTGCGGCCTGGGGTCCGACGCGATGGCGCTGTCCAGTCTGGACGTGGCGGTCACGGCTGTTGAGGCCGACCCCGCCACCGCCATTCTGGCCGCCCACAACCTGCGCCACTTCCCACGCACCCGTGTGCTGGCAGCCAGGGCACAGGACCTGGACATCCGCGGTGGCGCCGACGCCCGCTGCGGCGAGTTGGGTGCCTGGCTGGACCCGGCCCGTCGTCACCTGAGGCAGACCGACCCCACCGGCCGGTCCCGCCGGGTCTTTTCCCTCGAGGAGCTCTCCCCGCCCTGGTCGTTCGTGACCGCCGTCGCCAAGCGGATCCCTGCGACCGGGGCCAAACTCGGTCCTACCTTTCCTGCCGCTGCGCTGCCTGCGGGATGCCAGGCTCAGTGGACGTCCCTGGCCGGCGAGGTGCTGGAGTGCACCGTCTGGTGGGGTCCGCTGGTGTCCACCCCAGGGCGTTCCGCGACGGTGATCCGAGCCGGCCACGACGTCACTCTCGCCGAGACCGACGCCTCACACCACGGGCATCCGGCTGGCCGCCGCCCCTCGCCCGGCTCGTACCTCTACGACCCGGACCGCGCCCTTCTGGCTGCCGATCTACTCGGGGTCTTGATGGCGGCCGTGGACGGGGTGGAGCTGGCAACCGGCGTCGGGTACGTGGTCGCTGACCGGGCCGTCGATGTCGGCTACGCCACCCGGTACCGCCTGGTTGAAGCCCTGCCGCTGCGCACCACAACGATCCGGGCCTGGCTGCGGGCCCGAGCCGTGGGGCGACTGACGGTCAAGAAACGGGGGATCAGACTCGATCCTGATGCCTTTCGTTCGGCCCTGCGGCTGGACGGGCGCGGGCCGGAGGCGACGGTGGTACTGACCCGGGCCGGGACTTCGTCGGTCTGCCTCGTAGTCGAACGGGACATCGTCGAACGGGACATCGTCGAACGGGATGCCCCGCGCGGCTGACGATCCGGCCCCACCCACGCGGCCACCGGGTGGCGGCCCGCTCACCTGCCGTCTCGCGACGTCCTCTCCAAGGCCGGCGGGTAGGTTCGCGTGACGAACTGGCAGAACGACGGCGAGGCGCGGCTTCCCCGGACAGCCTCCACCGGGCAAGATGGCCCAATGCGACAGATAGACATCTCGCCCCTCGCGCCTTCCCGCTTCGCCGATCTCATCGGGCCACAGCGTTGGGCTGCCTTCGAGGAGGCCGCTCTGGCCGCCCGGACCGTGCTCGGCGACCGAATCATGTGGAACGTCAACGCGACGGCACAAGGCGGCGGGGTCGCTGAGATGCTGCAGATCCTGCTGGCCTACGGCCAGGGCGCTGGCACCGATACCCGGTGGCTGGTGCTCGACGGCGAGTCGGAGTTCTTCGCCACCACCAAGCGGCTGCACAACGTGTTGCACGGAATGCCCGGTGATGGGGGTGACTTCGGTCCGGCGGAGCGGGCGAACTACGAGGAGGTGCTGGCCCGCAACCTGGAGACCACCGAGGGAGTGGTGCGCCCCGGCGACGTCGTCATTCTGCACGACCCGCAGACGGCTGGCCTGATCCCGGGCTATCGCGGGCTCGGCGCCCACGTGGTATGGCGCAGTCACATCGGGCGTGATGTGCCGAACGAGCACACCGCTCGGGGCTGGGCCTTCCTGGAGCCGTATCTCAGCGAGGCGGAGGGCGTCATCGTCACCCGCGTCGGGTACGCTCCGCCGAGCGTGCCCGCGGAGAAGATCGTCATCATCGCCCCGTCCATCGACCCCTTCTCGACCAAGAACGCCGAGTTGAGCCCCGACATGGTGCGGGACAGCCTGATCCGGGTGCGGCTGTTGGCCGGCGAGGACCACCACAACACCCTGACGTTCCACCGCCGGGACGGCGCACACGGCCATGTCGAGGCCCGCACCGGCCTGCTCGTCGAGGGCGGCGTCCTTCCGCCCGATGCCCGAATCATCCTGCAGGTCAGCCGGTGGGACCGGCTCAAGGACATGCCCGGGGTGATGCGCGGATTCACCGAACACCTCGATGTGCCCGACGACGCCCACCTGGTGTTGTGTGGCCCGGCGGTGGAGGGGGTCACCGACGACCCCGAAGGTGCTGAGGTGCTGGAGGAGTGCCGAGAGGTGTGGCGGGGGCTGTCCCCCGAGATGCGCGACCGGGTGCACCTGGTGTGCGTCCCGATGGACGACCTCGACGAGAACGCCCACATCGTCAACGCCCTGCAACGGCACGCCTACGCGGTCGTACAGAAGAGCCTGTTCGAGGGATTCGGCTTGACCGTGACCGAGGCGATGTGGAAAGCCCGCCCGGTGATCGCCAGCGCCATCGGCGGCATCCAGGACCAGATCGTCGACGGTCGGGACGGCTTGCTGCTGCCCGACCCGACCAACCTGGCCGACCTGGGCGCCGCGATGGGCAAGCTGCTCGCCAGCCCGCAGATGGCCGCGACCCTCGGCGCCGCCGCCAAACAGCGCGTGCTCACCGACTTCGTCGGCGACCGGCATCTCATGCAGTACGGGTCGTTGCTCAAGGCCCTGCTCAGTTAGCCGGACCGTGGGCTCAACCATAGACCCAACCGGTGTTCCCAGTCGTTGGATGGACTGTGCCGTAATCCCTCGACCCTGACCCGGCGGGGACTGGCCGCTGATCGTCAGGCGGGCTCGGTGACCGACGACGCCAGCACCGCCCGACACCTGCGCAGCCGATCCAACCACCAGTCCTGCCGCTGCGGCGGAGCTTGCCAGCGGTGGAGTAGCTCGGGGTCGGCCATCACCGGGCGGACGGCAATCATGCCCGCCACGGCCACCAGGGGCTCGGTTGTCACATCGCCACCGTACAAACGCGCCGTGCCGAGGCCGCAGGCGTACCCCAGCTCGGGCAGGGCGGCGGCCAGCGCCACCCCCGCACCGATCCCCACCGAGGTGTCGAGGGCACTGGAGACCACCGCCGGCAGGCCCACCGCGGCGATGACGTTCAGCGCCGACCGCACCCCACCCAGAGGGGGTGCCTTCACCACGATGAGGTCGGCCGCCCCGAGCCTGCGCACTCGGATCGGGTCCTCGACCTTGCGGATCGACTCGTCGGCGGCGATCGGAACGTCCACCCCGCGGGCCGCCAACCCCACCCGGACCGCTGCAAGTTCCTCCACGGAGGGGCAGGGCTGCTCGGCGTACTCCAAGCCGAACCGGGCCAGCCCGGCCAGAGCTGCGACGGCCTGCTCCGTTGCCCAGCCTCCGTTGGCGTCCACTCGGATCCGCCCTTGCGGTCCCATCACCTCACGAGTCGACGCCACCCGGTCCATGTCGTCGCTCAGCGACTGCCCCGGCTCGGCGACCTTCACCTTGGCGGTGTCGCAGCCGTCGAACCGGGCCAACACGGAGGGCACGTCATCCGGCGGCACGGCCGGCACCGTTGCGTTGACCGGGACTCGGTCCCGAACCGGTGGCGGCCAGCCCACCCAGCCGGCCTCGATGGTGGCCTGCAGCCAGCGCGCCGCCTCCGGGTCGTCGTACTCCACGAACGGGTTGAACTCGGCCCAGCCGACCGGGCCCCGCACCAGCAGGGACTCGCGGTGGGTCAGGCCCCGAAACCTGGTCCGCAACGGGATCCGAACCACGTGGGCATCGGTGAGCAGTTCCTCGGCGCTCGGCAGCAGGCCGGGTGGTCCGGTCGGCACCCCGGACCTCATCGCTCGCCTGGGGGCTGCCCGGACTGGGCGGCTTGGACCGCCGTGATGGCGATCGTGTAGACGATGTCGTCCACCGGTGCCCCCCGGGAGAGGTCGTTGACCGGCTTGGCGATGCCCTGCAACACCGGTCCCACGCTGATCACGTCGGCGCTGCGTTGCACCGCCTTCGATGTGGTGTTGCCGGTGTTCAGGTCGGGGAAGACGAAAACCGTGGCCTGACCGGCAACGTTGCTGCCGGGGGCCTTGGTGCGGGCCACCGACGCGGTCGCCGCCGCGTCGTACTGCAGCGGGCCGTCCACGACCAGATCCGGGCGCAGCTGACGGACCAGCCGGGTGGCCTCGGTGACCTTGGCAACGTCCTCACCCGAGCCGGACGTGCCGGTGCTGAAACTGATCATCGCGATCCGTGGGTCGATGCCGAATGCCGCGGCGGAGTCGGCGGACTGGATGGCGATGTCGGCCAGCTCCGCCGCGTTCGGGTTGGGGTTGATCGCGCAGTCGCTGTACGTAACGACCTCGTCGGGCAGGCCCATGAAGTAGACCGAAGACACCAGCTTGGCCCCGGGTTTGGTCCCGATGATCTGCATCGCTGGGCGGACCGTGTTCGCCGTGGTGTGCACGGCACCTGAGACCAAGCCGTCCACCTCGTCCAGGTGGAGCATGATCGTGCCCAGCACGACGGTGTCACCGAGCTGGTCGCGGGCCATGGCGACGGTCATCCCCTTGTGTCGTCTCTGAAACACAAGCGCGTTGACGTACCGTTCGTCGGGTGCGGTCGGGTCCACGATCTCGACCCCCAAGGGCAACGGCCAGATCCCCAGCGACGATGCGGTGGCCTCGACGTCTTCGGGGCGAGCAAGCAGGACGCACCGGGCCATCCCCTGCTCCGCGCAGATGGCCGCGGCCTGCACCGTCCGGGGTTCGCTGCCTTCGGGCAGGACAATCCGCTTGTTGGCCGCCTTGGCCAGGCTGGCGATCTCATAGCGGAACGCGGCGGGGCTCATCCGGCGCCGGTGGTGCTTCAGCGGGATGCTCGCCAGCCAGTCCTCGTCGAAACTGGCGGCCGCGGCCTCCATCACCCGTCGGGTGCGTTCCTCGTCGTCGACCGGCAACTCCGGATCCAGCCCGATGACGCCGGACGCCGTCTCGAACGTCTTCTCCTCGGTCAGCAGCACTGGTAGACCCGTGCTCATGGCGGGCTGGCACAAGGCGATCACCCGCTCGTCCGGGGTGACCCCGGCGGTCAGCAGCACCGCCGCTAGGCGTGTGCCGTTCATCGTCGCCAGGGACGCCGCCAGGATGATCTCGTGCCGGTCTCCGGGGACCAACAGAAGCAGGCCCTCCTTGATACTGGGCAACACCCCCGCGACACTCTGCGCGGCGATGGCCACGTCCCGGATGCGCCGGTTCTGCTCACCCGCGTTGAGCACGCGCAGATTCATCTGCCGGACCAGGTCGGCCACCCGCGGCCAGGTCAGGTCGCTGCGGAACGGCACGCTGGCAACCACCCGGATGTCGTGCTCGGCCAGCTCCCGCTCGTACTCGGCCAGCGCCTCCCCCCGGAGCCCGGCCGAGATCCGGGTGATCACGGCCCCGATGACGCGGTGGTACTCCCCCGCCCGGTAAGCCGACTCCATGGCCGCCATCCGGTCGGCGACGTGTTCGGGGGTCCGCCGCAGCGCCGAGCCCACCATGAGGACGTCCGCGTCGAGAGCCTTGGCCATCGCGAGGTTGAGCCGACCTGAATAGGTCTGCTCGTCGCTGGGTACCAAACCTTCCACGATGACGATGTCGTGGCGGTCCAGCACCGGCTCGCTGCGTGCGATGACCTCCTCCATCAAGGTGTCGATCGCCCCGTGGGAGAGCCTGTCGGCGATGACCTCCTCGGAGATCGGCTCCGGCGGGATCAGCGTGGACACGAGCCGGACCAAGGCCGGAGAGTGGTCCGGTTCACCACCGGGGCGGTTTTGTGCCAGCGGTTTGATGTAGCCGACGTCGGCCCGGCGCTGGTCCAGGGCGTGCATGAGGCCAAGGCACGTCCCGGTCAGCCCCGCACCGTGACTGGTCGGGACGATGAGAATGCGCCTGGTCATCGCAGGCTCTCCTGTTCAGGACGGGTGTCTCGAGGGTGGTCGCGGGTGTCGGTGCGGCCACCGAGAGCGGCGCCAACCGGGGACCCGACGGGAGGGTCCTGCTGGGCCAGCCGGAAGGCCTCGGTGGCGATGACGAGTTCCTCGTCGGTCGGCACGACGAGCCCGACCGGCGATCCCGGCCGGTCGCCGACCGCGACGACCCCCGCCACCCCGTCGACCGTCCGGGTGTTGGCCGCTTCGTCCAGCCGCCACCCCAGGAAGCCCAAGCTGTCGATGACGGCGGCCCTGATGGGCGGGCTGTTCTCGCCGATCCCGCCGGTGAACACGACGGCATCCACCCCGCCCAGCGGCACCAGAAACGCGGCGACGTACTTGGCCAGCCGGTAGACGAAGACCTCCAGAGCCAAGGCGGCGTCCGGGTTCCCGGCCGCGGCGGCCGCCTGCACCTCCCGCATGTCGTTGCTGACCCCGGACAACCCCAACAGCCCGCTACGACGGTTGAGGTCGTCGGTGACCTGGGCCAGGCTCAACCCGGCCCGGTCGGCCAGGTAGCCATGGACTCCTGGGTCGAGGTCACCGCTGCGGGTCCCCATCACCAGCCCCTCCATCGGGGTCAGTCCCATGGAGGTGTCCACCGAGCGACCCGCACGGACCGCAGTGACGCTGCAGCCGTTGCCAAGATGAGCAGTGACCAGGCGCAACGTGGTCAGGTTCCGGCCCAGCAGCCGAGCCGCCTCGGCGCTCACGTAGCTGTGACTCGTGCCGTGGAAGCCGTAACGGCGCACCCCGTGGTCGCGATACCACTCGCGGGGCACGGCGTAGTGGCTGGCCCGTGCCGGAATCGCATGGTGGAACGCGGTATCGAACACCCCGACATGAGGGACCTGCGGCAGCAGCTCCCGGGCGGCCTGGATCCCCATCACCTGAGCGGGGTTGTGCATCGGCGCCATCGGCCCCAGGTCGCGGATCTGTTCGACGGCGGCGTCGTCGAGCACCGCGGGACCGGAGAACGCCTCCCCACCATGGGCGATCCGGTGCCCCACCGCCGTCAGGAACAGCTTTTGCGACGACAGCCACGCGGTCAGCTCGTCCATCACCCGGCAGATGACCCCGCGGTGGCTCGGATCGCTCACCCCGGGAAGGCGCCGCGACCGACCGTCGGTGGTGACCACGACCGAGACGGCCGTGGTGCCGACCCGTTCGGCCAGACCGGTGACCCGGCGTCGGGCAGTGGCAGGGTCGATGAGGGCGAACTTGGCCGAGGAGCTGCCACAGTTGAGAACGAGCACCAGGGACGACACGCAGCTCCCTCCACCAAACGGTGACCGCGCCTACGCCGATAGACCGGGGGCGGCCGAGGCCCACCCCGCGGATTCACCCGTATCCCGTCAGCCTATGCGGTCCTGGGGTGAGACATTGGCGTGGCCATGGCCGGGACGGTCCTCTGGTTTTGCAGGTCCGGACCGGCCCACCGCGAGCTAGGGACCGAGTCGGGTCTCCGGCTCGTCCGCCAGCGCGCAGGCCACCCGATCGGCGTAGTGGGCACGCATCGCCGGCAGGGCCTCGGTCAGCCACCACCGCACCTCCAGAGACTCGTCGTCGCCGACTCGTGGTTCGCCGGAGACCCATTGGCAGCGGAAGGTGTGGTCGAGGTACCAGCACTGGTCACCGTTGGCGTGTTCGACCAGATCACCCGCGCACATCCAGACCATTCGCTCGACCCGGATCTGCACGCACGTCTCCTCGGCGGCCTCCCGGACCGCGCACACGTGCGGGTCCTCACCGGGATCGACGATGCCGCTGACGGGGGCCCATTCACCGGTGTCGGACCGACGCACCAGCAGCACCTCGATGCTGTCACTGCCCTCGGTGCGACGGCGCAGCACGACTGCGGTCACCCCGATCAGCCACAGCGGCCGGCGGCCGAAGTGCCGGCGCAGCTCCACGATGAACTGGGGGGTGGGCATGATCAAAGGATAGTCCCGGATCGCCCCTGACATGCTGGCCTGTTCCCGAGCCGACATCGGGGGGGCGCCAGAAACCATGGCTGTCCGGCCGAGCGATGCCGGGGCAGTCAGGGACGTCACGTATCTGCCGGGGCGTCCGATGACCGACCCCGCCTTACGGCTCATGCGGCCCGTCCCTCCCCGTGTGGTCTGCCTCCGCCGGAACCGGCCCGCCTATGCTCCTCACGTGACCAGTCAGAGGCACCCCTCCACCGTGTCCGAGACCCTCGACCCCGCGGCCTGGGCCGCCGTGCCGGGGTTCGACCTGACCGACGTGACCTATCACCGTTGTGTTCTGCCAGGCCCGGTGCCCGAACGCACCCTGGGCGTGGTCAGGATCGCCTTCGACCGGCCCGAAGTCCGCAACGCCTTCCGCCCACATACGGTTGACGAGTTGTACCGGGTCCTTGATCATGCCCGCATGACGCCGGACGTCGGCGTAGTGCTGTTGACCGGGAACGGACCCAGCCCCCGGGACGGTGGGTGGGCCTTCTGCTCGGGCGGCGACCAGCGCATCCGGGGACGCTCGGGGTACCAGTACGCCGCTGGGGAATCCGCGGACACAGTGGACCAGGCGAGGGCCAAGGCGGCTGGGGGCCGGTTGCACATCTTGGAGGTACAGCGCCTCATCCGCACGATGCCGAAAGTGGTGATCGCCGTGGTCAATGGTTGGGCTGCCGGCGGCGGTCACTCGTTGCACGTGGTGTCCGACCTGACGATCGCCAGTCGGCAGCATGCCCGGTTCAAGCAGACCGATGCCGACGTGGGCTCTTTCGACGCCGGTTACGGCTCTGCATACCTGGCGCGCATGGTCGGGCAGAAGTTCGCCCGGGAGATCTTCTTCCTGGGCCGGGTGTATGACGCGGAGGCGATGCAGCGGATGGGGGCGGTCAACTTCGTCGTCGACCACGGCGACATCGAACGGGAGGCCCTCATGGTGGCCGCCGAGATCCTGACCAAGTCACCAACCGCGCAGCGGATGCTGAAGTTCGCGTTCAACCTGGTCGACGACGGGCTGGTCGGTCAGCAGGTGTTCGCCGGGGAGGCGACCCGTCTGGCGTACATGACCGACGAGGCGGTCGAGGGCCGAGACGCCTTCCTGGAGAAGCGGGCCCCGGACTGGTCTGCCTACCCCTGGTACTACTGATCGGCGCGTTTACGCAGCTCAGAGCTCTAATGGGGCCCCTTGTGTGGCAGATGCGTGGCAAGAATCGCGATGTATGCGTAGTCGACGCGTCTCTCGGCTCTTCGGCCGGGCCCGTCGTGGGCAGCGCGTAGATTGCTTTGATGTCGCTGAGTGCAGCGGAGTTCTACGAGGCGGGCCTGGCCCTGCCTCCTTCGGTGCGCAAGGAATGGCCTTGCGGCTCTTGGAGTCGGTGGACGTGATGGATCAGGAGTCGGTCGACGACGCGTGGACCAACGAGATCGATTCTCGGGTCGACGACATCCTCAGCGGCAAGGTCAAGACGATTCCGCACGAAGAGGTCTTGGCTCATCTCGCTGACCGTCGCGCGGCGCGTCAGGCGGCACGGCAGCAGGCGTGACTCTCGGGATCAAGTGGCATCCGGAGGCCGAGTCGGAATTTGACGGGTCGGCCTGATTCTCCGGGCGGGTGGCAAGAACGGCCGCCGCCATTCCCGACGCGGCCGCTCTGGTCGTGTCCTCGGCGGTGGGCCACAGATGCGCGTACGTGCCCAGAGTGGTGGTGGCGGATGCGTGGCCCATGGCGCGCTGCGCGGGGTGCGGCCGGGGCATCCGGGCTCTTCACAGTTGAGGGTGGAGTCGGTGCAATCGGGAACGATGGGGCCTATCGGTCAACTGGTGGCCTGAGTGTGTCGTCGATGGGATTGCTACAGAGAGCGCACAGAGGGCGGGTGCCGGTCAGCGATCCCGTTACGGTCACCCTTCGTTCGCGGGTCTCAGCCCGGGCTTGTCGCCGCAACCATGTGACGACAGCCGGTGGGCGGGGCGAGGAGAACATCGACGTTGTCGCTCCACTGCTCGACCCAGCCCACCCCACGTGGCAGGGCGTGCACCGCCGTGTCAGGCACTAAACGCCTCGAGTCGGTCCACCACGTCATCACGGATGCCTTGGTATCCCCGTTCCCAGAAGGGCTCAACCGGGTCATCGACCACGGGGAGCCCGATCGCATGCTCCAACCTGTAGGGCCTCCGAAGAGCCTCCACGAGGCCTTCTTATCGAGGTCGCCATGGTATGGCCTCGGATGCCGTGACACGTCGTTGCAGGGGGTCGCTCTCAGGTCGGGCCAGACGCCCGGGTTCGGCTTCGAGGGTAAGCCTTGGCCGGTTTCGGATCGCCTGATCCGATCGCATGACTCCAGCGACATCGACTCCGAGCTCCTGTCAGGATGAGGCGTGGAGCGGGGCGCGGTGCTGGACTGGCTACTCGACGGCGACGCAGCCGTGCGGTTCCAGTCGACCCGCGGCCTGCTGCACCGTGACGACTCGGCGCTTCAGGCGCGGGTGGCCACCGAGGGCGACGGGGCCACGATCCTGGCCGCGCGGCACCGGGACGGCCACTGGGGGCGTGGCTTTTACCAGCCCAAGTGGACCTGCAGCCACTACTCGCTGCTGGAACTACGCAACCTCGGTCTCGACCCTGCACACCCGGCAGCCCGTGAGACGGTGGCGCTGATCCTCACGCACCACAAGAGCCGCGACGGCGGCGTCGACCCAAGAATGGCGGTCCGCCGCAGCGACGCCTGCGTGAACGGGATGGCGCTGAACTACGCGGCGTACTTCGGCGCGCCAGAGGAGCAGCTCTCGGGCATCGTCGACTGCTTGCTCGCCGGGCAGATCTCCGACGGCGGGTTCAACTGTCGCGGCGGCCCCGAGGTCAGGCACTCGTCGATGCACACCACCGTCTCGGTCATCGAAGGCATCACTGGTTACGAACGGGCCGGCTGCAGCTACCGGCTCGATGACCTCCGCTCAGCTCGTGACACCAGCGTGGAGTTCCTACTGCGGCATCGCCTCTTCCGCAGCGAGCGAGGCGGGGCTGTGATCCGTCCCGAGTTCCTCCGGCTGCATCAGCCCACGCGGTGGTATTACGACATCCTGAGGTGCCTGGAAGCCCTGGCCGACGCGCAGGTCCCGTACGACGAGCGGATGGAGGAGGCCATCGATCGTCTTCAGCGCCGACGCTTCCCCGACGGCCGATGGCCGGTCAACCGCGGCTATCCCGGCGAGACCCACCTGCCGCCTCCGCGCGCCGGGACGGCGAATCGTTGGGTCACGCTCCGCGCGCTCCGTGTGCTCCAGGCCTATCCGGCCGATCAGCGATGATCATCGCGATAGGAAACGTCGCTGGCTGCTGGGCGCAATGGGGCACTCCCGTCGCCCGTTGGGACCGGTGACGGGTCCTCCAGTGGCGTCGATCGGCCCAGCACCGGCGGTAGTTTGCAGATCATGAGCACGTGGGGCGCCGCGACCCCCGGCATCTTGTCGCTGCCGTCCGGCCGGCTTGTTCGCGGCCGCGGGCTGCGTCGCCCGCGACCGGACGACGCGCTGCCTGAGTTCGCGATCTACCTGCTCAACAAGCGGCCAACGCCGCTGTCGGGGGATTCGCGATGGATCCGCTGGCCAGACTTCGGGCTGCCCACGGACCGCCAGGATGCTCAGCAAGCGCTGCGAGAGGCCTGGTGCCGCGCTGCCGAGGAGCGGGTGGAGATCGCGTGCACCGGGGGTCGCGGACGGACCGGTACGGCATTGGCGTGCTTGGCGGTGCTGGACGGTGTGCCTGCTCGCGAGGCGGTCGCCTACGTCCGCGAGCACTACGACCTCCGAGCCGTCGAGACGCCCTGGCAGCACCGCTACGTCACCCACTTCGCCACGTCGTAGGCGGCGTGTCGATGGACGATCCCCTGGTCGCACAGCTCGGGGATCTCATGTTCAACTGGGACGGCACCCTGCTCAAGGGCTGCTGGCTGTCGTCGGCCAGGCCTAGACTCATGACATGACGCTCAGTGCATCGGAGCTTTACGTGCCCGATCCTGTCGATCCCCACGAGAGTTGATCGCTGTCGGTGAGTGGCAAATGCGTGGCAGGAGGATCATCGGCCACCGTTCGCGACAACCACTCGCCAACGCGTTTCCGCAGTTCAGCCGTCCAATGCCAACAATGACCAGCAACCACCGCTGAGCGTGCCACGCTTCCCCTGGTACTTCTGAGGCGTCGACTCGGGTAGCCGCGCGAGACGCCGACTCCGTCCGGACATCGCGGCCCGGTAGCCCTGGTGCCGGCCGCAGCGGGTGTCGGCCTGATCACACCCTGACCGGCGGCTACCTGGCAGCCTGTGGCGATGGCCGCTGGGGACCGTCGGCCGGTGGGGCGGTGGCTGCCGTCCGCGCCGTCAGTACACGACGACCCGGGTACCGATCGGCATCGCCCCCGAGCTCCACATAAGGTCCATGGCCGGAACGCTGAGGCGCGCGCAGCCGTGCGAGGCGGGGTGGCCCGGAATCGACTCCGACCCGTGCAGGGCGATGCCGCCGTTGAAGAACTTCGGTGAGTACAGCTTGCCCAGCGGTGCGGTGTGCCAGCCCCGGATCTGCCGGTCGACCCGGAATGTTCCCGACGGCGTGACAGCGATCCGCAGCTGACCCTCCTTGTTGCGGTAGGTCTCCCCCGACCCGGTACTGGTGTTGAGCACCCACCGGACCCGGCCGTTCTGGATCACCTTGACGACCTGGCGGGCCTTGTCGATCTCGATGGCGGACCCAACCGAGGTGCGCACGGACGGCCTGGTCCCGGTCTCAAGGGCGGCCATCGTCCTGAGTCCAGCCACCCCATCGCGACCCAGGCCGGCCACTTTCTGCAGGGCCATCACGGCCTGGGTCGTGGTCAGGCCGTAACGTCCGTTCGCGGCGGACACCCAGTACCCCAGGTCGCTCAGTCGTTGCTGCAGGGCCTTGACCTCTGGTCCGGACGAGCCAGGCCGCAGCGCCCCCACCCGGGGCGTCCTGGTCGACGAGATGGGCGGCGTGCCAGAAGGCTTACCCGGCGGGGGCGACGTTCGGGTCTGCGGTGGCAGTGGTGCGGTCGGTGGCGCCGACGGGCTGGTGACCGCGTCCGGAGAGGCCACGGATCCAGACGCGGTCACCGTCACCATGGCCGGTGTGGCGCTCGTCGGGCCCCCCGTCGAGCCGAGATCGGAGCAACCCGCGAGGGCGGCCACCAAGACCCCGGCGGCCGGGACGACACCCCACCGCGCCGGACCACCCCACCGGCCCGTCCCGCCGGTCCTCGCCGCGGACCCCTCCGCCGGACAGAACGTGACTGACATGTCCGTACCCCTTCAAGCTCAAGGCTCCGTGTGCTCCGAACACCGAGGGGGCGCAGAACGCCCTATCTCAG
>DASQEP010000069.1:0-34791 GCA_035633615.1 Dermatophilaceae bacterium
GCTGCTCACGGGCCGCGGCGGCCTCGATCACCGCCTCCACCGTCTCCCGGGGGAACGCCTTGGCCAGCACCCCGATCGAGACCCGGTCCTCCAGCCTGTCCTCGTCCCGCAGCACCCGCTGACCCGCTCGTCCCATGCACCAAACTTACACCCATGTAACTCTAAGTTGAAGGTATTGCGGGGCCCCCGCCCCGTCTGCTACGGCCGCAACGGGAGTTGCCGATGGGAACGACATCATGATCCCGATTCGGCTCCAGCGACACTGGCGGCATCATCGCGCGATCGCTCGATGCGTCGCCTCCGGCGCAGCGGTCGGTCTGCTGTTCGGCATGTTCGCCGTCACCTCGCCGGCTCAGGCCGTAGCGCCCGGACCGGGGGGTGTCCTCACCCGGACCTGGCCCGGAGGCTGGCCACACCTGTCCCCGTCCGACCCGGACCGCAGGCGACTGACCCCCTCACAGGTACGGGCTCAGGTGGCCGCTGCCGCCGTCTTGGAGGCGAGTCTGTCCCTCTCGAATGCCGAACTGGTCGCCGCCCAGGCGCGGCTGGCCAGATTGGCCGCCCGCTCCAGCGCACTGCTCAGCGCGGTGGCGGTCGCGCGCGCCGCCGAACAGGCAGCCCAGCCTGAGGAGAGCCGTCACCAGGCCACATTGGCTGAGCTGACCCGGCAGGTCACCCGAGCCCGAGGCGACATCCAACGGATGGCCTACGACGCGTACGTGCATGGCCCCGGCGTCCTCGGCGGGATGGCCTCGGTGCTGGACGTGGCTGCTGGGGACCGGCAACCGGCCGAGGCGGCGTTGGTCGACTACCTGGCCGAGTCCCGGGCCGCCGACGGACGTGCCTACACCGCGCTGGCTCAGCGGGAACAGGTGGCGGTCGACAAAGCGGTGGCGGCCCGTCAGGCCCGCCGGGCAGCCAGCGTCAAGGCCGTTGCAGCCCAAGTCCAGGCCGCTCGCAGCGTCGCTGACCAGGCCGCCGCTCTGGCTGCCCGGCAGCAAGCGATGCAGGCGGACCTGCAACGACTCGGGCAGCTCACTGGCACAGACGGCCAGACCGGCCCCCAGCTTGGCATCGACGACTCGCTCTTGCGGGCCGTCGCGACGGGACCACGGTGCAGCAACGACGTCGGGAATCACACCCGAACGGCGGGCTGGGCGCCTCGGAGCTGTGTGCTGTCGACGGTGCCCCAGGACAATTGATGCGATGATGCGACCGGACGCAGCTCGCGCCCTCAGCGCTCTGAGTAGGGCTTACGCCTCCGCCTTTGCAACCCCACTGTGCATCACCGAGACCTACCGCAGCTACGCCGAGCAGGTGGCGGTCAAAGCCCGGCGCGGGACATGGGCCGCGACCCCCGGAACGAGCAAGCACGGGCTGGGACTGGCAGTGGACCTATGCGGTGGCGTCGACGACTTCGGCAGTCGGCAGCACCTGTGGATGAAGCAGCACGCCGGGCTATTCGGCTTCACTCACCCCGCCTGGGCCGGTCCTTCCGGCTCCCTTCCGGAACCGTGGCACTGGGAATACGGACGATGACAGCACTGTTGTGCCAGTCGTCTGCAAGGCGGCGAGGAACTAGCCGAGTGAAACCGCGCTCGACCTCCGATACCATTGAAACACAACGATTTTGGGCCGAGCGACACAGAACCGAGGAACGCACCGGACTATCCGAGCGTTGACCTGAAGACTATGTCTCACGTGACATATCAAGCACTGACGCCGACGCACCAGCGTCCGTGAAGAGCCGGTGACGGAGGAACGAGCATGGCCGAAAGATCGCTGCGAGGTAGCAATCTCAGCGCGTTGAGTATGGAGACGGACCAGAACGTCGTGCTCAGCGAGCGGCAAATCACGCGTTACGTCTGCCCCAACGGCCACGTCAGTGAGCTGCCCTTTTCCATTGAGGCGGACATCCCGCCGGTCTGGGAGTGCCGATGCGGGCAGTTCGGCAAGCTGATGGACGGCCCCGAACCGGAGGGCAAACCTACCAAGGTTCCCCGCACACATTGGGACATGCTCCTGGAGCGGCGCTCGATCGAGGAGCTGGAAGAGCTGCTCAACGAGCGGCTGATGCTCCTGCGGGCCTCCCGCGACCAGAGCAAGCCTAGCCAGCGCTCGGCGTAGCAGAAGGCGCCGCGACGGGCACACGAAGCGCTCTAGGCCGTGGCCGACGATCAGCTGAGACCACCTCAGCGAGCCTCGATGGTCCTGCGCCCACCGCTCTCCCGGCCCGGATGGCCAGTACGCCGATCAGACTACGTCGCCGCGGATAATGCCCGCGCGCTGCGCCAGTCGCCGCTCGACGATGACTTGTAGCCAGCGCCGGGCAAGGGGGCGGGTAGGCGGTGCGATCAGTGCGAATCCGACGAGGTCGGTGAGGAAGCCCGGGGTCAAGAGCAGGGTTCCGCCGACCAGGATCAAAGCCGCGTCGGTCAACTCCCGCCCGGGCATCCGCCCGGTCTGCAGTGAGACGCGGAGGGCTCGCCAGGCCGAGGACCCCTCCCGGCGAACCAGCCAGGCGCCGATCGTGGACACAACTACGAGCAGGGCCAGCGTCTGCCAACTGCCGATGACCCGGCCCACCCCGACGATGACGGCGATCTCGGCGATCGGGGAGATCAAGAGCACAATGAACAGCATGGTGCGCCACGGCGGGCGCTGACGTCCGGCTGGTCGGTTCATGGGCCCTGCCCTCATCCGTCCAGCCGATGCCAGTGTGTCCGGTCCCGCCACCGCGATCGGACCATGTCCAACCGGTGCCGAACACCCCAACCCGTGACGTTGAGCATCGACTCAGCGATGATGCTGCCGCTCATTTTTGAGTCGCCGACCTGCCGCTCCACAAAGCTGATCGGCACCTCCACCACCCGCAGGCCGGCCCGTACCGCCTTCCAGGTCAGATCCACCTGGAAGCAGTAGCCGTGAGACTGCACCGCCGCCAGGTCCAGGCTCCGCAATGCAGAAGCCCGGTAGACCCGGTATCCAGCGGTGGCGTCCCGCACCGTCACTCCGAGAAGGACCCGGATGTAGAGGTTGCCGCCGAGTGAAAGGGCCTTTCGGTGTGCCGGCCAGTTGATCACCTCTCCCCCGGGCACCCATCGCGACCCGATGACGACATCCGCGTTCCGTGCCGCCGCCAGCAGCTGCGGAAGGTGTTCGGGTCGGTGGGACCCGTCCGCGTCCATCTCCACGAGCGCGTCGTACCCGCGGTCCAGGCCCCAGCGGAAGCCGTCCAGGTAGGCCTTGCCCAGCCCCTCCTTGCCGGCGCGATGCAGCGCCCAGACCCGGGCGTCGTGGGCGGCGAGTTCATCGGCGACGGCCCCTGTGCCGTCCGGCGAATTGTCGTCCAGGACCAGAATGTCGACCTCGGGAGTTGCAGCTCGGACCCGTCGGACCAGATCAGGCAGGTTGTCGCGCTCGTTGTAGGTAGGCATCAACACAAGGACCCGGCACAACCGCGGCCACTGATCAGGCCCGCTGCCGTCTGGGCCGGACTGCCCGGGCACGCTGGATTGGGCGCGGGTGCGGTCGGGCGCGTTGTGGGTGTTGTCGGGCTCGGGGGGCATCACAGGTGCTCTGTCCTTCCGGCGGGGCCGTGGATGCGCGCGGATGGCCAGTGACGGGGCGGGCGCGCCTGCACGGGCAGTTCACTCTACTGCCGACCGATCCGCTTCCGGCGACCGCCGAGCCTGGCACCGGTCACGCCCACCATGACGCAGGCCGGAAGGCCACGGCTGGCGCCGTCGCGCATGACGACCCCCGCGGCGGGTGGAACATGCCCATGGCCCCTTCGACGAAACCCGCGCTCGGGGTCCACTCACTGGCCTGGGAGGAGGCCCAGATCCTCTCGGGTATCGACCTGCTTGACCCGACCAGGCTCGTCCCCGAGTCATCGCCCCGGC
This sequence comes from Dermatophilaceae bacterium, assembly GCA_035633615.1. GTDB lineage: Bacteria > Actinomycetota > Actinomycetes > Actinomycetales > Dermatophilaceae > JADJTI01. The sequence continues at coordinate 3,906 of DASQEP010000069.1, forward strand.
CGGGGTGCAGAACGACGGGACGGCTCCGGGCGTGGACCCGCGGGTGGCCCTGCTCCTCACCGAGGCATACCGGCACGGCAAGGCGATCGTCGCAACCAGCGGGACCGTTCCGGCCCTTGAGGCGGTCGGTGTGCCCGCCGCGGCGCCAGGCATCGTCACCGGCGATGGGGACGACTGGGTCCAGGTCCTGCTCCAACTCCTCGCAGGCCACCGCGGGTGGCAACGGATGGCAGCTCCGGGCTCCCCCATCGCCCCTTCCTGAGCACAGGGAGGGCTGAGCCCGGCGAACGCGACTGGTCCATGACGGGGCGGGAGCGCTCGCACGGACCCGGTCACTCGACCGCAGACCGGGTCCGCCTGCGGCCACCCTCCACTCTGAGGCTATTGACGCGTCGCAGGGCGCAGACCAGCAGGCCCGCCGCTGCGACCGTCGCGGGCCAGCCGCCCAGGATGGCCGCGGCGGTCAGCTGATTGCGCACGGGCAGCTGCCTGCTCAGTGTCGCCGCGGTGAACAGGGATGTCGTCTGGTGGGCCACACCGTCGGGTGTGATCAGGGCGCTGAGTCCGACGGTAGAGACGTGCACGACGCTGCGCGCGTGTTCCACGGCTCGGAACCGGGAGATGGCCAGCTGCTGGGCGGCCTCGTCGGTGTAGCCGAAGGTCGCATTGTTGGTCTGCACCACGATGAGGGTGGCGCCGGCGTTCACCCCGTCTGCGACGAGGTCGTCGCCGGCCACCTCGAAGCAGATGTTGACCCCGACCGCCAGCGGCGGGCCGTCCGGGCGGGAGATCCGCATCAGCCCTACCCGGGACCCGGCCACGAAGTCCCGCTCGACCAGGTCGACCTGGGTGGAGAAGAACCGGAAGAACGGCCGCCACGGAATGTACTCGGCGAAGGGGACCGGGTGGCGCTTGTCGTACCTGTCGGTAATGCCGACGCCTGGGGTGTACAGCAGGCTGGCGTTGGTGTTGCCGGCCACCGGTTCGCTCAGGACCGCACCGAGCAGGATCGGGGCGCCGACGGCGTCGACCGCGGCGGTGATGGTCCGTTCGGCGTCCGGGTTGCGGTAGGGGTCGATGTCCGAGGCGTTCTCGGGCCAGATCACCAGATCGGGTCGCTCGAGTTGTCCGCTGCGGATCCATGCGGCGGCCGCCGTCGTCAGCTCGGCGTGGTTGTCCAGCACGGCGCGGCGCTGGGCGTTGAAGTCGAGGCCGGCCTGCGGCACGTTGCCCTGGATGGCCAGGATCTGAGCGGTCGGCCCATCCGTGGGGGGCTGGATGAGCAGCGGGCCCGCGACCAGTGCCAGCGCTGCGGCGGCCCACCCCAGCGCGCTGCGGCGTCGGTGCTGGGCCCACCCGAGGGTGGCAGCGGCGAGACCGGCTCCCGTTAACGCCACCACCGCGCTGACACCGGGCGCTCCGGCGAGCGCGGCCAGCCGCACCGTGGGGGCGTCAGCCTGGCTGAACGCCAGACGCGCCCACGGAAAGCCCCCGAACGGGGTATGACTTCGAGCCAGCTCTTGGGTGATCCAGGCCAGGGTGACGACCACCGGCCGGACCCTCAGGCGGGCGACCTCCCGCCAGAACGGGTGGTCCCATCGCTGCATAGTCCCAGGCGAACCCGGACGGCCGACTCGGAGCGGCTGCAACCACCCGCAGACCGCTCCGAGGCCCGCCAGATACAGACTCTGCAGCGTCGTCAGCGCCAACCACGGAACCGAGCCCAGATAGACCCCGGACCAGGACAGCAACGGGGCGAAGGAGGCCATCCCGAAGGAAAACCCGAGCACTCCTCCGCGCCAGGCGCCGGCGCCGGCGGTGGCCAGCGCCAGCATCCCCACTCCCACACTGGCCAACGGCCACAGCCCGAGGGACGGGAAGGACGCCCACACGCCAAGTCCTCCCAGCAGGGCAAGCAGGAGGCGCAACGGCACCGGTTCAGGCTAAGTCATGCTCCCCGGCTTCGAAGGAGCCGGGTGCGGACAAGACCCGTACGCCGTTGGGGCCAGACGCTACAAGCCTGAGCCGATCACCGTCTGTTTTCTACTAGGCGTACGGGCCTTGATGTCAGCCGACGCGGACCTAACGCCCGGCGGCCCCATTGGCGGCGAGGGCGGCGGAATCGAAAGCGATGGACTGCACACTCCCGTGAGATTCCGTCAATTCGCCCCCGTGTGGTCGCCGGTTGCCGCGGAGTGAGTCAGCGACCACCATAAAGGTACCCAGGCTCGGGCGCGTGTCAACTGTGCCCTGACCTGCGGAGACCTCACAACGCTGCAGGTCAGCGAGTTACTGGTGAGTAGTCTGAATGACCGGCCCGTGGACTGTGGCGGGTGAACCAGCCACAGTCCTGTGCCATTGCGAATCCGTAAGCACTGCAACCTATTCCACAGCTGCCCCGGTGGCTGTCGTTCGTTCCTAAACCTTTTCGGCCCGTCGAAGGGAAACGAGAACGCCCAACGGTCGGGCCCCGCGGCTGCCAGACTCTACCCATGGCAGCGGCCTCGCACGCCCCGTCCGGCACCCCGGCGACGGCTGTTCTCCACACCCCTGGCGTGTCATTCTGTCAACATACCTTCGCGCCTCCATCGGGCGCCCGGAGAGGCGCGCGGCACGCCGCCGATGCGCTCGACGCGCCGCCGGATCCGGTCGTGAGAACCCCAGTGGTCGTGGTCGACGCCGACCACAACATCGCGCCCGTTAGGACCTTTTGGCGGCTGCGGGTCGGGACGATGGCGCGGGACCGCGGGACGACACCAGCGAGCCTGGGCGAGGCCGGCACGCGACAATGGCTCGCCGGGTATGTCATCGGTGGCATCCGGCCGTTCGGTCAACACAGCCGGATGCCGACGGTGCTGGACGACAGCGTGATGACGCAGGGGGACAGCGTGGGGCTGCTGACCGGGGCCCGGGCCGGGATCAGCCGATGACCACCGGGTTGGGTTCCCCGGCACGTGGGACGTTGTTGCTGTTGGACTCCGCCAGTCTGTTCTTCCGGGCGTTCTACGGAGTACCCGACCGGCGCCCGACGCCGGACGCCCCCCCGAACAACGCCGTCCGGGGCTTCCTCGACATGATGGCCACCCTGATCGTGGCGCACCGGCCCAGCCACCTGGTGGCCTGTTGGGACGACGACTGGCGGCCCGCCTTCCGGATCGCCGCGCTGCCGTCGTACAAGGCGCATCGGGTGGCCGGAGGCAGTAACGGGCAGGAGGATGTGCCGCCGCAGCTGCGCCCGCAGATCCCTGCGATCGCGGAGATCTTGGCGGCCTTCGGGTTGGCCAGGGTGGGCTGCCCGGGTTACGAGGCAGATGACGTGATCGGGACGTTGGCCACCCGAGCGGTCAGGGACAGACGGTGCTCTCGCGTCGAGATCGTGACCGGGGACCGGGATCTGTTCCAGCTGGTCGACGATGCCCACGCGGTCCGAGTGCTGTACACCGCCAAGGGTGGCGTCCGATCCCCCGACCTGGTGACCGAAGCCTATTTGCGGGAGCGCTACGGGGTCGAAGGCGGGTCAGGGTACGCCGATGTCTCGGTCCTGCGTGGCGACCCAAGCGACGGGCTTCCGGGAGTGGCCGGCATCGGCGAGAAGACGGCGGCAGCGCTCATCGCGTCGCACGGCAGTCTGGTCGCCCTGCGCCAGGCCGCACGGAACGGGGATCCTCGCTTGCCGCCGGCCCGACGGCTGCGGCTAGTGGAGTCGTCGGACTATTTGGACGCCGCGGTTTCGGTGGTCCGGGTGGTGCTCGATTGCCCGATCGGGGCGGTGGAGAGCCAGTTGCCGGATCATCCGGCGGACCCGGACCGGCTGATGGGCTTGGTCGCGCGATACGACCTCGCCGCGCCGGCAGGGCGGCTGACGCGGGCACTGTGGGGCAACTGACGGCTCGTCAGAAAGAGCGCTCAGTCGAGGCGATCGGCGGCGACAACGCCGCGCAACACGGCCGAGACCGCGGCACCGGCGGTCGCCCGCAGTCGACCGTCGGCCGCCTCGGCGACCTGGTCCAGCAGGTCGACGGTCTGTTTGCACCGGCGGACGAAGTCCCCAGCCGCCAGGTCGGAGTCGCGCAACACCATCCCCAGTCGTTGCCCGGCGGCCCAACGATGCACCACGAGCGCCAGGCCCGCGTCTGGAGCGGCGGCCACCGGCAGGGCATGGCGTGCTTCCCGTTCCGCGAGGCCCTGCCAGATCCCCAGCATCTCCTGGAAGGCAGCCGACACGTCGGCGTTGGGCTGGGGTGGGTTTGGATCGGCGTCCTCCCGGCGGGGTTCGTGGATGAGACAGGACACGGCGGCGGCCAGCGAGGCGGGGTCCAGGTGGTCCCATACCCCGCGGCGCAGGCATTCGGCGGTAAGCAGGTCCCGCTCGGCGTACAGCCCGCGCAGCCGCCGTCCCAGAGGGGTCACCTGCTCACCCGGCGGGTCAAGGTAGCCCAGCTCGATCAGCAGGTTGCAGATCCGGTCGAAGACCCGGGCCACGGAATGGGTCCGCGACTCGACCCGCCGTCGCAGATCCTCGGTCTGACGGTGCAGACGCCACCATCTCTCCGCCCACCGGGCGTGCTGCTCGCGGTCCGGGCACCGGTGGCAGGGATGCGCTCGCAACTGCGCGCGCAGCTCCTCCCGGCGCCGGTCCCGCTGGTGGGACCGGCGGGTGGTGGGCTCCTCCCGGTCCGGCGCCGGCCCCGGCCAGCGTGCCCTGGTGGAGTGGACCTGAGCTCGCATGGTGGCGGCGAGATCCCGCCGGGACCGCGAGTTGCGGGGGTTGAACTGCCGGGGGATGACGATCCGGCCGACCGGTTCGAGCGGCTGACCGGCGTCCTGGGGGTCGACCCGGCGCACCCTGGCCTGGTGGGTCAGGAGGGTGACGCAGACGCGGTCGCCGTGCGGGGGCAGGTTCCGGCTGTCCCCTCGGTTGCCTCGCGCGTCGTCGTTGCCGGGACGGCCCGAGCCGGGTGCCGCGGCGCGATCCGGCGAGGTGAGGACCACCGCCAGACCTGGCTCGTGTCCCCGGTCCAGCCAGACGACGTCACCCGGCCGAAGCCGCCGCAGGCTGTCCGATATCTCGGCCCGGGCATCGGCCGCCCGGTGGCGCGTCGCCCGTTTCTCGGCGTCGCTGAGTTCGGCACGCAGCCGGGCGTACTGCGGGAAGTCTCCGAGGTGGCAGGTCATCGCCTCGTCGTGGCCGGCCATCGCGTCCTGGTTGTGCCGGATCGTCGTGCTCAGCCCGACGACGCCGCGGTCCGCCTGGAACTGGGCGAAGGAGCGCTCCAGGACACCGGCCGCCCGCTGGTGGCCCACCGTGGCCACCAGGTTGACGGCCATGTTGTAGGTGGGCCGGAAGCTGCTGGTCAGCGGGTAAGTGCGGGTCGCTGCCAGTCCGGCGACGGTCTCCGGTTCCAGCCGCGGGTGCCACAGCACCACGGCGTGCCCCTCCACGTCGATGCCGCGCCGCCCGGCCCGCCCAGTCAGCTGCGTGTACTCCCCCGGGGTCACCTCGACGTGGCTCTCCCCGTTGAACTTGATGAGCTTCTCGAGCACCACCGTCCGGGCCGGCATGTTGATCCCGAGGGCGAGGGTCTCGGTGGCGAACACGGTCCGGATCCGGCCCTGCACGAACAGGTCCTCCACGATCTCTCGGAACGTCGGCAACATCCCCGCATGATGGGCGGCGAAGCCGCGGGTCAATCCCTCGACGAACACGTCATATCCGAGCACCTGCAGATCCTCGGTCGCCAGAGCGGAGACCCGGTCGGTGACGAACCGGCGGATACGAACACCCTCAGCGGGTGGGATCAGCCGCATTCCACCGGCCAACAGCTGGTCAACGCCCGCCTCGCAGCCGACCCGGCTGAAGATGAAGACGATGGCAGGCAGCAACCCGTCCCGATCCAGCCGCTGGATCATCTCGGCCCGGCCCACCCGGGCCGGCCGCTGCGTCGCTTCGCGCGACCCGGAGTCGCCACCGCGCCCGCTGGTCAACGGGCGAGAACGACCGTGCCGCCCTCCTGGCGCCCCCGCGTCGAGCCGCCGCCCGTACCGACCGGGACCGCCGGAGCGGCCTCGGCCAACGTCGCGGGCGGCGGCGACGGCCTGGACCAAGTCCGGGTTCAGCCGCCGCACCGCCTCGCCCGGCCCGGTTCCCCTCGGGTCCGGGCCGGTCCGGCGGTCATTCAGCCCACCCGCGTTGACCTGCTCGACGAACAGGTCGTACACGCCGCGCCCGACCATCATGTGTTGCCACAGTGGCACAGGCCGGTGTTCCTCGACGATGACTTCCGTCGGCCCGCGGACCTGCTCCAGCCAGTCTCCGAACTCCTCTGCGTTGCTGACGGTCGCCGACAGCGAGACGACCTGGACGCTGTCCGGGAGGTGAATGATCACCTCTTCCCAGACCGGACCTCGGAAGCGGTCGGCGAGGTAATGGACCTCGTCCATGACCACGAACCCCAGCCCGGTCAGCGTGTCCGAGCCGGAGTAGAGCATGTTGCGAAGCACCTCAGTGGTCATCACGACCACCGGCGCCTCCCCGTTGACCGAGGAGTCCCCGGTCAGAAGTCCGACCTGCGCGGCCCCGTGCCGGGTGGACAGGTCGGCGTACTTCTGGTTGGACAGGGCCTTGATGGGGGTGGTGTAGAAGGCCTTGCGCCCGGTGGCCAGTGCGAGGTGGACCGCGAACTCTCCGACCACGGTCTTGCCGGCCCCGGTCGGGGCGGCGACGAGCACGCCGTGCCCCGCAGCGACCGCTTCGCATCCGCGCACCTGGAAGTCGTCCAGCAGGAATGGTGAGTCGGCGACGAAACGGTCGAGGTGACCGGCGGCGGCTCCTCGGCGGCGTGCGGCTGCGTACCGTTCCGCGGGGGAGGCCATACCAGCAGATTAGGTCACCAGGCCCGCCGTCTCGTCCGCCCGGTTCCCGGCGAGGTCAGGGCGAGCCTGACTATCGCAGTGGACGGGCCCGGTCCGGCCCCAGCGGGCCGGGATCCTGATCAGACCCTAGGGTGCTGGCCGTGTCGTCCGCGACCTCGACCCAGGCCGGACGAGTCCGGTCCCGGCGCCGGTCTACCAACCACGCCACGGCGAACGCGGCGAAGTACAACGCGATCAGCGGGACCGCCAGGGCCAGCATGGTCCAGGGGTCCGGGGTCGGGGTCATCACCGCGGCGAACAGGAACAGGCCGATGACAGCGAACCGCCAACCTCGAAGCATCGCCCGCGCCGATAAGACATGCGCGAGGTTGAGGCCCACCAGGAAGACCGGCAGCAGGAAGGCGAAGCCGAAGGCCAGCACGAACCGGGTGAGGAACCCCAGGTAGTCGGAGGCTGCGATGATGTTGCGCCCACCCTCAGGGGTGAACGTCAGCAGGATGTCGACGGCCTTGGGCAGCGTCAGGTAGGCCAGGTAGCAGCCGGAGAGGAACAATGGCACCGCGGTAAGGATGAAGGCGATGGCCGTTCGCTTCTCGCGACGGGTCAGCCCGGGCACGATGAATGCCCACGATTGGTACAACCACATCGGGCTGGCCAGGAGCAACCCGACGAACAGGGCCATCTGCAACTGCACGGCGAACGGATCGGTGAGCCCGCCGAAGTTGATGTCCCCACCCCGGGCCAGCAGAGGTTCGGACAACCGACGGATCAACTGGTCGTACAGGAGCCAGCCGGGGATGCAGCCCAACACGATGGCGCCGGCGGCGATGAGCAGACGGTTGCGGAATTCGCGCAGGTGGTCCGCCAGGGCCATCCTGCCTTCGGGGTCGCGTTTGCGGCGGAATGCCTTCATCCACGTGCGACGTCGGGCACCGGTGGCGGGGAGCAGCGGCCGCTCCACGGGTCAGCCGCGCGGGTGGCCGCTCGGGTCGCTCGACGGGATCGGGTGGGGCTGCCCGGTGGGGGCCGGCTCACCGTCGGGCGTCAGGGTGGGGGTTTCGGTGGGGGTCCCGGTGGTTCCCGGGCCGGGAGTGCCGGCCGCCTGCGGTGGGACGGCCTGGCCGGGGACGGTATCCCGGACCGGAGCGGTGGCGTCCTGCTTCATCTCGGTGACTTCTGACTTGAAGATGCGCATCGAACGGCCCAAACTGCGCGCAGCGTCCGGCAGCTTCTTCCAGCCGAAGAGGACGACGATGACCAGAACGATGATGAGGAACTCGGGACCACCGATCCACTGCGGCATGAGCGCGCCTTCCGGGCGAGGGACCACGGGCGCTCGGGGAGCGCTAGTTGCCAGTGTACGTCCCCGGCCAGAGCGGGCCCTGGGCCGGTTCAGTCGCCTTCGTCGTGGACGTAGTTGGCCAGGGCATGCTCCGCGCCAGCGGCGACCTCCGCGACGAGCTCCGGGGGGTGGACCGCCCGGGCGTGCTCCCCGAGCCGCCACAGCAGCCGGCTCAACCAGCCCAGGTCGGCGGTCCGAAGGGTGATCAGCAGGTCATCGCCCGACGTGCGCTCCACCCGTTGGCAGGGGTAGTAGTCCGCTACCCAGCTGGCCGCCTGGTCAAGCTCGAGGACCACGGTGAGGTCGTCCTCGCGTGGCTGGAAGATCCCCGCGTCGAGGTCGCGCGGGCGGGCCGTCGCCGGCGGGGTGCCGTCGCCCGCCAGAACGGCCACCTGCTCGATCCGATCCAGGCGGAACAGGCGCACGTCCTCGGACCGGTGACACCATCCCTCCAGGTACCAACGCCCGTCGAGGCTGGTCAGCCGCATCGGGTCGACGTCGCGTTCGGTGGTCTCGTCCCTGGCCGGGACCAGGTAGCGCAGGTGGACCCTCCGGTGATCGCGCAGTGCCGAGCGCAGGGCGGCCAGCCACCGGCCCTGCTCCCCCGTCTGGGCCCCCTCAGTGAGGTCCACCTGGATGCGTGAGCTGGCCCGACCGGCCACCTGGGCGGCCCGCGAGCCGGTGGCCTCCTCCAGCTTGGCCCGGGTCCGGTCGATGACCGCACGGTCCCCGAGCCCCGGGACGGCCTCCAGCGTGCGCAGCCCGATCAGCAGGGTCAGGGCCTCGTCGACGCCCAGCCGCAACGGCCGGGAAATGGTTTCGGCGTTGCCGAGGAAGACCTTGCCGCCCTCCCACTCGGCCTCGATCAGGTCATCCGGCATACCGCCCGGGGTGCCGCACAGGAAGAGCAGCGCGAGGTCGGCCTCGACCTGCGCCGGGGTGACCCCGAACGCGGCAGCCGCCTCGGCGATGTCGACTCCCTGCCGGTTGAGCAGCCAGGGCACCATGGTCAGGAGCCGGTCCAGCCGCGAGGTGGCCGACTCACCCGCGCTCATGTCCTGCCCCTCTCGGGTAGCGGACCGGATACCTCGTCCCCGGTCTGGTCCCCGCCAGGCGCCGCCGCCCGAGTGTGCCGGTCCAGAGCCCCCTGCAGGCGCCGCCGGACCGCCGCACGCAGCGCGGCCGGCCCGACCACGATGACGTCCGGGCCGTACCCGCTGACCTCGTCGGCCAGGGTGTCGGCGTCGCTGCCGGTGACCCGCAACCTGGCCCAGCCGGGTGGTGCCGCTTCCTGTTCGGTGTGAGCGGCGGGCTCGGCCGATCCGGCGGGCTCGGCCCGGCGGCGCAGCGCGTGTCCGGCCCCCTCCCGGACCAGCAGCTCCGCCACGACCGGTGGCCGGGCTCCCTCGTGCCCTGCCTGGGTGCGGATCATCGCCCTCGGCTCGTGGTCCTCGGGCGCCACCACAGATCCAGCTGGACCGTCTTTGACCACCGGGCCGTCCATCCGGCTGAGCCGGAACACCCGGGCGGCGGCTCGGTCGGTATCGAAACCGGTCAGGTACCACCGCCCGTGCCAGGAGGCCAACCCCCACGGCTGCACGTGCCGGGCACTGGCAGTGGTCTGCCCGGCCCGCCGGTAGCCGAACCGGATCGGGTAACCGTCCACCACCGCCCGGCGCACTGGGTCGAAGGACGGTTCGGTGGTCCGCACCCGCGCTTCGACCCCGATCAGGGACGACTCGTCGCGTTCCACTCCCGCGGCGGCCAGCTTGCGCAGGGCCTGGGCGGCCGGCCCGGCCAGCGACGCCTGGTGCCAGGCCCGACCGGCGAGCTGCAGGACCGCCAGTTCGTCCGGTGCGAAGCTGATCTCGGGAAGGGCATACTCTCGCTGATCGATCCGGTAGGCGGGTTCGTCCTCGAAGTAGGTGTCCAGGTGCTCGGTGACCAAAGGCACTCCCAGCTCCCGCAGCTCGTCCTTGTCTCGCTCGAACATGCGATCGAACGCCTCGTCGGAGGTCTGGGCGTACTGGACGACGGCGCGGCGGATCTGCCCCTTGGTCAGGGGGCGACGGGTGTACAGCAGACAGATCACGAGGTTGAGCAGCCGCTCCGTCTTGGCGGCGACCATCGGTTGGCCCCTCACGATCCGACGCTAGCGGATACCGGAGTCGGCGTCGGCGCGGCGCGCGTCCCGCCAGGACCAACCAGGTTGGGACCGGGTGGCCCCACCGTCGGGCAAGGCACCGTTTCGACGAAGGTGCGTCAGCCGAGCCCGAGCAACCTGTCCGCCCCGGTAGAACCGAGCCGGCCGACTCAGCGCGCGTCGAGGATGTCGAGCACGAACACCAGGGTGTCGGTGCCCTTGATCGGCCCGCTGCCCTTGCTGCCGTAGCCGTCCGCGGGCGGCACGATGAGCAGCAGGCGGGACCCGACCGTCTGCCCGACCAGGCTCTTGTCCCATGCCTTGATGAGTTGCCCCTGCCCCACGTCGAACTCGGCGTACCCGCCGGGTTGCTGACCGGAGTAGTCGAACGGTTTGCCCGGCTCGCGCCAGGTCACCCCGGTGTAGCTGACCCGGATGCGTTGGCCGGCGACGACCTTCGGACCGGAGCCCACGATCAGCGGCTGGGCCACCGTGGTGGTCGGCGGGGTCGGCGACGGCAGCACGAAGGTTGCCGGGTCCTTCTCGGTGGCGCCCATCGTCACCGCCGGAAGCCCCGGCTTGGGCGGCACCGCCGTGCCCTCGGCCCGCTTGAGCGGGGTGCGAGCTGCCAGCACCTGGAACAGGAAGACGACGGTGTCGTTCGCCGAGACGGACGTCTCCCCCTGGCCCGCAGCAGAGACCTGGGAGGCGATCAGCACCTGGGCACCGACCTGCTGACCGATCAGAGCGGCCTTGATGTCCGCGAGCAGGGAAGGCTCGGACAGGCTCAGTTGCGCCGGCTTCTTTCCGTAGCTCGACTCCAGCTCCTTGCCGTCCTTACCGCTGACCACGAGCAGGTCAACGGTGACGATCTGGTCGCCGGAGATGGTGGAGCCGCTGCCCGGCGTCAGCACCCGGTATCCCTTGGTGGCGGTGAAGGGAGTGGCCGGCAGGACGATCTTGGCCGACTTGCCCGGCTCGACGGTGGCGGTGACTTTGTCCAGCTCCGGTGAGACCGTTGCGCTGGAGGTGGCGGTCACGCTGGCGGTGCCTGCCGGCGGGGTGGCCGCCCCGTCAGACCCGCAACCGGCGGCGACCACCAAGACGAGGGCCCCGGTCAGGACGGCGGTTCGGTGGCGGAACGAGGCAGCGGGTACGGGCACGAGGCGTCTTCCCAGTCGAGGGCGGTGGATCGGCACTTACCTTACCCGCCGGTTATCTGCCCATCGCCCAGGTAGGCCCGGTGGGAGGGGTGCTCGCCGAGTTTGTTGCCGGACCGTAACCGGGGCCGGCCTGAGACGGCCCCGGACCGTCAACCGGCGGGGTCGATGCTGGCCAATAACCGGTCGATCCGCGCGTCACAAGCGGCGAACGGGTCCTTGCACAACACGGTCCGCTGAGCGATGTCGTTGAGGCGCATGTGACTCCAGTCGACGGTGTAGTCACGCCCATGCGCCTGCGCCGCCTCCACGAATGCCCCTCGCAGCCGCGCCCGGGTGGTCTGCGGGGGGACGGTGACAGCTGCCTCGATCTGGTCGGGGCCGACGACGCGCGCCGCACCGCCGCGGCGCTGCACGCTGGCGAAGAGCCCCCGGTCGGGGTCGATGTCGTGGTAGGCCAGCTCCAGCTGCGCCATCCGGGGGTCCGACCAGCCCAGGTCGTGTCGCTGGGCGTGGCGGCGCAGCAGCCGGTACTTGGCGATCCAGTCGATCTCACCGGCCACGGCCTCGGGGTCGTCTCGCTCCAGGGCACTGAGCGCTCGGTCCCAGAGGGCCAAGACCTCGGCGTCCAGCGGTCGGGAGACACCGACCTTGTCCAGGTGGTCGGCCACCCGCCGGAAGTACTCCCGCTGGATCTGCAGCGCCGACATGGCCGACCCCGACGCCAACGGGACCAGTTCGGTGCCGGTCAGATCCCGACTGATCACGCGGATGGCCTTGGGAGGGCTGAGCGGTATGAGGTCGGGCAGGTGTGCCCCCGCCTCCAGCGTGCGTAGCAGCAGGTCGGTGCTGCCCACCTTCAGCATGGTGGTGGCCTGGTTCATGTTGGAGTCGCCGACGATGACGTGCAGCCGCCGGTAGTGCTCGGAGTCGGCGTGCGGTTCGTCCCGGGTGTTGATCATCGGCCGGGACCGGGTGGTCGCGCTGGAGGCGCCCTCCCACATGACGTCGGCGCGCTGGCTCAAGCAGAATTGGGCGCTGCCGTCCAGGCCGGGCACGATCCGTCCGGCACCACAGATGATCTGCCGGGTCAGCAGAAACGGGACCAGCACGGTCGTGATCCGGCCCAGGTCACTGGACCGCGCGACGAGATAGTTCTCGTGGCACCCGTAGGAGTTGCCGGCGCTGTCGACGTTGTTCTTGAACGCGTACACCGAGGCGGTGATGCCCTCAGTGGTCATCCGTTCCAGGGCCTGCTCGACCAGGCCCTGGACGATTCGTTCCCCAGCGCCGTCCTGGGCCAGCAGATCGACCAGCGAGTCGCACTCGGCGGTGGCGTACTCGGGGTGGTTGCCGACGTCGAGGTAGAGTCGTCCCCCGTTGGGCAGGAACGCATTGGAGGATCGGGCCCGCGCGACGATACCGCGGAACATGTACCGGGCCACCTCGTCTGGTGACAGTAGGCGCCGCCCGTCCCGCGTGCACATCATCGCGTATTCGGTTTCGATGCCGAAGATGCGCCGGTCCATTGCGCCACTGTACGGCCCCCCGGCGGCTCCGCCCCGGACCGCCCCGGCGGCCGGATCCGGTCGATCAGCTTGGGTGGGCGTCAGGGTCAGTGCGGATGCTGGGTATGCGGGTTCGTCGAGAGCTGCTCGCCCGGGCGGCCTGCCGCAGCGCGGGGCAGGCCGCTGGTCGGGTCGGCCGCGGACACCAGAGCCGCCGTCAGGTCCGGCGGGACGCGTCGGAAGGCCCGGCGTGGGCTGGTCCGGTCCAGCAGGGCCACCTCGAGGTGGGTCGGGTTCGGCGCCGGCTGCCCGCCGACCGGGGCCGGCTCGGCTTCAGCGGCTGGCGTCCCGTGGGACGATCCGAGCAGTTCCACGGCGATCCGCAGGGCCTCGACCAGGCTCAGCTCCGGCCGCCACACCTGAGCCAGACCGCCGGACAACCGGCCGGACTCGCCGCCGATCGCCACAAAGCCCTGCTCGTCGGCCACGGATCCGTCGAAGGTGAGCCGGTAGATCTGGTCGTCACCGGCGACCGGGCCGACCTCCGCCACGACCAACTCGACCTCGTAGGGCTTGGACTCCTGGGTGAAGACCGTGCCCAGGGTCTGCGCGTAGGCATTGGCCAGCGCCCGCGCGGTCACGTCAGCCCGATCGTAGGAGTAGCCACGCAGGTCGGCGTACCGGATCCCGGCAACCCGCAGGTTCTCGAACTCGTTGTACTTACCGACTGCCGCAAAGGCGATGCGGTCGTAGATCTCCGAGACCTTGTTCAGCGTCCGGGACGGGTTGTCCGCCACGAACAGCATTCCCCCGTCGTAGCCCAGCACGATCACCGACCGACCCCGGGCGATTCCCTTGCGGGCGAAGTCGGCCCGATCTTTCATCAGTTGTTCGGGCGAAACGTAGAATGGCATGGTCATCGCGCACCCCCCGGGTTGTCCTGCCGTCCGTCGATCAGCTCGGCCACCAGCTCGGCCAGGTCATCGTCGGAGAACCGGCGCGCCCCTTGGGTGCCCACCGAGATGCAGGTCGGCCAGATCCGCCGCCCCAAGTCGGGTCCTCCGGTGGCCGAGTCGTCGTCGGCCGCGTCGTAGAGGACCTCCAGGGCGACCCGCACCGCACCGACCTCGTCCAGGCCCGGTCGCCACAGCTTCTTCGCCGCACCGCGGGCGAACACCGACCCCGAGCCCACGCTGTGGTGGTCCCGTTCCTCGTAGCAGCCCCCGGCCACGTCGTAGGAGAAGATCCGCGCCGGTGGCACCTCTTCCCGACCCCGGAAGCCACCTGCGCCTCCCCGACCGCCCGCGTCGACATCCGCCCTAGGTGGACCTGGCCTGGGTCGCTCCACGCCGGCGAAGACCGGCACCACCGCCAGCCCCTGCATGGCCAGCCCCAGGTTGCCGCGGATCATCGTGGCCAGTCTGTTGGCCTTGCCCTCCAGGGACAGTGGGGTGCCCTCGATCTTCTCGAAGTGCTCCAGTTCCACCTGGAACAGCTTGACCAGCTCCACCGCCACCCCGGCGCTGCCGGCGATGCCGACGACCGAGGTGTCGTCGGCCACGAAGACCTTGTCGATGTCGCGGGCGGCGATGACGTTGCCCAACGTGGAGCGGCGATCACCCGCCATCACGACGCCCCCGTCGAATCGCAGTGCCACGATCGTGGTGCCATGCGGGGTGTCGGCCAGACCGGCTCCGCCTACCCGGCCGGCCACAGCGCCGAAACTCAACTGAGGCGCGTACCCGGCCAGGAAATCGACAAAGGAGGATGATCCGCCGTCAAGGAACGCCGCAGGGAAGCCGCGTCGGCCGGGGACCCAGGACGGTGGGGTCGCGCTCACTGGCCGCCCTTCTGCACGAATCCGCGGACGAACTCCTCGGCATTGCTTTCCAGCACGGAGTCGATCTCGTCCAGCACGCTGTCGATGTCGGCGTTCAGCTCGACCTTGCGGGCGCTACCGGTCGGGGCCACCGCGGCCGGCTCGGCGTCGTCGGGGTCGCGACGCGGTCGCTGCGCACGGTGCTGCTCCTGGCCCGGCATGGCTCCTCCTCGGCTGTGGCGGCGTGTCACTCGCCTCGGCGTAGTCTCACCGCACGCCCATCAGGCTAGCCGCACCGCCCGACAGGCTCGGTCTCCCCGCACGTCCGGCCGGGTCACCCGCGGCATTCGTACTGCTCGGTCCGACCGCCGGATCACGGGGACGCCGACCCGGCGGCGCCGGTATCCGGATTCCCAGACACCCCGGCCAGCCGGCGAAGCAGGCTACGGGCGTCCGGGCTGGCGTCCAGCAGGTCCTCGGTCAAGGCTCGGGTGCCACGCAGCGGCTCGTGGGTGGCCACCCGCTGCAGGGTGAGCAACTCGGGGATATCGAACACCACCGAGTCCCAGGAGGCGCTGGCTACCTGGGGACGGTACCGCCGGACGCATTCGCCGCGGAACCAGGCCCGAGTGGTCTCCGGGGGCGCGGCCACGGCAGCGCTGACCTCCTCCGCGTCGACCAGCCGTTCGATCCGGCCGGCCGCCTCGAGCCGGCGGGCCAGGCCACGCTCGGGCCGCACGTCCGACCATTGGATGTCCACAGCAGCCAGCCTGGGGTCGTCCCAGTCCAGCCCGTCCCGGTCCCGGTAGCCCTGCAGCACCGCCAGCTTGGCCACCCAGTCCAGCTGTCCGGCGCACCGCGAGGGGTCGATCTCCAGGCCGGTGAGCACCTCGTCCCAGCGGCCGAGGACCTCTCTGGTCTCCTCAGCCACCTCCTCGGGCAGGTCCGCACGGTGCCGGCCCGCGAACGCCTCGGCCCGTTCCTGGTAGACCCGCAGCATCTCCAGGCCGGTCATCCGGCGGCCGTCGGCCAGCCGCAGCCGGGTGGTCAGCATGGAGTCGTGGGAGACCTGTGTCATGGCTGGCACGGGTTCGGCCAGGGCCAGGTCGTCACCCAGTTCGTCGGCCTCGATCATGGCCAGCACCAGACTCGTGGTGCCCAGTTTGAGCAGCCCGGCCACGTCGCACAGGTTGGCGTCGCCTACGATGACGTGCAGTCGCCGGTACCGGCTGGGGTCGGCGTGCGGCTCGTCCCGGGTGTTGATGATGGGACGCCGGAACGTCGTCTCCAGGCCGATCTCGGCTTCGAAGAAGTCCGAGCGGGAGGAGATCTGGAATCCGATGGCCTGCGAGGTCTGGCCCAGCCCGACCCGTCCGGCACCGCAGATGATCTGCCGGACCACGAAGAACGGCATCAGCTGGGCCGCCACCCGGGCGAACGGGGTGTCCCGGGACAGCAGGTAGTTCTCGTGGGTGCCGTAGGAGGCGCCCTTGCCGTCGGTGTTGTTCTTGTAGACGTTGATCGGGGATCCGGTGCCGTTGGCCTCGGCGGCAAGCACCGCCACCGACTCGGCCATCACCAGTTCACCGGCCCTGTCCCACACCAGCGCCTGCCGGGCCGAGGTGACCTCCGGGGAGGAGTACTCTGGGTGAGCGTGATCGACGTACAACCGTGCCCCGTTTGTCAGCACCAGGTTGGCGATGGTGGGGTCGCCGGCGGCTTCGTCGGTCAGCTGGCTGTAGTGCGCACGGGATCGGCTGAGCTCGAAACCGCGGGCGTCGGACAGGGGGCTCTCGCCGCTGTAGTCCCAGCGGACCCGTCGGACCCGGTCGCCGTGCGCCCGCGCGTAGGCGAGGATCACCTCCCCTGACAGGATCATCGGGTTGGCGTGCGGCTGGCCGGGCACGCTGACCCCGTACTCGGTTTCAATCCCCATCACCCGCGGCAGGATCACCGCCCAAGGCTATCGGCGGCATCAACCAGCCCAGCAGGGTCTGAACCAGGCAGCATAGAGTGATGGTGCTCCTGGACGCGGTCCGGCCGCGCCGCCACCGCGCGGACGGCTTCTCCGGGACTGACGGTCCGGTCCGGGTTCCGATGCGAACCCGCGGGATCGACCTGCTCGCCATGCTGTTCGGGCGCTCCATCTCCCAGATGAGCCTGACCGACATCCAGCTGGCCAGGCAGGTGGTGGCACCGCGACTCCCGATCGTTGATCGGATCACCGGCCCGGTGGTGCCCGGGGTGGGGATCTGCCGGCGGCAGGTCCCGGTCAGGGACGGCCGGACCCGTCCGGTGCGGTACTACCACCCCGGTGCGGGCAGCGCATCCGAGGGAGGGCTGCCCACGGTGCTGTTCCTGCATGGTGGCGGCTTCGTGCTGGGCAACGTGGTCGGCTACGACCCGTTGTGCTCCTTCATCGCCGATTCGGTCGGTGCCCTGGTCGTCAGCGTCGACTACCGGCTGGCTCCGGAACACCCGGCGCCTGCGGGTATCCACGATGCCTTTGACGTGCTGTGCTGGCTGGGTAGCCACGCGGCGGAGCTCGGTGGGGATGCCGACCGGCTGGCCATCGCCGGGGACAGTGCCGGTGGCAACCTGTCTGCGGTCGTCGCGCAACTGGCCAGGGACGCGGGGGGCCCCGCCCTACGACACCAGACGCTGATCTACCCCGCGGTCGACTCCACCTGTCTGTGGCGCTCCAAGATCGTGCACTCGAGCGGCCCAATCCTGACCCGCAGGGAGACGGACACGTACTTCCGGTACTACCTCGGCCACGGTCCGGCCACGTTGACGCCCGACGATCCGCTCATCTCACCGCTGCTGGGCCGGCTGGACGGGTTGCCCCCGACGCTGATCCAGACCGCCGGGCTGGACCCGCTGCGCGACGAGGGCCAAGCCTATGGTCGAGCGCTGCGGCAGGCCGGCGTGCCCGTGGTGGCCACCGACTACCCCCGGGCGCCACACGGCTTCGCCAGCTTCCCGGGGGCCTCGGTAGGCGCCTGGGGGCACCGCGCGGAGATCCGCGATCAGCTCCGCCGCTACCTGACCCAACCCCAGGTGGTCTCCCCGGTGGCCGGGGACACGGCAAGCGGTTGACGAGCCGGCCGGTCGCGGCGGATATGCTGGCGTTGAGTCAGCGACCCCGTGGAGGACCACCCGTGCGTGACGTCATCGTCTTCTCCGGTACCGCTCACGTTCAGTTCGCACAACGCATCTGCCAACACCTCGGGGTCCACTTGTGCGGGGTCGACATCCAGCGGTTCAGCAACGACTGCATGCAGGCGCAGTTGCTGGCCAACTGCCGACAGCGGGACGTCTACATCGTCCAGCCACTGGTCCCCCCCACCCAGGACCACCTCTTCGAACTGCTGCTCATGGTCGATGCCGCCCGGGGTGCCTCGGCCGGCCAGATCACCGCCGTCATCCCCCACTACGCCTACGCCCGGTCGGACAAGAAGGACTCCTCCCGGATCTCCCTAGGCGGGCGGCTGGTCGCGGACCTGTTGGTCACCGCGGGAGTCCACCGGGTGTTGACGATGGCCCTACACGCCCCGCAGGTGCACGGGTTCTTCTCGGTCCCGGTCGACCACCTCACCGCCATCGGCGTGCTGTCAGACCACTTCCGGGACCGTGACCTCCACGACTGCGTCGTCGTCTCGCCCGACCTGGGCAACGCCAAAACGGCCACCCAGTTCGCCCGGCTGCTGGGGCTCCCGGTGGCTGCCGGCAGCAAGCGGCGGCTCGGTGACGACCGGGTGGTCATCGACTCAATCGTCGGCGACGTGCGCGGTAAGCGGGCCATCGTCCTGGACGACGAGATCGCTACCGGCGGCTCGATGATCGAGCTGCTGAACCGGCTGGTCGGCGAGGGATGTCCGGCGGCCGCCGTCGCCTGCACGCACGGACTGTTCGCCGGGGAGGCTGTGGAACGGCTGCGGATGCACCCGCTGGTGGCCGAGGTGGTCACCACGGACACCGTCCCCTCCCCCACCAACTGGCCCGCGCTGCAGGTCCGCTCGGTGGCGCAACTGTTCGCTGAGGCGATCGCGCGGATCCACCTCGGGGAATCGGTCAGCAGCATGTTCGACGGGGTCGACCCCACTCACGCTCCGCCGCAGCAGCAGCTGCCGTTCGAGGAGGCGGTCACATGACCGGCCCGGCCCTCTCCTCGCCCCAGCGCTCCGGCGCGCGGGCTCGATCCGCCGGCCGCAAGCGGGCCTGGGCCTGGTGGGCGCTGGACGCCGGATTGGTCGTCGTCTTCGCCGCCACTGGCCGGGCCTCCCACGATGAGTCGACGGGTCTGGCAGGTGTCGCGGCCACCGTCTGGCCGTTCCTGGCCGGGATGAGCCTGGGCTGGGCCGTTGTGGCGGTGCTGCGCCGCCGCCCGGCCACGTCGGTCCGCGACGGGGCATGGGTCTGGCTGGCCACAGTCGCCGGTGGGATGGCGCTGCGGGCGGCGAGCGGCGCCGGGGTGGCGCTCTCCTTCGTGCTGGTGGCCTTGGCCGTCACCGGAGTCCTGCTGCTCGGCTGGCGGCTGCTGGCCGCCCTGGCCGCCCGGCGGTCCGGCCCGGCTACCCCCGCCTACAGGTAGGAGCCGTGCGTCTCGACGTCGGTGACCACGTCGCGGCCCCGCCCGTCGCGGTCACCCGACCCGGCATCGGTCGACGCGTCACCCCGGCCCGCTGAGTCGCGGCCGGTCGACGTGGTCAGCCGGCGGACCTCGACCACCCGGTCCCCCTTGCGCCCGGACACCCGCATCCAGTCGTCGGGATTGGTGGTGTTGGGCAGGTCCTCGTTCTCTACCAGTTCGGCCCGGTAGGCGTCCATCAGGTGACCGGTCCGTATCCCGCGCACGCCAGTGGCCAGGACCTCCTTGATGGCCATCCGCTTGGCTCGATCGACGACGTTCTGGATCATCGCCCCGGAGGCCAGGTCGGCGAAGTACAGCACCTCGCGCAGTCCTGTGGTCGAGACCAGCTCCAGGTACCGGTTTTCCGGGGTGCGGGCGTACATCCGCTCCACGACCTGGTCGATCATCGCGGCCACGGTGACCGCCGGGCGGCCGCCGTGCACGGCCACCTCGTCGGCGTGCAGCGGCAGGTCGGCGGTCAGATACTTGGCGAAGATGTCCCGCGCCGAGGGGGCGTCGGGCCGGTCGATCTTGATCTTGGCGTCCAACCGACCTGGCCGCAGGATCGCCGGGTCGATCATGTCCTCCCGGTTCGAGGCGCCGATGACGATGACGTTCTCCAGCCGCTCCACCCCGTCGATCTCGGCGAGAAGCTGAGGCACGATCGTCGTCTCGACGTCGGAGGACAGGCCGGCACCGCGGGTGCGGAACAGCGAGTCCATCTCGTCGAAGAAGACCACGACCGGGGCGCCTCCCGAGGCGTGCTCGCGAGCCCGCTGGAAGATCAACCGGATCTGCCGTTCGGTCTCCCCGACGTACTTGTTCAGCAGCTCCGGCCCCTTGACGTTCAGGAAGTAACTGGTTCGATCCGTCGTCCCGTGCAACTCAGCCACCTGCCGGGCCAGCGACGCGGCGACGGCCTTGGCGATCAGCGTCTTGCCGCATCCGGGCGGGCCGTAGAGCAGCACCCCCTTCGGGGGGCGCAAGTGGTGTTCCCGGAACAGCTCCGGGTGCAGGTAGGGCAGCTCGATGGCGTCTCGGATCGCCTCGATCTGTCCGGACAGCCCGCCGATGTCGGCGTAGCTGATGTCCGGGACCTCCTCCAGGATGAGGTCCTCGACCTCGGCTTTGGGGATGACCTCGAACGCGAACCCGGAGCGGGCCTCCAGCAGCACCAGGTCACCCTGCCGAAGCACCTGGTCGTGCAGGCTCGCGGCGCGCCGGACCACCCGGTGCTCCTCGCCGTGCAGCACGACGACGATCCGGTCACCGGTGAGCACCTCGTGGACGGTGACGACCTGTCCCAGATCCTCGAACCGGTTCACGTCGACCACTGCGAGGGACTCGTTGAGCCGGACCTCGCGGCCGGCAGTCAGATCCGACTCGGCCACCTCGGGTGAGACGTTGACCCGAAGCTTGCGTCCGCTGGCCATCACGTCGGCGGTGCCGTCGGTGTGGGCGCCGAGCAGGTAGCCGTACGTGGAGGGCGGCGTGGCCAGCTGCTCGACCTGCTCCTTCAGCAGGTGCAGTTGCTCCTTGGTCTGGTTCAGCGCCCGGACCAGGTTGTCGTTCTTCCGGGTCAGGCTGCCGACTGTGCTCTCCAACCGGACGATCCGCGCCTGCTGGTCACGCGACGGGGGGGGCGGGCCGACGCTCGGCTGTTCGGTGTTCATGGCGTGTCCCCATCCAGGCTGGTTGGGCCGTCCGTCTGTCCGATACCGGCCTCGGCCGCCGGTCTGGGAAGGGAGCGGACCAGTCGGCGCAGCTTCCGGCCCGAGACGACCCGTTCACCGACGTCCTCGGGCTCCCAGGCGGCGGCCTCGTCGCCCAGCTCCTCGAATGCGACACCCGAATAGGCACCCTTGGCCGGACGCCGGCGCCGCACTGGCGGGGTTACTCCCGGGGCCAGCCGGCGGGTGGTCAGCAAGAACCCCGTGTGACCATGCATCCGGTGCTCGGGTCGGACGGCCAGGCCCTCCACATGCCAGCCTCGCACCAGGCTCTCCCAGGCGGCCGGCTCGGTGAACAGTGTCGAGTCGCGGATCGACTCGGTCAGCCGGGACAGCTGGGTCACGGTCGCCACGTAGCAGATCAGCACACCCCCGGGGGCCAGCGCGTCGGCGATCGCCGCCAGGCACTCCCAGGGCGCCAGCATGTCCAGGACCGCTCGGTCGATGCTGCCGGCTTCGACGGCGCCGGGCAGCTCCTCGACCAGGTCACCGACGTGCACCGTCCAGGCTGGGTGTCGTTCGCCGAAAAAGGCCGCGGCGTTCGCCTCGGCTATCGCGGCGAAGTCCGCTCGGCGCTCGAAGGAGACCAACCACCCAGTATCCCCCACCGCACGCAGCAGGGACATGGACAGCGCGCCGGAGCCAACCCCGGCCTCGACAACCCGGGCGCCCGGGAAGACGTCGGCCATGGCCACGATCTGCGCGGCATCTTTGGGGTAGACGACCGCCGCACCGCGGGGCATCGACATGACGAAGTCGCTCAGCAGGGGACGCAACGCCAGGTACTCAATCCCGGCGGTGTTGGTCAGCGTCGAGCCGTCCGGGCAGCCGATGAGCGCGTCGTGCGGGAGGCTGCCCCGGTGGGTGAAGAACTGCTGGCCTGACGTCAGTGTGATGGTGTGCATGCGGCCCCTGGGGTCGGTGAGCTGCACCCTTTCGCCGACGACGAACGGCCCTCGGCGGGTTCGCACCCCGGCAGGGCCGAGCCCGTTGCGAGCGCTCGATTCAGCCATGATCGGTCCAGTCTAGGACGCCGTCAGCAGGTCGCTTCCCGGCACGTCAGGAGGCCGGCCGGCGTCGGGCCGTTTCGCCCGGGGAGGGCAACGGGTGAGCTCCGGCGCCGGGCACCGGACCCGCCGCCGCCGCGGTAGCCGGGGGACCGCTCGGGGATGTGCGCGGGGGGCGGTTCAGGTGGGCGGCGATCTGGTCGGCGTGGACCACCCCGACCACCCGACCGGTTCGCTCACGAAGGGCGATGTTGGAGCCGCGGGTAGCTCCCATCAGGGCTCGGACCGCCTCCAGGTCGGGCGGTGAGGTGTGCGCGGACGGCGGTGGCTCCACGTCGAGCACCCAGCCGAGCGGCTGGCGCAGCAGGAACGCCGTGGCGGGGGCTCCGGCCAGGGCGTGCGGGTCGGCGCCCTCCAGCGCGGCAGCGTCGAGCAGGCCGACTGGGCAGCCGGCCTGGTCGTCGAGAACGACGACCCCCGCGGCGGCCGCCGCCAGACGGTCCCTGGCCTGGCCGGCGGTGGTGTCTGCGGGAACGTGAACGGCCGGTGTGGCCAACGACCTCGGGTCCACCCCACCCAGTCGTCGGCCCACGCGCGCAGATGCGATGGCATGGGAAGCGCCCACCCAGAGGAAGCCGCCGATCATGGCCATCCAGACCAGGGCAACGAAATTCGGGGTACCACCGCGCAGCACCGGCAGCAATTCCCACGCGACCACCCCCACGGCGATCAGCCGGCCGCACCAGCCCGCGACGAGGGTGCCGGTCGTCCGGTTCCCGCATACCCTCCACACCACGGCCTCGACCAGGAAGCCTCCGTCCAGCGGCAGACCCGGCAGCAGGTTGAAGGCGGCCAGGAGGGCATTGGTGACCATCGTTGCGCCGAGGAGCAGACTGGGTATGAGGGCATCGACATCGGGCCCCATCCACCAACAGATCCCGGCGACGGCGGCGTTGGCCAGCGGACCGGCCGCCGAGATCAGCCAGCTGCGGCCGGGGGTGGTGGCGGCCGCCTCGAATGCGGTGTGCCCGCCCCACAGGTCGGCCACCACCCTGGTCACCCGGACCCCGCAGCGGCCGGCGGTGACGGCGTGGGCACCCTCGTGCAGGAAGACGGAGATGAGCAGGAC
This sequence comes from Dermatophilaceae bacterium, assembly GCA_035633615.1. GTDB lineage: Bacteria > Actinomycetota > Actinomycetes > Actinomycetales > Dermatophilaceae > JADJTI01. The sequence continues at coordinate 27,250 of DASQEP010000069.1, forward strand.
CACTGCGTACCCGGCGGCCACCAGATAGGCGGTGGCACCCAGAGAGGGCATGTTGCGGGCCAGGTTGGGCCCGACGATGACGACGAGGCCCGCGGCGATGACCAGCCAGGCCCGACCCAGGTAGACGGGGATACCCCCCACCCGGCCCAGGAGGATACCGTGCCCGACCGCGCTCGTGGCCGGGCCTGCGAGGGGCGTTGCGGTGGACATTCCTCGACGATACGTCACGTCGCTGGAGGTGGGCCGAGCCCCGGCTGAGCGCGCACGTCGGGCGGCGGGCGCCGATATCGCCAGGCCATCCCAGTGACAGAACGCGACGTGGCGTCGCGTCTGATGTCGGTGCCACTGCCTAGAGTGACAACCATGCCACCCGCGCTTTCTCCCAGCCGGGCCGCCGACTTCATGCAATGCCCGTTGCTGTACCGGTTCCGCGTGGTTGATCGGCTGCCGGAGTCCCCCTCCCCGGCCGCGTTGCGGGGCAGCCTGGTGCACGCGGTGTTGGAACGGCTCTTCGACCTGCCCGCTGACCAGCGCACCAGGGCGGCGGCGGCGGACCTGATCCCGGCCCAGTGGTCGGCCCTGCTCACCCAGCGTCCTGAGGTCGTGGCCCTGGTTGAGGACCTCGAGGAGTCGACCGTCGCCGAGTGGTTCGCCGAATCGGTGCGGCTGTTGGAGCGGTGGTTCACCCTGGAGGACCCGACTCGGCTGGAACCGGCCGAACGCGAGTTGTACGTCGAGACCGAGGTGGACGGCCTCATCTTGAGAGGTTATGTCGACCGTTTGGACGTGGCGGCGGACGGGCGGATGCGGGTGGTCGACTACAAGACCGGGCGGTCACCGTCGGAGCTGTTCGAGGCCAAGGCATTGTTCCAGATGAAGTTTTACGCGCTGGTGTTGTGGCGGCTGCACGGCCGGGTGCCGGCCGTGTTGCAGCTGGTGTACCTCGGGGACGGCGAAATCATCCGCTATCAACCCGAAGAGCGGGATCTGCTAGCGGTCGAGCGGAAGGTCAAGGCGTTGTGGGCGGCCATCAGCCGGGCCGCGGAAACGGGCGACTTCCGGCCGCGACGGGGGCGGCTGTGCGACTGGTGCGACCATCGGGGGTTGTGCCCGGCCTGGGGCGGGACTCCCCCACCACTGCCGGACAACGCCGAAGACCTGGCGGTCGATCCGGCAGTGGCCGGGCAGCCAGAGGTCGCTCGGGACTGACCCGGATCACGCGTTGGGCGGGCCGTCCACCGCGTCGGCGGGCTCGGTCAGGCGGTGCAGGTCGGTGGCAGTCACTCCGGCCAGCGTGTCCAGCCGGGTCAGCTCGGGATGCGGCGGCACCGGTGCGGTGTGCGGCACGACGATGGTGCGGGCCCCCGCGGCGTGCGCCGAAAGCGCCCCGTTCGCCGAGTCCTCCAGGGCGACGCAGGCGGCTGCGTCGACCCCCAGAAGTGTGGCGGCGCGCAGGTACGCCTCCGGGTGGGGCTTGCCCTCGGCGACCTGGTCGCCGGTGACGACTGCGGCGAATGACCCCGCCGGCACCAGCCGGACGACGGCTTCGGCGAGGCTCGACCACGACATCGTCACCAATGCGCATGGCACCCCGAGGGTGCGCAACTCGGCCAGCAGTTCGCGGGCCCCCGGCCGCCACGGCAGGACCTCGCCCACCCGGGCCGCCACCCCGGCCAGAAGGCGGTGCACGATGTCCTCGGTCGGCAGCCGCACCCCACCGTGCCGGCGCAGGTAATCGGCCGCGAACATCAGGTCGCCGCCGACCAGGGTGGTGGCGTGCTCCATCGACCAGACCCCACCGGACTCCTCAACCAGAGCGAACTCCTCAGCGACCCAGTAGGGCTCAGAGTCGATGAGGGTTCCGTCCAGGTCCCACAACACCGCCGCCGGCAGCCGCCCGGGCGTCCGTGAGGCCGAGGGCCGCTCCGGGCTCCCGACCTCAGGTGGCATTGAAGTACTTCGCCTCGGGGTGGTGGACGACGATGGCGTCGGTGGATTGCTCCGGGTGCAGCTGTAACTCCTCGGACAGCACGACTCCGATCCGTCCCGGGTCGAGCATGCCGACAAGGGTGGCTCGGTCGGCCAATTCGGGGCAGGCCGGATAGCCGAAGGAGTACCGGGACCCGCGGTATCCCTGCCGGAGCATGGAGTCCAGGTTGCCGTCTTCGTCGGCCGCACCCAGTTCGTCTCGGATCCGGGCATGCCACAGCTCGGCCAGTGCCTCGGTCAGCTGCACCGACAACCCGTGCAGCTCGAGGTAATCGCGGTAGGCGTCCGCCGCGAACAGCCTCGCCGCCGCCTGGGCCATCGCCTCCCCCATCGTCACCAGCTGCATCGGCAGCACGTCCGGTCGGCCCTGATCGGCGACCGCCTCGCGGCTGCGGAAGAAGTCGGCCAGGCACAGCCGCCGGTCCCGGCGCTGCCGGGGGAAGGTGAACCTGGCCCGTTCAGCGCCGATCGGTTCACCAGCCGGGCCCTGCTCGTGCCAGAGCAGCACGACGTCATTGCCCTCGGAGTAGCACGGGAAGTAGCCGTAGACGACCGCAGCCCGATCCAGGTCCTCGGTCTTGATCCGCTCCAGCCAGGCGCGCAGCCGCGGGCGCCCCTCGCTGGCCACCAACTCCTCGTAGGACGCCGCGTCCGCCCCGCGGCCACCTCGCAGGCCCCACTGACCCAGGAAAGTCGCTCTCTCGTCCAGGTAGCCGGCGTATTCGGCGAGCGCGATCCCCTTGACGATCCTGGTCCCCCAGAACGGCGGGGTGGGCACCGGGTTGTCGGGGGCCACGTCGGAGCGCACGGTCTCGGGTGACTGCTGTTTCGCCACGCTGACCCCGGCCGAGCCACCCGGCCCGGCCGGCGCGGAGTCCCCGATACGGCCGGCCAGGCCTGCGGCGGGGCCCGCGGATGAACCCCCGGCCCGGACTCGGCGCTCTCGCAATGGGGGCAGCGCTTCCTCCAGGGTCAGCGAAGAGCTGGCCTTGGCCGTGGCCACCGCCTCCATGAGCCGCAGGCCCTCGAACGCGTCCCGGGCGTAGCGCACCTGGCCGGGGTAGATCCCGGCCAGGTCGCCCTCCACGAACGCCCGGTTGAGAGCCGCGCCGCCCAGCAGCACCGGCCACCGCTGCGCGAAGCCGCGGGTGCTCAGTTCCTCCAGGTTCTCCTTCATGACCACGGTGGACTTGACCAACAGCCCGCTCATCCCGATCGCGTCGACGTCGTGCTCGTCGGCGGCCCGGATGATCTCGGCGATCGGCTGCTTGATACCGAGGTTGACCACGTCGAACCCGTTGTTGGTCAGGATGATGTCGACCAGGTTCTTGCCGATGTCGTGGACGTCTCCCTTGACCGTGGCGAGTAGCACCTTCGCCTTGGCCTGCCGGGCCGACCCGTCCGCCGGACCCTCGATGTGCGCCTCCAGGAAGGCGACCGCCATTTTCATCGTCTCGGCCGATTGCAGCACGAACGGCAGTTGCATGGCGCCGCTGCCGAATAGCTCCCCGACGGTCTTCATCCCCGCCAGCAGGTGCTCGTTGATGATGTCGAGGGCGTCGTGACCGGCATCGAGAGCGGACTGCAGGTCCTCGGCCAATCCGGTTCGTTCCCCGTCGATGATGCGTTGGCGAAGTCGCTCGGTGAGCGGCATCGCGGCCAGGGCGTCGGCCCGGGCGGTCTTCTGGGAAGCCGAGTCGACCCCCTCGAACAGCTCCAGCATCACCGCCAGCGGATCATAGGTGCACTCCGAGGCGTGCGGTTGGCCCGCCCAGCGCCGCCGGTCGTAGACCAGGTCGAGCGCCACCTCTCGCTGTTCCTGCGGGATCCGCGCGGTCGGCAGGATCTTGGCCGAGTTGACGATGGCCGAGGTCAGTCCCGCCGCGACCGCTTCGGCCAGGAACACCGAGTTGAGGACCACCCGGGCCGGGGGCTTGAGCCCGAACGAGACGTTGGACACCCCCAGGGTGGTCTGGATTCCGGGGAACCGGTTGGTCAGTTGCCTGATCGCGGAGAGCGTCTCGACCGCGTCGCCGCGGGTCTCCTCCTGACCGGTGGCGATGGGGAAGGTGAGGGTGTCGACGATGATGTCCTCGACGGCCATCCCGTACTCCCCGGTCAGTGTGTCGACGAGCCTGGTGGCCACGGCGACCTTGTCGGCGGCGAGGCGCGCCTGGCCGGTCTCGTCGATGGTCAGGGCCACGACCGCAGCGCCGTGCTCGGTGGCAGCGGCCATCATCCGGCGAAAGCGTGACCCCGGTCCGTCGCCGTCCTCGAAGTTCACCGAGTTGATGATGCACCGGCCACCCAGGTGCTCCAGTCCGGCCTCGATGACGGCGGGCTCGGTGGAGTCCAGCACCAGCGGCAGGGTGCTGGCGGTCGCCAATCGTGAGGTCAGCTCGCCCATGTCGGCCACCCCGTCCCGGCCGACGTAGTCGACGCACACGTCGAGCAGGTGCGCCCCGTCCTTTGTCTGGTCCCGGGCGATGTCGAGGCAGTCGTCCCACCGTTGGGCCAGCAGCGCCTCCCGGAAAACCTTGGAGCCGTTGGCGTTGGTCCGTTCGCCGATGGACAGGAACGACGCATCTTGGCGGAACGGGACGGCGGTATAGGTCGAGGCGACCCCGGGGTCGGGCCGGGGGGTTCGCTGCGGGACGGGGCGGCCGCCGACGGCCGCGACCACTGCTGCCAGGTGCTCCGGCGTCGTCCCGCAGCACCCGCCCACCACGGCCACGCCGTACTCGCGCACGAACCGGTCCTGTGCGGCAGCCAGCTCCTGCGGGGTCAGCGGGTAGCGGGCGCCCTGGGCGGTCACTTCCGGCAGGCCGGCGTTGGGCAGGCAGCTCAGCGGGATCCGGGCGTGCCGGGACAGGTGTCGCAGGTGCTCGGACATCTCGGCGGGACCGGTCGCGCAGTTCAATCCGATGGCGTCGATGCCGAGCGGTTCCAGCGCCGTCAGGGCGGCCGCGATCTCGCTGCCGATCAGCATTGTGCCGGTGGTCTCGACGGTCACCTGCACCATCAGCGCCAGCCGGACCCCTGCGTCGGCCATCGCCCGGCGGGCCCCGACCACCGCCGCCTTGGCCTGCAGCAGGTCCTGGCAGGTCTCGACGAGCAGGACGTCCGCGCCGCCGTCAATCAGGCCGCGGGCGCAGTCCTGGTAGGCGTCCCGCAGCACCGCGTAGGTGGCGTGACCGAGGGAGGGCAGCTTGGTACCGGGCCCGATGGATCCGACGACAAAACGCGGCTGCTGCGGGGTTGACCACCGCTGCACCGCCTCCACCGCGATGACCGCTCCGGCCCGGGCCAGCTCGTAGATCCGCTCCGGGATGTCGTACTCGCCGAGGTTGCCCAGGTTGGCGCCGAACGTGTTGGTCTCCACCGCGTCGCAGCCGACGGCCAGGTAGGCCTCGTGCACGCCGCGGACGATGTCGGGGCGGGTGACGTTGAGGATCTCGTTGCATCCCTCAAGGCCCTGGAAGTCGGCCAGGGTGGGGTCGGCCGCCTGCAGCATCGTGCCCATCGCGCCGTCCAGGACCAGTACCTGTCGGGCCAGGGCGTCGAGGAACTGGTCGGCACGGCTCATTCGACGGCTGCCCTTCTTGCACGGCGTCCCGGCTCGGGCGCCTGCCCATGGTATCGGCCACGCCCACGCTGGCCCGACCGCTGAGCGGGCCGAGCGGCCCGGTACGTCGGCGGTGCGCTTGGCCGCGGCGACCCTACCGGCCGTGCCGGGGTGTTGGTAACGGTGCTGTCAGCAGCCGCAATCGGCTGGGTTGGGACAAGGTCTTGCGCCGAGGGCGCGGGATGATGGGTGGCAATGGCAATGGCAATGGCAATGCCGATGAGCTGGGCGAGTTCTGGCCTGCCTTGGACGAGGACCGCGTGGTGTTGGGCGGCAGGCGTGGAGTGACGGCGCTCCGATCGACCCGCCTCCGTAAGCGGGACTACTCGTGGGGCTCGCACGTGTCATCAGGCCCCTTGATGTGAGACATAGAGAAAGAGGAGATCAACGCATGATTCCTGCCGGAAGTGTGTGCGCCTTGGTAGGGGTGGTCCACCTTGTCCTTGGCGTCGCGAGCCGCACCGAGCGCCTTCTGAGGAACTACTTCGCCGGAATCAAGACCACTCGGATGCTACAAAGCGACGATGCGTGGAGAGTTGGGCATCGCGCGGCGGCCCCTTTGTTCCTCGCCATCGGAGGAATAGGCATCGTATTCTCCGTCGTGATAGCAGTTCTGTCTGGCTCGGACGACGCAGCGACGACGTACCTGCTCAGCTACATGGCGCTGGTCGTCGTCGGCCTCGCAGCCGCCACGTGGCTGGCGCATCGCGCGGTTCGATGAGCCACTGCAGCCCGATGAACGGATCCTCACCTTCTACCTTTGAGCACATCCGGCGGGTGGTACGACGCCGCTGCAGACTCGCGGCCGTCCGGTGGGGGGTTCTTCTGCGGTCTTGCCGTGGCGAGCACGAAGTGACGGAGGCTTATCGATCGTCGTTTGGCGACCAGTCGAGGGCGATGCACGGCTCGTCGCCGATCACCCAGGCGTCGTGCCCCGTTCCCGCCTCGAAAGCCTCATTCGGGCCCGCCTCGACCTCGATGCCCACACGGCCTCTCACGGCCATGCGGCCGCTGAGGACGTAGCCGACGTGCGGCTGGGATGTTAGGCCGGTCAGTGGGCCCACATGGCGGGACCACTGCCATCCGGACCGGTAGACCCCGTGGCCAACGGCAACCCCTGCCAGTTCCACGACCACCCGCACGCTGCCGTCGAGGAACGTCGTTGTCCTGTCCGGGTGATGGATCGACCTGACCACAGGATCGTCGTTCACGTCCGACATGGTGCGTCCGCAGCGACCCCGTGGTCAACAGACGGAGAACGGCTGACCGTCCGAAGGGGCTCGAAGCACCTCCCGTTCCGGGCTGGCAGTGGGCTCGCCACACGTCACCGAGTCCGGGACGAACCCGGGCCGTCGGCTAGCCGCGCTGATGACATCTCCTGCTATCGGCCGCGTAGCGTGAAGACCACGAAGTACGCGGCCGTGATCAGCCCGGCGAGCGCGGCGGACGTGGCCGCGTCCTGGGTCAGGCAGACGGCCGTGCTGAGGATGAAGACGTCTGTGCCGGCGATCACACGTCGTGCCAAGTCGACCGGGATGGGGCCCATCGGTGTGGTGAGGAGGCCTCCGACGCGCCCGGTCAACCACCGCCCGGACAGCCTGCGGAGAATGCCCAGGATCGCGAACGCGAACGCGGCGAGGCACCAGAGGGGTCGACAGTGATCCGGCGACGGCCCCGGAGCACGCGTACAGCAGGGTCAACCCGAGGGTCGTCCCGACCACGAGCACCGGAAGGCGAGGCCCACGCGCGGCATAGGTACGCCGAAGGACCGGATGGCTCATATAGATATGGGTGTGGCTCCGCTGGAGTGACGTCCGGGTCGGGATGATGGCCTCGGGCTGACGCGGCGACACGCAGGGAAGATCCCTCGTTTCTGGCGTGTCCTGCGGTTCCCTGTCTGTATCCAACATCAGACACAGATTGGGGCT
>DASQEP010000070.1:0-32666 GCA_035633615.1 Dermatophilaceae bacterium
GTTCGAGGAGACCACCAAGCTGTTCGTCGGGATGGACTACGGCGAGCCGGCGGCCGAGCCGGCGGCCCCCGCGCCAGAGCCCCTACCTGAGCCGGAACCCCAGCCGGAGCCTGAAGCAGCGCCGGTACTCCAACCCGAGCCAGCACCCGAACCAGAACCTCCGCTGCCCCAACCTCATCCCGAACCAGAGCCTCAGCCAGAGCCCGTGGCACCCGAGCCCGAGCCAGAGCCCATGTCAGAGCCAGGACCTCAGGTCCTTCCCCCGCCTGGCGAGCAGATGCCGGAGGAGGAGCAGACCGGGGCATTCCGACGATTCCTGGCCCGGCGGCGGGAGCGGCGGCAGAACGGCTGATTCCACCTGATCCGGCACTGAACGGCCACGTCCAGCCGAGGGATCGACACCCAATCGACACCCGCGACACGCCCACGGCTGACGCGCAAGGAACGATCCCAGTCCTAGTCTCGCCAGTGGCGGGACCGCCCGGGCGCCGGGGTCACCGGGCGCTCGGACCCGCCTCCAGCCCGGACCACAACGGCACCCCACGTCTCAAGCCCTCGACAGGCAAGGATTCACATGCACACCTCACCTTTGGCCAAGCGGCTGGGCGCCGAGGCGCTCGGCACCTTCTGGCTCGTTTTCGGCGGCTGCGGCAGTGCCGTCTTCGCCGCGCTGTTCATCCACGAGAAGACCGGCTTCCAGGCCGGCATCGGATTCGCCGGCGTCGCGCTGGCATTCGGGTTGACCGTCCTGACCATGGCGTATGCCGTCGGGCACGTCTCGGGCGGTCACTTCAACCCGGCGGTCACCATCGGCTGCGCGGTCGCCAAGCGGTTCGAATGGAAGGACGTGCCGGCCTACGTCATCACTCAGGTCGTCGCCGGACTGCTGGCGGGGGCTGCCATCCTCGCGATCGCCAGCGGCAAGCCCGGCTGGTCGGCGACGGGGAACATGGCCGCCAACGGATTCGGGTCCACCGGGTCACCCGGCGGATACGGCATGGCCGCAGCGTTCTTCGCGGAGGTCCTGCTGACCGCGTTCTTCCTGTACGTCATCCTCGGAGCCACCGACAAACGGGCTCCGGTCGGGTTCGCGCCATTGGCGATCGGCCTGACGCTCACGCTGATCCACCTGATCTCCATCCCGATCACCAACACCTCGGTCAATCCGGCCCGCTCGACCGGGGTCGCGTTCTTCAACGGTGCAGACGCCCCCGGGCAGCTCTGGCTGTTCTGGGTCGCCCCGATCTTGGGCGCCATCATCGCTGGCGCCACCTACGCCGCGATCACCGGAGTGGACCGCGCCGACATCGACATCGCCGGCGTGGAGTCGGACGCGACCGCCACCAGCCGGTAAACCCGCTCCACCATCGGCCCCGGCATGACCGCAGCCGACCGGGCGTCTTGTGGCGATTCCTCGACACAGGGCGACCGGTCGTCGTCCCAACGCACCCGACCCCGCTTACGGTGAACGGGAGGGCCTGCCCGGCGGCGCTGTCCGACGGTTCACAGTCGGTGACGGCCCAGCCGGGCGGGCCGCTTTGCTACCGTCGCAGGCACTACCGTTCGCACAGCTGAAGGGTCTGACATCGTGAGCACCTCCCCCGTCAAGGTTGCCGTGACCGGCGCCGCCGGCCAGATCGGTTACAGCCTGTTGTTCCGTATCGCAAGTGGCGCCCTACTCGGCCCGGACACCCCCGTACAACTGCAGCTGCTGGAGATCACCCCCGCGCTGAAGGCCCTCGAGGGCGTGGTCATGGAGCTGGACGACTGCGCGTTCCCCACCCTGGCCGGCGTGAATATCGGCGACGACCCGGCGACCCTTTTCGACGGCACGAACCTGGCCCTACTGGTCGGGGCGCGGCCCAGGACCGCCGGGATGGAACGCGGCGACCTGCTCTCGGCCAACGGGGCGATCTTCACCGGCCAGGGCAAGGCCCTCAATGACCACGCCGCCTCCGACATCCGCATCGGGGTCACCGGCAACCCGGCCAACACCAACGCCCTGATCGCGATGAGTAACGCCCCCGACATCCCGAAAGAGCGGTTCTCGGCGCTCACTCGTCTCGACCACAACCGTGCGATCTCCCAACTGGCGACCAAGACCGGGGTGCCGGTCACCGAGATCCGCAAGATGACGATCTGGGGCAACCACTCGGCCACCCAGTACCCCGACATCTTCAACGCCGAGGTGTCCGGAAAGAACGCCGCCGAGGTGGTCAACGACCAGGAGTGGCTGGAGACCTACTTCATCCCCACCGTCGCCAAGCGAGGTGCGGCGATCATCGCGGCTCGTGGCGCGTCCTCTGCTGCCTCGGCCGCCAGTGCCAGCATCGACGCGGCCCGCGACTGGCTGCTCGGGTCGGCCCCCGGTGACTGGATCTCCATGGCGGTAGCCTCCGACGGATCCTACGGGGTGCCGGAGGGTCTCATCTCCTCCTTCCCGGTGACCACGAAGGACGGCAACTGGAGCATCGTGCAGGGGCTGGCGGTCAGCGAGTTCTCCCGGGCCCGCATCGACGCGTCGGTCGCCGAGCTCGTCGAGGAGCGCGACGCCGTCAAGGAGCTCGGCCTGATCTGAGCCGTCAACCCACCCGGTCCTGCTGGGGGCCTCACGATGCGTATCGTGAGGCCCCCAGCAGCGTTCAGCGGCGGACCGGCCCCAGGTCCACCGCCAGCACAGCGCCGAGAACCAGCACCGCGGCGATCAGGTAGGCCAAGACGTCGCTGGTCCGGCCCCGGATCTGCAGACCACCGGCGATGTCACGCGACCCGAACCCGCGGACCGCCGCCGCGAACAGGAACGCCAGAGCCATCACCAGCCCACCCACCAGCATCCGACCGACCAGCGTTGCCAGAAGCAGGCCGGCCAGTAGCACCCCGGCGAAGACCCACCACGCCCGCAAGTGGGCGCCCGGCCGGCCATGGGGAGCGGTCATCGCAGCCCGGCGGCACGTTCGGCGGCCAGCACGACGTTGCTGAGCAGCATGGCCCGCGTCATCGGGCCGACTCCGCCCGGGTTGGGTGCCACCCACTCGGCCACCCCTCGCACGTCGGCGGCCACGTCGCCGGCCAGTCTGCCGTCGCGCCGGGACACCCCCACATCCAGGACGACGGCGCCGGGCTTGACCATCGCCGCCGTCACCAGATCCGGCACCCCGGCCGCGGCCACGACGATGTCGGCCCGCCGCACGTGCCCGGCCAGATCCCGAGTTCCGGTGTGGCAACAGGTGACGGTGGCGTTCTCGGTGCGCCGGGTCAGCAGCAACGCCAGCGGCCGGCCCACCGTCAGCCCACGACCGATGACGCACACCTCGGCACCGGCCAGGGCGACCCCGAACCGGCGGAGCAACTCCACAATCCCGACCGGGGTGCACGGCAGCGGCGCCGGCTGACCCATCACCAGGCAGCCCAAGTTGACCGGGTGCAGCCCGTCGATGTCCTTGGCCGGGTCCACCCGGGACAGCAGGGCGAACTCGTCCAGTCCCGTGGGCTGCTGGACGATGAAGCCGGTGCAGTCGGGGTCGTCGTTCAGCTCGTCGATCGCGGCCTGCGCCTGGGCCTGGGTGGTCGCTGCCGACAGGTCGCGCCGAATGCTGCGGATGCCGATGTCGGCGCAGTCCCGGTGCTTGTAGTCGACGTAGGTGCGGCTGGCCGGGTCATCCCCGATCAGCACCGTGCCCAGCCCCGGGACGGCGCCCCGGTCGGCCAGCACGGCAACCCGGTCGGACAGCTCGGCCTTGATGGCAGTGAGGGTGGCCGTCCCGTCCAGGATCCGCGCAGTCACGGCCTCATCCTGCCACCGGGTCGGCGGGCGAACCGGCACGGCGGGCTGCGATCCCCGCCGCACCGGCCGCGAACAGGGTGATAAGCAGCCCGACCACGAGAGCCGGGCCGACCAACGCACGCGTCTGAGGCATCACCAGGTCCAGGATCAACGCCCCGACGAGCTGACCGGCCAGACCCAGCAGCATCAGCACCAGCACCCCGAGCCGGTGGACCAGGACCGTGGCGGCGGCCACGTTCGTCACCCCCAGCACCCCACCGGCCAGGGACCACCATGGCAGCCACTGTGGCACGGCCCAACTCACCTCACCCACGGCCGCCCGCCCCACCAGGAGAGACCCCAGCAGCGCAGTGCCCCAGGTGAAGTTGATCCAGGTCGATGCCACAACGTCCCGGCTGTGCTGGCGGACCCGACCGTTGATGGCTGCCTGCAGGGACAGTCCTGCCCCCGTGACGAAGGCCAGCCCGACGGGTAGGAGCACCCTCGTCGTCAAGCCTCCGGTGGGGGCTCTCCCAGACACCGCCACGACGATGCCACACAGGGCTAAGGCGGCGGCACCCAGGCGCAACCGGGAGACCGGACGGACCCCACCGGGACCCAGCCCCAACCGGTCGACCAGCAGGGCATTGACGGTCTGGCCGGCCAGGGAGGCGACGCTGAACAAGGCCACCCCGGCCAGCGGCACCACGTACGCCTGGGTGCCGACGTAGCAACCCCCGAGTAACCCGCCGAGAAACTGCCACCAGCGCAGATGCTCATTGCGGTAGGCCCGGTACACGGTCCGCAACCCGGTCCGGACGCTGGGCCGAAACAGCGTCACTAGGCTGAGGATCGCCCAGCCGCTGCCGAAACTCCACAGCGCCGCCGCCAGGGAGTCCCCCAGCAACGTGCCCAGGGTGCCGTTCGCCCGCGATTGAAGTGCGCTGAACAGTCCGGCTCCCAGGGCTGCCGCGCCGAGGACGAGCGAGGAGACCGGCCGGCCGCGACGAGGCAACGGTCAGTGGGCGAAGTGCCGGGTGCCGGTCAGGTACATCGTCGCCCCCGCCTGCTGGGCCGCGGCGATCACCTCGGCGTCCCGGACCGATCCACCGGGCTGCACGACAGCCCGGACCCCGGCGGCCAGCAGGACCTGCAAGCCGTCGGCGAACGGGAAGAACGCATCCGATGCCGCCACCGCCCCCCGGGCTCGATCGACACCCGCTCGGCCCACCGCGAGGTGGCAGGAGTCGACCCGGTTGACCTGGCCCATCCCGATGCCGACCGAGGCACCGTCGCGGGCCAGCAGGATCGCGTTGGACTTCACTGCCCGGATCGCCCGCCACGCGAACACCAGGTCGGCCAGGGTGCCCTCGTCCGCGGGCACGCCGCTGACCAAGCGCCACACATCCGGGTCGTCGCCGCCGACAACCCGGCCGTCGGCGGCGTGCAGCCGCGCGTCCAGGGTGTCCCGGTGCTGCCTGAGCAGGCCGCCGGTGACCGGCCGGATCTCGGCTCCGCCACGGGTGGGCGCCGGGCAGGTCAGCAGCCGGATGTTCTTCTTAGAGGTCAGCAGGGCCAGTGCGTCCGGCTGATAGCTCGGCGCGATGACAACCTCGGAAAAGATGTCCTTGACCATCTCAGCCATGGCCGCGGTCACCGGCCGGTTGACGGCGATGATCCCGCCGTACGCCGAGACCGGGTCGCACGCATGCGCTTTCGCATGAGCCTGGGCGATGTCGGCGCCCACTGCGAGGCCGCACGGGTTGGCGTGCTTGATGATGGCGCAAGTCGGCACGTCGCCATGATCGTGGGCGGCCCGCAGGGCGGCGTCGGCGTCGAGGTAGTTGTTGTAGCTCATCTCCTTGCCGTGCAGCTGCTGCGCCTGGGCTAGACCCGGCAGGCCCCCGCCGGTGTACAGGGCGGCCGGCTGGTGCGGGTTCTCCCCGTACCGCAGCACCCGCTCCCGGGTCCAGGTGGCGCCAACCCAGGCCGGGAAGCCCGTCCCGTCGCCGGTGTCGACCAGGACGCTGCCCATCCAGGAGGCGACGTCGACGTCGTAGCCGGCGGTGTGCGCGAAGGCCCGGGCCGCCAGCCGGCGGCGTTGCTCCAGGGTGAACCCGCCGGACTCGACGGCGGCCAGGGTGGCTGGGTAGTCGGCGGGATCGGTGACAACGGCCAGGCTGTCGTGATTCTTGGCGGCTGCGCGGACCATCGCCGGTCCGCCGATGTCGATCTGCTCGACGCACTCGGCCGGGGCCGCGCCTGAGGCAACCGTCCTCGCGAACGGGTAGAGGTTGACAACGAGCAGTTCGAAGGCCTCGATGCCGAGGTCGGCGAGCTGAGCCCGGTGGTCCGGGCGGCGAGTGTCCGCCAGCAACCCGGCGTGCACCCTCGGGTGCAGGGTCTTGACCCTCCCGTCCAGGCATTCCGGGAACCCGGTGAGCTCCTCGACGGGGGTGACCGGCACCCCGAGTCCGGCGATCGCCGCCGCCGACCCGCCGGTGGAGACCAGCGCCACCCCGGCGGCGTGCAGTCCCTGGACCAGGCCTGACAGGCCTGACTTGTCGGACACCGACACCAGGGCACGGACCACCGGACGACGACCGGGATCGGCTGGGGCGCTACTCACGGGATGGTGACCTTTCGATCGATGACGGTGAAACCCTCGCGGGCCATCCTGCTCACGACGTCGACGAGCATGGCTCGCTCGAGGACCTTGATCCGCTCGTGCAGGTTCTCCTCGGTGTCGCCGCGGTGCACCGGCACGGCCCGCTGATCGATGATCGGCCCGGTGTCGACGCCGTCGTCGACAAGGTGGCAGGTGCACCCGGTCACCTTGACCCCGTAGGCCAGGGCGTCGCGCACCCCGTGCGTTCCCGGGAAGGACGGCAGCAACGCGGGGTGGGTGTTGATAGTGGTGAATCGATCGAGGAACCGGCGACCGAGCAGCTTCATGAACCCTGCGCCGACGACGAACCGGGGGTGGTAGGCCGCGACCGCGTTGACCAAAGCGTCGTCCCAGTCGGCCCGGGTGACGAAATCGGACAACGGCACGACGAACGTCGACACCCCGGCGCGCCGCGCCCGAGCCAGCCCCTCGATGCCCTCTCGGTCGGCCCCTACGGCGGCCACCCGAACCCCATAGGAGGGATCGTCGGCCGCGTCGAGCAAGGCCTGCAGGGTGCTGCCGCTGCCGGAGACGAGGACCACGATCGGCACGGCTTCGGACCCCGGGCCGTCGGGATGGCTGGTCACAACACCGGACCCTACCGATCCGACGGCCCCCAAACGCCATCGGGTGGCCCGGTGAGACGCCAGGACCGGCCCGGCGCCCGCGTGCGCTGTTGCCCCCAGCCCAGGCGAATCGGCGGTCGTGGGGGGCCTTCGGCTGCCACGATGAACCGGTCGGGTGCCCCGGTGCCGGGGTGGAGAGCGAGAGGGGGCGGCGTGGGCCTGCACGGGTGGGCGGCCGCGGGTTTCGCGGTGGCCGGGGCCTTGGCTGGAGTGGTCCTGCGGGCCAGGCTTGCCGGCCTGGGCTACCGCCGGCCCGAGGAGCACGGTATGCCCCGGCGACGGATCGGTTGGGTCGTCCCGGTGACCGCAGCCGCCTCGGCGCTGCTCGCCGGTCGGCTGGCCGCGTCCTGGCCGGGCCCGGTGGTGCTGACCGGGGTCGGGTTGTGCTGGTTACTGGTGATGCTGGCGGCTATCGACCGAGATGTCCACCGGCTGCCGGACGCCCTGACGCTGCCGGCCTATCCGGTCGCGATGGTGGCTCTGGCCGGGTGCGCCTGGAGTGTCGGGGACTGGGCGCCCTTCCTGCGGGCACTGCTGGCGGGCCCGGCCCTGGCGGTGACTTTTGCGACGCTGGCCCAGCTTGGCCCGGGCGGCCCGGGGTTCGGCCTCGGGGACGTGAAGCTGGCCGGGGTGCTCGGGCTGGTCCTGGGCTGGTTCGGGTGGGGGCACGTGCTGCTCGGTGGGTACGCCTCCGTGCTGACCGGCGGGTTGTACGCCGGGTGGCTGATGCTGCGGCGCCGGCTGGACCACCGCGGGCAGGTGGCGTTCGGCCCGTTCCTGGGCCTGGGTGCCGTCCTGGCGCTGACGCTGGGCTGACGGGGGGGCGCACTGCACGCGGAAGTCGGTGTCCACTTCGTTGAAAGCGTCCAGGGCGATGCCAGGGCGCCCATGGCCTCCAGCACCGCCCGCAGCCGGCGCAGCGTGACCTGTTCATGGAACGGGTCACCGACACCGGGCTGACGTGCGGCGTTACCCGGACTCGGCGGCTGCGTCGGGGTCGCCGAGACCGGCACCATCATCCTGGACCACGGGGACGACCAGGGCCGCCGAGCCCTGACCCTCGCGCCGGACGTGCACGTCCGCGTGGCCCGCGCCGACCAAGTAGCTTCGGACCTGCCGGCGGCAGTCGCCGCGGTCACCGGGGCGGTGCGGGCCGGCCGACCGGCCATTGACGTGGATCAGCGACGCCCGCGACTTCGAGCTCAGTCGCGCCGAAGAGGTGCGCGGCCGCCGAACCCTACGGGTTCTTCTGGTGTCCGAGTACCGGTAGCGGCGTGGGGGTGGCCGCCGGCGCCGGTCTGACCGTCGATGCCGGCGGTGTTCCTGCCGTCGGCCATACCGGCCACCTGTGGGCGCAGGTGCTGGGCGGCGACCACGACGGAACCGCCGAGCAGCATCTCGGCCGTGACGGCGATTGGGAACCACACCGGATGGACCCCCAGGTGCGACAGTCGGAGCGCACCCAGCGAGCCAGAGCTCAGTAGACCGGCCACGGCCAGGAAGAGGCCGGTCAGGGTGACCGCACTGCCGACCGTGATGGCCTTGGCTCGCAGCGACGCCAGCCGGGTGAGCCGGGCCAGGGCGTACCGGGCCAGCTCAGCGCCCACCGCGACCGGCACCACTAAGGCAAGCCAGGTCCAGCCCGGTAGCGGCCCCTGGTCGGGGATCGCCCCGAACATCGGCACCAGCGGGATGACACCCGGATCGGCCTGGGTCAGTGAGACCGAGCCGGAGTGGCCGATAGTGAAGCCGGGACCGGCCAGCCACGCGCTGCCCCACACGGCGGCGGTCGGCAGGTAGGCGATAGCCGCGACAACCAGCAGCACTCCCCCGAAGAAGCCCGGCTGCAGCTCGCCGTGCAGGTAGCCGACCTGGTCCCACCGCAAGAGCATCTGCACCAAGATCACGGCGAGACCGGCCAGCCACATCAGCAGCACCCCCCGCCCCGCCGGCCGCAGCGACCGGCGCACCCGCAGCGGCACCGACTCACGCCACCAGAGCGCCACACCTGGGGCCACCTCGGGCAGATCGTCGCGGAACTCCCGATACAGCGCGAACAGATATGCCACCCCGGCCAGGACCCCGGGGAATACCGGCGCCGCGAGCGGATGTGCCACCACTCCGACCGGCCCCGACACCAACGCCACCGCCACGGCGAGCGCTCCGTAAGCCCCGACGAACGCCGACGCGGACAGCGCGACGTCTCGGCGCAACCCGGCGGCCCAGACCAGCCGGTTGGGCCGACCCTGCTCGAGCGCGGCCACCACCCAGCGGCTCGCCCACAGCAACGTGCCCAGTGGGACGAGGGTGAGCAGCCACGGCACCATCGACACGGTGGCATGGTCGATCGTGAGCGGCACCCCGTGCGTCAGCAGCCAGCCGGCCAGTCCGAGCTGCACCGCCTGGCCGCCCGAACCTACCGTGTAGGCGCTGGTCAGCCAGGTCAGCACGGCGGGCAGGCAGAAGAGAACAGCAGAGGCGGCCGCGGCCACGACCGCGCCGACTACAGCGCGCGACCAGGCGGGAAGGCCGTCCAGAGCGGGCGGGTCGGTAGGCGGTCCGCCGCTAGTCGGGGTGGGGGCACGGCGCTTGAGCAGCTTCATGGTGCCCCCATGCTCACCCGGCCCGGGCCCGCACCCAAGGCCCCACGCCGGGAACAGCCAGCGAGACTGCGCCCGGCCCGGACCGGCCGAATGGACCGGAACGGACCGGACTGGACCGAACGGCGACTACAAACCCCTCATGATGTCCCGCATGAGGTTGGCCGTCTCCGACGGGGTCTTGCCCACCTTGACGCCGGCTGCCTCAAGGGCCTCCTTCTTGGCGGCGGCGGTGCCGGAGGAGCCGGTCACGATGGCGCCGGCGTGGCCCATCGTCTTGCCCTCGGGCGCGGTGAACCCGGCCACGTACCCGACGACCGGCTTGGTGATGTTCTTCTCGATGTACGCCGCGGCCCGCTCTTCCGCATCGCCGCCGATCTCACCGATCATCACGATGGCCTTGGTGTCCGCGTCGTCCTGGAAGGCCTGCAGGCAGTCGATGTGCGTGGTGCCGATGATCGGGTCGCCGCCGATACCGATGGCGCTCGACATCCCGTAGTCACGAAGCTCGTACATCATCTGGTAGGTCAGGGTGCCGGACTTGGAGACCAGCCCGATCGGCCCGTGACCGCAGATGTCGGCGGGAATGATACCCGCGTTGGACTCTCCGGGGCTGATGATGCCCGGGCAGTTCGGGCCGATCAGGCGGGTCTTGCCGGACTTCTGGGCGTACTCGAAGAACTCCGCGGTGTCCTTGACGGCGCAGCCCTCGGTGATGACGACCACCAGCGGAATACCGGCATCGACGGCCTCCTCCACCGCGGCCTTGGTGAACGCGGCCGGAACAAAGATGACGGACACGTTGGCTCCGGTCGCCGCCATCGCCTCGGCGACCCCGCCGAACACCGGCACGGTGACCCCACCAGGGAAGTCGACCTTGTCGCCGGCCTTCCTCGGGTTGACCCCGCCGACGATGTCGGTGCCGGAGGCCAGCATCCGGGTGGTGTGCTTGATGCCCTCGGAACCGGTCATGCCCTGGACGACGACCTTGGAGTCCTTGTTCAGGAAAATCGACATGTCAGATGCCGCCCTTTCAGTTCGCAGCCGCGGCGAGTTCGGCTGCCTTGCGGGCCGCGCCGTCCATGGTCTCTTCGATGGTGACGAGCGGGTGGTTCCGCTCCGCGAGGATTCGCCGGCCCTCTTCCACGTTGTTGCCGTCGATGCGCACGACCAGTGGCTTGATGGCCTCGTCGCCGAGAGCGTCCAGTGCCCCGACGATGCCGTTGGCGACCTCGTCGCACGAGGTGATGCCGCCGAAGACGTTGACGAACACGGCCTTGACCTGCGGGTCACCCAGGACGATGTGCAGCCCGTCGGTCATCACTTGCGCCGAGGCGCCGCCGCCGATGTCGAGGAAGTTGGCCGGGTGTGGCTTGCCGGGAAGACTCTCGCCGGCGTAGGCGACCACGTCGAGGGTGCTCATCACCAGTCCGGCACCGTTTCCGATGACCCCGACGTTGCCGTCCAGCTTGACGTAGTTGAGGTGCTTCTCCTTCGCCTCGGCCTCCAGCGGGTCCTCGGACTTCTCGTCCACCAGACCAGCGTGGTCGGGCTGGCGGAACTTGGCGTTGTCGTCGAGGGTGACCTTGCCGTCGAGGGCGATGATCTGTCCGTCCTCGGTCTTGACCAGGGGGTTGACCTCGACGAGGGTGGCGTCTTCCTTGGAGTACACGTCCCACAGACTCGTCAGCACCGCGGCGATGGCCGGCCTGTCGGCGGCGTCAAACCCGGCGGAGTCGACGATCTCCTGGGCCTTGGCGTCGTCGATGCCGACCATCGGGTCGACGGCGATCTTGGCGAGCGCGTCCGGCCGCTCCACGGCCAGCTGCTCGATCTCCATGCCGCCTTCTTTGCTGCACATCGCCAGGTAGTTGCGGTTGGCCCGGTCCAGCAGCAGGGAGAAGTAGTACTCTTCGGCGATCTTGGCGCCCTGGGCGATCATCACGATATTGACCGTGTGGCCCTTGATGTCCATCCCGAGGATCTGTCCGGCCAGCTCGCCCGCCTGGGCCGCCGACGTGGCCAGCTTGACCCCTCCAGCCTTGCCCCGTCCGCCGGTCTTGACCTGGGCCTTGACGACGGTGACCCCGCCGCTCTTGGCGCCGACCCGTTCGGCCGCGGCGACGGCCTCCTGCGGCGTCTCGGCGGTCTCCCCGGCGAGCACGGGTACGCCGTGCTTCTCGAACATGTCACGAGCTTGGTACTCGAAAAGATCCACGGCAGATACCTCGTCGTTGAAGGGACGTCCGAACGGATACTACTCGCGGGCTCAGGCCCGCCGAGCGGAGCGACCTGAGGCACATATCACGCCAGAATCCCTCGTCAGCGGGCTAGTGGCGGCCCTCAAGGTCGGCCGGCGTGGCACCGGCAGGCCGGTCTGACGCGACCAGCACCCGGGTTCGTCGTCTCGGGGTGCTGGTCGCCACGGCGTCGCCGCGAGAGGGCTCGCGAGGTGGGCAGACGGGCCCTCAGGTGTGAGTCACGTGCTCGCGGACCCAGTCCACGATCGAGGTGGTGGTGGCGCCCGGGGTGAAGATCCGGGCCACCCCGAGGCGCTCAAGCTCGGGGATGTCCGCCTCGGGAATGATGCCGCCGCCGAAAACCACGATGTCACCCGCGTCGCGTTCCCTCAGCAACTGGATGGTCCGGGCAAACAGCGTCATGTGCGCCCCGGAGAGGACAGACAGACCCACAGCGTCGGCGTCCTCCTGGATCGAGGCCTCGACGATCTGCTCGGGGGTCTGGTGCAGGCCGGTGTAAACGACTTCCATGCCCGCATCGCGCAGCGCGCGGGCGATGACCTTGGCGCCACGGTCGTGCCCGTCCAGACCGGGCTTCGCCACGACGATGCGCAACGGGGATTCGCTCATGGCGGCAAGCCTAGCCACAACTGCCCCACGCCGGGGCGGCTACTCGCGGTCAGCGGAGCGGCCGTTCGCGGCCGGCTCGTCTGCCCTTGCGTGGTGTTCCCGGGGCCCCGCACCGGGCACGGACTCGCCGGCCAGGTGTGAGCAAGGTTACTCGGCCAGAACTTGATAACGAGATGATCACGGTATGATTTCAACTTGCTCACGGGTCCCGCCCGGCCGCCGCGGCGGACCGAGCCTGCCCCCCCCTCACCCAAGGACGCTCGCCTGTGCCGCACAGCTACAAGGCTCGCCATCGCACCACGGTCCGCATCCCCGGCCTCACCCTGCCCGGACCTCCACGCAGTGAGCTCCGGTCGCTTGCTGCCGCGAGCTGCCGGATGACGCCTGGGCGGCACCGGTCTGACACCGGGTCAGCCCGTCGCCTGGCGCCGCTGGCCGTGCCGGCCGCCGGTCTGTCGGCAGTTGCACTGTTCACGGGCACAGTCATTGGGGTTCCGTTCGGATCATCCTCCGCCGACGCATACCCGGTCCCGCCGGAGCCGTCCCCACCGGTGGAGTCGATGCTCGCCGGCCCGTTCCCTACGCTGGGAGGCGGTTCGGCGACCGCGGCAGACCCAGCCCAGGTCGCTGAGTCGAGTCCAGAGGCCGCTCGGCTGGCCTACGAACGGGCGGCCACGAGGCTGGGCCGGACCGCAGTCGTCAACGCCGGTATGGCCGCCGGGCCCGGCCGGTCCGGTAATGCGGCGACGCCCGGCCCGGGTGCTGCGGTGAACCCAGCGCTGGCGGCTCGGCGTTGGCTGCCCGCCATGACCGGGGTCCAGCAGACCTCGCCATTCGGCCCGCGCTGGGGCCGACTTCACGCCGGCCTGGACTTCTCCGCCACGGTGGGTAGCCCGGTCCGAGCCATGTCCTCGGGGACGGTGACGTTCGCGGGCATGGCCGGTGGGTACGGCAACAAGGTGGAGATCACTTACTGGGACGGCATGGTGTCCTACTATGGCCATCTCAGTGCCATCCGGGTAGCCAAGGGGGATGCCGTGACGCCGGGACAGCTGGTGGCGCGCAGCGGCAACACCGGCCGGTCGACCGGGCCCCACCTGCATCTTGAGGTCCACCCCGCCGGAAAGGAGCCGATCGACCCAGCCCCCTGGTTGCGAGCCCGGGGCGCGATGTCGCGGTAGCAGCGCCCGACCTGACCCGAGCGGCCGCGTCGTCACCGTCCGTGGTGCCGTCGTGCCGCTACAGCTTCTCCAGCGGCGCGTACCGCAGCAGCAGCCGTTTGATCTGGTCCCCGCCGAAGTCGACGTGCGCCATCGCCTTCTCCCCGGCCCCTTCGACTCGAACCACCGTTCCCAGCCCGAAGGCGTCGTGACTGACCCGGTCGCCGGCGGACAAGGAGATGACCGGTCGGTTACCGGGTGAGCGAACCCCCGGCCGGGCCGCCAGGGTGGCCACCGCGGGGACGCTGCCCACCGCACGCCCCGGCCCGGCGAAGGAGCCCTCGGTGCGCTGCCATTCGACCAGGGTGTCCGGGATCTCCCCCAGGAAGCGGGAGGCCGGGTTGTACTGCGGTTGCCCCCACGCCGAACGCACCACAGCCCGTGAGAGGTGGAGCCGCTGGCGGGCCCGGGTGATCCCGACGTAGGCCAGTCGGCGCTCCTCCTCCAGCTCCGCGGTGTCCCCCAGTGACCGCATGTGCGGGAACGTGCCGTCCTCCAGTCCAAGCAGGAAGACCACCGGGAACTCCAGTCCCTTGGCGGTGTGCAGGGTCATCAGGGTGACCACACCCGCCTCCGCGGCCTCCTGTGTGTCAGGGATGTCGTCGGCATCCGCGACCAGGGAGACCCGTTCCAGGAAGGCGTCCAAGGCGGCCGCAGAACGATCCGCAACCGCGCCTTCGACGGCCTGTTCCTCGTCGAACTCGCGGGCCACGCCGACCAGCTCGGCGAGGTTGTCGATGCGCGTCTCGTCCTGGGGATCCTGACTGGACTGCAGGTCCCGCAGATAACCGGTCTGTTCCAGGACCGCCTCCAGCAGGCCGGAGACCCCGGAGCCACCCTCGTGCACCGTCTGCAGGGCCTCCAGCAGCCCGGTGAAGCCCTTGACCGCCGCGACCGAGCGTCCGGCGATGCCGGGTGCCTCCTCCGGCGTGGCCAGGGCCTGGACGAAACTGATCCGGTCGCGTTCGGCGAGCAGGGACAGGCACGCCTCGGCACGCTCACCGATGCCTCGTTTAGGCACGTTGAGGATCCGGCGCAGGTTGACCGTGTCGGCAGGGTTGGCGATGACCCGCAGGTAGGCCAGAGCGTCCTTGACCTCCCGGCGCTCGTAGAACCGAGTCCCGCCGACCACCTTGTACGGCAGCCCGACCCGGACAAAAACCTCTTCCACGGCGCGGGACATCGCGTTGGTGCGGTAGAAGACGGCCACGTCTTTGGGTCTGAGCCCGTGCTCGTCAATGAGGTGGTCGATCTGACGGGCCACGAAGGCAGCTTCGTCGTGCTCGGAATCGGCAACGTAGCCGACGATCCGGGGGCCGTCTCCGCTGTCCGTCCACAGGCTCTTCGGCCGACGACTGGTGTTCCGGGCGATGACCGAATTCGCGGCCGCGAGGATGGTCTGCGTCGAGCGGTAATTTTGTTCCAACAGAATGGTACGAGCATGCGGGTAGTCCTGCTCGAACTCTGCGATGTTGCGGATCGTTGCGCCCCGGAACGCGTAGATCGACTGGTCTGCGTCACCCACCACGGCCAGTTCTGCAGGGGGCACCGGCGGCTGCCCCGCCTTGTCGATCCCCTGTCCCACCAGCTCCTTGACCAGCACATACTGGGCGTGATTGGTGTCCTGATACTCGTCCACGAGGATCTGCCGGAAGCGCCGGTGGTAGTACTCGGCCACATCGGGGAAGGTCTGCAGGATGTTGACCGTGGTCATGATGAGGTCGTCGAAGTCCAGCGCGTGCGCCTGCCGAAGACGACGTTGGTACATCCGGTAGGCCTGCGCCAACATCCGTTCGGGGTGGCTGGCCTCATCGGCCCGGCCGGCGTAGGTCTCCTCGTCGATGAGCTCGTTCTTGAGGTTGCTGACCTGCGCTGCGAACGAGCGCGGCGGGTAGCGTTTGGGGTCCAGGTCGAGGTCGCGCAGGACCATCCCCATGAGCCGCTGGCTGTCAGCGGCGTCGTAGATCGAGAAGCTCGACGTGAGCCCGACAGTGCCGGCCTCCCGGCGCAGGATGCGCACGCACGCGCTGTGGAAGGTGGAGACCCACATCGTGGCTGCCCGCGCGCCCACCAACGCGGCCACCCGTTCGCGCATCTCTGCGGCCGCCTTGTTCGTGAACGTGATGGCCAGCACCTGGCCGGGTTGGACGTTCCGGGCGGCCAACAGGTACGCGATCCGGTGGGTCAGCACTCGGGTCTTTCCCGAGCCCGCCCCGGCGACGATGAGCAGGGGGGGTCCGTGATGGACGACCGCCTCCCGCTGTTGCGGATTGAGCCCGGCCAGCAGGGCATCCGGGTCGGTCCGCGGCCGGCCGTGACGCCGGTCGCCCGCCGGCTCGTCGGCGGCGTTGGCTGGTGCGGGCTGGCGCGCCCACCTGGGAATCCCGGCCTCGTCCACGTCGTCCTGACGCCCGCCGGCACGGCCGTCGTTGTGGGGCGGGCCGGCGGGCGTCGCTGAGATGGACAGGTCGTCGAAGAGGGTACTCATGTCACGGCCGAGTCTAGGTTGCCGCACCGACGCCCCATGCGCGCCACGACGTTGCGGAACGCCCAGGGCCCGGGTTGGCCCCGGGGTTTTGGGCCGGGTTCGGGCAAACCCCTTGATCGGTGGCGTGCGCCGATCTACCGTCCTGCTACACGGGAAAGGAGGTGATCCGATCAGTGAGTGACCATCGGACGCGTGAGGTGACTGCGAGGTAGTCGCAGCCGACCCCTGGCCACCCCAGTTGTCTGGGTGGCCGGCTCAGGACGGGTGACTTCCGGAATCCACCGCGGTCACCGCGGCCCGTGGGTGCGCGCGGTTCGTCCACCGCGTGGCCGGTCATCGACCGGCTACCCACGGGCTGCTGCCTGCTCGGGGCAGACCCATCCCGGCGGCCAGGCCCGCTCGCGCTAGATGTCATGCGGTGTGCTTGACATCTCAAACAGCACGGTGTTAGCTAGATCACGTCCTCGCGAGCCGTCTGGTGCCGCTCGCTCGTCGGTCCCATCGCAGAGAGCGAGACACCCCATGACGTCGACCCGCACCCCGTCCCGCCCCGGCCAGCTCCGGCAGCGCGCCGGCTCCCGGACCCCGGGGGTCCACCCCTGGGTGATGAAGCCGTTCGAGCCCGGCCGCGCCTGTGTCGAGGGGATGGCCCTGGTCCCCTCGTGGCCGCTGCTGCTGGGCGGTCGGGCCCGGGAGGCGCACCCCGTCCTGGTCATCCCCGGACTCGGCGGCGGTAACGTCTGGACCGTCCCACTGCGCACCACCCTGACCTCGTTGCGCTATCAGGTGCACGGGATCCGCCCGAAGTCCCAGCGCGGCTTGCCCGGCCGCGTGGTCGAGGCGTTCGCGGAACGGATCGAGGAGCTGGCCACCGAGCACGGCCAACCGATCAGCATCGTCGCCTGGAGCGTCGGCGGAGCCTACGCCCGCCAGGCGGCTCTGATGCGCGCCCCGCGAGTCCGCCAGCTCATCACGCTGGGGTCGCCGCTGGACGGCCCCTGGTACACCCGTCGGGCGAGTGGGGCGCAGGGCCTCCTTCCGTTCCCCACAACCGCGGTCCACTCCCGCAGCGACGGGGTCTACGACTGGCGGCGCTGCCTGCAGCCCGAGGGGCCGCAGGCGGAGAACGTCGAGATCTTCTCCAGCCATGTCGGAATGTCCAGCAATCCGCTGGTGCTGCGGGTCATCACCAACCGGCTGGCCCTGCCCGCCGGGAGTTGGCACCCCTACGGCGCGGGCCTATCCGCCTGAGTCTTCCCGGCAGCTCCTGGGGGCTGGGACGGGTGACGGAGGCATTCGAGGGCTCGGGGGGCTCATCCCCGCCCTGCCGGTCGTTGCGCCGGGCTACCCCAGCGACACGCCGAAGTCCCAAGCTCGCAGCAACAGGGAGTGCTCGACGCCGCGTGCCCGGCCCCCGGCGGCAGTGATCCCGCCGATCAGGTCCCTGGGCGGGGGATGCCCGGCCACTCCGGCGAGATACTCGCTGTGCGCCTCCAGCGAGGCGATCCCCCGCTCGAGGTCCTCGTGGCCGAGGTCGACGCCGTGGGTTGGGCGGGGGTCGCCATGTAGCAGCAACCACCGGACGGTGTGCGGCGGCAGGCCCTCGTCGAGCAGCTCCGGGAAGACCCACCGGTTGCCGGCGTCCCGGATCGCGTCGAGCGTGGCCAGCCCGGCGGCCCGGTGGTCGGCCTGGTTGAGTCCGGCGACGAACTCCAGCTCCCATGACCCGGCGAGCACCGCGTCCGGTCGGTACCTGCGGATCACCCGGGCGATGTCGCGTCGCAGCGGCAGTCCGTACTCCAGGACACCGTCCGAGTAATCCAGGAAGGTGACCTCACTGACCCCGACCACGTGGGAGGCGGCCAGTTGCTCTTGGGTACGCAGCCGGGCGGCCTCCTCGGGCGCCACCGTGTCCATCCCGGCCTGACCTCGGGTCAGCAGCAGGTAGGCGACGTTCACGCCGCGCGAGGTCCAAGAGGCGACTGCCGCGGAGGCGCCGTATTCGACGTCGTCCGGGTGGGCCACGACGGACAGGACTCGCTGGAACGCGTCGGTGGGCAGCTGCGGCAGAGTGGCGGAGGTGGCTGCGGGGGTGGGGTCGCCGGGCGTCATCTGCCGACTGTAGGCGCTTGTAGGGTCGCCAGGGTGACCCAGCGTAGGACCGCGCATACTCACATCCGGACGGCCCGCCCCGAGGACGTGGAGGCCATCCTGACCCTGATCAAGGCTCTGGCCCACTACGAGCGGGAGCCGGACGCCGTGGTTACCCGGGAGGCCGACCTGCGTGGGGCGCTATTCCCCGAAACAGGTACCCCGGCCGCGTTCGCGCACGTCGCCGAGGTGGAACGGGAGCCGGAAGGGTCAGCAGCCGCGGTCCCCGGCAGGCCGGTGCCGGGCGGGTTCGCGCTGTGGTTCCCCACCTTCTCGACCTGGACCGGCAAGCCCGGGATCTGGCTGGAGGACCTGTTCGTCCTGCCGGAGCATCGCGGCCTGGGCCTGGGCCGTGCCCTGCTCGCCACCCTCGCCACCGAATGCCGGGACCGCGGGTACCCCCGGATGGACTGGTCAGTGCTGGACTGGAACACCCCATCGATCGGGTTCTACACGGCGTTGGGTGCCCGGGCACTGGAGGACTGGACCCAGTTTCGCCTGACCGGAGCCGACCTCGCCCGGCTCGCCGATCAGGACGATCCGCGTCCGGCAGGGGAATGGCAACCCCCGCCCGTGCGTTCGCACTCCTAGGAGCGAAGTGCCAGATACCGGCGGGTGGCCGACATCGCAGGATCCCGCTGGGAAAGGCACACCAGCCCTCAACCTGCCTGCATGCGCGGGCCCTCACCCTGAGGAGTTGATATGTCCAACCGATTCGATCCCTTCCGCGAAGTGGACCGCTGGTTCTCCGACACCATGCGTACCCCAGCCGCACTGGCCATGCCGATGGACCTCTACCGGGCCGGCGACGCGTTCGTTGCCCGGATCGACTTGCCGGGCGTCGACCCCACCACCGTCGACGTCGACGTCGAGGACCGCACCTTGACAATCCGGGCCGAACGCCAAGCCGAGGACTTCGACAATGTCCAGTGGCTGACCCACGAGCGCCCGACCGGCACGTTCGCTCGTCAGCTGACCCTGGGGTACGGGGTCGCCCTGGACCGCATCGAAGCTAGTTACACCGACGGCGTCCTGACCCTGACGATCCCGGTGGCCGAGGAGGCCAAGCCGCGCAGGATCAGCGTCCTGCACGGCGGCAGCACGACCGCCATCACGCCGGACGACGCTGCTCACACGGAAAGCTGAGAGGCGTCCGCGGGCGGCATTAGTGCGACACCAAGGCCCGACCGGACCCTTCAGGCGGCCGCCGAGACCCAGGTCCCCTGCCGGGTCTCGGCGGCTGTGCGTCGACGCGCGAGTACTGGAGTCTCAGCGCCACAACGAGGCGATGATCACGTTGGTGAGGGTCAGGCCGGCGGCAGCATGGACCAGGGCGGGCTGACTGTCACCTTGTCGAGCCCGGGCGGAGCCGACTTCGCACAATCCGACGACGGTAAGTGAGATGACGAACTTCAAGCCCAACCAGCCCAGGTTGCTCCGCTCGGTTCCGGCGCCGGAGACCACAGCGAACAGCAGCATTCCCAGCACAAGCTGAGCCCGGGCGGCCCATACCAACACCGGCCCGGCGGCACCGCGGCGGACAGACAGCGCGTAGCCGATCAGGATGGCCGCCACGCCCACCCAGTGCAGGATCCCGAGTACTCCCGTGACGCCCGTCATAACGCCCACCCTATGTCGAGGCTGATCGCCGAACGCTGGCGCCACACCTTGGCCAGGGCCTTCACTCACCCCTCAGAGCAGGTGCCGATTCATCGCCCAGGCCGTCAGCTCGTGCCGGCTGGACAGTTGCAGCTTGCGTAATACCGACGACACGTGCGTTTCGACGGTCTTGACGGAGATGAACAGCTCCTTGGCGACCTCCTTGTACTGGTAGCCGCGGGCGATCAGGCGCATCACTTCGCGCTCCCGCACCGAGAGCCGGTCCAGCTCCTCGTCGATCTCGGCGACCTCACCGGCAGCGGCACCGAATGCGTCCAGCACGAAGCCGGCCAGCCGGGGGCTGAACACTGCGTCTCCGTCCGCGACCCGCCGGATGGCCGAGACCAGGTCGGATGGCGAGATGGTCTTGGTGACGTAGCCGCGTGCCCCAGCCCGGATCACGGCGATGACGTCCTCGGCGGCGTCGGAGACCGACAGTGCCAGGAACCGGACCGGCTGGTCGGTGCCGGTCTCGACGCCGCGACACCCCACCAACACGTCGCTGCCACCGCGGCCGTCTCCGCCCGGCAGGTGGACATCGAGGAGGACAACGTCGGGGGTGGTCTCACGGATCACCGCGACGGCCTCCTCGACCGTGCCCGCCTCCCCGACCACCGGAAGACCGGGCCCTAGCTCGGCCTTCACCCCGGAGCGGAACATGCGATGGTCGTCCACGAGCACGAGCCGGATCGGTTGCGCCGGGTGTTCAGTCGTGGGCGTGCCGGTCATCTGGCACCTCCTGCGTCGACGGCGGATACGTCCCCGGCGGGGGGCCGGTCGGGCAGCCGGAGTGTACTGACTGGTAGACACAACCGGACCTCGGTGCCGGCGTCGAGGGAGCGGATTTCGGCGGTGCCGCCGTGACGTACCATCCGGCCCAGGATGGACTCGCGCACCCCGAGCCGGTCGGCGGGGACCTGGCCGGGGTCGAATCCCGCGCCGTGGTCGCGCACAAACGCCTCCACCCGTTCCGGGCCTACCTCGACGTACGCGGAGATGGGCGGGCGGGCGTGTCGCACCGCATTGAGCACCGCTTCCCGGACAGCGGCCACCAGAGCCTCGCCGATCTCGTCCAGCGGCTGGTCGCCGGTGACGACCAGGTCGACGGGGACGACGTGGAGGTCCTCGATCTCGTGCACAGCATCGGTGACGGCGGCGGTCAGGGTGTCCCGGGCCACCCGAGTTCCCCCATACAGCCAGCTGCGTAGCTCCCGTTCCTGGGAGCGGGCCAACTGAGCGACCCGACTCGGGTCCTCGGTACGCTGAATCAGCGCCAGCGTCTGAAGCACGGAATCGTGCAGGTGTGCGGCGATGTCGGCGCGCTCCTGCTCGCGAATCCGGATGGCCTGCTCCTGCTGCAGCCGGGCCCAGAACCGCATCACCCATGGCGCCAGGATGATCACCAGACCGGCGAGCACGATGAGCGTGGACACCGTGACGTCCCAGGTCATCGCCCAGCCCTGCTCGCGAGTGGCCAGGACGAGGATCCCGCACAACGCCAGCACGATGCCGAAACCGATCCTGACGAAGCTGCGGCGGCTGTCGACCTGTGGACCGCTCAGCCAGCTGCGCCGTTCCGCGTCGTCGAGGTTCGACCAGGCCAGCACGGCACCCCCGGCGACAGCGACGATCGGGAAGACGGTGCCCAGGTTGACCGATATGCCCCCGAACCGGTCGATCGCCAGCGCCGTCCCGAACGCGAGCAGCGCGAAGCCGGCGAGCAGTATCCGCACGGCCGGCCGCAACCCGGCGACCCGCCGCTGCGCGCCGTGCACGTCGTGCGACAGAGGCAATCCGTCACCCGACGGGGTCATCACCCACAGCAGTAGGTAGGCGACCACCCCCGCGCCACCGAACAGGCACAGAGCGACCACGGCCCAGCGGACCACCCGGACCGGGATGCGCAGGTGCTCGGCGACGCTGGCGCACACCCCGACCAGGACCCGGCCATTGCCCGGGCGGATCATGCGTCGGTGGACGGTCGCCGGATCCGAGACCGGGTGGTGGCGCGGATTCACCCCACCATCCTCGCCCAGATACCCAGACAGGGGTACCACCCCGACGCGAAGTCCGGGAACGCTCAGGGTGGGTATCAGGGACTGATCAGGGTCTGATCAGGGTCGGTCCGTATGGGCAGGCCGCACCGGCAGCGTCCAGGCTGGGCAGATGAGCCAACAGAACACTCCCACTGTGCTCGACGGCATGTACCGAGGTCTGCTCGGCACCGCTATCCGTCGCCCCCGGCACGGCCGCTGGCTGGGCGGTGTCGCCGCCGGTCTTGCCGCCCGATTCAACATGGACCCCGTCCTGGTCCGGGTCATCCTCTTCGTGCTGGGCATCTTCTTCGGGCTGGGGGTCGCACTGTACCTACTGGCCTGGGTGTTGCTGCCGGACGAGGACGACTCGATCGTGCTGGACCGGGCGCTGCGCCAGCACCAGGCGGGCGCCGTGGTGCTGACCGTCCTGGCCGCGATCACCCTGCTGGCCCCATCCGGCGTAGGGCAGCGCGGTGGCTGGTCGGTGTCCGTGCTGGCCATCGCCGCGGTGTTCGCGATCTGGTATGTCAGCCGCGGTGGTCGGCCGATCGGTACGGCCGCCCCGTCGCCGATGGCGTCAGGGGCAGCGAGTCCCGGGCCGTCCTCCGGTCCGATGGCGTTCGCCGCGACCGGTCCGGCTGCCGATTCGACCGTCTCGATGTCGTCCGAGATGAGGAGCGGCCCAGGTTCGGCGGGCCTGAACGGCCCAACGCCGCCCGATCGCCCTACCCCGCCGGGCTGGCACCCCGTTGCCACTGAGCCCACCCAGACGCGTCGCCACAGCGGCGGCCTGCCCCTGGCCATCGTCGCGCTCGGCTTGTCGCTGATCACCTACCAGGCGGTCCGGTTGGCCGCCTCAGCCGCGAACCTCAGCGGTGACCACGAGACGCTGGCCTGGGCTGGGGTGATCGCGGTTCTCGGTCTGATTGTGGTGGGCGCTGCCATCGCCGGTTGGCGGCTGGGCCTGGTCGGGATCGGCGCGGCCATCCTGGCGGTGCTGACCGCCCTGGGCCTGGCCGGCTCTCTCAGCGTCGGACTGGGCGGTCGCAACGTCGGCAGCCAGAGCTGGGCGCCGGCCTCGGTCGCGGATCTGCGCAGCCAGTACTCGGTCACGTTCGGCGACGGGCGGCTCGACCTGACCACCATCCCGGTCAACTTGCTGGACGGGCGCACCGTGACGGTCAAGAGCGAGTTCGGCGACCTCGAGGTCATCGTTCCGAACGACGCCACCGTGACGATCAAGCCTGAGGTCCGCTTCGGTAATCTCCAATGGGAGGACACCACGGGCGCCACCAGAGAACTCAGCGGCAGCTCGAACGACGCGACGCCGATCGTCGTCGGAACCGGCCGGTCCTCCATGATCCTCAACGCGACCGTGGGATTCGGCAACCTCGACATCAAGCGGAAGTGACGACCATGACCAACGACCCCACCGGTAACCCGGTCAGCCCGGACACCCAGCCGACCCCGATCCCGTCGCCCGGCCCTCCTGGTGGCTACGGGGTCACCGGTCCCACGTACTCAGCGGGTTATAGCGGCGCGGCGGGTGCCACCAGCCCCACCAGCCCGGCGAACCCCAGAGGCACGGCAACGGCCACCCCGGCACACGAGGCGCCGGTTGAGCACCGTCCCGCCGACCGCAAGGTCAACACCGCCGGTGTGGTCGTGGGCCTGTTCTGCTTGGTCGTTGCGGCTCTCGTGGTGGTCCGCGAGCAACTGGACTGGCAAGTCAACTGGGAGGAGTACGGTCCATCCGCCCTGATCGGGCTGGGTGCGGTGCTCGTGATACTGGGGAGCCTGGGGCTGGCCCGTCGGCGGTCCCGCTGACCTACCCCCGTCCGTCCGAGCGCTCGGGCAGCAGACCCAACCCGGTCAGCTGCTCGCGCGCTGGCGTCGACCACGTCATGCCAACCACCTGCTCTACCAGAACCCAGGCCGCGGCGGCGGTGGTTCCGTCCGTGTCGTGCACGATCGGATCGGCTGGGTCGGCGCAGTCCCCCAGGTAGATCAGCCGGACGGCGTGGAAGTCCTCGGCCCGGCCGCGGGGCGAGCGGCCGACCCAGTGCGCCGTCTGCACCAGCAGGAGATCACCGACCTCGACGCTCTGGCCGGTCTCCTCCCAGCACTCACGGCGCGCCGCCTCGGCGGGGTGCTCCCCACGGTTCAGGCCGCCTCCGGGCAGACCCCAGGTCCCAGCCCGGTTGGTCGTCGCCGCGTGCTGGGTGGCCAACACCCCACGAGGACCGACCACCAGCGCGTAGGCACCCACCCGTTGGACTCGCACCGCAGCCTCACCAGCGGCCAGCAGCAGGTACCGGTCGGTGCCGACCGGGCCGGATCTTGGCCGACTCCGGGTCGCCGGCCGGACCGCGAGGCGGACGACCAACCGGTCACCCGAGGCGCGACCGGTGACCAGCGACGCGTCCAAGGGCGCCTCCACCGCGAAACCCCGCTCCGCGAGCAGGTCACCCGGGTCAAGGCCGTGCCGGAGCCGCACCGAGCAGACCCGGAGCCCCTCGGTCCACCCCTGCACCTCGACGATCACGCAGATTCACCGGCAATCACTGCGACGCGGGCAGGAAACCCCGCAAAGCCCGAGCTCGGCGGTATTCGGACAGAGTCAGGTCGAGCACGTGACCCCAATCCTGCTCCGGTGGGTTCACCAGGTTGTGGGCGACCATCCGCTGCCGCGTCCGGTCGTCACGGACCAGGCGAGCCACTGCCCGTGCCAGGCCTGCGTCGTCGGCGGCCAGATACCCGTTGACCCCGTCCAGGACGAACTCAACCGCGCCGCTGTCGCGCATGGCCACCACCGGCAGCCCTGCGCAGCGGGCCTCCAGCGCGGCGATCCCGAAGGACTCCAGTCGCGCCGAGGTCAGGTACAGATGGGAGTCGCGGTAGGTCCGCAGCAGTTCGGGGCGGCTGACCCGGCCGGCCAGCTCGACCCAGTCGGACATCCCGTGACGGGTCAGGTACCGCTCCATGCGGCCCCGCACCGGCCCCTCCCCCAGGACGGTCAGCCGGATCGGCACCTGCGGGACGAGCTCACGGGCGGCGCGGACCACCCTCAGCAGCGCCAGTGGCCGCTTGCGTGGGGCCAGGCGCATGGCGGTGACGATACGCACCCCCCCGGGGCTCGGCGCTCTGGGCGATGGCGGGGAGCCGACAGTGGCCCCAGCCCACCACGTGCCCAGGTCGATGCCGTTGGGTAACACGGCGACCCGTCCGGCTTCACCGATCACGCGCTGCACCGGAGCGGCTGCGACGGCGCTGACCGCGTTCATGGCCACCCCTCGGGCCGCCCAACGCCGGTACACGCCCAACAGAGAGAACGGCACCTGGAGCGGCCCGAGCATGCAGTGCCATGTCATCGTCGTAGGGATGCCCAACGCCAGCAGGACCCGGGTGGCGTCGACAGCGAACGGGCTGACCACGCCCATATGCACATGGGCGACGTCGACGTCGGGCAGCTCGGCGAGCCGGCACCGCAACGCCGCCGCCTCCCACGGGTTCCAGGGGATTTGGGCGGGCATCCGGACGGCCAGGCGGTGCACGGGGATGCCGTCGACGATGTCGACCGCGCCGCCCCGCCGGCCGTCGGCGCCGATGGTTGCGGTGAACACCTCGATGTCGTGTCCGGCTCGCACCAAACGGGCAGCTAGTTCGCCGACCTGCACCTCGATACCGCCGAGGCGGGGCAGGTAGCAGTCGGTCATGATCGCGATCCTCACTTCGGCAAGAATCGCACACGGGTCCGCGGGCCGGGAGGGACGATGCGCCAGGATGGGTGGGTGAGACGCACCCTGGTGGCCGTGCACGCCCACCCGGACGACGAGGCGCTGCTGACCGGCGGCACGATGGCCAAGGCCAGCGCTGCCGGGCACCGGGTGGTGCTGGTCGTGGTCACCGACGGCGACCTGGGGCTGGCGTCCGCGGACTTCGGCGACGGCGGGACGCTGGGCCGTCTGCGGCTGGAGGAGCTAGCGGTCAGCGCCCGGGCACTGGGCGTGCACCGGGTTGAGTACCTGGGCTACGCCGACAGTGGCCTCGGCCCGGCGCAGCCGCCCGACCCGCCAGGAAGGATTCGGCTGCTGCGCGCGGACCGGGACGAGATCGTCCAGAGGATAGCCGAGCTGTTGCGTCAGGAGAACGCGGACGTCGTGCTCTCCTACGACCCCAACGGCGGCTACGGGCACCGCGATCACATCGTCGTCCATGACGTCGTCGCCCGCGCGGCTGCCGCGGCAGCGACCCCGCGGCTGCTTGAGGCGACCGTTCCCAGGGACACGATCTGCCGGGCGCTGGCCGTGGCCGGCCTCCTCTACCGGTTCCCACCCGACTTCGACCCCACGTCCTTTCAGCGCGCCTACAGCGCGCGATCGGACATCACCCACCGGATCAACGTCGTCCGGCATGCTGCGGCCAAACGCGCCTCGATGGCCGCACACGCCAGTCAGGCCAGCGCGACCGGGGACGCCGACCGCACCCTGGCCGCGTTCCTGCGGCTGCCCCGGCCGGTGTATGACATCGTCTTCGGCAGGGAGTGGTTCGTCGATCCCGCCGCTACCCCCGGCGGCCGGGTGAGCCGGGACGTGTTCGAGGGCCTCCCGCACCGATAGCCCGGCGCCACGTACGCTGGCCGTCGTCGGGTGCGCACCCAGACGGCTGATCACAGGGCGGCACACAGGGGAGGCCATGGACGGGTTCGCTGACAGGCCCCCCCGGGACATGCGCCCGCGCACGGCTGCCGACCGCGCCAAGATGGCACTACAGATCCTGCTTGGCACCGGCCTCGGTGCCACCATCCTCATCTGGGGCCTGCCCGCCCTGACCCACGCCAGCTGGGAAGAGATCGGGGGCCTGCTGTCGCAGCTGCCGATCCAGACCTTCCTGGTCGGGCTGGCCCTGATGTTCAGCGGGTTGTACTGCTACACCTTCACGATGGCGGCCTCACTTCCCGGTCTTCGGCACGCGCCTGCCCTGATCGTCAACCTGTGCGGGTCAGGCATCGCCAACGTGCTCCCGCTCGGAGCGGCCCTGGCGGCGGCCACCCAGTACGGGATCCTGCGGTCCTGGGGGTTCAAGCACCGAAACATCGGTACCAGCCTGATCGTCACCTCCATCTGGAACATGCTGATCCGGCTCATGCTGCCGCTGGTGGCGGTGGCCTGGTTGATCTCCGACACCGACCTCAAACTGCCGGAGAACGTCGTGACCGGCACCCTGATCGGTGGGATCGCCGCCGCCCTGCTCGCCGTGGCCTGGGCCGCCGTGCTGCTCTCACCCCGAGCCGCGCACTCCGTCGGTCGAACCCTCAACGGCGTCGCCGGACCGATCCTCAAGATGCTGAGGCGTGACCGTGGCCAGAACATCGAGGCGCTGGCCAGTGACCTGCGGGCGCGGATCATCGGCGTCGTGCGTGGCAGCTGGCTGGGCCTGACCGTCGGTGTGGTCGGTTTCCTCGGCCTGTACGCCTACCTGTACGGGTTCTGTATGCAGGCCTTCGGCATCCAGATGAGCTGGGCAAGGATGTTCGCCTGCTACGCGTTCAGCCGGCTGCTGACGATGGTGCCGCTGACCCCGGGTGGGATCGGCACTACCGAGGTCGGCCCCGCCGGGCTGATGGTCTTCTTCGGCGCCGACGGAGTCTCCGCGGCGGCGTCAGTCTTCCTCTTCGCGGTTTACAGCCACCTGCTTGAGATCGTGTTCGGTGCGGTCTTCGCCGGGGTGTGGGCCTTGACCCGGACGCGCTACTACCGTCTGCAGCACGAGGACGGCGACGAGGACCCCGACGAGGACCCGGTCTGGGGCGTCGATCGCCCGGGATCCAGCGCGACGAACCCACCGCCGGTAACGGGAGGCTGACGGCCCGGCGGGCCACCGGTCGGCTCTGGTCGGCTCTGGTCGGCTCTGGTCGGCTCTGGTCGAAGCGGCCGCCGGTCTGCCATTCTGTCCGACGTGACTCCACTCCTGCGCAGCCGGGGCCCCTGGCGTGCCCAATCCGCCGTCCGGGTCATCACCGTGGCTTCGTGCCTCGTTGCCACGACGTTGGTGGTCGCCCCCACCCCGCCGGCGCAGGCCACCCGCGTGACGGTCACTCCCGTGCGGGCGAGCACCGCGTCGACGAGCCGCTCGGACGGTCCTTATGTCGCTCTCGGTGACTCCTACTCGGCGGGGGTGGGCACGCGTAGCCGGACCACCCCGATATGCGAGCGGGCGCGATTCGGGTATCCGCGGCTGATCGCCGCCGAGGCGGGCCTGACACTGGACTATCAGGCCTGCGCCGGCGCGACCATCGCGATGATCCGCGCAGCCCAGGTGCCCAAGCTGACCGCGAACACCCGGTACGTCACCATCACGGCAGGCGGAAACGACGTCGGCTTCCTGCCTGCGGTGATTGCCTGCGCCCTACCGGCCTCGCGGCTCTTGTGCGGGGTGAAGACCGCCGCCGCCCGGCGCGTCACGCGCACCAGCCTTGCCGGGCGGCTTGGCGGGTTGTTCGCCGACATCCGCCGCAAGGCCCCCACCGCAGCCGTTGTCGTCTCCGGGTATCCGCGGTTGTTCTCCGGACGGGACTGCAGTCTGTTCACCTTTTTCGCCACCCGCGAGCAGCGGGCCTTCAACGCCGCCACCGACGAGGTGGACGAGGTGATCCGGGCTCGGGCCGCCGCGGCCGGGTTCGGATACGTCGACGTGCGCGGCGCGTTCGACGGACACGGCCTGTGCACATCGAGCCCGTGGCTGACTAACCTCATCGTGCCTCTCGACGAGTCGTTCCACCCCAACCGGGAGGGCAACCGGGCCTACGCATCGGCCCTGGCGCCGAGGCTGCTCGGGTCGGCGATGAGGCGGTAGACGGACCCCGAACTACCCGGCTTCCAGGCTCCGGGCCGCGCCGCCCGGAAGGGCGTGCTGGACCCTGCCACCCGGTGCAATGCCCCGGGACGATGAGGTGGATGACCAAGGCCTGATCGTCCACCACCGGCGGATCGTGCGTGCAGGCGGTCTCGTCCCAGGCCTGTGACCCGGCCGATCTCCCCGGTGACCAGGGCGCTGCCGTCCGGCTCGTCTCGACCGCTACTCCGGCTTGTAGCCGCCGCTCAGCAGACGCTGGATCTGACGGGTCCGGGCCTGGTCAGCGAGGGAGTCGTCGAGGTCGGCGGGCTCGAAGGGCCGGCCCAGGGCGTGGCCGACTGCCAGCGCGATGAGCCCGTCGGCGATCGCCGGGTTGGCCGGCAGAACGGGGCCGTGCAGGTAGGTGCCGTGCACGTGGTGGGTGACCGCCCCCTCGGTGGCGTCGTCCTTGTTGTTGCCGCAGCCGTACCGGACCCGCCCGAACGGCTCCTGGCCGGGCCCCAGCACCGTTGACCCGGAGTGGTTCTCGTATCCGACGACGGGGCCGAACCGGGTGTCGAGGACGACCGGGCCGATCATCCGGGTCGGGTTGCCGTGCGTGGTCACGTCGAGGATGCCTAGACCGGGGAGTTGCTGCCCGTCCACCGTGACGAAGGCGTTGCCGAACAGTTGGTACATCCCGCAGATCATCAGCATCGGCACCCCGTCGGCTGCCATGGCCCGCAACGTGGCCGCATGGTCAGCCAGGTCGGCTTCGACTCTGGCCTGGCCGGAGTCCTGCCCGCCTCCCCCAACGAGGAGATGAGCGTCGGTGGGGAAGTCGTTGCCGGGGTGGTGCTCACGACGGTCCACCTGGTACCCGTGCCAGCGCAGCCTTGCGGCTAGGGCGCGGGTGTTGCCGAGGTCCCCGTAGATGCTCATCTCCCGGGGGTAGACGTGAACCATGGTGATGCGGCCCTTGCTCGGCCCGGGGTCGGGGCGGGTGCCGGCACTCGGCCCGGAGTCGGGGTGGTTGCCGACCTGTTCCACGCTCATGCCCGCTGGACCTCCTCACCGAACGCGGCCAGGTCGTAGCGGGCCGCGAGCAACCGTCGCAGCGCCATCATGGCGGTGTAGGTGCAGAAGACCCGCAACGGCTGCCCCGGATGATCACGAAGCAACCGCTCCAGGGCCACCTGCAGGTCGAGCTCCACCTCTTCGGTCCGGACCCCGTCGTAGGCAAGCCGCAACGCCATGTCGTATCCGCGCACGCCGCTGGTCAACGCCACGCCGGCGCCGCGGAGACTGTCGAAGGCGACATCGTACAACCAGGACACGTCCCGACCGTCGGCGTAATTGTCGTTGATCGCGATCATGGTGGTCGCCGGGGTCGCGGCATACGTCGCCAACGCGACCGTGAACCCGGACGGGTTCTTGACCAGCACCAGTTCCAGCGGGCGACCGTCGGCGTCGATGGTCTCCCCCCGTCCGAACGGCGGATCCAGCCGCTGCAGGGCGGCTTCAGCGACGGATTCCCGAAAGTCCTGGCCGAGGAGCAGCCTGGCCATCGCGGTCGCGGCCGTGGCGTTGATCATCGCAGCGAGGCCGCGCTGGCGAAGCCGTAGCGGCCCGACGTCGTTGCCGCCGCCCTCGGCGCCGAAAAGCACCTTGAATCGGTCGTCGGCCACGAGTGTGAGCAGGGCGTCGGTGTCGGTGACGGGCGGCACCTCGGCCTCCTCATCGAACCGAACGTCGGCTTCGCTCAATTCCGGGAGGCGGTGCGCGATGGAAGGGTGCAGGCCGAAGTACCTCACCAGCAGGCCGGGGCGGCTCGCAGTGCCCGGGTTTCCCGTGGGGGTGGGGGCACTCGGGGTGCCCGGCGGGACTGACAGGGTGGTGGCGATCCTGGCGACGAAAGCGTCGTCGCGGTTGAGCACGACCCCCATCGTGGTCTGGGCGGCCAAGGCGGCCAGAAGCGCCGCAGTGTGGTCGATCTCGGCGAACCGGTCGAGCTGGTCGCGGGCGACGTTGAGGAGCAGGGCGTGGGTGGGCGGGACGGCCTGGGCGAATCGGAGTGCGTGCGCCTCGTCCAGCTCGACGACGGCCAGGTCCGCCCCAAGCCGGCCCGACAGAGGAATCTCGCCCAGCATGGCCGAGATGACGCCTCTGGTGAAGTTGCTGCCGGTGGGGTTGGTGAAGACCCGCCGACCGTGCTCTCGAAGGATGGCCACGAGCATCCTCGTCGTCGTCGTCTTCCCGTTGGTGCCGGTGACGACGACGATGCCCCCGCTGACGTTGGCGAGGGCGTGGGCGAGGACGTCCGGGTCGATCCGCTCGGCGACCAGTCCCGGCAACGCCGATCCCCCACCTCGAAGCCGGGAGGCCACCCTGGCCGCTTTGCCGGCGAGGATGGCGAGGGAGGTCCGCAACACCAGGTCAGCCTATCGGGGGATGGAGCGAACCCCCCCCTCGCCCGCGGGCCGCCCGGGTGGGTGTCAACGCGGTCCTGCCGACGCCGACGTGCCGGCGCATGCGCATAATGACAGGTGCGATCCGCGCTGGCTGCCGAAGCCCTGGTCAGCATCGACGGGGCTGCCGGGGTGGTGCGGTTACTGGTCGTCGTGCTGGTGTTCGCGCTGCTGTCGGCGGGATTGCGGTACCGCTCGGGGCTGGGTGACGGCCACGAGGAGATCACCGCCGCGGTCCGCGCGACGGTGCAGCTGGGTGTCGTCGGGCTGCTGATCGCGGCGGTGCTCAGATCGTGGTGGCTGACTGCGGCGTTCGTCACCCTCATGATCGTGGTGGCCTCGCTGACCGCCAGCGGCCGGATTCGGGCCGTGCAGCGACGGTGGACCTTCGCGCCGATCCTGCTGGGAGCGCTACCCGTGACCGGGGTACTCCTGGCCGTCGGTCTGCTCCCGTTGGAGCCGATCTCGGTGATACCCACCGCTGGGATCCTGATCGGCAACGCCATGACGGCGACATCGCTCGCCGGCAGGCGTTCGCTTGAAGCCCTGCAGGAGCGTCATGGCGAGCTGGAGGCAGGGCTCGCCCTCGGGCTTCTGCCGCGGGATGCGGCGCTGCTGGTCTGCCAGCAGCCTGCGCGCCTGGCATTGCTGCCGGGGCTGGATCAGACTCGCACGGTGGGACTGGTGACACTTCCGGGGGCTTTTGTCGGCACCCTGCTCGGCGGCGCTACCCCGATCGAGGCGGCCGCCCTGCAACTGCTGGTGTTGGTCGGGGTGCTGATGGCGCAGTCGGTGGCAGTCGCGTTGACGCTGGAAATGGTGGTCCGTGGCGTCCTTCGCGCGGAGCCCATTCGGTAGGTGCGTCGCTCGGTCGGCCACTGCGTCCAGATCGGTTGTCCGCCGCTAGGACCGGGCGTCCCGGACCTGGCCGAACAGCCCCTTGGCCGGGGCGTCGAGCCGCGCGAGCATCCCCTGTGGTGGCCCACAGATCCCGACGATGCGGCCACGCCGCGAGGCCACCCTGGGTAGGTTGGCGCCGTGACAACGGGGAGTCGGCACAGGTGGGCGGTCCTTACATCGCTCGCCGTCGCTCTGGCGCTGCCAGGCTGCGCGGGCGGACAGGAGTCAGTCTCGGGTGGCTCCGCAACCATCCCCGGGTCGGGTCCAATCGCTGCCGCCGACACCACCACGGCAGCGCCGACCCCTATCACGACCGCCATGGCAACCGACGTGGTCGCCGCGATCCCACCCGCGGCGAGGTACCGCACCGCGGATGGCGCCGA
>DASQEP010000071.1:0-1772 GCA_035633615.1 Dermatophilaceae bacterium
CCTCGGTCGTCGTCACCGTGGCCTCGAGGCAGACCGATCCCGAGAGGATGAGCACTCCACGACGCCCCAACTGGAAGAAGACCCTCTCCGTTGCGAGGAAGGCCGTGACCCGCGCCCGCTAGCAATGGGCCGACCGCCGGAGGGCCGTGGCCGCTCCCGGTAACGATGAGCCGACCGCCGGGGGCCGACCGCCGAAGGCCGTGACCCGCTCCCGCTAGCGCCGGGCCGGCCGCCGCTCCCGCCAACGCCGGGCCGATCGCCGGGCCCCCCGGGTCCTCCCTCAACGCCCTCCGGCCGGCCCTCCGGCCCACCCGCTCGACCCGGTCGGCCCCGGGCCGGCGTCGGTGGTGACCCGGTTGCGCCCCGCGCGCTTGGATTGGTACATCAGTCGATCGGCGCGATCGACGAGCTCCTCCGGGGAATCGTCCGGGCGGGCCAGGGTGGCGCCGACGGAGACCGTCACCTGCAACCTGGTGCCGGCGTGCTCCAACCAGGAGTTCTCGACGAGCACCCGGACCCGCTCGGCTGCGGCGGTCAGGCCGGCGGCGTCGGCACCGGGCATCAGGGCCACGAACTCCTCCCCACCCCAGCGGATGGGTAGGTCGCCACGACGCAGCGCGGTGGCCATGGACCGGCCGACCATCCGCAGCACCCTGTCGCCCGCCTGATGCCCGTGGGTGTCGTTGACGCCCTTGAACTCATCGACGTCGACGAAGAGCACCCCGAGGGCGGCCTCCCCGGCAGCGACTGCTGCTAGGAGGCTGGCCAGGTGGAAGTCGCCCAGGCGCCGAGCCGGCATCCCGGTGACCGGGTCGTCGGAGGAGTTGAGACCGCGCCGCTCGAGGTCGGCGTACGGGCTGCTCGTGCGCAGGGAGAACACCTCCGCGACGCCGACGATCCGTCCGTCGGGGTCGGTCAGCGCGTGCCCCCGGATGGTGACCGCGACCCGGTGGCCGTCCTTGTGGAGCAGGTACGTGTCGGCCATGCTGGGCAGCCCGTCGTCCATCACCGCGGCCAGCACGCAGTCGCTCTGGCAGAACTCCTTCCCGCGCTCGTCGACGTGGCGCAGCACCCCCGCCGAGCACCGCCGCCCCAGGACCTCCTCGGCGGTGAATCCGGTGAGTCGGGCCGCTCCGGTGTTCCAGTACGTGATGCGTCGGGCGGAGTTGACGAAGGACACCCCGTCGGAGACCTGCTCGAGCAGGTCCATGTAGACCGTGCCGGGGTAGTTGGCTCGATCCACAGATCCTCCGGCAGAGGTGCGTGCCGCCGGGCCGGGTGGCCCCCGGAAACCGGGCGGGGCGCGATGAATCATGGTAGGCCCTGCTCCCCACCGAAGATGCAGCGAACGGCCTCACGACGTCTTCAGTGGCTGCGAACCAGTCGCCCACCGGCATACCGCTGTCTCGCAGGTCACCGGGGGTTGCCCTGCGCTACCGTGAGGTCACCCTAAGGAGGAGGCTGCGATGGCGGCCAACGTGAGGCCTTCCCTGTGGCGGCCGAGCATGTTCTCGGCCACGTGGCAGCTGTGCACGTGGTTGGGCTGCGGGCTGGTGGCCCTCTCTGTGTGGCAGCTCAGCCCCGCGGCGTGGCAGGACATGGGCCCGCCGATGGCGATGATCACCGTGGTGGTGCTGCTCAGCGAGCTGCGTCCGATCGTGATGACGCGCCTCCCCGGGAACCCGGTGTCCATCTCGTTGGCGTTCGTGTTCGCCACGCTGTACATCTGGGGGCTGTACCCGGCGCTGGTGCTGCAGGCGGCCGCGGTGCTC
>DASQEP010000072.1:0-3522 GCA_035633615.1 Dermatophilaceae bacterium
GCAGCCGTCCCATCCATGTGCCGCCGGCCGGGGCGCACAACTTCCCGGCATCGTACGGAGCGGGAAAGTTCAGCAGCAGGAAGTCGACCCGGTCGACGGCAGCGTCTGGGCTGCTGTAGGCCGCCGCGTTGGGTGAGGACGACGGCGTCACGTTCGCTGACGACGACTGGTAGATGAAGGAGAACCCCACCGGTCGTAGACCGGTGGGGTTGGTGGTCGGGCTGTCGGGGTGGTGGTCAGTCTGTCGTGACCTCGGTGACGGCGGCTCGTGCGGAGGCCTCGTCGACGATGCTCTTGTTGGTGGCGAACGCGGCGATCAGGGCTTGGACCGCGAGGTTGTTCACTGCGCGGGGTAGGCCTCGGCTGACTTGGTGGATCAGCTCGGCGGCGTCGTCGCTGAACAGCGGGTCGCTGCGACCGGCGAGTTTGAGGTGATGGGCGAGGTAGGTCTTGGTCTCGGCGGCTTGCATCCCGTTCATCGCGTAGCGCAGCGCGATTCGCTGGTCCAGGGCGGCGAACGTGCCGAGCTTGATCCTTCTGCGCAGGGTGGGTTGCCCGACGAGCAGGCAGGCGAACGGGCTGTGCGAATCGAGTTCGGCGTTGGTGAGAAGCCGGAGTTCCTCGAGCTGGTCGACGCCGAGCAGGTGTGCCTCGTCGAGGACGACGACGACGCCTCGGCCGCGTTCGTGTTCCTCGGCGGCGAGCAGCTCGGCGGTCTGCGGGATGAGCATCGACTTCTGGTAGCGGGGTGTGCCCCCGAGGGCGGTGACGATCCCGGCGTAGAGGCCGCGGGCGCCGACGGCGGGGTTGGGCAGGTAGACGATCGTGGTGCGACTGGCGTCCAGGCCGGCCAGGGCGGCCCGGACCGCGACCGTCTTGCCCGCCCCGACCTCGCCGGTGATGACGCCGATGGCCCGCTCGGTCAGGCACCAGCCGATCCGCGCGACGGCTTCGGCGTGGGCGTTGTGCCGGTGCAGCATCTGCGGCGCCAGGGCCTTGCTGAACGGTGAGCGGGTGAAGCCGTAGTGGGCTTGCAGTTTCTCGATCATCGTGGTCCTTCACTGTCGCTGAGGTCGTCGGTGAGGTCGGTCAGGTCGAGCTGGCCAGGGAGCTCACCGGTGGCGAGTCGGGTGCCGAGCGCGGCGAAGGACGCCGCCTCGGCCTCGAGCACCTCGTCCTGGCTGTCGTGGGTGTCACCGGCCAGCCGTTGGGGGCCGCCGGGCAGGTCGGTGTAGTTGATCCGGCCGGCGAGCTGTGCGCGGTGCCGCGCGGCGACCAGGTCGAGGTAGTCGATCCCGGTTGCCGGGGCGGTCGGCGGCGGCAGGTCGGGGCGGGCGTCGGGGTGCACGTGGCGGCCGATCCGGTGCGGGACGGCCAGGCCCATCGGCCGGCCTTGGTAGCGGACCTGCAGGGCGGTCAGGTCGAACGGGTCGAACACCACCTCGACCTGTCGCCCGACCAGG
Organism: Dermatophilaceae bacterium; assembly: GCA_035633615.1. Classification (GTDB taxonomy): domain Bacteria; phylum Actinomycetota; class Actinomycetes; order Actinomycetales; family Dermatophilaceae; genus JADJTI01. Next base: position 1,464 of record DASQEP010000072.1, read on the forward strand.
GCGGCGTCGACCTCGTAGCGGTTGCCGTGCAGGCTGAGCGTCCCGGTCTTGGTGACCCGGCGGGTGTGGGACCACAAGAACGCCTCGCGGAGCAGCCGCGGGGTCGGCAGTGCAGGCGGTCCCGCGGCCAGGAACCGCTCCAGTGGCTTCTGCTCGGTCTCGCTGTGGACCCTGGCGTGGTAGACGGTCTCGACCCACGCGGCGAACAGCTCGTTCAACCTGGCCAGGTCGGTCACGGCTGCCAGCGCGCCAGGGGCGGCGAGCTCGACCAGGAACTGCTCCCGGACGGTCCGAAACAGCCGCTCGATCTTGCCCCGCCCAGCCGGCTGTCCGGGTTGGCTGTGGGTGAGGGTGATCCCGAGCACCGCCAGGGCCCGCAGCAGCTGCGAGGAGACCATCGCCGAGCCGTTGTCGAGGTAGACGACCTTCGGGACACCCCGCGAGGCCAGGCCCGCGCGCAGGGCGGCTTCGAGCCGGACGGTGTCCTCGCTGTGACCCCACCGGTAGCCCACCAAGGCCCGTGAGTGGTCGTCGACGAAAGCGAACAAGAACGTCTTGCGGCCGGCGACCACCGGGCCGTGGAGGGCATCGCCGGTCCACCGGTCGTTCGGAGCAGCAGCCTCGAACCGGCCGAACGCCCGCGGCGGTAACCCGTCAGGGCGGGTGTTGAGCTCGAGCCGGGCGAAGTGCCGCTGCACCGTCCGTGCCGACGGCACCGAGCCGCCCGGGCCGGTGTGGGCTTGCAGGATCGCACCGACCTGCGCTGCCGTGCGGGTCGGGACTTCCCGCTTCAACGCCGCCGCAAGCTCCAACACCGCCACCGACGTCCTCGGGTCGCGGGTGCGCATCGAGGGCACCAACGCGTCGAAGCCGCCGCGGCGCCAGGCCAGAATCCAACGATCGATCGTGACCCGCGAGACCCGGACCCGGTCCCCGAACGGCCCGGTGTGCTCACGTTCGGCGAGCTCGCGGACCAGCCGGCCACGTGCCTTCGTCGACAGCGCCGGGTCGGCGGCCTCCCTGATCAAGGCGTAGCGGAACAGCCCGACCTCCCGGGCCCGGTCAGCGCGACCTTCGCTGTCGCCGTGATGTCGTGCTCTGCCTGCCAACAGTGGCCTCCACGTCCTCAGTGATCACGGCGTGATCTCCCAAGGCCGAAGGCTGTCGGGGCCTGGTGTCGCTGCCCAGGGTCAGCTCGTGTTGGCCGCCGGGCTCGGGCCGAGCAGCTGGCCTTCACTGGCGGCGGAGGCGAACTGCCAGGCCGGTCGGGGCCCGAACAGTCGGGCCGCTGCGGCCGCGGCCAGCCCCAGCGCCTCCAGCGCATCGGTGAACACCGACCCCGTCACGCCCACCACCCCAGCGCAGGCATCCAGAGCGTGGAGCAGCCCGGTGAACAGCACCCTGAGGCTGTCGGCGCGGACACCGAACCGGCGCAGCCAGCCCCGGACCGTGCTCACCGGCCGGCCCAGCAACCCAGCGATGCTGCGGTGCCCCGAGCCACCCGCCTTGGCCACCAGCGCCTGGCCGATCACGGCGACCGTGTCCGCCCGCCGCACCAACGTGGAAGCGGGCAGCAGGACATGCGTGCACCGGCACTGCGAGCACCACGAGCGGCGAGGACGCACCGTCACGACCGCGGCCTCGTCGTCCCGCACCCCGCGTTCCCGAGCATGGCCCCACGGGCGCAGCTCGCCAGCACAACCCGGGCAGCGAAGCTCACCGCCGGTCAGGAGCCGGTCGACCTCGAGCGGGTCCGTACCTACCATCAGCAACGGGTGCCTCCAAGCACCAAGCGACGGCCCTCCCATCCGGCCAAGGAGTGGGGAGGGCCGCTGCGCTTCCAGAACGTCATCACGCTCTCGTCGCCAACAACGAAGAGCAAACCCACCGCCCGCCCTGAAGACCGTCGTCAGCGTCAAAGACGCCCGAACACCTGCACGTCGTCAGTCAGCGTGTCGCTCAACAGCTGTGCCGTCGGGTGTGCCGGTGCCGGAGTGGTTGAGCGCTGAGGTCGCTCGCCTGGTGGAGCGGGCCGAGTTCGACGGGGTGCAGCTGACCG
>DASQEP010000073.1:0-45071 GCA_035633615.1 Dermatophilaceae bacterium
GCCTGCACCTGCGCGGTCAGCTCACCGACCTGCACCAGCAGCGCATCGATCCGCGCGTCCTTCGCCACGTCCGCGGCCCGCAAGTCCGCGATCAGCGCGAGCAACTCCTCGCGCGACACACCCTTCGACCCCGCCACCGAAGATCCAAACATGCTCACACCATCGACGTCAGCAACCCGACATCCCAGGCGTGTCGCCCACCTAAACAGCTACGTCTCGTTGGTGACGAGGCGAGGCATAGCGCCGATCGCCATCGTCGTCGAGGTGGGGGCGATCGTTGGCGATCAGCGTGCCATCAACGTGCACGTGGAAGTGCCCGGCGGCGCGGGCAGCATCAGCTATCGTGCGGCCGTCATTGATGACCAACTCTACTGCATGCGCTTTGTACTCATCAGTGAATGCTCGACGGGTCGATCCCATATTGCGGCTCCCTTTCGTTCAAGGAAACTCGCTAACTTGCTCCGTGTCCACCAAAGTGGGGACGGTCCCAACCACTTCAAACACGGACCACAGGCATTCTCCGCGGAAGGTATATGACGAACCTGGCGCCCTGTGCTGGGCCAGCGCTTGCCGCGGTGATGGTGCCGTCGTGGGCGTCGATGAGGGCCTTGCTGATGGTGAGCCCGACGCCGGAGCCGGAGCGGCCGGTGTCGCGGGCGTTGTCCCCGCGATAGAAGCGTTCGAAGACGTGCGGAAGCTGCTCGGCGGTGATGCCGTCGCCGTTGTCGGTCACCATGATCGCCATCTCGCCGCCCTCGTGGGCGGCGCTCAGCGTGACCGTGCCGCCGGTCGGGGTGTGTCGCAGGGCGTTGCTGAGCAGGTTGGTCAGGACTTGACCGATGCGGGTCCGGTCGGCCGTGATGCGCACTCCGGCGGCGCCGTCGGTGTCGATGAGGAGGTTCACGCCCTTGTCGGCGAACCGGCCACGCATGCCGTCGGCGGCGGGCCGGATCAGGTCGCCGACGGCATGGGGTTGCAGGTCGAGGACGAGTCGTCCTTCCTCAACGGTGCAGACCTCGTCGATATCGTCGGCGAGGCGGGCGAGGCGGTCGGTCTGCTCGCACAGGGCGACCCGTGAGTGCGCGCCGAGGTGGGTGATGCCGTCGTGGAGACCGTCGTGGTATGCGGTCAGGGTGGCGATAGGGGTGCGCAGCTCGTGAGCCAGATCTGAGAGCAGACGCCGTCGGGTGTCTTCGACGTTCTCCAGGCGGGCGCCCATCGCGTTGAAGGCGCCGGCGAGAGTGTCGAGTTCGGTTCCCGAGCCCACGTCCGGTACCCGCGCGGTGTAATGGCCGCGGGCGAGTTCGCGGGCTGCATCAGTCAGCTCGGTCAGGGGACGGCGCAGGCGCCGGGTGAGGAACCACGTGACCGCGCCCGCCGCCAGCAGGGAGATGAGCAGCCCAAGCCCCAACGAGACGAGCGAGGCGTCGCGGTAGGCCATCTCGATATGGGTGAGTTCTGGTGAGTCCTCCTGGTGCCCGGATTGGAGGAGGTGGTCGTGGAAGATCAGGGGCCCGACGAGGGTGGCGACGAGACCGGCAGTGAGGCATCCGGCGAGCAGGACGATGGCTTGCCCAGCCAGCAGGCGCGCGGCAAGACCTCGCCGGTGGGGCTGGATTGCTGAGCCGCTCATCCGTTGCCCATCCGGTAGCCGACACCGCGCACTGTGGTGACGTAACGGGCGGTGTCGGGGTCGTCGCCGAGTTTCTTGCGCAGGTGGGCGATGTGGACGTCCACGAGGTGTTCGTCCCCGACCCAGCCCTGCCCCCACACGTCCTGGATGAGCTGGCGCCTGGTGAACGCCATGGTCGGGTGTGCCGCGAGGGCGATGAGCAGGTCACGCTCGGTGGGGGTCAGGGCTAGCGGCTGACCGGAGAGGTGGACCTGCCGGCCGGCGGAGTCGATGCGTAAGTCCCCGAACACCCAAACCGGCTCCTGCTGTTGGGTGCGGGTGGCGGTGCCGGCCCGTGGGCGGCGCAGCACCGCTTGCACGCGGGCGACGAGCTCACGCACACCGAACGGTTTGGTCAGGTAGTCATCGGCCCCGACGGATAGTCCGATCAGCTTGTCGACCTCGTCCTTGCGGGCCGTGACGACGATGACGTAGCAGTCGGAGAACGTGCGGATCTGGCGGCATACCTCGATCCCGTCCAGTCCGGGAAGGCCGAGGTCGAGCACGACCACGTCGGGGGACTGGTCACGGGCCGCCTGCACGGCCTCGGTCCCGGAGTGGACGATCGAGGTGGTGTAGCCGGCGCGGGACAGGTAGGCCGCGACCATCCCGGCCAAGGCCCGCTCGTCCTCGACGATCAGCACCCGTGGGGCCGTCTCATTTGTGGTCATGGTGGTCATCGTCGTCACAGTCTCCCTCCCCGTTGCGGGCGATGCGGCGACGGTGTGTTGGCGCCTGGGGATCTTCGTCAAACCTCAACGAATCCTCTACCCCGCCGCCAACCGAGCCATCGACGCTGGAGGCATCGCTAACGGAGGCGACGGTACGGAAGGAGCAGCGGACCATGATGTGGGGCAACGGGTACTCGATGGGTTGGGTCATGTGGTTAGTGGTGGGGTTGGGCACGATCGGTTTCTGGGTCGTGATCGCCCTAGCCGTACGCGCCCTGCTGCCTGGCCGGGCAGCCCGCACCGTCTCAGCTGGACCCGACCCGTTGTCGCTGCTGAAGGAGCGTTTGGCCCGAGGTGAGCTCACTCCGGAGGAGTACGAGCAGCGACGTCGTCTCATCGTCGATGGCCACTGACCACTTTCACACCGCAAAACGTGGAAAGAAACCATGCAACCACTGTCTCGTCGTCAGGTCCTGCTCGGGAGCCTCGGGTTGGCTACCACCGCCACTTTGGCCGCCTGCACCGGCGCCTCGAACGGGTCCGGTATGCCGTCCCGCTCCTTCGGCACGCCGGCCCCGATCACGCCCAGAGCGGGACAGCGGCTCGTGGAGAAGAGGCTTACGGCCAAGCCGGTCACGCTCGACCTGGGTGGGCCGAGCGTGCCGACGTGGGCGTACGGCGACACTGCCCCCGGGCCACTCGTGCGCGCGACGGCCGGTGACTTCCTTCGCCTGACGTTGGACAACCAGTTGCCAGCAGACACGACGATCCATTGGCACGGCATCAGGGCGCGCAACGCCGCTGACGGCGTGCCGGGCCTGACCCAGGACCCGGTCAAACCCGGCGGGAAGTTCGTGTACGAGTTCACCGCACCCGACCCGGGCACCTACTTCTTCCACCCCCACGTTGGGGTTCAACTGGACCGCGGGCTGTACGCGCCGATGGTCATCGACGACCCCCACGAGCCCGGTGCCTACGACACCGAGTGGGTGATCGTACTCGACGACTGGGTGGATGGCACCGGTCGCACCCCTGATGAGGTCCTGAGCAAACTCATCGCTGACGGTGGCACCGCCAACTCCGGCGGGATGGGCCCCATGGGGATGGGGGGCATGGGGGGCATGGGCCACGGATCGATGGACGGCATGGGCACGGGTAGCCCGCCGTGGGGGGACGCCGGCGACGTCGCCTACCCCTATTTCCTGATCAACGGCAAGGTCGCCACCGCTGCGGACACGTTAAGAGGCAAGCCCGGGCAGCGGGTCCGGATGCGGGTGATCAACGCCGCCTCGGACACGATGTTCACCGTCGCCCTCGGCGGGCACCGGCTGACCATCACCCACACCGACGGGCACCCGGTGCAGCCCACGGAGGTGGGCGCGTTCTACATCGGGATGGGGGAACGCTACGACGCAGTCCTCACCCTCCAGGACGGGGTTTTCCCGTTGGTGGCCAGTCCGGTCGGCAAGACCAGCGGCGGCCAGGCCATGGCTCTGGTGCGAACCGGCGGCGGGAGCCCGCCCGCTCCGAGCGTCACCCCGGCTGAGCTGGCCGGGCAGGTGCTTATCGGGTCACAGCTGCAACCCGCTGACTCAGCCAAGCTGCCGGCCAAGGAACCCGACGCCACCGCCGAACTGAGCCTTCAAGGTTCCATGAAGCCCTACCGGTGGGGTATCAACGGCGCCCCATTCGGAGCGAACGAGCCCTTGACGGTCAAGGCCGGCCAACGGCTGCGGATCAATGCGGTCAACATGACGATGATGACCCACCCCCTGCACCTGCACGGGCACACCATCGCGCTTGCCTCCGGGCTGCGCAAAGACACCGTGCTTATGGCGCCCATGCAGTCCCTGACCATCGACCTCGACGCCGACAACACCGGCGATTGGCTGATCCACTGCCACAACATCTACCACGGCGAGGCCGGGATGATGATCGCCCTGAACTACACGTGACGAGCGCCCTTTCCCCGACACCCGAACAGGACCAGCGCCATGAAGAAGACCCTCGCCACCGTTGCCGCCGGCATCATCATCACCACCGCCCTGGTGACCGCCTGCTCGGCGCCCACCCCTACCCCCACCAGTGCCTCCGCCGCGACCAGCGGAGCTGACCTTGCCGGCTTCGACCTGAGCAACACGTCGGTGCGCGAGGTGATCGACACCCTCGACCGCACGAACGAGGACCGAGCCAACGGCCCACGCGGTTCGGTACGACAGGACCAGCTGATCCTGACCACTGGCGGCTCGCAGCGCGCGATGCCGCTGCCCGCCGACCAGACCTACATCTCGATCGCGCCCTACATCAACCAAACCCACGAGTGCTTCAACCACAACCTGGCCACCTGCCAGGGCGAACAGGTCGACAAGACCTTCACCGTCACGATCACCGACTCAACCGGCAAGGAACTGGTCAAGACCACCGAGAAGACCTACCCGAACGGCTTCTTCGGGTTCTGGGTACCCCGTGACATTCGCGGCACCATCGCCATCACCGGGCAAGGAAAGTCCGACAGCGTCACCTTCGGCACCTCGGCAGGCGACCCTACCTGCCTGACCACCCTCCAGCTCACCTGAGCGCCCGGCTCACATGGCCTCGGTCAATGGCGAGGGGCCACATATCGTGGGCGGTCCGTGTGCGCTGAGCCGACCGGGCGCGGACGGCTCGCCGTGAGGCCGCCGCCGTCGTTCGAGCCGCCGCCATCGGTAGGCCTGGATTCCGCCGTCAGAACCGAGACCTCACCGGCGTCACGAACTTGACCAATCCGTCACCTGAGTACGGCCGCTCCACCAGACCCGGAGAAGGATATGAACGACGCCACGGACCACGCCACTTCCTCAAGCACCACGTCGGTCGACCCTGTATGTGGCATGCAAATCGACCCGTCGACCGAGCTGACCGTCGAGCACCACGGGCAGACCTACCGGTTCTGCTCCCAGCACTGCCGCGCCCGGTTCCAAGCGATCCCCGACAGGTACACCACCCGGCAAGGCGGCCACACCACAGCGCAGGCGGGGACATCCACCCACGCACCCGGCGCACCCCCCGCGGAGCCGCTCGAGGGTCAGGACGCGAAGTGGACTTGCCCGATGCACCCGGAGATCCGTCGACCGGACCCCGGCTCGTGCCCGATCTGCGGGATGGCGCTGGAGCCCGCCACCGTGACCGCCGACACCGGTCGCAGTCACGAGCTGGTCGACATGACCAGGCGGTTTTGGATCGGAGCCGCCCTGAGCGTCCCGATCGTGCTGCTGGAGATGGGCGGCCACTTCATCGACTGGGTGCACCGCCTCGTCCCTCCCACCGTTTCGGTGTGGGCGCAACTGGTCCTGGCCACACCCGTTGTGCTCTGGGCGGGATGGCCGTTCTTCGTCCGCGGTTGGGCCTCGGTGCGCAACCGCAACCTGAACATGTTCACCCTCATCGCCATGGGCACCGGCGTCGCGTGGCTGTTCAGCGTCGTGGCCACCATCTCCCCGGGCATCTTCCCCGCCTCGTTCCGCAGCGGCGGCGGCACGGGCACTGTCGACGTCTACTTCGAAGCCGCCGCCGTCATCACGGTCCTGGTCTTACTCGGCCAGGTCCTGGAGCTGCGCGCCCGTGAACAAACCTCCGGCGCGATCAAGGCGCTGCTCGACCTCAGCCCCAAGACCGCGCGCCGGATCACCGCCGACGGCGCCGACCAGGAGGTACCCCTGGACCATGTGCAGATCGGCGATCGGCTCCGGGTTCGCCCCGGCGAGGCTGTGCCCGTCGACGGCACCGTGCAGGAAGGCCGCTCCGCAGTGGATGAGTCCCTCGTCACCGGGGAGTCCATGCCCGTCACCAAATCCTCCGGCGACACCGTCATCGGGGGCACCATCAACCAGAGCGGCGGCCTGGTCATGAACGCCGAGAAGATCGGGCGCGACACGATGCTGGCCCGCATCGTGGCCATGGTCGCCGACGCGCAACGCTCCCGCGCCCCCATTCAGCGGATGGCCGACAAGGTCGCCGGCATCTTCGTCCCAGCCGTCATTGCTGCCGCTGTTATCGCCTTCGCCGCATGGGCACTCGTGGGTCCAGACCCCAAGCTGGCCCACGCCCTCATCGTTGCAGTCGCCGTCCTGATCATCGCCTGCCCCTGTGCCCTCGGCTTGGCCACGCCCATGTCGATCATGGTCGGCGTCGGGCGCGGTGCCGGGCTCGGGGTGCTGATCAAGAACGCCGAGGCACTCGAACTCCTGGAGAAGGTCGACACCCTGGTCGTCGACAAGACCGGCACCCTCACCGAAGGCCGTCCCTCACTCACCCAGATCGTCCCGGCCGGCGACCACGACAAGGACGAGCTGTTGCGGCTCGCCGCTGGCGTCGAGCGAGCCTCCGAACACCCCCTCGCCCAAGCCATCGTCGAGGCCGCCAACACTCGGGGCATCTCGCTGCCCGACGTCCAGGACTTCGACTCACCCGCCGGTCGCGGCGTCATCGGAACCGTGGATGGGCGCACGCTCACGCTCGGCAGCGCCGACTTCCTCTCCTCCCACAGCATCGACACCACTGGCCTGCAGCCGCAGGCCGACCAGCTGCGCGGCGACGGCGCCACAGTCATCTACATCGGGGTCGACGGGGCCGTCGCTGGCCTGTTCGCCATCGCCGACCCCGTCAAGGCGACCACCCCTGAAGCCCTCAAGGCCCTGCGCGAGGAGGGCATGGAGGTCGTCATGTTGACCGGCGACAACCGCGTCACCGCACAGGCGATCGCGCGAACCCTGGGCATCAAACGAATCGAGGCCGAGGTCCTGCCCGACCACAAGAGCGACATCGTCACTACGCTGCGCGACGAAGGCCGCGTCGTTGCCATGGCCGGCGACGGTATCAACGACGCACCCGCCCTCGCAGCCGCCGACGTCGGATTCGCTATGGGATCGGGGACCGACGTCGCCATGGAAAGCGCCGGCGTCACCCTCCTCAAAGGTGACCTCAACGGCATCGTCCGCGCCCGCAGACTCTCCCAGAGGACGATGCGCAACATCCGTCAGAACCTCATCTTCGCGTTCATCTACAACGTCGCCGGCATCCCCATCGCCGCCGGTGTCCTGTACCCCTTCTTCGGGCTCCTGCTCTCACCCATCATCGCCGCCGCGGCCATGGCCCTGTCTAGCGTGAGCGTCATCAGCAACGCCCTCAGGCTGCGCGCCGAGAAGATCTAGCAGGGAACCAAGCGAACCCTGACTTTCTCTGTGACTCATATGGCTCGAGCTCGAGGTCCGAGCAGTCGTCGCCATCCTCGCCGTACGCCACGACACGGCCGCGGGAACAACGGAACGGGATCCATCGGTAGCGAGCTCCTGGAGCGACCGAGGGTGACGGCGCGTTTGTTCCCCACGGGCCGACTCGACCGCTACCGAACGCACCTGCAATCGCAGCCGCTGGCCACGCACACCCGCCGAACCTACGTCGGCCGGGTCGGCGGCTGCCTCACCTGGCTCGCCGAGACCGACCCCGTCCTGCGGCACCAGCAGGGCGACCCGGTCACCGACACCCACGCGCGGGACTACACCATCCGCGACTACCGCAGCCACCTCATCACCGATCGCCGAGCTGACCGCCGTCAACCGTGACGACGTGACCATCAGCGCGCGCAAGGGCATCGTCACCGTGCGCCGCGGCAAGCGCGACCGCTACCGGCAGGTCCCGCCCAACGCCGAGGTCGGCGACGCACTCGATGCCTGGCTCGCCAGGTGCGCCACGCTGCCCCACAAACGACGGAACAGCACTGTTCCTGTCCTCGAAAGGAGAACGCCTGTCCTCCCGGGCGATCGACTTCACCCTGCGCCACCTCGGGAAGGATGCCGACGTCGAGGCATCCGCCCACGCCCTGCGCCACACCTGCCTGACCCGCCTCGCCGCGCCAGAAACGACATCGTCCTCGTCGCCGAACCCGCCTGCCACGCCCTACTCGAAACCCACCCGCCGCTACAGCCTCCCCAGCGACGCCGACCGGCAAACCGCCATGGACGCGCTCACCGTTGACTACTGACCGGCCACCCGACAACCACTCTTAGCGAGAGGATCCTGCGCGATTGCTAGTCAGACCCCCAGCACGCGCCGCCGCCGAGCTCGGTCAGGTCACCGCGCTGGCCGTGGCGCAGTAGCAGCCGCCACGGTCCTCCCGTTTGTGACCAGCCTTGTGACCAGAGGCAAACAGAGCCCCGTCCCGGGTAACAGTCGGGACGGGGCTCTCGCCTTGTTTCCGCAGCTCACAGACCGGTCTCTGGCCTGCGAATCGGTCGGGACGACAGGATTTGAACCTGCGACCCCTTGACCCCCAGTCAAGTGCGCTACCAAGCTGCGCCACGTCCCGAGACTGCATCAAAGCGTTTGGCAGACTATCGCACTGCCGGGCGGTGGCCGAACCACCTGGGTCGCCGAGTTGTGGCACTGCCAGGTCGGCCGAGCATCGCCAGGTTCGCGGGTCGGCTGGGGACGGCGCGTCAGCGGCGGCGGGTCTGCTTCTCGCGGACCCGGACCGAGATGTCGATCGGCGTTCCGACGAAGCCGAACTCCTCCCGGAGTCGGCGTTCCACGAAGCGCCGATAGCCGGCCTCCAAGAATCCACTGGCGAACAGGACGAACCGAGGCGGCCGGGTGGAAGCTTGCGTGGCGAACAGGATTCGGGGTTGTTTGCCACTGCGCACGGGGTGTGGCTGCGCGGCCACCACATGGCCGAGGAAGGCGTTCAAGCGCCCGGTGGGCACCCGGGAATCCCAGGATGCAAGGGCCGTCTCCAGGGCGGGGACCAGCCGTTCCATGTGCCTTCCGGTCCGGGCCGACACGTTCACGCGGGGCGCCCAGCGGACCTGGGCCAGGTCCCGGTCGATCTCGCGCTCCAGGTAGTACCGCCGCTCCTCGTCGGTGGCGTCCCACTTGTTGTATCCGAGTACGACCGCCCGGCCGGCCTCGATCACCTGCTGGACGATCCTGACGTCCTGCTCCGTCACCGGTTGCGCGGCGTCCAGGAGCACCACCGCCACCTCGGCCTTCTCCAGCGCCGACTGGGTGCGCAGCGAGGCGTAGAAGTCGGCGCCCCGGCTCTGGTGCACCCGGCGCCGGATGCCGGCGGTGTCCACGAATCGCCACGTCTTCCCACCCAGGGTGATCAGCTCGTCGACCGGGTCTCGGGTGGTTCCGGCAACGTCATCGACGACCGCCCGCTCGGCGCCGGCGAGCCGGTTGAGCAGGCTGGACTTGCCGACGTTGGGCCTTCCCACGATGGCCACCCGCCGGGGACCGCCACGCCGGTAGGCCTGCACGGCGGAGATCTCCGGCAGGGAGTCGACCAGCGCGTCCAAGGCGTCACCGGTACCCCGTCCATGAAGCGCCGAGACCGGCCACGGCTCGCCGAGCCCGAGCGACCACAGCCGGGCGGCATCGGACTCCGCTCGCTGGTCGTCGACCTTGTTGGCGATCAGCGTGACTGGCTTGCCCGACGCTCGCAGCAGCCGGACCACCGCTTCGTCGGTGTCGGTGGCGCCGACCAGGCCATCCACCACGAGCAGGACGGCGTCGGCCAGGTCGACGGCGATCTCGGCCTGCTCGGCGACCCGCAGGTGGATCCCGGTGACGTCGACCTCCCATCCCCCGGTGTCCACCAGGGTGAATCGGTGGCCGGCCCAGTCGGCGTCGTAGGCCACCCGGTCGCGGGTAACGCCGGGGACGTCCTCGACGACCGCTTCTCGGCGGCCGATGATCCGGTTGACCAGTGTCGACTTGCCCACGTTGGGTCGACCGATGACGGCGACGACCGGCACCGCACCGGCATCCTCGTCAAGGGCCGCCGTCACCGGGGCATCCAGGAGCCGGCGGTCTTCGGGGGTCAGGTCGAAATCCTCCAGCCCGGCGCGAAGCGCCTGTTGGAGGGCGACCTCGTCGGCGCCCGACCCTGGGACCGGCTCGCCGCCGTCTGTCATCGGTGCTGCTCCACCGCGGGCAGGGCCGCCTGGACGACCTCCAGCACCCGACCGATCGTCTCCACCAGGCTGAGTCGGGAGGAGTCGACCACGACCACCCCGGGGGCCGCCGTGAAGAACTCGGCCACCGCGGAGTCCTCCACGTCGCGGCGGACCACCTCATCCCGGGTCCGGTCCAGAACCTGCGCATCAGTGGTGCCGTGCAGTTGCCTGGCCCTTCGGCTCAGCCGGGCCGCCTCGTCGGCGACGAGCAGAATGCGGGCGGGGGCGTCCGGGGCGACGACGGTGGTGATGTCCCTGCCCTCGGCGACGATGCCGCGCTCGGCGTGTTCGGCGATGATCTGCTGCTGCCGGCGGATCAGCTCGGCCCGCGCGTCGAGGTTGGTGGCGACCTGCGAGACAACCTGGGAGATGGCGGAGGTGCGTAGCAGGGGCTCGACATCACGCCCCTCGACGGCCACGGTGACCGGTTGCGAAGCCAGCCCCAGCTGAATCGGCAGCCGGCGTGCGGCGCCGGCGACGGCTGCTGTGTCAGCCAGGTCGATACCCTTCTGCAGGCACCACCAGGTCAGTGCCCGGTACATCGCCCCGGTGTCCAGGTAGTGGTAGCCGAGCCGGCCGGCGACGGCCCTTGCAACGCTCGACTTGCCGGTCCCGGACGGCCCGTCGATGGCCACAACTCGGGGACGAGCCGGACGGGCTGGCGGTTCGGTCACTCCTGGAGCCTACCTTCGTGGCCAGGGCGGTCTAACCCATCCGAGGCTGAGCGGCCTCCCGCTCCGGCCCGCCGGCCCGCGGCTCCCCGGGGGATGTGGTCAGTCCAGTACGGCCCAACCGCGTTCCCGCAGGGCCGCCCGGAGGGGATCGGCGGCGGCCGGCACCACGGAGATCTCGGCGATGCCGTTGAGCCGCCCAAGGTTGTGTTCGAGGTGCAGGTCCTCCAGGTTGACCCCCTCCTCACCGACCTCGACCAGCAGTCGGCCCAGCTCCCCGGGACTGTCCGGGACGATGACCGTCACGACCGTGTAGGTCGTCGGGGTGGCGCCGTGTTTGCCGGGAATCCGCGCGTGGCCGGCGTTGCCGTCGGACACCAACCGGGCCAGCATGCCCCGGGCCCCCACCGCGTCGGCCGGGTTCTCGGACAGCAGGCGCAGGGCCTCCAGAACGTCACTCAGGTCCACCATCAGATCGGCGAGCACGTCGCCGACGGCGTCGGCGTTACCGGCCAGGATCGCCGTCCACAGTTCCGGATCGCTGGCCGCGATCCGGGTCACGTCGCGCAGCCCCGCACCGGCCAGCGCCATCGAGCGGGTCGGCAGGTCCCGCAGGCGAGCCGCGACCAGGCTGGCCGCCACCTGCGGCACGTGCGAGACCGCAGCCACCGCCGCATCGTGCTCCTGGGCGGTCATCACGGTGACGGCCGCTCCGACACTACGGGCAAGCTGCTCCACCAGCGCCGTGCTGGCCGGGCAACTCTCCCGGGACGGGGTCAACACCCAGGGGCGCCCGTCGAACAGGTCGGCCTTCGCCGCGATCGCCCCGCTGCGCTCCCGGCCTGCCATCGGGTGCGAGCCGACGTACCGGGTCAACTCCGCGACGGTCAGGTGCGCCTCGCCCAGTTCGTCGATCACCGCGGACTTGACCGACGCGACGTCCGTGACCGTCGCCAACGGCCATCGCCGCAGTTCGGCGGCCACTACCCCGGCGGTGACGTCGGGTGGGACCGCCACCACGACCAGGGTCGGCTCGGTGGCGCCTTCCGCGCCGAACCGCTCGGGGATGTGCCCGGCACCGAGGTCCCTGGCCAGGGCCAGGGCCGTCGGAGAGGTGTCCGCCAACGAGACCGACACCCGTTGCCGGCGCAACGCCAACCCGATGCTGGCGCCGATCAGGCCGGTGCCGACGACGCGCACCTCGTTCAGTCTGGTCACCCTCACTCCTCTCGCGCGATCGGCGGCCCGGCTACGCTCGAGCGACGAACGGCGACCGACCGCCCAACCCCCGCCCAACCACCGACCGGCCCCGAAAAGATCCCTTACAACCCGGCGGTACCGAACAACTGCCCGACCTCCTTGGTGGTCAGCGGGCGCAGCCGCCCGGGGCGCAGCTCCCCCAGGCGGATCGGTCCGACCGCTGTCCTGGTCAGAGTCCGAACCGGGTGCCCCACCGCCTCCAGGAGCCGGCGCACGATGTGAGTGCGACCCTCGCGCAGGACCACCTCCACCAGTGCCTCCCCGGGCACGGCATCCAGGACCCGGAAGGAATCCACCGACGCCGGCCCGTCCTCCAGCGTCACCCCGGCTCGCAGGGTTCGGCCCACGTCCCGGGCCACCGGGCCGGCCACCGTGGCCACGTACGTCTTGGCGACCCCGAAGGAGGGATGCTGCAGGCGGTGGGCCAACTCCCCGTCGTTGGTCAGCAACAACAACCCGTCGGTCTCGGAGTCGAGGCGCCCTACGTGGAAGAGGCGTCCGCGACGCTCGGACAGGTAGTCCCCGACGCAGGGTCGGCCACGCTCGTCGTCCATGGACGTCACGACCCCGCGTGGCTTGTTGAAGGCCAGATACCGCTTGGACCGGTCGAGTTGAACCCGCACGCCGTCCACCAGGACGCGCTGACCAACCGGGTCGACCCGCACCCCAAGCTCCCG
The DNA here is from genome assembly GCA_035633615.1 of Dermatophilaceae bacterium. Lineage (GTDB taxonomy): Bacteria > Actinomycetota > Actinomycetes > Actinomycetales > Dermatophilaceae > JADJTI01. The sequence goes on from DASQEP010000073.1 coordinate 12,943, forward strand.
CACGAGCTGGCCGTCGACCTCGACCCGGCCCTGCGTGATGAGCAGCTCGCAGGCCCGGCGGCTCCCCAGCCCGGCCCCTGCCAGCAGCTTCTGCAGGCGGATCCCGTCAGGGTCGTGCACGTCCACCGGGGCAGGCCCAGGTGCGACGCGTGGTGCACCTGCCGGGACCCCGCCGCGGGCGTGACGGGGCTGAGCGGCCGGAGCCGCCGGAGCCGCCGGTCGGCGTCCGGGGGACGCTGCGCGACCCATGCGCCTGCGGGGGGCGCCATCACGACCGCTCATGTCGCTCCTTCGGTCAGATCCAGCATCGCGTCCAGATCGGGCAGGTGGGGGGCGAGCGGGGGCAGCTCCTCCAGGCTGGCCAAGCCGAGCCTCTGCAGGAAGTAGGCCGAGGTGGCGTACCGCACCGCCCCCCGCTCGGGGTCGGTGTCAGCCTCCTCGATCAGTGCGTGGCTGAGCAGGGTGCGGACCACCCCGTCCACGGCGACCCCCCGGACAGCGGCGATGTGCGCCCGTGACACGGGTTGCCGGTAAGCGATCACGGCAAGCGTTTCCAGTGCCGCTTGGGTCAGCCGGGCCCGTCGCCCGTCCAGCAGGAAACGCTCCACGACCGGACCGAACTCGTGCCGGGAGTAGATCCGCCACCCGTCGCCCAGCCGGCGCAGTTCGAACCCGTGGGCGCCGCGCTGGTAGTTCCGCGCCAGGTCGGCCAGGTGGGCCGAGACGGCCTCGACAGGCAACTCCAGAGTCGTGGCCAGGCTGACCTCACTGACCGGTTCCTCGACGACCATCAGGACGGCCTCGATCGCCGCGCGCGGCCCCCCTGGCAGAGCGTTTAGGTCCAGCCGGTCCCTCTCCGGCGGACCCACCGGGGTTGCGGGAGGCTCGGCAGTCCCGGCGTCGGGCGGCTCATCGCACATGGGGCTGCTCCTGCCCGCCCGAGACGGCGTCAGGGTCTGCGCGGTGGTCGCCCGGGCCTCGATCCTGGCCGGTCCATCGGATCACCAGGTCGCCCAACGGCTCGACCTGTTCGAAGGCCACCGCTCCGGCCTGGAACAGGTCAAGGAGTACCAGAAACCGAGCGACGATGACCTGGGTCGACTCCGCGTCGCTGACCAAGGCGCGAAACGACGCGGTCCGCCTGACCCGCAGCCGTGCCGAGACGATCCAGGTCTGCTCCCGAAGGTTGACTGCGGCCTCGTGCAGGTGGGTGGTGGCCACTGCGGGCTCGGGGCGGGGCCGCATCGCGGCGGCCGCGATCATGGCCAACCGTTCCGGCCCGATTCCCAGTACCAGCTGCGGCAGGAGCGCTGTGAAGCGGGGTTCCAACGCCGGTCGACGGGCGTGGATGCGTCCCTCACACAGCATCCGCTCCTGGCACCAGGCCGCCACCTCTTTGAACGCGCGAAATTGCAGCAGTCGCGCGAACAGCAGGTCGCGGGCCTCGATGAGGTCCACGTCCTCCTCGTCGCCGCCCACCCTCGCCGGCAGCAGTCGAGCCGCTTTCAGATCCAGCAACGTGGCCGCGACCAGCAGAAACTCAGACGCCTCGGACAGGTCCCACTCGGTGTCGTCGGCCTGATGGCCGCGGATGTGCGCGATGAACTCGTCGGTGACGTCCGCCAAGGCGATCTCGCTCAGGTCCAGCTTGTGCTTGGCGATGAGTCCCAGCAGCAGTTCGAAGGGACCCGAGAACACGTCCAGATGTACCTGGAACGGCGCCGCCGACTCCCGGCGGGTGATCACTCCTCCGGGGGTCTGCACGGCCGATTGGGGCGCCGGGCCGGACCCGGCCGGTGCGGCGGGGGCGGATGGTGACGTCACGGGGTTCAGGCAGCCCCGCCCCGGGCGATGAGCTCGCGAGCCAACTGCCGATACGCCTCGGCACCACCATGCCCCGGCGCGTAGGTGGTGATCGGCTCCGCCGCCAGGCTGGCGTCGGGGAATCGGACGGTGCGTGAGATGACGGTGTGGAACACGCGATCCCGGAAGTGGTCCACCACGCTTCGGACAACCTCCCGGCTGTGCAGGGTCCGCCCGTCGTACATCGTCGGCAGAATCCCGTCGATCTGCAATTGGGGGTTGAGTCGCTCGCACACCTTGTCGATGGTCTCCACCAGCAGGGCCACCCCACGCATCGCGAAGAACTCGCACTCCAGCGGGATGATCACGCCGTGCGCGGCCGTCAGCGCGTTGACCGTCAGCAGTCCGAGCGAGGGCTGGCAGTCGATCAGGACGACGTCGTACTCGTCCGCGATGGGCCGCAGCACCCGGGCCAGCACCATCTCCCGAGCCACTTCGCCGACCAACTGGACCTCAGCAGCGGACAGGTCGATGTTGGCCGGTATCAGGTCGAGGTCCCGGATGAGGGTGTGTCTCACGAGGTCGTGTACGTCGTGGCCGCGCTCGACCAGCAGGTTGTAGATGGTCAGATCGAGTTCAGGCGAGCGCACACCCAGGCCGACGGACAGGGCGCCCTGCGGGTCGAAGTCCACCAGCAGGACCCGCCGGCCGAGCTCGGCCAGGGCCGCGCCGAGGTTGATCGTGGTCGTCGTCTTGCCGACCCCACCCTTCTGGTTGCACATCGCGATGATCCGGGCTGGGCCGTGGCTGGACAGCGGTGGTGGTACCGGGAATACAGGCAGGGGGCGGCCGGTGGGGCCCATCGAGCCGGCGGTCACCACGTCGGTACCGGGAAGATGATCGGCTGTCTGCGGGGCAGCGGGTGCCTGATGCAGGCCGTCCAATGACGATGTCGCCTCCGAACTCATCGGTGCCCCCTTCCGCCTCGTCTGCCAACCCCCAGCATTGCGCTGGCGCGGGTCGATTCGACTTTATCAGCGTGCGCGGGGGTGAGCCTGAGCGTAAACCTCGCGCAACCGCTGGACGGTGACCAGAGTATAGATCTGAGTGGTGCTCACCGAGGCGTGCCCGAGCAGTTCCTGGACGACCCGCACGTCGGCGCCCCCCTCCAGGAGGTGGGTTGCGAACGAGTGACGCAGGGTGTGCGGGCTGACCGACTGGCCGAGACCGGCTCGTTCGGCGGCGGTCTGGATCAGCGTCCAGGCGCTCTGCCGGGACAGCCGCCCACCCCGCTGGTTGAGGAACACCGCGGTCGCTCCGGCTTGCAGACCCTTGTTGGCCAGCGCCGGACGGCCTCGCACGAGGTAGGCCGAAAGGGCCCCGCGGGCGTAGCTACCCAGCGGGATGAACCGTTGCTTGTTGCCTTTGCCGCGCAGTCGGACCGTGCCTGCGCGCAGATCGACGTCGTCGATATCCAGACCGACGGCCTCACTGATCCGGGCCCCGGTGCCGTAGAGAACCTCCAGCAGGGCACGGTCGCGCAGGGCGACGTGACCATCACCGATGGCGGCTGCCGCCAGGAGTCGCTCGGCCTCACTGACCGAGATCGCCTTGGGTAGTCGCTGAGCGGGCCGGGGTGGGGTCACGTCCGCGGCCGGATCGCCGGGCAGGTCACCCTCGACATACAGGAACTTATGCAAACCGCGAACCGCGACCAGGGCCCGAGCTGCGCTGGCCGCCGACAGTGGTTGCTGATCCGCGGAGCCGTCGCGCAGGTGGGCCAGGAAGGCGCGCACGTCCACCTCGGTGACGCTGGCCAGGTCCTCGACGCCGCGCGCGGCAAGGAATTTCCCATACCGACGTAAGTCTCGTCCGTAGGACAGCAGAGTATTCCGAGCGACCCCCCGCTCAACCCGCAGATGATCCACCCAACCTCGCATTTCCGCACCTACGCGGCCTGCGGGTAGCTCGTTCATGGTCCCCCCGGCTTATCCTGGTCAACTGTCCCAGTGTATGAATAAGGTCCGTGAACGGGAAATGTTTCGTAAAACTGGCATGGGCGTAGCGCAGCCAGGGGATGCCGGGATCGCGACGACAGCACGCCCTGAAGGACGCACGTCCCGCCGGCTGGGACCGACACTCGGGACAAACCCGCACCTCAGCGCCTCGACTTCGGTGATCGCCGCGGGATCGCGCGGGTTCTGGGCCAAGGTCTACGGCCAGCCTCGTCGTCAGCTTTGACTTGACCATAGTGTCTGGACCTTTGTCCAGATACCGGACGTTCCAGCTGTAGTGCAGTGAGACGCCCGGGGAGTGGCAGCCCGCCGGGCGCCGGCCCCGAGGGCCGCGAATCACCAGCCCGACCGGGTGGCGGGCGACGGCTGGTCCGTTTCCGTGGGGCGCTGATTCAGCGGGGTGGGTGTGACGGGGCAGGCGCTGCGAGCGCGTGCAGCCCGGCGGAACGGGTCACCACGCCGGCCGGCCATCCCCGGTCGCCCGCAGACCGGCGACCAGACCTGGTACGCGACCCACAACTGGCCTTGCTGGAAGTTGCGGGACGCGGGTGTGCGGCCACCGCCCTGCGGCCCGGCGCCTCCAGTGACGCCAGATTGAGTCAGAACGCGCCAGCCGGAGGGAGTGTCGAGGAGGAGACCAGGCATGGACGAAGGTCCACTTCAGGGGGGCACCAGCTGTCGGGGTCGGCGTCGACCTGCAGCCCCGACCGGATGTCCTTGACCTGGTCCACCGCTGCCTCGATCCCACCGAACGCGGCCTCCGGCACGCCGCCGGCGGTTCCGGCAGCCCCGGCCGGGGCAGCCTCGAGCGCGTCCCGGGCCGGGAACCAGACGTACGGGATACCGCGGCGGTCCGCGAACCTGATCTGCTTGCCGAACTTCGCGGCCGCCGGGGCCACTTCCACGGCGATCCCGCGGCGCCGCAACCGGGCGGCGACCCACATGGCCGAGGGTCGGTCGGCCTCGGAGGCTACCGCGACGAGGACGACGCTGGGCGTTGCCCGGGTGACCGTCAGGCCGGGCATGACCTTCGCCAGCAGCCGGGACACCCCGATCGAGATGCCCACCCCGGGATAGGTCGTCCGGCCGTCACTGGCCAGGGCGTCGTACCTGCCGCCGGAGCAGATCGACCCGTAACTCTCGTGACCGACCAGCTGGGTCTCGTAGACCGTGCCGGTGTAATAGTCCAGACCACGGGCCACACTCAGGTCCGCCTGCAGCAGGCCGGGGGCGTGCGCGTGCGCGGCCTGCAGGACGGCGGTCAACTCGGTCAGCCCCTCCTCCACCACTGGGTGCTGGACGCCCAGGTGGCGCACCTGGTCGGCAACGGAGGCATCCACCCCGCGAATGCCGGCCAGCTGAAGGCACACGGCCGCCTGCGCCTGGGTGGCTCCCGCGGCGACCAGCAGGTCGGCCACTGCCGTGGGGCCGATCTTGCCCAGCTTGTCCACCGTACGCAGGGTGCCCGTGATGTCGGTCAGGCCCAGCCCCCGGTAGACCCCCTCGGAGATCTTGCGATTGTTGACCTGGACGCGGAACGGTCCGATCGGCAGTTGCCCGAGCGCGTCCGCCACCACCAGCGGCAGTTCGGCCTCGTAGTGGGCCGGTAGCTGCCCCACGTCGACGATGTCGATGTCCGCCTGGGTGAACTCCCGAAACCGCCCCTCCTGAGGGCGTTCCCCGCGCCAGACCTTCTGGATCTGATAACGACGGAACGGAAACGTGAGTCGTCCGGCGTTTTCCAGGACGTACCGGGCGAACGGGACGGTTAGATCGAAGTGCAGTCCCAGCTCGGGCTCCCGCCCCCGCGTTCGAGTGTCGATCGGCGCGTCGGCGAGCCGGGACACCGCGTAGATCTCCTTGTCGGTGTCGGCCCCCTTGTCGGTGAGCCGATCGATGGGTTCCACCGCGCGGGTCTCGATGCTGATGAAGCCGTGCAGCTCGAACGTTCGCCGGATGACGTCCAGAACATGCTGTTCGACGGCCCGCTGCGCCGGCAACCACTCCGGGAAGCCGCTCAGGGGGGTGATCTTGGCGTGACTCACGGGGTCAATCCTCGCAGGAAGGGGTTGTTTGCCCGTTCCCTGCCGATGGTCGTGGCGGGCCCGTGTCCGGGAAACACGAGGCTGTCATCGGGCTGAGTCAACACCACGTCCCGCAGGCTGACCATCATCCGATTCTCGTCCCCGCCAGGCAGGTCGGTGCGCCCGATACCACCGGAGAACAGGACGTCACCGGCGATCAGGCTCCGGCTGAGCCCGGAATCGGCCGGCAGTGTGTCCGGAACGTCCTCGATGGCGAACATGACCGACCCCTCGGTGTGACCGGGGGCGTGCAGGACGGTGACATCGAGGTCGGCGATGGTCAGTTGCTGGGAATCGGTCAACGCGATCACGTCGTCGGGTTCGGACCAGGTTGCGCGGGTCCCGTACTGCTGCTCGAGCATGTCCAGCAACATCGGCTCCACCAGGGACAACGGGTCCGTCAGTCGGTAGGTATCGGCGTGATGAATGTAGGCGGCGACGTCACGGGAGCCGCAGACCGGGGTGACCGAGTAGACATGGTCCAGGTGGCCGTGTGTCAGAAAGACGGCAGCGGGCTTCAGCCGGTGGTCACGCAGCACCTCGTCCAGGCGGTCGATGACGTTCAGCCCGGGATCGACGATGACGCAGTGTTCCCCGGGGGCCGGGGCCATGACGAAGCAGTTCGTCGCGAAGACGGCCGACGGGAAACCGATGAGAAACACGGGCCGAGCTTAACGGGCGAGGCCGGCCAAGCCGGCCGCTGCGGGGTGACCTGCCTGGTGGGAGCGGAGCCGGGAACGGGTGGCGGGGTCCCGAGGAAACCTCACCAGCGGCTATCGTTTCGTGGGACGCCATCATCGAACCAGCGACGCAGGCCCGGACTCGCTGGTGTCCCCGAGCAGTAAGGCCAGACCGTGACCGACGCGCCCTCGCCTTCGTCGACGACGCCGCAGGCATCCCCTGCGCCAGAGGTCCCCCCGGGTCACCGCCCGGACAAGGAGCCCACACTCACACCCGCGGCCTCGGCGGAAACCGGCGCCGAACCACTGGGCGCCGAACCACTGGGCGCCGAACCACTGGGCGCCGAACCACTGGACTCCGAACCACTGGGCGCCGACCCCGCACCGACCCCCGTCGTGCCCGCCCCGGTCGGCCCGGGGTCGAGGGTCAAGGCGCCGAGCCCGGCAGCGCTGGCAGGCCGATTGCAGTCCGCCCCGCACCGGACGGCCGCCGCGTTCGGGCGGGTCGCACAGGATGGCACCGTCTTCGTCCGGGCCCCCGAGGGTGAGCGTGAAGTGGGGTCCTACCCCGGGGCCTCCCCCATCGAGGCCCTTGCCTACTTCGCTCGCAAGTTCGCCGAGGTGGACGCCCAGGCCGACCTTCTGCTGCACCGGGTGACCCAGACCGACCTGAGCGTCAAGGACGCGATCGACGCGCTCAACCGGCTTCGCGAAACAACGGCCAACCTGCGCGCGGTCGGGGACCTGGCGGCCCTGGCGGCGAAGATCGAGACCATCGCAACCGCCGTGCAGGCCCGGCGCACCCTGGAGTCGGCCGAGCGCGCCGCCGCCCGGGAGGCCGCCAAGGCCCACCGAGAGCAGATCGTCGCCGCAGCCGAGTCCCTGGCCGGTCAGCCGGAGGACCGGATCCAGTGGAAGACCTCCAGTTCGAGGATGCGCGAACTGCTCGATGAGTGGAAGGGCACCCAGCGCAGCGGGCCCAAGCTGGACCGTGACACCGAGCAGGGGCTGTGGCAACGGCTCAGCGCAGCGCGCAACTCGTTCGACAAACTGCGCCGAGTGCACTTCGCCCAGTTGGGATCAGTTCAGGCGGTGGCGAAGGCTACCAAAGAAGAACTGGCGGTCGAAGCCGAGGTGCTGGCCACCAGCACCGATTGGGGCCCGACGGCGAGCGCGTTCAAGCGGCTCATGGACCGCTGGCGCCAGGCCGGTCGGGCCAGTCGCGGAGACGACGACGCCCTGTGGCAACGGTTCAAGGCGGCCCAGGACGCGTTCTTCGCGGCGAAGGACGCCGTGGTGGCCGCCGAGAACGAGGAGTTCATCGGAAACCTGGCCGTCAAGGAGGAATTGATGAAGCAGGCTGAGTCACTGCTCCCGATCAAGGACCTCGAAACAACCAAGGCGACTCTTCGTAGCATTCAGGACAAATGGGATGCCGCCGGCAAGGTGCCCAGGGCCGATGTGGAGCGACTCGAAAAAGGGATGCGCCGGGTCGAGTCAGCCGTCCGGGAAGCCGACGAGCGGCGGTGGGCCGCTACCAGCCCCGAGGTGGCCGCCCGGGCCGAGAGCTTGGTGACCCAGCTGGAGACGGCTGTGGCGGGGTTGCGGACCGACCTGGCCACCGCGGAGGCCAATGGAAACAGCCGCAAGGTGGCCGCCGCACGCGAGGCGTTGCAGGCACGGGAGGCATGGCTGGAGCAGGCCCGAGCCGGGCTGGCGGAGTTCCGCGGCTGACTCGGGTGGCGCCGGTCTACCGTCCGATCCCTGACTGGGCGGACGCTACGACGGTGCGGACGGTGCGGTGTCCTGACGCACTCCGGTGATGCGATACACGTCACAGACCCCATCGATGCGCCGGATCGCCTTGATGACGTGGCCCAGGTGGCTGGGGTCCCCCATCTCGAAGGTGAACCGCGCGGTGGCCAGCAGGTCGCGGTTGGTCTGGGCGGTCATCGACAGGATGCCCACCCCATGCTCCGACAACACTCGGGTGATGTCGGCCATCAGGCGGTTCCGGTCCAGGGCCTCCACCTGCAACTGGACGAGGAACAAGCTGGCCGCCGACGGCGCCCACTCGACGTTGACGATCCGCTCGGGGTGAGCTCGCAGGCCGGTGGCGTTGGTGCAGTCCGCCCGGTGAACCGAGACCCCGTGCCCCCGGGTGACGAAACCGAGGATCTGGTCGCCGGGTACGGGGGTGCAGCATCGGGCCAGCTTGACCCACAATCCGGACACGCCGACGACGACCACGCCCGGGTCGTTGGCCCGCTTGCGTCGAGTCTGTGCGCCGGGAACGGTGGCCTCGGCGAGGTCCTCGCTGGCTCCGGCCTCACCACCATGGGAGGCAACCGCCTTCTCCATCACGCTCTGCGCCGACACGTGTCCGTCCCCGACGGCGGCGTACAGGGCGTCGATGTCGGAGTATCGGAGGTCCTTAGCCAGGGCCGTCAACGTCGCGGCGGTCATCAGGCGCTGCAGCGGGAGGTTCTGCTTGCGGATCGCCTTGGCGATGGCGTCCTTGCCCCTGTCGATCGTCTCTTCGCGCCGCGACTTGGAAAACCACTGCCTGATCTTGTTGCGCGCCCGGGGGCTGACCACGAACGTCAACCAGTCCCGTGAAGGGCCCGCACCGTCGGCCTTCGAAGTGAGGATCTCGACGACGTCGCCGTTCTCCAAAGGGCTCTCCAGCGGAACCAGGCGCCCGTTGACCCGCCCGCCGATGCAATGGTGGCCGACCTCGGTGTGCACGGCGTACGCGAAGTCGACCGGGGTGGATCCGGCCGGCAGAGAGATCACCCCGCCCTTGGGGGTGAAGACGTACACCTCCTTGGTGTTGATCTCGAAGCGCAAGGAGTCCAGGAACTCCCCCGGGTCGGCGATGTCTCGCTGCCAATCCAGGAGCTGGCGCAGCCATGCCATGTCCGAGCCACTTTCGTCACCCAGCTCGCCTCCCCTGCCATGGGGGCCGGAGGGTGCCTCCTTGTACTTCCAGTGAGCCGCGACACCGTACTCGGCCCGGCGGTGCATCGTGTGCGTCCGGATCTGGATCTCGACCGGTTTGCCCTCCGGGCCGACCACCGTTGTATGTAGCGACTGATACATGTTGAACTTGGGCATAGCGATGTAATCCTTGAATCGCCCCGGCATCGGCTTCCATCGGGAGTGCATCGCACCCAGGGCCGCGTAGCAGTCGCGCACCGTGTCGACCAGGACCCGCACCGCGACCAGGTCGTAGATCTCCTCGAAGTCGCGGCCCCGCACGATCATCTTCTGGTACACGGAGTAGTAGTGCTTGGGTCGGCCGGTTACGGTGGCGTTGATCCTGGCCTCCCGCAGATCGTCACCGACGATGGCGCGGACCGTGGTCAGGTACTCCTCCCGGGCGGGGGCGCGCTCGGCGACCATCCGGACGATCTCGTCGTACACCTTCGGGTACAGCGTCGCGAAGGACAGGTCCTCCAGCTCCCATTTGATGGTGTTCATGCCGAGCCGATGGGCCAGCGGGGCGTAGATCTCCAGGGTCTGCTGGGCACCGCGCTCGGCCGAGGCCTGCGAGACGTATCTCCAGGTCCGCGCGTTGTGCAGCCGGTCGGCCAGCTTGATGACAAGCACCCGGATGTCCTTGGCCATCGCGATCACCATCTTGCGGACGGTCTCGGCCTGTGCGGCGTCACCATAGGTGACCCGGTCCAGTTTGGTGACGGCGTCGACCAGCATGGCGATCTCGTCGCCGAAGTCGCGTCGCAGTTGGACCAGGGTGTACTCGGTGTCCTCGACCGTGTCGTGCAGCAACGCCGCGGCCAGGGTGGCCGGAGTCATTCCCAGCTCGGCAAGAATCGTGGTCACCGTCAGCGGGTGAGTGATGTACGGGTCGCCGCTCTTGCGCAGTTGCCCTTTGTGAGCGGTTTCAGCGACCTCGTAGGCGCGCTCGATCAGGGATAGATCTTCCTTCGGGTGGGTCGCCCGGACGATCCGCAGCAGCGGCTCGAGGGTGGGGTTGACCTGGTGGCGCGGGCTACCGAAGCGCGCGAGGCGAGCTCGCACCCGGGAGGCCGCGGGGGCACTCGTCGCGGGGGCACTCATCGTGGGGGAGCTGGACGCCTGGGTGCGGTCCATCCTGGTCGGTGGGGTGCTGCTCGCGTGACGGCCGGGTGGTGGGGCGCCGGGCGGGGGGAGGGCGGGCAAGGCTGCGGCAACACTCGGAGCTGGCTCAGGCTCGGCTTCGGCCCGCACGACCGTCGCGGGGTCCGGCGGGATCGCCTCGGTGCCCGAGGCAGGAGCCGGCTGGGCGGCCCGCTCCTGGTCGGACCGCGTGGGAGCGGTCTGCTCGGTCATGCCCTGAGTCTACGTGTGCTCACAGTCGCAGCAACGAGCAGACGTCCCGGCCGGGCAGCTTGGCGCGACCCCCGAGGAACCCCAGCTCGACCACCACATCGACACCAACCACCACGCCCCCGGCTCGTTCTACCAGCTCACAGGCGGCCTGTGCGGTGCCACCGGTGGCCAGGACATCATCCATCACCAGGACCCGGGTCCCGGGGTGGAAGGCATCGACATGGATTTCGATGGTTGCGCTGCCATACTCCAGTTCGTACTGCGCCTCGTGGGTGGCGCGGGGCAGCTTGCCCACCTTCCGGATCGGAACGAAGCCGACCCCCAGAGCGTACGCCGTCGCGGCGCCGAGCATGAAACCCCGCGCCTCGATACCGACGACGATGTCGATGCGCCCGCGGAACCGATCGGCGGCGTCGTCGACCACGGCCCGGAGTGCGACCGGGTCGGCCAGCACCGGCGTGACGTCCTTGAACGACACCCCCGGTTCGGGAAAGTCGGGGACGTCGTGGACCCGGCCTGCCACCAGCTGGGCCAGCGCGTCACGGTCCAGGGTGCCGCTGAGCCCGGCCGCTGCGGCGGGCGATGGCGACCCTGCGGCGGACAACTCGCTCACCTGCTCCTCCTCGACGGTGGCGGACTATCTCTTGGACTTCGGTGTGCGTTTGGGCTGGTTGCGTGGCCCGGTTTCCATCCACGGGTGCAACGGACGGCCGGTCAGGGTTCGTGGTTCGCCGCTGGCCTCGTCCTCGAGCGCGGCACCGGTCGCTGTCGCCCCGGTGGCCGTCCCGGGGGTCTCCGACGACCCAGCAACGGACCATCTCGATTCCGCCACACCGAGGTCGGGGTCGGCGGCACGTTCGGGGGTGGAGGCAGCACGGGGGCCATGCCCGGAACCGCGGCGGTCACCAGCGTCGCTGCTGCGTTCTCGTTGACGGCCCACCCGCTGCGCGAGTTGCCGCATCGCGGGCTCGCGTTCCCGCAACTGCGCCAGCAACGGTGTAGCCACGAAGATGGAGGAGTAGGCGCCCACGGCGATGCCGATGAACAGAACAACGGCCAAGTCGAGCAACGTGCCGGGCCCCAGCACCAGCACCCCGACCACCAGGATGGCCCCCACCGGTAACAGCGCCACGACCGTGGTGTTGATCGACCGCACCAGGGTTTGGTTAACCGCCAGGTTGGCGGCCTCGGAGTAAGTGCGCCCCCCCGTGTGCACGGCCTCGGCGGTGTTCTCCCTGACCTTGTCGAACACCACAACCGTGTCGTACAGCGAGTACCCCAGGATCGTGAGGAAGCCGATCATCGAAGCCGGAGTGATCTCCAAACCGGCCAGCGCGTAGACCCCCACCGTGATGAACATGTCGTGAAAAAGGGCCACGATCGCGGCCATGCTCATCTTCCAGGTCCGGAAGTAGACGGCCAGGAGCAGGAAGACCAGGACCAGGAACCAGATCAGCGCCTGGAGGGCCTTGCGGCTGACGGAGGCACCCCAGGAAGGCCCGATGATCGAGGAACGGACCTGGTCGATGCCGACGCCGAACTCCCTGGCCAGGGCCCCGCTGACGGCCAGGGCCCTGCTGTCGTCGAACCGTTCGGTCTCCACCCGAACGGTGTCGCCGCCGACGAGGGTGACCGAGGCCCCGTCAACTCCCCCGACGGTGCCCACCACTGCGCGAGCCCTGGATTCGTAATTGTCGAGGTTGCGCACCGACGCGACCCGGAAGTCCGATCCGCCGGTGAATTCGATGCCCAGGTTCAACCCACGGCCGAGGAGCCCGACCAGGGCGATCACGAAGAGCGCGATGGACACCGCGTACCAGGCCCTGACCCTGCCGACGAAGTCGATCGAGCGGCGGCCGGTGTAGAGGTCGTTGCCAACCGATGCGAAGCTGATCATGCCTGGCTCCCCTCGGCGGGCGTCGGCGCGACCCCAGCCCCCGCCGGGGCCCCGGCGCCACTGGCGGTCTTGCGTCCCTTGACCCGCTGATCGGCGATGGTCACGCGTCCTCGACCGACGTAGCGCACCGTCTTGGCCCCGAGCCGCTCCGGGTCCAGGCCCGACCACGTGTGTCCGCCGCCGAAGAAGGAGGTGGTGGCCAGCACCGACAACAGTGGGTGGGTGAACAGGAAGACGACGACGACGTCCAGAATCGTGGTCAGCATCAGCACGAAGGCGAACCCTCGGACATTACTGCTGGCCAGCAGGTACAGCACCGCCGCAGCGAGGAAGTTGACCGCATCCGAGATCAGGATGGTCCGCCTGGCCCGGGCCCAACCGGTCTGCACCGCCGCGTGCACGGCCCTTCCCTCGCGCACCTCGTCGCGCACCCGTTCGAAATAGACGATGAACGAGTCGGCCGTGGTGCCGATGGCGACGATGGCCCCGGTGATCCCTGCCATCGTCAGGCGCAGGTTGCTCGACCAGCCCAGCAGGGTGAGCGTCAGGTAGGTCAGCAGCGATACCAGGATCAGCGACGCCACCGTGACCAGGCCGAGAACCCGGTACTGGAACAGCGAGTACAACACCACCAGACCCAGGCCGATGATCCCGGCGATCAGTCCCTTGCGCAGCTGGTCACCGCCCAGGGTGGGGCTGATGTCCTCACCGCTTTGAAAGGCGAACGACATCGGCAGGGCCCCGAACTTCAGTTGGTCGGCGAACAGCTTGGCCGACTCGGCGGTGAAGTTGCCGCTGATCTGCGCGTTCCCGTCGAGGATGGCGGCCCGGAACGCCGGGGCCGAGATCACGTTGTTGTCCAGGACGACGGCCAGCTGATTACGCGGCGGGGCCAACGGCAGCATGTACTTGCTGACCTCCGCGTACTTGGTCCGCGCCTCTCCGCCGGTGCTGAGATTGACGACGTAGCCGCCGGTCGGTTGACCCTGAGTGTTGGTCTCCGGGGCCGCGTTGGCGTCTGCGATTTCGCCGCCCAGCAGCACCGCGGGTCCGAGCAGGTACTTGGCGGTGCCATCGGCGTCGCAGCTGACCGCCGGCGCGCGCAGGTCCTCGCGGGCCGGGTCGTACACCGGCTGGTTCGCGCAGTCCAACGCCTCCAGCCGCTGCGAATTGGCGGGGGTCAGCCAGGCCTCGTCGGTAGCGAAGCGGACGAATTTGGCCGGATCTGCGGCATCGGCGGCGCTGATCGTCGGCGTGCCAGCGGGGCCGGGAGCGGGAGCGGGTGCAGGTACCGGTGTGGGCGGCACCTTCGCCGGGGTTGGGGTCGGCGCGGGAGTGGTCGCCAATGGACCGGGGGCCGGCGCAGCCACCTGCGCAGAGCCCGTCACGGGCACCCTGGGCAGCACCATCGAGCGTCTCGCCGCCGGCCCCCCCGTGGTCAGCGGCCCCGGGGCGGTGGGGCGGACGCTGGGAGCAGGAGTGGAGCCGGTGGGTGGGAGCGTCGGCGGGGCTGAGGGTGTCGGCGCAGCGACCGGCTCTACCGGGACGACCGCCAGCACCGGTCGGAACCGCATTTGGGACGACCGCTGCAACGCCTCGCGCTGGACCTGGGTGAACCGGCCGGGGATGGAGACGGTCACGCTGTCACCGAGTGTGGACACCTGGGCCTCGGCGACGCCCTGACCATCGACGCGTGCCCGGATGATGTCGACTGCCTGGGCCAGCTCCTCCTGATTGACCGGCTGCCCTTCGCGCACCTGCGGGTTGAGGATGATCTGCTGCCCGCCCTCGAGGTCCAGGCCCAGCTTGGGAGTTCGCCCGGCCTCGCCCCACGTGCTGACCGCGAACAGGAGACCGCTGAGCCCCAGGGTGATGACCAGCATCACCAGCAGGGTCCGGACCGGTGCGTGGTTGTGCGGTGTGATCGCCATTGCTCAGTCCTGCTCGCGGTGTCGGGCCCGGAGCGTGTGTGCCCGCTGACTGCTCGGCCCACCCCGAACTGGCCCACTCGGGGCACTCGTGGATTGTAGGTGACCGTCCTGTTCGTGGGCCAACCCGACGTCGGTGGCCTCGTCGCCGCGCGCCCGACCAACCCGGGTGCTGTGCAACGGGACTGCAGAGGTGGGAGGGTGCGGGGCCCGGCCCATCCGGTCAGTCACCGAAGCGTCCGGACTGCTCGTCCCAGGGAAGTACCGGTTGTCCCGAAGCCGTCGGTTGGGGTGGCGTCAGGCCCAGGTGCGACCAGGCAAGCGGGGAGGCTGCGCGCCCCCGTGGGGTGCGCACCAGGAAGCCCTCCCGGACCAGGAAGGGCTCGGCCATGGTCTCGACGGTCTCGGTCTCCTCCCCGACCGACACGGCCAGCGTGGACAGCCCGACCGGGCCACCGCCGAAGCGCCGACACAGGGCAGTCAGCACGGATCGGTCGAGGCGATCGAGTCCGCGATCGTCGACGTCGAACAACGCGAGGGCGGCATGCGCGGCCGGGCCATCGACGACGCTGCGGCCATGCACTTGGGCCCAGTCCCGCACCCTGCGCAACAGCCTGTTGGCGATCCGCGGAGTCCCCCGGGACCGCCGGGCGATCTCCCGGATGCCGTCCTCGTCAGCCTCGACACCGAGCAGGCCAGCCGACCGGCGCACGATGGTGATCAAGTCAGCGACGTCGTAGAAATCCAGATGGGCGGTGAACCCGAACCGATCCCGCAGCGGCGCGGGCAGCAGCCCGGCCCGAGTGGTGGCCCCGACCACCGTGAACGGAGCCAGTTCCAAGGGGATGGCCGTGGCCCCCGGCCCCTTGCCGACGATGATGTCGACCCGGAAGTCCTCCATGGCCAGGTAGAGCATCTCCTCGGCGGGCCGGGACATCCGGTGGATCTCGTCGAGGAAGAGCACCTCACCCTCGGTCAGGGACGAGAGGATCGAGGCCAGGTCCCCGGCATGCTGGATGGCCGGCCCGCTGGTCACTCGCAGCGGCGCCTCCAACTCGGCGGCGATGATCATCGCCAGAGTGGTCTTGCCCAGCCCAGGTGGGCCGGACAGCAGCACATGGTCGGGGGGGCTCGAGCGCCGACGCGCCGCCTCGAGGACCAGTCCCAGCTGGTCACGTACCCGTGGCTGGCCAGGGAAGTCGACCAAGCGTCGGGGGCGCAGTGCCGCTTCGACGCGCCGGTCCTCGTCCTGTCCTCCGGGGTCGATGACTCGGGCGGTGGCCTCGTACGAGCCGTCCTGGTAGGGGACTTCCTGATGTGAATCCTCCTGGTTCGAACCCTCCGAGTACCAGCCATCCTGGTCGGGTTCGGCAGGCGTGCTCATCGTCCCAGCTCCCGAAGGGCGGCTCGCAGCGCAAAGGCGACAGGCGGGTCGTCACCGAGCTCGGCGGCGACGCTCTCTACTGCCGCGTCTGCCTGCCGGGCACCCCAACCGAGCCCGACCAGGGCCTGGCTGACCTGGGTACGCCAGTCCGCGATGGCCGAGGGGCGGTGGTCGCCCAGAGGCGAGGTGTCTTGCGACGGACCGATCCGGTCGCGCAGTTCCAGGATCAGGCGCTCGGCCCCTTTCTTGCCGACCCCGGGCACCTTGGTCAAGGCGGTCACGTCACCGGAGCCGAGGGCGGCCCGCAACGCCTCTGGTGTGTGCACCGACAACATCGCCAGCGCCAACCGCGGACCTACTCCCGACACGGTCTGGACCAGCTCGAACAGCTCCCGCTCCGGCTCGGTGGCGAAGCCGAAGAGAGTCAACGAGTCCTCCCGGACGACCAGGGAGGTCGCCAAGCGGGCCGGTTGACCGGACCGCAGCCCGGCGGCCGTGGCCGGGGTGGTGTGCACAAGCAGGCCCACCCCGCCCACCACGACGACCGCACGGTCCAGACCGACCCGATCGACGGCGCCCTCCACGAAGGCGATCACCGCCGACCTCCGATCCCCGGGCCGGCCATCCTGGAGCCGGCCGCGGCCTCCTCGATCCGCTGCTGGGCCCCGCCGCGCCACAAGTGACAGACGGCCAGAGCCAGCGCGTCCGTAGCGTCGGCCGGTGTGGGCCGTTCGGTCAGCCGCAGGATCCGCGTGATCATGGCCCCCACCTGCGCCTTGTCCGCCCGGCCGTTCCCGGTGACGGCCGCCTTGACCTCACTTGGCGTGTGCAACGCCAACGGCAGACCCAACCGCGCTGCGGCGATCATCGGGATGGCGCTGGCCTGCGCGGTGCCCATGATCGTGGACACGTCGTGACGTGCGAAGACACGCTCCACGGCGATCGAGTCGGGCCGATGCTGCATCAGCAACTCGTCCATGGCCACCTGGAGGATGTATAGACGCTCGTGCACCGGGCGACCGCTCGGGGTCCGGATCACCGCCACCGCCACCATCCTGGGGGGACGCCCCAGCTCCCCCTCGATTACCCCGAGGCCACACCGGGTCAGTCCGGGATCGACCCCCAGCACGCGCACCCGTCGCCTCCTTCGCCGAACACATGTTCGGCTGTCACCGTAACCGCGGCAGGCAACACGCCACCGCCGACGCGCCGACGCGCCCGCAGGCCGGGTCGCTCAGTCGTCGCCGTCCAGTTCGGCCATCACCTCATCGGGGACGTCCCCGTTGACATAGACGTTTTGCACGTCGTCGCTGTCCTCCAGGGCGTCGACGATGCGCATCATCTTCCGGGCTCCCTCGACATCGAGGGGGACCTCGACCGACGCGATGAACTCCGCTTCGGCGGAGTCGTAATCGAGCCCTGCCTGCTGCAGCGCCGAACGAACGGCCACCAGGTCGGTGGCCTCGCTGACGATCCGGAATGCCTCCCCGAAGTCGTCGATGTCCTCAGCGCCGGCCTCCAGGACGGTTTCCAGCAGCGCGTCTTCGGTGGGGTCCGGCATCCCCGCCTTGGGGACCATGACGACGCCCTTGCGGGTGAACAGGTAGGAGACCGACCCGGGGTTGGCCAGGGACCCGCCGTGCCTGGTCAGCGCCGTGCGGACCTCCGCGGCGGCCCGGTTCCGGTTGTCGGTGAGGCATTCGATGAGCACGGCGACCCCGCTCGGGGCGTACCCCTCGTAGGTGATGGTCTGCCAGTCGGCCCCGCCGGCCTCGGCGCCGCTTCCACGCTTGACGGCCCGGTCGATGTTGTCGTTGGGGACTGAGGACTTCTTGGCCTTCTGAACGGCGTCGAACAGCGTGGGATTACCGGTCGGGTCTCCCCCGCCGGTCCGTGCGGCCACCTCGATGTTCTTGATGAGCTTGGCGAACAGCTTGCTCCGCCTGGCGTCGATGGCAGCCTTCTTGTGCTTGGTCGTCGCCCATTTGGAGTGGCCACTCATCGCTGGTGTGTCTTTCTGGTTGCCGGCTGCTCCGGAAGAGTCTACGCAGGCCCCAGTGTCATCCCCGAACGCACGAGGTCGACGAAGTAGCGGTGGACGCGCCGGTCTCCGGTCATCTCGGGGTGGAACGAGGTGGCCATGAGCCGGCCCTGGCGGACGGCCACGACCCTGCCCTTCGCAGGTCCGGCCGCCACCGTCGCCAGCACCTGGACCGCGTCGCCGACCTGCTCGACCCACGGGGCCCGGATGAACACCGCGCGCAGTGGCCGGTCGGGCTCCGGCAGGTCCGGCATGTCCAGATCCTCCTCGAAGGAGTCCACCTGACGGCCGAAGGCATTGCGCCGGACGACGATGTCGAGGCCACCGAGGGTCTGCTGGTCCGGATGGCCGTCCAGGATCCGGTCGGCCAACATGATCATCCCCGCGCAGGAGCCATAGACCGGCATCCCCAGGTTGATCCGGGCGCGCACGGGTTCCAGCAGCTCACATGCCCTGACGAGTTTGTCCATGGTGGTCGACTCACCGCCCGGTACGACCAGGGCGTCCACGTCGTCCAGCTCACGTGGCCGCCGCACCCCCACGGCTCGCGCCCCGGCGTCGCTCAGCGCGGCCACGTGTTCGCGGACGTCGCCCTGAACGGCGAGGACTCCGACGACGGGCTGTCCGGGCAGACTCACCAGGTCAGGGTATGCCCCGCCGGTTGGGCGCCGCGGGCAGTCCGTCCCAACGCGAAGCGACCGGGTGAGCGCCGCCTCAGACCCCCACCGCGGGCCCCCCACGAAGTGGGACCGAGTACCGTCACCAAGATGACCGACACCCAGCGGCCGACCGCCCCTGACCGGCTGACCGCCCCGACCAGCCTGATCGCTCGCGCGGCGGCGCTGGACCAGGAGCATCGAGCCACCGACCGCCGGGCGGAGTTCGACCTGCCCGACGGGGTGATCTACCTCGATGGCAACTCCCTGGGTGCGCTGCCGCGGGCGGTTCCGGCCGCGGTTCAGGACGCCGTCTCCCGCCAGTGGGGCCAACGACTCATCCGGTCGTGGAACGAGTCCGACTGGTGGCGGGCGCCGGAGCGGGTCGGCGACCGGATCGGCGCGCTGATCGGGGCCGCTCCGGGGCAGGTGGTGGTGTCCGATTCGACCTCGATCAACCTGCACAAGGTGTTCCACGCCGCCGCGGCGCTGCGCCCGGGGCGGCAGGTGGCGCTGACCGACCCGGACTCCTTCCCAACCGATCTCTACCTGCTCGACACGGCCGCCGCCCAGCTCGGTTGGCGGGTCGAGCACTGTGCACCGGACCGGGCTGCGCAGCGGCTTGCCGAGTTGGGCGATCGGGTGGCCCTGGCGTCGTATTCGAGCGTCGACTATCGCACCGGCCAGCTGTGGGATCTTCCGGCGATCGCCCGGGCGGCACACGACGTCGGCGCCCTGGCCTGCTGGGATCTGTGCCACTCGGCAGGTGTGCTGCCGATCGGCCTGGACCGGCACGAGGCCGACCTGGCCGTGGGGTGCGGGTACAAGTACCTCAACGGGGGCCCCGGCGCCCCGGCGTTCGTGTACGTCGCGGCCCGCCACCTGACGGGGTTCCACCACCCGTTGACCGGGTGGCACGGTCACGCGCGGCCCTTTGAGATGGCCTTGGACTACCACCCCGCCCCCACGATCACGCGTGCCCGCGCGGGGACCCCACCGCTGCTGAGCCTGCTGGCCCTCGAGGCCGCGTTGGGGGTCTACGAGGGCCTTGACATGGAGGTCGTCCGGGCTCGGTCCTTGTCACTGACCGGGTTCTTCCTGGACTGCCTCGACGAACTGGGGCTCGGCCTGGACGTGGCGACACCTCGAGACCCCCGACGCCGGGGCTCGCAGGTCTCGCTGCGGCACCCTCAGGCCTACGCGGTGGTGCAGGCGCTGATCGCTCGCGGGGTGATCGGTGACTTCCGCCGGCCCGACATCGTCCGACTCGGTTTCGCGCCGCTTTACCTCTCCCACGGCGACGTGCTGACGGCGGCCGTCCAGCTCCGAGCGGTCATGGACGGAGCCGAATACGAGCATCCCGAGTTCGCCGCCCAGGCCGCCGTCACCTGAACCGGCAACCCCGGCCCGGTCCAGTCGTCGGTGGGGGGACGCGACAGCGTGATCCGGCTGAGGGTTGATCTACCAGCCGCGTTCTGCCAGCCGGTGGGGTTGGGCGATCTCTTCGACGTTGATCCCGACCATCGCCTCACCCAGACCGCGGGAGACCTTGGCGATCATCGCTGGGTCGTCGTGGAAGGTGGTCGCCTTCACGATGGCCTCGGCCCGCTGGGCCGGGTTACCGGACTTGAAGATCCCGGACCCGACGAAGACGCCCTCCGCGCCCAGCTGCATCATCATCGCCGCGTCTGCGGGGGTCGCGATGCCCCCGGCAGTGAACACCACGACTGGCAGCTTGCCGAGCGTGGCGACTTCTTTCACCAGGTCGTACGGCGCCTGCAGCTCTTTGGCGGCCACGTACAGTTCGTCCGCTGCCATCGAGCTCAACCGGTTGATCTCCGCACGGATCGAGCGCATGTGAGTGGTCGCGTTGGAGACGTCCCCGGTCCCAGCCTCGCCCTTCGACCGGATCATCGCCGCGCCCTCGTTGATCCGACGCAACGCCTCGCCGAGGTTGGTGGCCCCACACACGAAGGGGACGGTGAACGCCCACTTGTCGATGTGGTTGGCGTAGTCCGCGGGTGTCAGCACCTCGGACTCGTCGATGTAGTCGACCCCGAGGGCCTGCAGGACCTGCGCCTCGACGAAGTGCCCGATTCGGGCCTTGGCCATCACGGGGATCGAGACGGCGTTGATGATGCGCTCGACCATGTCGGGGTCGCTCATCCGGGAGACCCCACCCTGGGCACGGATGTCGGCGGGTACCCGCTCCAACGCCATCACCGCGACGGCGCCTGCGTCCTCGGCAATCTTGGCCTGCTCGGCCGTGACGACGTCCATGATGACCCCGCCCTTGAGCATTTCGGCCATGCCGCGCTTGACACCGGACGTGCCGACCGTGGGCTCGGAGCCGAGGGGGGTCTGAAGGGTGGTCAAGGGGGACCCCTTTCGTGACGTCGAGGGCTTGGCGGGCTGATCGCCCGGGCCGGTGGCGGGGTGGCACCGGGACTACACGACGGCTGAACCGCTGTTGAGAGTCTATCTCGCTCGGCGCTTCGCGGCGTGCCCCCATCCAATCGCGCTAGGCCCCTCCCACGCACCGGGTCGGCTCAGGACAACACGACGAGGTCGTCGTCGAGATCGACCGTCCTGGGCAGGTCGGCGTGACCGGCCAGCCGGAACCCCTGGACCAGCGGTTTGCGCCGGATCCGGACGACGTCGGTGACCGCGTCGTTGTGGAACCGCCGCGCCAGCTGCACCCGCCGGTGCGCCGCGTCCAGCCGGACCAGGCAGTCGGCCCCGACGCCCGTGTCGGCCTCGACATCCCCCAGGGTGTCCTCGGTCAGGACCAGCCGCATCGCCTCGGTGAGCTCGCTCTCGACGATCTCCCGCTGGCCCTGGGCGTGCAGGGCGTCTTCGAGGGACCCGACGGACTGGTCCAGGCAGTCCGAGGCGGCGCCGGCCAGGAACAGCGAGGCCGCCGGATCGAGCGTGGCAGTGTTGGCCAGTTCCAGCACCGCCTCGGCACGCCTGATGAGCTGCGCGTCCAGGGCGGCGAAGGTCCCCTCGACCCGAGTGTGCAGGCGGTCCAGACGGGCGGCGGTGTATGACAGGTACCAGCCGATCGCGACGGTCAGGATCGCCAGGAGCGACAGGATCTCCAGAGCCGTCATGGGCCTCCCGCCTCAGCCCGTTCTGCACCACCTTGTTCGGGACCGCCACGTTCGTGAGCACCCCGTTTCACACCACCGAGCTCCGGGGCAGCACGCTCGCGCCCGTCACGGCGGGTGCCACGGCGCAACCGGGCGAACGGACGCACCCCGGAGTACCCATAGGCGCGGCTGCGGTCGGCCGCGACCGCGGAGGTGCCCTCGATCACCGTCTCGTACACCGCCAGGACCTCTTGGGCCACCGCGGACCAGTCGTAGCGGCGGGCATGCCGCTGCCCCGATTCGGCCAGCATCCGGCGCCGTCGCGGTTCCGCCAGTAACGTCCCCAGCTGGCTGGCCAGGTCTGCCGCATCGCCGTTGCGGAACAGATGGCCGACGCGTCCCTGATCCAGCACGTTGACGAATGCCGCCAGGTCGCTGGCCAGCACCGGGGCACCGGCGGCCATGGCCTCGACCAGGACGATCCCGAAGCTCTCTCCGCCGGTGTGCGGCGCGACGTAGATGTCCACACTGGACAGCAACCCCGCTTTGTCGGCCTCGCTGATCCCGCCGAGGAAGGTCACCGACTCGGCCAGGGCGGGGTCCAGCCGGGCCCGCGCCGCGTCGAGGTCCCCCACCCCCGCCACGTAGACCCGCAGCCCGGGCCGCTGCGCCAGCACGCTGGGCACGGCGGCCAGCAGCACCGGCAGGCCCTTGCGGGGCTCGTCGATGCGCCCGAGGAAGGCGATCGTCGGCCGATCGGGGGTGCCGGTCCAGCGCGGGTCGGGCGGGGCCGCCGCGAACCGGTCGACGAACACCCCATTGGGGATGACCACCGCGTCGCCACCGACGTGAGTGGTGACGGTCTCTCGGGCTGCCTCGGAGACCGCGATCCGGGCGTGGATCTTCTCCAGGCTGGAACGCACCAACGGATAGGCGGCCTGCATCGCCCGGGACCGCACGAAGCTGGTGTGGAAGGTAGCCACGATCGGTCCGTCCACCGCCCATAACGCCAGGACCGAGACACTCGGGGCGATCGGCTCGTGGATGTGCACCACGTCGAATGCCCCGGCCTCCAGCCAGCGAGCCACCCGGCCGGCCGTGATCGGCCCGAACGTCAGCCTGGCCACCGACCCGTTGTACCGGACTGGGACCGCCTTACCGGAGCTGACCACGTAGTCCGGGGTGGGCGTGTCGTCCTCGGCCGGTGCCAGCACGCTGACGTCGTGCCCCAGGCCGATGAGATGCTCGGCGAGATCCCGGACGTGGAATTGGACGCCCCCGGGGACGTCGAAGGAGTAGGGGCAGACGATGCCGATCCGCATAGCTCACCCGTCCGCCAGGTCGGCGACGAACACCCGCTGCATCATGTGCCAGTCCTCGGTGCGGGTGCGGACCGTCTCACCGAGGGCGTCGGCACAGGCCTGGGTCATCGCCTGGATTCGCTCGGCGCCGGCGCCGTTTTCCGGCGGCCAGACCCGATCGTGGAAGGTGATTACCAGGCGGAACCCGGATTCGTGCACCGCCTGAGGCACCGGCTCGTAATGCACCGACACGGGGAACAACGCCGCCCCGGTGGCCAGCGCCAACGCCGCCGGTCCCGGGGCCATCCGCGCCGGCAGCCCGACGAAATCGACGACCACCCCGGTCCGGGTCAAGTCGCGGTCAGCCAGCAGCGGCACCAGCGCCCCCTCCGCAATCGCCGACTTCAGGCCGGCGAAGGCATTCCCGGCGCCGGTCAGCGGCAGGATCGTCATGCCCAGGCTCTCCCGGAAGGCCACGAACCGGGTGAACAGCTCCTCGGGTCGCAGCCGCTCGGCAACGGTCGTGACCGGCCACAGCTGGGTGGTCGACCAGGCCCCGGCGGTGTCCCAGTTGCCGAGGTGGCCCAGGAAGCAGGCCACCCCGCGACCGGCCTGGAGCTCGGCCCGGACCGGGACGTCGCCGCGGACCTCCACCTGGGCCACCAGGTCGGCCGTGTCCCGCACCGGCAGCCGGAACGCCTCGCACCAGTACCGCAGGTAGGAGCGCAGACCGTCGTGCACCAATCGGTCCAGAGCCTCGGGGTCGAGCTCGGGGCGGACCCGGGCGTAGTTGGACCGGAGCCGGGAGACGCTCTTGCCGCCGCGGCGGTGCATCCCCGAGGCGATGAGGTCGAACAACCGATACGCCGCCCGCGTCGGCAGCCGGCACACGATCGCCCAGCCGGCGCGGTACCCGGTCAGGACGACCCAGGCCAGCACTCGGCTCATGGGGTGGGCACGGTCTGCCGGTGGACCGCCGCCATCCGCTGCGCCACGGTGACCGCGCTGGCCACCGCCAGGGCACCGAGCACCACCACGACGACGAGGTCCGGCCACCCGAAGAGGCCGGAGAGCCCGACCGCGGCCAAGGCCACCAGGAGGCGGTCGGCGCGCTCGGCGATCCCGACGTCGGCGTTTCGGATGTCCAGCCCCTCGGCCCTGGCCCGGGTGTAACTGGTCACGAAGGACAAGGTCAGGCAGGCCAGGGCGAACCAGGCACCCAGCTGAGTGACCGGTCGCCCATCCGCCTGACCGGCGAAATACAGCAGCAGCCCCCCGAACACGGCGGCGTCACCGAACCGGTCCAGGGTGGAGTCGAGGAAGGCCCCCCAGTCACTCGCTCGCCCGGCCAGCCGGGCCATCGTGCCGTCCAGCAGGTCAGAGAACACGAAGAACGCCACGAACAGCGACCCCCACCAGAACTCGTGACGTGGGTAGAAGTAGAGCGCCCCGAAGCACACCCCGATCGTGCCGACGACGGTGACCACGTCCGGGGAGACCCCCAGCCTCAGCAGCACCCGGGCAACCGGGGTCAGGAGGCGTGTCATGAAGGCACGCGAGAATCTGTTCAACATGATGCCCCACAGCGTACTGACCGCGCACCTGTCGGTCGGGACGCAGAGATGGAGGGTCGGACGGTCGTCGTAGGGCCCTGAGCGGGGGCGGGCCGGGGAGCAATCCGTCTCAGGGCCGAGCTCCGACTATCCCAGCTGGTGGAATGCCCCTCGTCCGATGTGGCGCATCGATCACCTGTGGTAGTTGTCTTCGTAGTGTGGACCGACGGAAGGTAGGCGCATGAGCGGCAGACAATCCACCACCACCCAGGCCCCGGTCGTCACCCGCAGCGAGGAACTGCGCAACGTCGTCCTCGTCGGGCCCAGCGGCTCGGGTAAGACCCGGTTGTTCGACCATCTCCTGGCGACGACAACCCCCGGCTACCGAGCCCCTGCGCGCGGTGAGGAACGCTCAACCCAGTTAACCGTCGCCGCCGTGACCAGCGGCGACGTCGTCATCAATCTGATCGACTCGCCCGGCTACCCCGACTTCGTCGGCGAGCTGCGGGCCGGCCTGCGGGCCGCCGACGCTGCCGTGTTCGTTGTTTCCGCCGCGGACGGCGTCGATGCCGCCACCCGCCGGCTGTGGCAGGAGTGCGCCAACGTCGGGGTCCCTCGCGCCGTGGCCGTCACCAAGCTGGACGCCGGACGCTCCGACTTCGCCCAGGCCCTCGCCGACTGCCAGAGCGCCTTCGGTGAGGGGGTAATGCCGCTGGGCATCCCGCTCCTCGGCGAGGGCGGGTCCCTGGACGCCGTCGTGGATCTGGTCCTGGGGGAGGTTCACGCCTACTCCGGGGGTGAGCGGTCCGTGCAGCCCACCGGAGCCGAGCACGCCGAGTACTTTGACACCTACCAGGGGCCCCTGCTGGAGGGGATCATCCAGGAGTCCGAAGACGACTCGCTACTCGACCGTTACCTGTCCGGCGAACAGATCGACTTCGCCGTCATCGAGGCCGGCCTGCTCAAGGCGGTCGCCAACGGCAGCTTCTACCCCGTCATCCCGCTGTCCGTGGACACCGGTGCTGGCGTGGACGTTCTGCTGCACCTGATCGAGGCGGCCTTCCCGCCGCCGACGATGTGCGGGATGCCGCGGCTGTTCACCGTGGCCGGGGCGCTGGCGCCGGCCCCCGAGATCGACCCGGCCGGATCCCTGGTGGCCGAGGTGGTCAAGACCACCAGCGATGCCTACGTCGGGGCGATCGCCCTGGTCCGGGTGTTCACCGGCACTCTGAAGCAGGACGCCGTCGTGCACGTCTCCGGACACCTGGCCCACTTCGCCGGGCACGACATCGAGCGGCACCAGGACCACGACGAGGAGGTCCGAGTCGGGCCGCTCAGCTCCCCCTTGGGGGACACCCTGCGCCCGAAGGACGCGGCCCTCGCCGGAGACCTCGTCGTGGTGGCCAAACTGCCCTCGGCGCAAACCTCCGACACCCTGTCCGACAAGGACAACCCGGTCGTCGTCGAGCCGTGGGACATGCCGGAGGCACTGCTGCCCACGGCGATCAGGGCGGCCACCCGGGGAGATGAGGACAAACTGCCCGGGGCGCTGCAACGACTCGCCGCGGGCGACCCGGCCCTACGAGTCCAGCACAACGCCGAGACCTCGCAGGTCGTCCTGTGGACGATGGGTCAGACCCACCTGGACCTGGTGATGGACAAGCTCAAGGGCAAGCTGAACGTCAGCGTGGCGACCGAGCCGCTGCGGATCGCGCTGCGCGAAACATTCGCCAAATCCAGTGGCGGCCACGGCCGGCACGTCAAGCAGTCCGGTGGCCACGGTCAGTACGCGGTCTGCGACATCACCGTCGAGCCGCTGGAACGCGGCACCGGGTTCGAGTTCGTCGACAAGGTGGTCGGCGGGGCCGTCCCGCGGCAGTTCATCCCCAGCGTCGAGAAGGGCGTCCGCGCTCAGCTGGAAAAGGGCGTGATCGCCGGGTACCCGGTGGTCGACGTGCGGGTCACCTTGTTCGACGGCAAGGCCCACTCGGTGGACTCCTCGGACGCTGCGTTCCAGATGGCCGGATCGCTGGCCTTCAAGGAGGCGGCGGCCAAGGATTCCTCGGCGACGCTGCTGGAGCCCATCGACCTGCTCACGGTGACGGTGGCCGACGACTACGTCGGGGCGGTGATGACCGACGTGCAGGGGCGCCGCGGACGTATCCAAGGCACCGAACCGGCCGCCGGTCAGGACGGCATGTCCGTGGTCCGCGCGGAGGTCCCCCAGCTTGAGCTGTCCCGCTACGCGATCGACCTGCGCTCCCTCTCGCACGGCGCGGGCACGTTCAGCCGCACCATGATCGGGTACGAACAGGTGCCCGCCCGGCTGGTCCCGGAGTTCCTCAAGAAGGACTGACCAGGCCGCGACGAGCCGGGCCCTGCGGGCACAGCCGACCTGAACGTCAGGACCGCGGCAAGGCCTTGACGTCAGGACCGCGGCAAGGCCTGAACGTCAGGACCGCGGCCAGGCCCTGACCAGTTGTTCTCGGGTGTCTTCCAGCAGCACCGGCAGCGCTTTCGTCTGAGCGATGATGGGCAGGAAGTTCATGTCTCCGCGCCACCGGGGCACGACGTGCTGGTGCAGGTGGGCGGCCACCCCTGCGCCGGCGACCGCACCCTGGTTGATGCCGAGGTTGAACCCCATCGGCTGGGACGCAACCTCCAGGGCCTGCACCGCCTGCTTCGTCATCGCGGTGAACTCGGCCGTCTCATGGTCCGTCAGGTCCAGGTAGCCGGGGACGTGCCGGTACGGGCAGATCAGCAGGTGACCGGGGTTGTACGGGAAGAGATTCAGCACGACGTAGCAGAGCCGACCGCGGCGGACGATGAGGCCATCGGCGTCGTCGCGTGCCGGGGCGGCGCAGAACGGGCACTGCGGGCCTTCGTCATCCGAAGGGGAATCGGCCTTGATATAGGCCATCCGATGGGGTGTCCACAACCGCTCGAACCCGTCCTGGACCCGGGGGAAGCTGCTGGACTCCTCCACCCGGGGCTCGTTCGGAGTTGCCATGCACCCGATCCTAGGACGATCCGCGAGCTGCTCGGCGGCGGCTGGCCACGGCACGGCCCGGCCTGATTGGCTGGTCCCATGCCACTGACTGGCGACTACGCCCCACCGGTGTCCTCATTCGTTCGACAGCAACTGGAGGCCGCAGACCGGCATGGATATTTCCGGTCGCTGGCCGGCGGCGCGCCGATCGTCATCGTCACCGCCCAGGGCAAGCGGTCGGGCCTGTTGCGGCGCATCCCGGTGATCCGGGTCGAGGACGGCGCCGGCCGGCTGCTCATGGTCGCCTCGTGGGGCGGCGCTCCGCAGCATCCGCAGTGGTACCACTCGGTGGTGGCCAACCCGGACGTGTCCGTCCAGGACGAGCACGGGCATCGGGACATGCGAGCCCGGCCGTTGTCCGGCGCCGAACGTCAGCAGTGGTGGGAACGGGCCGTGGCCGCCTTCCCCGACTACGCCGAGTACCAGGTCCGGCGCCCCGAGCGCCCGTTCCCACTGCTGCTGCTCGAACCGCTGCCACCGGACTGATCCACACGTCGTCCCATCGAAGGGGAACGTCTGGGGCCGTGAAGCGCACCGGTGGACGTGGACCGGCCGGCTGCCTCAGACCTGGGCGCGGGTGCGGATCGCCTCGAGTATCTCCTCGATCGCCGCGTCCACCGGCACACCGTTCTTCTGGGAGCCGTCGCGGTACCGGAAGGACACCGCCCCCGCGGACCGGTCCTCCTCCCCCGCGATGAGGACGTACGGCACCTTGGACTTGCTGGCCGTGCGGATCTTCTTGGGGAACCGGTCGTCGGAGGCATCGATGTCCACCCGAACGCCGTGGCCGCGCAACCG
Source organism: Dermatophilaceae bacterium (assembly GCA_035633615.1). Lineage (GTDB taxonomy): Bacteria > Actinomycetota > Actinomycetes > Actinomycetales > Dermatophilaceae > JADJTI01. The sequence continues at coordinate 41,559 of DASQEP010000073.1, forward strand.
GTCGGCGAGGTCGCTCAGGTAGGGAAGGTATTCGTCGGCCACCGGGATCGCGATGACCTGCACCGGGGCCAGCCACACCGGGAAGGCCCCGGCGTAGTGCTCGGTGAGCACGGCGAAGAACCGTTCAACCGACCCGAACAGGGCCCGGTGGATCATCACCGGCCGCTGCCGGGTTCCGTCCGAGGCCTGGTACTCCAGCTCGAACCGCTCGGGCAGCATGAAGTCCAGCTGGATCGTCGACATCTGCCAGGTCCGGCCGATCGCGTCGCGCGCTTGTACCGAGAGCTTGGGACCATAGAACGCCGCGCCCCCCGGGTCGGGGACGAGCTCCAGCCCGGAGGCCAGGCCCACCTCCTCCAGGGCGCTCGTGGCCACGTCCCACACCTCGGCCGGGCCGATGCACTTGTCCGGGTCACGGGTGGACAGCTCCAGGTAGTAGTCGTCCAGGCCGTAGTCCTTGAGCAGGTCGAGGATGAAGGTGAGCAGGGTGGTCAGCTCCTCCTTCATCTGCTCCCGGGTGCAATAGATGTGTGCATCGTCCTGGCTGAACCCGCGGGCCCGGGTCAGCCCGTGCACCACCCCGGACTTCTCGTACCGGTACACGTGGCCGAACTCGAAGAGCCGCAGCGGCAGCTCACGGTAGGACCTGCCCCGAGAGCGGTAAATGAGGTTGTGCATCGGGCAGTTCATCGGTTTGAGGTAGTAATCCTGCCCCTGCTTGCGGAGTTTGCCTTCACCGTCGCGTTCCTCGTCCAGGTGCATCGCCGGGAACATGCTTTCCCGGTACCAGTCCAGGTGCCCGGAGATCTCGTACAGCTGACCCTTGGTGATGTGCGGGGTGGAGACGAATTCGTATCCGGCCTCGAGGTGCCGGCGTCGCGAGTAGTCCTCCATCTCCTTGCGGATGATGCCCCCCTTGGGGTGGAACACCGGCAGCCCGGAGCCCAGCTCGTCCGGGAAGGAAAACAGGTCCAGCTCGACGCCGAGTTTGCGGTGGTCGCGTTTCTCGGCCTCCGCCAGCCGCTCCAGGTAGGCGCGCAGCGCGTCCTTCGTCGGCCAGGCGGTGCCGTACAGGCGCTGCAGCTGGTTGTTCTTCTGGTCGCCCCTCCAGTACGCGGCGGAGCTGCGCATCAGCGTGAAGGAGTTGCCGAGGATCTTCGTGGTGGGCAGGTGTGGTCCGCGGCACAGGTCCTTCCAGGCCAGCGATCCGTCCCGGCGCAGGTTGTCGTACATGGTCAGTTCACCATCGCCGACCTCCACGCCGGCGCCGGCGTTCATGTCGTCCGGGCTCATCCCGCCCTTGAGTCCGATCAGTTCCAGCTTGTAGGGCTCATCGGCCAGTTCCTGCCGGGCGGCTTCGTCGGTGACGACCCGGCGGCTGAAGGTCTGGCCCTCGTTGATGATGCGTTGCATCGTCTTCTCGAGGGCCTTGAGGTCGTCGGGGGTGAACGGTTCGGCCACGTCGAAGTCGTAGTAGAAGCCATCCTTGATCGGCGGGCCGATGCCGAGCTTGGCGTCGGCCCGCAGCTCCTGGACCGCCTGGGCCATCACGTGTGTGCAGGAGTGCCGCAGGACGTTCAGGCCGTCCTCGGAGTCGACCGGCACGGGTTCGACGACGTCGCCGTCGGCCAGGGGGTGGGTCAGGTCCCGCAGTTCGCCGTTCACCCGGGCGACCACGACCCGTCGGTCGCCTCCGAACAGGTCACCGGCGGTCGTCGCGGCCGGCACCGTTCGATGTGCTCCGGCAACGGACACGGTGATCTCGGCTGGCACTTCGGGCTCCTCGTCGGGTCGCGGGTCGGCCGCGGTCCAGCAGACCAGTCGTTCCACCGCCGGGCGGCCCGCACCAGCCTATCCGGACCTCGCTGGTCCTCCGGTCACGTCGGGTCTGGCCGAGGACCGTTGCCACCTGCGGTCAGTGCGAGGCCGCGGCGGCGGGGACCTTCTTGCGCTGGATGACGTGCATGATGGCCACCACGATGGCACCGACGATGAGCCCCATCAGCGCGGAGGCCAGGGTGTTGACCACCCATGAGAGAACGCCGCCGAGTGGCCCGGTGGCGCCGAGGACGGCCTCTTCGAGGTGGTGGACCGCCTCGTAGAGGCCGTTCCAGCCGAGGGTGTCGATCCCGACCAGCAGAATGTGACCGCCGACCCACAGCATCGCCACGGTCCCGACGATGGCGAGTCCGTTGAGAAGCTTGGGCATGGCCTTGACCAGGCCGAGGCCGACCCGCTGAGCCGCCGACGACCGCCGACCGGACAGGTGCAGCCCGATGTCGTCCATCTTGACGATGAGCGCGACGACGCCGTACACCCCGATGGTGATGACGATGGCGACGACGATGAGGATGATGGCCCGGGACAGGAAGGCCTCGCTGGCCACCTCGTTGAGGGCGATGACCATGATCTCCGCGGACAGGATGAAGTCGGTGCGGATCGCCCCCCGAACCATCGCCTCCTCGTGGTCGCCTCCCTGGACGACAGCGGGCACCGCGTGGCCGCTGTCGTGCTTTCCCAGCTTCTCCCAGATCTTCTCGGCGCCCTCGTAGCAGAGGTAAGTCCCGCCGGCCATCAGCAACGGGGTGAGCAACCAGGGCAGGAACTGACTGAGCAACAGGGCCCCGGGGAGGATGAACAGGAGCTTGTTGCGCAGCGACCCGACGGCGATCCGCTTGATGATGGGCAGCTCGCGATCGGCTGTGAAGCCGTGCACGTATCTGGGGGTGACGGCGGTGTCGTCGACCACGACACCGGCCGCCTTTGCGCTGGCCCGCCCGGCCGCCGCGCCGATGTCGTCGATGGAGGCGGCCGCGAGCTTGGCCAGCGCGGCAATGTCGTCGAGAAGCGCGACCAGTCCCCCGCTCATGTGCTGAGCGGACCACGCGGGCAAGGCTGCATCGGCATGGCAGCTAGCATATCTACCGCCGCACGGATCGCCCCAGGCCGATCGCCTGGTACGGGACGGCGCAGGGTGGACGTGGTTGGACTCAAACCGAACACCTGGCAGCGGCTCGAACTGCTCAGTTCCGCGTGGGCTCAGGCGAGACATGGCATCTCAGAAGAGCCGTCTGCGCGTGCGCAGGCCGCTCCTGGCGTCGTCTTGAACCCAACGAGACGAGCTAGCGTTCTGCGCCCAAAATTCGCTAGATAAAGTGATGATTGGGGCTAGATAAAGTGATGATTGGGTATGCCGAGTAGAGGACGTCCCGAGGCTGAGCTGGTCCTGACCGACAGGAGCGGACGCAGCTTGTGCGGTGGTCTCGGCGTGCGAAGACTCGCAGGCGTTGGCGCTGCGTTCGAGGATCGTGTTGGGGTGCGCGGACGGCGCGGACAACAAGACCGTTGCGACACAAATGAACTGCGCGGCAACGACGGTGGGTAAGTGGCGTTCGCGGTTCGTGGCGCACCGACTCGATGGGCTGGTCGACGAACCACGCCCGGGCCGGCCACCGGTGATCACCGCCGACCAGGTCGAGGACGTCGTGGTCGCCACGCTGGAGTCGACCCCGG
>DASQEP010000074.1:0-2183 GCA_035633615.1 Dermatophilaceae bacterium
GTGGGGAACTGGCCGGGGAAAACGGTGGCCTGTGCCGAGGGCTCGGTGGAGGTCGAAGGAGTCACCGTCCGCTTCGTCGATCTTCCCGGGGCTTACAGCCTGCGGGCCGCATCGCCGGAAGAGGAAGCGGCGTGTGAGTTCCTGATCTGCGGTGGTCCCGACGTGGTGGTGGCGGTCGTCGACAGCTCGAACCTGGAGCGGAACCTCTTCCTCGTTCTGGAGTTGGCGGAGCTGGGTCTGCCGCTGGTGGTGGCGGCGAACATGGCGGACATGGCCGAGCGGCAGGGCCGGGGTATTGCCTGGGCCGACCTGGCCGCCGAACTGGGCGTGCCGGTGGTGCCCTTGGTGGCCCGCGACGGGCGCGGCGTCGATGAACTCCTCGATGCCGTGCTGTCGGTGGCGGCGGCGGCGGAGACGCCATGAGCCCCCAGCCGCCGGTCGACTACGGGCACGAGATCGAATCGGCCATCGCCGCTACCCGGATCCGGCTGGCGGCCCTGCCGTCCCCGGAGCCCCGGCCGGGGTCATCCGATCCGGCACCCGCCGGAGACGCGACCCGCTGGACCGCGATCGGCCTGCTGGAGGGTGACCCCCGGGTGCGGGAGGCGGTCGCGGCCCGGCCCGGGGGGGCGACGATCGTGGCCGAGCGCGACGAGCTGGAGCGGCACCTGCAGAATGAACGGGACCTGGACCTGTCCCTGCTGCTCGCCGAACGCCGCTTCGAGCGGGCCCATGATGTCGCCACCCGGGTCGCCCCGGCCGGGCGGTCCCGGCGGCGGGTGGGCGACCGTATCGACCGGATCGTCACCCACAGGATCCTCGGGCTGCCCGTTCTCTTCGGGGTGATGTGGGTGATGTTCCGGCTCGTCACGGACGTCGCCGCGCCGTTCGTCGACTGGATCGACGTCACGCTGTCCGGGACCGTCGGCCCCTGGGTGGCCAATGGCTTGGACGCCGTCGGGCTGGGCGGGGGGTGGCTGGAACGGCTGGCCGTGGACGGAGTCCTCGGCGGGGTCGGGGGAATGCTGGTCTTCGTCCCGGTGATCGTGCTGCTCTACGTGGTGCTGGGCGTGTTGGAGGACTCCGGTTACCTGGCCCGTGCCGCCTACATCACGGACCGGGCGATGGCCCCGATCGGGCTGCCCGGCAACAGCGTCCTTCCCCTCGTCGTCGGGTTCGGCTGCAATGTGCCCGCCCTGCTCGCCACCCGGGTGATGGCGCGGCCGAATGACCGACTCCTCACCGCCCTGCTCGTGCCCTTCGTGAGCTGCGCGGCCCGCCTGCCCGTCTACGTACTCCTGGCCGGCGCCCTGTTCCCCGGTCAGGAAGGGGCGGTGGTCTTCGCGCTCTACCTCACCAGCATCGCCGCCGTCTTCCTCGTCGGTCTGTTGCTGAGCCACACCCTCATGCGGGGTTCCGAACGTGCCCCGTTCGTGCTGGAGTTGCCCCCGTACCGGCGGCCCTCGGTGCGGACGGTGTGGTCCCAAACCCGGCAGCGGTCCGCCGCGTTCGTCCGCAAGGCCGGCTCGGTCATCCTGCTCGCAGCGATCGTGGTGTGGGCGTTGCTGGCGGTGCCGGTGCGCGGCGATGCGCAGTTCGGGGAGGTCGCCCAGCAGGACAGCCTCTTCGGCGCGGTGGCCGGCATCACGACTCCGGTGTTCACCCCCGCCGGGTTCGGTACGCCCGAACTGTCCGGGGCCCTGGCCGCCGGGTTCGTCGCCAAGGAGATCGTGGTCTCCACGATGAGACAAACCATCGGCGGCGCTGCCTCTGACAACGCCGCCTCCGACAACGCCGCATCCGACGACGCCGCGCCCGGGTTCGCCCGCGGGCTGGCCGACGTCGGTGGCGGGCTGGTACGCGCCGTCGGGGACGCCGTGCTCGCCGTGCCCGGCATCGTGGGCCTGCACCTCGGCGGCCCGGCCGACGAGGAAGTGAACCCGAGCACCGACCAGGCGCTCCAGCGTGTCTTCGCCGAGTCGAGCGGCGGCTACGCCCAAGCGGCGGCGGCGGCGTTCCTGGTCTTCGTGCTTCTGTACGTACCCTGCCTGGCCACCGTGGCCACCTTCGGCCGTGAGTTCGGGCGACGCTGGGCGGCGCTCAGTGTGACCCTCAGCCTGGTCGTGGCCTGGTTGGCCGCCGTCGGGGTGTTCCAGATCGGTCGGGCCATGGCGGCGCTCCTA
>DASQEP010000075.1:0-134408 GCA_035633615.1 Dermatophilaceae bacterium
TCCACAAAAAACAAACCCTCAACAGAGAGCCAAACCCCAACAAAACCACCCCAACCAACAGGGCAGCCAAAAAAACAAACAAACATGGCATCAATCAAAACACGCTGTTGAGATCTCAAGAATCAGACACACACGACGACCCCTGTGGTCAGGTGCCGCCGAGGCTACGGTTCTGTTGAAGCACACGCTCCGTAACCGAACCGACCTTTCAGTGTAGCAGACCCCATCCCGCCGAACGACCAGCGTGACTGGGTTGGCCAGCGCCACTCCTTGACCACCTCGGCAGGCGGACGGCGGGCGGGGACACGACCTTGACAGAGATTAGGCAGTCTGCGGCCGACAGACAAATCAGCTGGTCAAGAGGCTGCCTGGGTGGCGGCGCAGGCGTGGGTTGGGTGGGGGGGTTGCAGCGGGACCCCGCGTTCCGGCCGGGCCGCCGGTCAGCTCAAGCGTGCTGCCGCGAGCGCCTTGCGGCCGCGCTTCAGGATCGCCACCTGACCATGCAGGAAGTCCGTCGGCGCAAGGGCCGCCCCCGGGTCGCGCACCTTCACGTTGTTCACTGAGACCCCCCCGTCGGCCAGCACCCGCCGAGCCGCATTGCGGGACTCCGCCAACCTCGTGGCCACCAGCGCGTCGACCAGGGCCGCGCCGGCGGTGACCACGCCGCCGGGCAGTTCGGCGGTGGCATCGCGCAGCGTCGCGGGGTCGAGGGCCCGCAGGTCCCCCGACCCGAACAGGGCTTCAGCAGCGGCTTGGGCGGCGTGCGCGGCGGACGGCCCGTGCACGAGGGCGGTGACGTCGGCGGCGAGCATCCGTTGCCCCGCACGCCGGAACGGTTCGGTGGCCACCCGCTGCTCGATGTCGGCGATCTGCTCGCGGGACCGGTCGGTGAAGGTCTTTAGCAGGCCGACCACGCTTGCGTCCTCGATATTGAGCCAGTACTGGTAGAACGCGTACGGGCTGGTCATCGCCGCCGACAACCAGATGGCGTTACCCTCGCTCTTGCCCAGCTTTTCACCACCGGCGTCGGTCAGCAGTGGGGTCGTCAGGACGTGCACCGAGACCCCCTCGACCCGGTGAATCAGATCCACGCCGGCGGTGAGGTTGCCCCATTGGTCCAAGCCGCCGGTTTGCAGGGTGCACCCGAACGCGCGGTACAGGTGAAGGAAGTCCAGGGCCTGCAGCAACTGATAGCTGAACTCCGTGTAGCTGATCCCCTCCTCGCTGGCCAGACGGGCCGCGACGGCGTCCTTTTTGATCATCTGATTGACCCGGAAGTGTTTACCGACGTCCCGCAGGAAGTCCAGCGCCGACAGCCCCTGCGTCCACTCCAGGTTGTCGACCAGCAGCGCGGGATTGTCGCCGTCGAAGTCAAGGAACGGGCGTACCTGACGCCTGATGCCAACGACCCACTCGGCAGTCTGTTCTTTGGTCTTCAGCACGCGTTCCGCCGACGGTCGGGGGTCTCCGATCAGCCCCGTGGAGCCCCCGACCAGGCAGATCACGCGGTGCCCGGCACGCTGGAGCCGGCGCAACAACACCAGTTGGACGAGATTGCCGAAGTGCAGGCTGGGAGCCGTCGGGTCGAATCCGCAGTAACCGGTGACCTGTCCTGATGAGAATGCCGCCCTGAGTGCCGACTCGTCGGTGGTCTGGGCGACCAGCCCACGCCAACGCAGGTCGTCAAGGATGTGCTCCACTTTCCACTCCCGTTCCCGGCCGGTAGGTCCGCGTGCCGGCCAATCCTTCCCTCACCGGCACGGCACGGCACGGCACGGCACGGCACGGCACGGCTAAGCCTGCCGCATCCGCGGTAACCGCCGTCACGCTCGCCCAGCCCGCGGCCTCGGTGGCCGGCCCGGACGGTAGGTCGAGACGGTGGGCTCGCCGGCCAGCCAGAATCGCCACGGATACGCCAGCGCGTCACCCCCCGGGCCGGCCACACCCACCCTGGGTCCGGTCCGTACGTCTTGCGGCGCGCCTGGATCTGCGGCCCCTCGACTCAGCTGTACCGGGCTGTCCGGGGCGTCGGTGCGGATTCCGTTGTGGGCGGCGGCGAGGCCAAGGGCTTGGGTGAGCCGGGCAGGCCCGCGGGCCAGGTCCCGGTGGGTCACGCTCCGGTCCCGACCCTGCCCGCCGCGAGGTGCGGTCCGCCGCGCCAGGGCCAGGTCGGCCCCGGCGATCACCGCCCCGGCGCGCAACAGCACGGCCGACGCGGCTCCGTCCGGCCCACACACCAGGTTCGCGCAGTAATGCATCCCGTAGGTGAAGTAGACGTACAGTCCGCCGGGGGGGCCGAACATGACCGCGATGCGCGGGGTCCTGCCCCGGAACGCGTGCGAACCCGGGTCAGCCGCGCCGTTGTAAGCCTCGACCTCGGTCAGCCGGACAGTGACCCCGTCGTGGCTGATGAGACAGCCGAGCACATCTTCGGCCACCTCCAGCACCGGTCGGTCGTAGAAGGCGGCGGCGAGGCGGTCAGATGCCCCCGGCAGCGGTGCGCCCGGTGCCGGTGCTGATGTCGGGGTCAGTCGCGCACCTCGATCCGCTCGGTGGCCCAGTGCTCCAGCGACGCGGTGACCTCGGTCAACCAGGCCCGTTGCTCGCTCACCCGAGCCGGCGCCGTCCCACCCTTTGCGGACCGAGAGGCCAACGACCCTGGCACCGAGAGCACTTGCCGCACCCCGGGAGTCAACGCCGCAGACAGCTGAGCCAGATCGGCATCCGACAGGTCCCACAGCTCAATCCCACGCTCCTCGCAAACCCGCACGCAGGCCCCGGCGATGTCGTGTGCCTGCCGGAATGGGGTTCCCTGCCGGACCAGCCACTCGGCGACGTCTGTGGCCAGAGAGAAGCCCTGTGGAGCCAGGTCCGCCAGTCGCTGGCGGTGGAACCGCATCGTGCCGACCATCCCGGCCACTGCGGGCAGAACCAGGGCGAGGGTGTCGACGGCGTCGAAGACCGGTTCCTTGTCCTCCTGCAGATCCCGGTTGTAGGCCAGCGGCAGTCCCTTGAGAGTGGCCAGCAGCCCGGTCAAGTCCCCGATGAGACGACCTGCCTTTCCTCGAGCCAGCTCGGCGACGTCGGGATTCTTCTTCTGGGGCATGATGCTGGAGCCGGTGGCGTACCGGTCGTCGAGCGTGACGAAGGAGAACTCTCTGGTCGCCCAGAGGACGACCTCTTCGGCGAGGCGGGAGATGTCGACCGCGGCCATGGCGGCGACAAAGGCGAACTCGGCAGCGACGTCACGGCTGGCCGTCCCGTCGATCGAGTTGTCGACCGACCCGAGGAAACCTAGGTCCGCCGCGACCAGCTCGGGGTCCAGCCCCAGGGACGAACCGGCCAGCGCCCCGGAGCCGTAGGGGGACCAGGCCGCCCGCGCGTCCCAGTCCTGCAGCCGCTGTACGTCACGGACGATTGCCCAAGCGTGCGCGAGAAGGTGATGGGCCAGCAGCACCGGCTGGGCGTGCTGCATGTGGGTGCGCCCCGGCATGGCCGCTTCGGGATGCGCGTCAGCCTGGGCAGCCAGGGCGCCCACGACGTCCAGCAGGCGTCCGGCCAGCCGGCGGGCCTCGTCGCGCAGGTACATCCGTAGCAGGGTGGCGATCTGGTCGTTGCGGGACCGCCCGGCGCGCAGCCGCCCGCCGAGCTCGGCGCCGACCCGCTCGATCAGGCCGCGTTCCAAGGCGGTGTGAACGTCTTCGTCGGAGGGGTCCGGTCCAAAGGAGCCGTCGGCGATACACTGGTCCAGGTCGCGCAGCCCGACGAGCATCCGGCCCAGCTCGTCCTCGTCGAGCAGACCGGAGCGGTGCAGCACCCGGGCATGGGCGCGGGATCCGGCCACGTCGTGCGGGGCCAGGCGCCAGTCGAAATGGGTGGAGACGGACAGGGCGGCCAGCGCGTCGGCCGGCCCCGCGCTGAAGCGGCCCCCCCATAGGCTGACCCGGTCCGGGCCGGTCGGGACGTCGGCGTCGGGACGGTCAGGCATGCTCGTGCCCCGCTTCGGTGCTCTCAGCGGATCCTGCGGCCAGCGCGAGGAGCCGAGCCGCCACCGCCTGACCGTCCTTGGGTGCGGTGGTCACGACCACGACGGTGTCGTCCCCGGCAATGGTGCCGATGATGTCCTCCCGGTTGGCCCGGTCGATGGCCGAGGCCAGATAGTTCGCCGCACCCGGTGGCGTGCGCAACACCACCAGGTTGGCCGACGCTTGCGCGGTGACGAGCAGATCCTCGCACAGCCGCCGCAGCCGGACGCTGTCCTCCTCGACGTGCGCCGCGCGGGGGGTGGCATCCCCTCCCTCCCCGGGCACCGCATAGACCAGCGCCTTGCCCTCGCGGACCTTGACCGCCCCCAACTCCAGCAGGTCACGGGACAGGGTCGCTTGGGTGACCGCGTGACCGTCCCGGGCGAGCAGGGCCAGCATTTCGGCCTGGGAGCGAACGGGGGTGCGGGTGAGGATGTCGACGATCCGCTGATGTCGAGCGGTCCGGGACTGAGCCACCGTCATCGGTGCCCCCCACCGGGGCGGATGCCCGACGCCGCGAGCAGGAAGGCCATCAACGCCTTCTGTGCGTGCAGCCGGTTCTCCGCCTCGTCCCAGACCACCGACGCGGGACCGTCGAGCACCTCCGCGGTCACCTCGTAGCCCCGGTAGGCGGGCAGGCAGTGCAGGAACACTGCGCCGGGCGCCGTCCGCGCCATGACCGCCTCGTCGACCCGGAGGGTGGCGAACGGGTTGGACCGGCCCATCCGGTCGTCCTTGGCCTGCTCCATGCCCATCGACACCCATGTGTCCGTCGCGATCGCGTCCGCGCCGTCGGCGGCTGCGTGCGGGTCCGTGCCGACGGTGACCGACCCCCCGGTCGCCTCGGCCAGGTGCCGGGCACGGTGCAGCACGGCAGGGTCGGGATGGTGGTCGGCGGGGCCGGCGAGCCGCACGTGCAGCCCGGCGACGGCGCCCCCCAGAGCGTACGACTGTGCCATATTGTTGGCACAATCACCGAGGTAGGCGAGGGTGAGGCCAGGTAGCTGCCCGTGGTGTTCGCGCAGGGTGAGCAGGTCGGCCAGGATCTGGCAGGGATGGAACTCGTCGGTCAATCCGTTGATCACCGGGACCGTGGCGACTGAAGTCAGCTCCTCGATGCGGGCCTGGCCGAAGGTCCGCCAGACCACGAGGTCGACCTGACGCTGCAGCACCCGCATCGTGTCGCCGATCCCCTCGCCGCGGCCGAGCTGGCTTCCGTCGGGGTCGAGCACGAGCGGGTAGCCGCCCAGCTGCCACACACCGATCGAGAAGGACACCCTGGTCCGGGTCGACGGCTTGTCGAACAGGATCGCCGCGGCGCCCCCCGCCAGCGGGCGGTGGCCCAGCGGGTCGGCCTTCATGTCCAGGGCCAGGTCCAAGATCTCGGCCTGCTCAGCGGTGGTCAGGTCGTCGTCGCGCAGGAAATGCCGGACCCCGCTCACGAGGTCACCTCCACGCGGTCCAGCAGGTGTGGCAACACGGTGACAAAGTCCTCGATCTGGGCGGTGGTGATGATCAGCGGTGGGGCCACCCGTATCGTCGTCGGGTTGGGCGCATTGACCAGGAAGCCAGCCTCCAGCGCCTGCGCTGCCACGGCCGGCGCCACCGGCTCGCGCAGCGCCAGGGCGCGCAGTAAGCCCGACCCACGCACCGGCCCCAGCAGTGGGTGCCCGACCCCGGCCACCGCCTCCGCCAGGCGTTCCCCGACCTGCCGGACGTGGGCGAGCAGACCCTCGGATTCGATCGTCTCCAGCACGGCCAGGCCGGCTGCACATGCCAGCGGGTTGCCGCCGAAGGTGGACCCGTGCTGACCCGCGGTGAGCAGGCTGGTCACCTCGGCGCCGAAGGTCAGCATGGCGCCGATCGGAACACCGCCGGCCAGCCCTTTGGCCAGGGTGACGACGTCAGGTTCGATCCCGGCCTGCTGGAAGGCGAACCAGCTTCCGCTGCGTCCGACCCCGGTTTGGATCTCATCGACGACCAGCAGCGCGCCGTGCGCTCGGGTCAGCTCGCGGACTGAGCGAAGGTAACCGGGGTCGGCCGGGACGACACCCGCCTCTCCCTGGATGGGTTCCAGGACCAACGCTGCGATTCCGTCCGGGTCGGCCGCGAAGACCTCTTTGACGGCGGTGTCGTCGTTGTATGGCACGTGTGTCACACCGGGCAGGAGTGGGTCGAACGGCTGCCGGTAGTCAGGTTTCCAGGTCAGGGCCAGCGCCCCGGTGGAGCGGCCGTGGAAGCTGCCCTCAGCGGCGAGGATCCGGCGCCGCCCGGTCCGGCGAGTCAGCTTGATCGCGGCCTCGACGGCCTCGGTGCCGGAGTTGCCGAAGAAGACCGCCGACCCGGCAGGGGCGCCGGCCAGGGCGAGCAGCCGCTCGGCGAGTTCGATCTGCGGGACGGAGGTGTAGAAGTTCGATACATGGACCAGCCGGGACGCCTGCTCGCAGATCGCCGAGACGAGCCGAGGATGGTTGTGTCCCAGCGCGCTGACCGCCAGCCCGGCCATCAGGTCGAGGTAGCGACGCCCGTCGGCGTCGTAGACGTAGCACCCCGACCCGTGCGTCAGCACTCGTTGCGGGCGGCCGAACACGCCGAGCAGTGACCTGCCGTACCGATCCAGCAACCGGCTGCCCAGCGGGTCAAGGGGCGGGGTGGCAGGCGGGTCACCGGACCGGGTGCCAGGCGAGCCGCCGGGCGCCGGGAGGGGTGTCGCCGGGCTCATTCCGGTTGCTCCGAGTCGGTATCGGTGTTCGCCCCGGGTACCACCATGGTGCCGATCCCCTCGTTGGTAAAGACCTCCAGAAGCAGGGAGTGCGCGGTCCGCCCGTCCACGACGTGCGCCTGCGTCACGCCACCGCGGACGGCGCGCACGCACGCCTCCAGCTTGGGCACCATGCCGGCATCGACGCTGCTCGACAGGGTCTCGGCCTCGGCCACGTCGATCTCGGTCAGCAGGGAGTCGCGGTCCGGCCAGTTCGCGTAGACCCCCTCCACGTCGGTCAGCACGACGAGTTTGACCGCCTGCAGCGCCACTGCCAGGGCCGACGCAGCAGTGTCGGCGTTGACGTTGAGCACCTGGCCGTCGCTGTCGAGGTCCCGGGCGATGGTCGAGACGACCGGGATGCGCCCAGCGTCCACGATGTCGTGTACCGCGGACGGCTCGACGGTCACCACGTCCCCGACCAGGCCGAGGTCGACCGGTTTCCCGTCGAGGATCGTGCCCCGGCGGCGCGCCCCGAACAGGTGCGCGTCCTCGCCGGACAGCCCGACGGCCAGGGGCCCATGCTGGTTGAGCAGCCCGACCAGCTCCCGGCCGACCTGCCCGACCAGCACCATCCGCACGACGTCCATGATCTCGGGGGTGGTGACCCGAAGGCCGCCGCGGAACTCGCTGGTCAGACCCAGGCGGGACAGCATGGTGCCGATCTGGGGGCCGCCACCGTGCACGACCACGGGCCGTAACCCGGCGTACCGCAGGAAGGCGACATCCTGGGCGAAGGCATGCTTGAGCTCGTCGTCGACCATGGCGTTCCCGCCGTACTTGACGACGACCAGAGCCCCGCGGAACCGTTCCAGCCAGGGCAGCGCCTCGACGAGGATTTGTGCCTTCGTCGCGGCGGTGGCCAGGCTGGTCTGGTCGCGCAGGGTGCGCAGGTGCCGCCCCATCGCCCGATGACGCTGGTCCTCGCCGGCCAGGCCGGTGCCGGGTGTCATGGTCATGTGCTGTAGGCCGAGTTCTCGTGGACGTAGTCCGTGGTCAGATCGTTGGTCCAGATGGTCGCGGTGTGCTGCCCGGCGTTCAGTCCGATCTCGACGCGGACGTGCCGGGCGGTCAGGTCGACCAGGCCGCGGTCCCGACCGATGCCGCTGTTGCGGCAGACGGCCACCCCGTTCATCGTCACGTCCAGCCGGGCCGGGTCGAACGCCGCGCCGGTGGTGCCGACAGCCGCCAGGACCCGTCCCCAGTTGGGGTCGTTGCCGTAGACGGCGCACTTGAACAGGGCGCTGCGGGCCACGGCCCGGCCGACCTCGCAGGCGTCGGCCACGCTGGCGGCTCGGCTCACGACGATCTCGATGTCGTGGCTTGCGCCCTCCGCGTCGGTGAGGAGTTGGCGGGCCAGATCCGCGCACAGCATGGTCAGGCCTTGACTGAGGGCCTCGGCGGGGACCGGCACGCCGCAGGCCCCCGAAGCCAGCGCGACGACGGTGTCATTGGTCGACATGCAACCGTCGGAGTCGATCCGGTCGAAGGTCACGGCGCAGGCGGACCGCAAGGCCTCGGCCAGGGTGGCCGCGTCGGTGCGGGCGTCGGTGGTGATCACCACGAGCATCGTGGCCAGGCCGGGGGCCAGCATGCCGGCGCCCTTGGCCATCCCACCGACCGACCAGCCAGGGCCGTCCCATCGGGCCTGCTTCGGCAGTGTGTCGGTGGTCATGATCGCGTGGGCCGCGTCCGTGCCCCCGTCCCTCGACAGCGCCGCGGACAGCGGCCCGAGCCCGGCCAGCAGCACCGGCATCGGCAGGCGCTGACCGATCAGCCCGGTCGAACAGACCAGCACGTCGCCAGCCGAGCAGCCCAACACGTCGGCGACGCCCTCAGCGGTGCGGTGGGTGTCAGCGAAACCCTCCGGTCCGGTGCAGGCGTTGGCGCCACCGGAGTTGAGCACGACGGCGTCGACCCGCCCATCGCCGACCACCCGTCGGCTCCAGGTCACCGGGGCCGCCTCGACCCGGTTGCTGGTGAACACCGCCGCCGCGTGCCGGTCCGGGCCGTCGTTGACCACCAACGCCAGATCCCGCCCCCCGGCGGACTTCAGCCCGGCCACGATCCCGGCGGCCCGGAAGCCAGCCGGGGCGGTGACACTCATGATTCCTCCTGATCGGGGTCGACGGACACGGCGTGACCCCGACCGAGCCAGACCGCCACGGCTGCATCGGACTGGTGCGTGGGGACGAGGATCCAGTCGGTGTCGAACGTCGAGACGGTGAACACGCTGATCTGCTGGTCGGCCAGCGGGCCCAGCAGCCCGCTGAGCACCCCGGTGAGGGTGAAGTCCAGCGGCCCCTGCACCTCGAACACGTGGAACGGCCCGGCCTGGGTGACCTCGGCCGGGACGCCCGCGGCGGGGCAGATCAGCGAGGTCTCCGTGGCGGTCCAGGTGGCCGCGAATATGGGGCCTGAGGCGACTGCCCAGTCCGGCAGCACCGCTGCCGGGGCGAGCCGGGCGATCGCCAGGGCGGTGGCGTGCCGACGAAGTTGCCAGCGGGGTGGTCCCGGCTCGGTGGCGGTCACGGCGCGACTCCCACTACCGGCAGACCCGTCGTCTCCGGCAGGCCCAGCGCCAGGTTGGCGCATTGGACCGCGGCCCCGGCGGTGCCCTTGGTGAGGTTGTCGATCGCGGCGACCACCACGACCCGGCCGACCCGCTGGTCCACGGCCAGTTGCAGCTGCACGACGTTGGCTCCCACGACGCTGGCGGTGGCCGGCCACTGCCCGTCCGGCAACACGTGCACGAAGGGCTCGCGGCAGTAGGCCTCCCGCCAGACTCGGGTGACGTCGGTGGGTGGCATCGTGCGGGCCGCCGGCGTGAGCGGCGCGGAACAGGTCGCCAAGATGCCCCGGGCCATCGGGGCCAGCGTCGGAGTGAACGACACCCGCACCGCGACGCCGGCCGCCAGGGAGAGGTTCTGCTCCATCTCCGGGGTGTGTCGGTGGACCCCGCCCACCCCGTACGGGCTCATCGAACCCATCACCTCGGCGCCGAGTAGATGCGTCTTGAGCGACTTGCCGGCACCAGAGGCCCCGCTGGCGGCGACGATCACCGCGTCCGGCTCGAGCAGCCCGGCGGCGTACCCGGGGGCCAAAGCCAGGGACACCGCAGTGGGATAGCAGCCGGGCACCGCGACCCGGCGCACCCCGACGAGTCGGTCCCGCTGTCGCCTACGGCCGGTCAGCGGCAGCTCCGGGAGGCCGTAAGGCCACGTGCCGGCGTGCGGGACGTCGTAGAAGTCGTCCCAGGCGGCGGCGTCGTCAAGCCGGAAGTCGGCGCCGCAGTCGATGACGACGACCTGTTCGGGTAGGTCGGCGACCAGCGCCGCGGACGCGCCGTGAGGTAGTGCCAGGAACACGACGTCGTGCCCGGCCAAGGTCTCGGCGGAGGTCTCCGCGAGGATGCGACCGGCTAGTGGCGTCAGGTGAGGGTGCACGGCCCCGAGGAGCTGACCGGCGTTCGACGACGCGGTGACCGCACCAACCTGCACTTCGGGGTGGGTGACCAAGAGTCGCAGGATTTCCCCCCCGGCGTAACCGGAGGCCCCAGCGACGGCTGCCAGTACCATGTGGATGAACATACAGTACGATGCAAGAGTATTCATCTCCGGCCGCTCAGCCGAGCGGGTCATCCACTCCCCACCCGACCAGCCCGAGGGTCCGGGCGGTGTCGGCGAGCTCGGTTCGGGCCCGGGCCTTCAGCGACGCCGGGGTGTCCACCCCGACCCGGACCAGCCGCCCGGACCAGGCGTCCAGATCGCCGCCGGCCAGGGCGGTGACCATCTCGACGACCAGCGCGGGATCGGTCCACTCGGTGCGATCTCGATGGCTGCGCATTCCGGCCGTCATGTCCGTCGCGACCACGCCGGGAGCCACATCGAAGGCCCGCACCCCCCGCCCGTATCCAGCCAGGTGCACGCCGCCGGTAATCCGGGCCAGGGCGGACTTGCTGGCGCAGTAGGCGGTCAGGTCGGGGCGGCTGGCGTACCCGGCGCCGCTGCTGAGGTTGATGACCCGCCCGCCGCCGCCGGCCAGCAGGTGCGGGACGACGGCGTGGCACATCAGGAACGGTCCGCGCACATTGACCTCGACGACCCGCCACCACTGCTCGGGGTTCGCCTCCCACAGCGCCGTCTCGTCCTCGATCATCCCGGCGGCGTTGACCAAGACGTCAACGTGGTCCTGGCTGCGGGCCACCTCGTCGACGAAGTCGGCGACGGCGCACCCGTCGCAGACATCGACGGCAGCGATCGGACCGATCCCCTGGCCGCCGGGGGATCCGTGTCGCGAGCACCCGACCACCCGGTAGCCGGCTGCGGCCAACCCCACCGCGAGATGGTGACCGATGCCCCGGGAGGCACCGGTCACGATGGCGACGGGGCGCTCAGACGCCACGCTGGAGCGCGCCAGTCGCGTCCGCGGCCACCGCGATGGCGGCGTCCCGGAACGCGCTGACCTCTTCGGTCGTCAGCGTCCGGTCGCCGCGTAGGGCCAGCCGGTAGGCCAGCGACTTCTTCCCGGGACCGACCTGTTCGCCGCGGTAGACGTCGAACAGGGTGACCGCCTCCAACAGCGGTCCGGCTCCCTCGACCAAAGCGTCGCGGACCCGTTGCGCCGGCACCGACTCCGGTACGAGGAGTGCCACGTCGCTGAGCGCCACCGGAAAGGTCGAGACCGGTCGCGCCTGCACCGGTGAGCCGAACGCCGCGACCAGAGCCTCGACGTCGAGCTCCCCGGCGCACGTGCCCGACGGGAGGTCGAGTGCGGCGGCCACCTTGGGGTGCAGCTGACCGGCATACCCGACGGTGACCGCACCACCCGCCGACCCGTCGCCTCCGGCACCGTCGTGACGACCGAGAATCTCGGGGCCGGTCACAGTGGGGAAGGCCACCTCGAGGCGGGCGCACCGCCCGGGATGGTAGGGGGCCACCTGGTCGGCGACGGCCCGTAAGGGTACCCGCAGCGCTTGCCCCAGGCGCAGGGCAAGACCGATCACGTCCTCGGACCGAACCGCTCGGCCCGGTCCCCAGGGGCCGGCCGGCTGTGCGTCGCCGGATGCCGCGAAGGCGACGTGGCGGGGCTGGTCCGGCACCGCCGCACGGATTCTGCCCAGCACCTCCTCGTCCGGCCGGACCTCGATGCCGGGCACCGGGGCCACCCTCAGCCCGTCGGGGCCGAGAAGGGTGACCAGGCCGATCTCGTAAAGCGCGGCGTCCCGGGCCCCCCGGTTGTGGTTGAGGCGCAGCGTGTCCAGCAGGGTGGCCAGCACGCTGGTCCGCAGCAGTGGGGCCTCGTCGGAAAGCGGGTTGGCCAGCCGCACTGCGGCCCGGCGGGGGTCCTCGCCCGGGTAACCCAGGGCATCGTGGCGCTCCGGTCCGACGAACGGGTAGGAGAGCACCTCGACCAGCCCCTGCTGGGCCAGCGTCGTCGCGATCAGACGGGTGACCCGCTGCCGCTCGGTCAGCCCACGCCCGCCCGGCGCCGTCGGCAGCACGGACGGGATGTGTTCGTAGCCGCGGACCCGGGCGACCTCCTCCACCAGGTCCGGGCCGTTGGCCAGGTCCGGTCGCCAGGGTGGGGTTGCCACCTCGACCACCCCAGGTTCACCGGGCACGTCGCGCACCGCGCAGCCGAGATCCTGCAGGCAGCTCAGCACGGCCCGGTGACCCAGCCCCTCCGGGGGGCTCTCGCCGGGACCGGCCGGTTGCACCAGCGACCAGGCCAACCCGGTGCGAAACCGGAACGGCTCGCGGGGCACCCGAAGGTCCGCGTCGGTCACTCCCGGGTCGGCGGCGCCGCCGCCGTACTCCACGAGCATCCGCACGGCCAGCTCGGCGACCCGGTCGGCGATGTCCGGGTCCACACCGCGCTCGAACCGCTTGCTGGCCTCGGAGCTGAGCCGGTGCCGGCGGGAGGAGCGGGCCACCGTGGTGGGGTCGAAGTGCGCGGCCTCGATCAGCACGTTCCGGGTCTGCGGGGACACCTCACTGGTGGCGCCGCCCATTACCCCGGCGATCGCCAGCAGCTGGCTGCCGCCGTCGGTGATCATCAGGTCCTCGGGGTCCAGCGGCCGGGCGACGTCGTCGAGGGTGGTCAGCACCTCCCCCGCCCGGGCCCGACGGACCACGATCGACCCGGACAGGGTGTCCAGGTCGAAGGCGTGCAGCGGCTGACCGGTGAGCAGCATGAGGTAGTTGGTGACGTCGACGGCCAGCGAGATGGGCCGCATCCCCATCTGGGTCAGCCGGCGGCTCATCCAGGGTGGTGAGGGGGCGTTGACGTCGACCTGCCGGACGATGCGGGCAACGTACCGGTCGCAGCCGACGTGACCGCGGATGGGGGCGCCGTCCTCCAGCCCGACCCGGTATCCAGTGTCGTTCGGGGCGGGGACAGCCACCTCCACGGGGTCGGCGAACTGCGCGGGCCGGCCGACGGACAACGCGTACTCCCGGGCGATGCCGCGCAGGCTGAAGCAGTAGCCCCGGTCCGGGGTGACGTTGACCTCGATGACCTGCTCACCCAGTCCGAGCGGGGCCATCGCATCCTGACCCGGGGTCAGGCCGGCCAGCACCTCAGGCTGCCCGGCGAAGTACTCGGTGAGCACGATGATGCCGCTGTGGTCCTCACCCAGGCCCAGTTCCCGCTCCGAGCAGATCATTCCGTGGCTCATCCGGCCGTATGTCTTGCGCGCGGTGATCTCGTGCCCGCCCGGCAGCATCGCTCCCGGCAACACCACGACGACGAGATCACCGGCCGTGAAGTTGTCTGCCCCGCAGACGATCTCCTGCCAGATCCGGTCGGTGACCCGCTGCCCGTGGGCACCGACGTCGACGTGGCAGAAGGTGATCGTCTTGCCGTTCTTCTGCACCTGCCGGTCCAGATCGACAACGCGTCCGACGACGATGGGGCCGGCGATGTCGCCGCCGCTCAGGCCCTCCTCCTCCAAGCCGACCCGGACCAGGTCGCCGGCCACCTCGGCGCCGGTGGCGTGCTCGGGCACCGGGGCCAGTTCGCGCAGCCAGCTCAGGGGCGCGTGCATCAGATCTCCATCCCGAACTGCGTGCTGAACCGGACGTCGCCCTCGACGATGTCGCGCATGTCGGCGATGCCGTGCCGGAGCATGAGCGAGCGCTCCAGGCCCATCCCGAACGCAAACCCGCTGTAGCGCTCGGGGTCCACCCCAGCGGCGACAAGGACATTGCGGTTGACCATCCCGCATCCGCCCCATTCGATCCAGCCGGTGCCGCGGCAGATCCGGCACCCGGCGTCCGAGCCGCGGCAGACGTGGCAGCGGAAGTCCATCTCGGCGCTGGGCTCGGTGAACGGGAAGTAGGAGGGCCGCAACCGGGTGGTGATACCGTCCCCGAACAGGGCTCGCGCAAGGTGGTCCAGGGTGCCCTTGAGGTGAGCCATGCTCAAGCCCTCGGCCACCGCCAGACCCTCCACCTGGTGGAACACCGGGGTGTGCGTGGCGTCCAGTTCGTCGGCGCGGAACACCTTGCCGGGCACCGCGACGTACAGCGGCAGCGGGCGCTCCAGCAGGCTACGGACCTGCACCGGGGAGGTGTGGGCGCGCAGCACCAGCCCGGCCTCGGGCGGATCCACGAAGAAGGTGTCCTGCAGCTGCCGGGCCGGGTGGTCCGGGCCCAGGTTGAGGGCGTCGAAGTTGAACCACTCTGCCTCCAGCTCCGGGCCCTCTGCGATCTCCCAGCCCAACCCGGTGAAGAGGTCCTGGATCCGTTCGGTGATCAGGCTGAGCGGGTGCCGGGCGCCGAGGGTCCGGTACGGGGTGGGCACCGTCACGTCGATCGTTTCCTCGGCCAGGATGCGGGCGTCCCGTTCGGCCTCCAACTCGGCGGTGCGCTCGGCCAGGGCACCCGAGACTCGACCACGGGCGGCCCCCACCCGGCGGCCGGCGTCCGCCTTCTCGGACGCGGGCAGCACTCCGATCTCCCGGTTGGCCAGGGCCAGCGGGCTCTTCTCGCCGACGTGCGCCAGCCGTGCCGTCTTCAGCTCGTCCAGGCTGTCCGCCTTGGCGAAGGCGGCCAGTGCGGCGGCGACAACGACGTCGAGCGCCTGCGGGGACAGCGCGACGACCTGGATCGGGTCGTCGTTGGTCTGTGTTCCGGACATCGATCCACTTCGCTGCAGGGTGCGCGGGCGGCAGGGGTGCCTACCGAGGACCTGCCGATCCTAACGGCCCTGCCAGCGGCGATGCTGCCGAGTTTCGCGCTGCGGGCGGCTGGTCCGCGACGGCCGGCAGGGTGAACCAGAACCGGGCACCGCCGGGCGTGCCGGGCTCGACCCCGACGCTGCCGCCGTGAGCCTGTACCAGCCCCCGGACGAGGTACAGGCCCAACCCGGTGCTCGCCGCCGTGCCCGGGCCTCGGCCGTGCCAGAACTTCTCGAACACCAGCGAACGGTGCTCCACTGGGACGCCCGCACCCTGGTCACTGACCACGACTCGGACCATCCGGCCGACCTCACCGCCAGTGACGCCGGAGGCGGGTGGCTCGATGTCCACCCAGACCCGTCCGGCGCCGTGCCGGCCGGCGTTCTCGATGAGGTTGGTCAGGATCTGCTCGAGACGTCGCGGGTCGGCCCAGACCGGGACCGGGGGGTCCGCGATCGGCGACCACCGGACCCGGTCGGCGTCCAGGCCTGCGTCGACCGCCCGGCGCAACTGCTCGGCGACCACCAGGCCCAGATCGACCCGGCGGGGGATCACCCGCAGCCGACGGGTGTCGATCCGGGCCACGTCCAGCAACTCCTCGACCAGCCTGGCCAGCCGGGTGGCGTCAGCGTGCACGGTGGCGACCATGCTGCGCCGGTCCGCGTCGGCGAACCGGTCCCAGCGCCGCAGCAGCACCCCGGAGAAGCCCTTGACGCTGGCCAACGGGGCCCTCAACTCATGGGCGACGACCGACAACAGCTCCCCGTTGGCGGCCTCCGCACGTGCCCGGGCCCGGTCGTCGCGGACCGAGACGACGACCCGCTCGACCGGCGCCGACGGAGCAGGTCGCAGGTAGCGCATGGTGACCAGGACATGACCGATCCCAGGCAGGTGCAGCCGCCGCTCGGGATGCCCGGTGCGGATGGTCAGCCCGCCCCACGGGTCGATGCAGTCCCACCAGGCGGCGCCGCCCTCGTCGGTCAGCGGCAGCACCCGGCGGATCGGTTCACCGACCACCCGCGAGGCGGTACGGCCGAGGAGCCGGGCGGCCCGCTCGTTGACGTAACTGACAAGGCCATCACCGTCGGCCACGAGCAGCCCGTCCGGCAGCCCATCGAGGATGAGCCGCGCGGGTGCGTCCTGCGGCGGGGGCACCGGGCCGTTTCTAGCCGCCATCCAGGTCCGACCGACGTTGGGCCGACGCCGAGGCGTACAGGCACACGGTCGCGGCCATCGCCACGTTGAGCGACTCGGCACGCCCGTACAGGGGCACCCGAGCGGCTGCATCGCAGGCCGCGCGGACCTCCTCGGGCAGTCCCCAGGCCTCGTTCCCGATGATCCAGGCATGCGGGACGGACAGGTCGAGATCGTGCACCGAGCTTTCGGCTCGCCCGTCCGCGGCGATGGTGCGCACCCCGGCGGCCCGCAGCCGGTCCAGCAGCTGGCTGACCGGCAGCCCCAGCACGATCGGGAGGTGGAACAAGGACCCAGCGCTGGCCCGGACCGCCTTCGGGTTGTACACGTCCACGCTGGCATCGGACACCAACACGGCGTCGGCGCCGGCCGCGTCGGCCGCCCGCACCACCGTCCCGGCGTTTCCAGGGTCACGAACGTGGGCGAGCAGCACCAGCAGCCGCGGCCGGCCGGCCAGCACGTCCTCGGGCGAGCGTTCCAGCCGCCGGCACACCGCGAGGACACCCTGCGGGGTGCGGGTATCGCTGATTCTGGCCAGGACCCGGGCGTCGACCTCGCGGATCGCCACTCCGGCGGACCGTGCGGCGGCCAGACTCTCCCCCACCCGGTGGCTGGCCGACGGGTCGACGTACAGCTCCACGATCGAGTCCGGGCACCAGGTCAACGCCTCACGGACCACCTGCGGGCCCTCGGCCAGGAACAGGCCGCGCTCCTCGCGGGCCGAGCGGCGGGCCAGTGCACGCACGGAGGCGATCCGTGGCCCCTTCGTCGCGGTCAGGCCGCGTCCGTCGAATCGCTGCGGGCCGGGCCGCCCTGCGTGGGCTGGGCCGGAAGGGCCGCCTTGGCCGCATCCACGAGCACCGCGAACGCCGGGGCGTCGTTGACCGCCAGCTCAGCGAGCATGCGCCGGTCCACCTCGATACCGGCGGCCTTCAACCCCTGGATGAACCGGTTGTAGGTCATGCCGTGACTGCGTGCGGCCGCGTTGATCCGCTGGATCCACAGCCGACGAAAGTCGCCCTTGCGCGCGCGGCGGTCCCGGTAGGCGTACACCAGGGAGTGGGTAACTTGCTCTTTGGCCTTGCGGTAGAGCCGGGACCGCTGACCGCGGTAGCCGCTGGCGCGCTCCAGGACGACCCGACGCTTCTTGTGGGCGTTGACCGCCCGTTTCACGCGTGCCACGTGAGTACTCCTCTTTCGTCATCCGGCCCGGCACCGCCGCCCTATCAGGGCGGCGGTGCCGGCGCCGGCGTGTGCTGGTCGGCTGGGTGGCGACTACGTGCCGAGCAATCGCTTGATCCGCTTGACGTCGGCCTTGGCCACCACGACGTCGCCGGCGATGCGGCGTTTGAAGGTGCTGGACTTGTGCTCCAGCAGATGGCGTCCGCCGGCCTGTTCGCGCATCACTTTGCCGGTGCCAGTGAGCCGGAATCGCTTCTTCGCCCCGCTGTGGGTCTTGTTCTTCGGCATGTCGCCGGTCTCCTTCTGTCGAACGGTACGGGGGTCCTGTTCAGGACCGCGGAGCGGACGGCTTGGCCCGGGTCAGGGACGGTTTGGCCGCGGGTCCCGGTTTGGCCGCCGGTGCGGGCTTGGTCGCGGGCACGGGTTTGGCCGCGGGTGCGGGTTTCGCCGCAGGCGAAGGCTTCGCAGCGGGTGCTGGGGGGGTACTCGTCGTGGGTGCCGCGGCGGGCTTGGTGGCGACCGCAGGCTTCGTCAGGGCGCTGTCCTGCGCCGGCTGGTCTGCTGGCTGGTCAGCCGCCTGTAGAGCCGGCCGCGGTGCGGGCTCTTCTGTCGGCTGTTCTGCGGGCCGCGGTGTCGGCTGCTGGGCCGGCTCGGGGCCAGGTTCCGAAGCGGGTGGCGAGGACGGCTGCTGCACGAGCTGTGGGGCCGGGGCAGCAGCTGGGGCGGGGACCGCCGCGACCGCGTCACCCTGGCTGGAACCGCCCGGGTCCGTCTGCACCGGAGTCGACGACCGATCCTCAGGACCCGCCGGCTCCGGGCGCTGATCGGGAGCGGCCCGGATCGCGTCGTCGCGCTTGCGGCGCTGCTCGGCGCGGGCATCGGCCTTCTTCTTCGTCGGGCCGAGCACCATGATCATGTTCCGGCCGTCCTGCTTCGGGGAGCTCTCCACGAAGCCGAGCTCGACCACGTCCTGGGCGAGGCGCTGCAACAGCCGGAAGCCGAGCTCGGGTCGGGACTGCTCGCGGCCGCGGAACATGATCGTCACCTTGACCTTGTCACCGGCCGACAGGAACCGCTCGACGTGGCCGCGCTTGGTGCCGTAGTCGTGCGGGTCGATCTTGGGCCGGAGCTTGATCTCCTTGATGACGGTGTTGACCTGGTTCTTGCGGGCTTCCCGTGCCTTGAGCGCCGCCTCGTACTTGTACTTGCCGAAGTCCATGAGCTTGGCCACCGGTGGGTTGGCCATCGGGGCCACCTCGACGAGGTCCAGATCGGCCTCGGCGGCCAGCCGAAGTGCATCCTCGACCAGGACGATGCCGACCTGTTCGCCGTTGGGCCCGACCAACCGCACTTTCGGGACGCGGATCCGGTCATTGATGCGAGGGTCGCTGATGTTGCGCTCCTTCATGCTCGTTGCTCGTGACTGCTCGGTGCTCGTGCTGTGTGGCTAGATGGTCTGTGGGCGGGGTGTCCCCGACCGTCATTGGCCGGGACCGTGCCCACGCCACCGACATCAGGTACGCGACCGCGAGAAGACGCAAAAAGGCTCCTCACTGGTCACCGCCATCGAGGAGCCCTGCCACACACGACACAGCCCAGGGTGCCGGGCGCACGGCTGTGGGCCGTCGGCGCACCGTCTGGAGCCGCAGACCCGGCGACCTACTGGTCGACGCGGGTGGAAGCGTCTGGCGTGGCTTCTCTTTGGGTAGCCTGACGTCGGCGTGCACATCAGACCACCCTCACTATACCCCCGGGGTCCCAACACCGCCGATCACCGGCGAGTGATGGCCCCGGCGGGATCGGGTGCGTCGGCGCGGTCGGGCACTCGGCGGCGTCGCCGGCGCCAAGCCCGGTGCCGGGTCAGCGACCCAGACCCGAGCGAGACGGCGCCGACCAGCATCCCGAGGGCCGCCACCAGAAGGAAGCCGCGGGCCGAACCACCGGCATCGATGGCGATACCCGCGACCGGGCCTCCGGCGGCGGACCCAGCGGTCAGGAACGAGGAATGCCAGCCGAGCGCCTCACCACGGCTGTCCTCCGGCGCCACCTGACTGAGCTGGTCGAGTGTGGCGATCAGGGTGGGAGCGCACAGCAGCCCGGCGATCAGGCAAAGCAGGCTGATGGTCCAGATGGTGCCGGCCCAGGCCAGCGGTGCGGTCACGGCCGCGAGTGCCACCAGGAGCAGGCCGGCCGGCAGGGGCCGGGGTAGCGCCCCGTAGACCAGCCCCCCGACCGCGGAACCCAGGCCCCAGATCGACATGACCCAGCCGAGGTGCTCCGGGTGGCCCGCCTCACGCAGGCCGGCGACCAAACCCAGCTCCGTCCCGGTCAGCACCAGGGTGGCGGCCGCTGCGATGACACAGGCGACCACGGCGGCGGCCGGGAGACGACCAGGCCGGGATCGCGCCGGTGTGACGCGGGGCGGGGAGTCCTGATCCGCAGGG
The DNA here is from genome assembly GCA_035633615.1 of Dermatophilaceae bacterium. Lineage (GTDB taxonomy): Bacteria > Actinomycetota > Actinomycetes > Actinomycetales > Dermatophilaceae > JADJTI01. The sequence continues at coordinate 19,789 of DASQEP010000075.1, forward strand.
GTGTCCGAACGCATCGGCGGGTCGAGCAACCAGACCGCCGCCACCCCCAGGACGAGGAGCATCTGCACGCCCAACAGGACCCACCCGGTCGGCCACCGGGTGGCGGCCCATACTCCGGCCAGCGGCCCGATCATGAATGACAGCTCGATCGACAGGGAGTCCATCGCCAACGCGCCGCGGCGCATCGGTGCCGGCGTCAGCGTCAGGATGGCCTGCCGGATGACGGCCATGACCGGGGCGTTGAGAAGCCCGGCCAGACCCACCAGGACCAGCATGGGCAGGTAGTCGACGAACGGCGCGGCCGCCCAGCCCACGGTCATGACCACCAACGAGGGGTTCAGCGTTCGGCGCAGGCCGACCCGGTCCAGTACCCGGCCCCGCCAGGGGGCGCCCGCGGCCATGGCGGCGGTGACCACGAACCCGGCCACACCCGCCTGTGCATAGCTGCCCTGCAGGGGACCGGTGACATGCAGCGTGAGCACCAGCAGACCAGCGAACATCGGTACCCGCACCGCCGCGCCCAGCAGCAGCAACCTCGGCACTCCCGGGACACCGAGAACGCGCCGGTAGGAGGCCAGATCCATGTCATCAGGCTGGCACAAGAGCTCACCGCCGCGCGACGCCGTTTCGCTTCAGGGCCTCCAGAGAACCCCGCGTGAACCGGATCAGGCTCCTACTTGAATGAGTCAAGTTTATGGGTGGAGAATGTGCGTCATGGAATCGGCGGAGCAGTCGCTGCGGCAGGCGCGTCTGCGCGTCACCCGGCCGCGGGTGGCCGTCCTGGTCGCCGTCCAGGACAATCCCCATGCCGACGTGGAGACCATCACCGCCGCGGTCCGGTGCCGCCTCGACCGTGTCTCCGTCCAGGCGATCTACGACATTCTGCGCGTGCTCACCGAAGCCGGACTGGTCCGGCGCATCGAGCCGGCGGGGTCACCCAGCCGGTACGAGGCCCGGGTCGGCGACAATCACCATCACGTCGTCTGCCGCCGCTGCGGCGCCGTGGCGGACGTGGAGTGCGTCGTCGGCGCCCGCCCGTGCCTGAAGGCCGTCGACGACCACGGTTACCTCATCGACGAGGCCGAGGTGACCTACTGGGGGCTGTGCCCGGCTTGCCGGTCGGCCCGGTCCGACCTCGAACCCGCACAACCCGCCCGTGCGCCCCAACCACCGCCGTCCGCTCCGTCTGCGGGCGAGCCCGTCCCAGTCCACCCCGAGGAGAGAGCATGACGATCAAACCGACCGACGTTCCCCATTCCGGCGCCGACGACACCGGCTCCACCCTGGTCAACGGGGCACCGACCCCGAGCGATCAGAACAGCCTCAGCCTGGGCCCGAACGGCCCGCTGCTGCTGCACGACACCCACCTGCTGGACACCCTGGCGCACTTCAACCGGGAGAACATTCCCGAGCGCAAGCCGCACGCCAAGGGCTCCGGGGCGTTCGGTACCTTCACGGTCACCCATAACGTGAGCCGGTACACCAAGGCCGCCGTGCTCCAGCCCGGCGCCACGACCCGCGCGCTGGCCCGGTTCTCCACCGTGGCCGGTGAACTGGGCTCCGCCGACACCTGGCGGGACGTCCGCGGCTTCGCCCTGCGCTTCTACACCACCGAGGGCAACTGGGACATGGTCGGCAACAACACCCCGGTGTTCTTCGTCCGGGACCCGATGAAGTTCCCCCACTTCATCCGCTCGCAGAAGCGCTTGCCGGACTCGGGCCTGCGGGACAACCAGATGCAGTGGGACTTCTGGAGTCACACCCCGGAGTCGGCGCACCAGGTGACCTACTTGATGGGTGACCGGGGGCTGCCACGGACCTGGCGGCATATGAACGGCTACGGCTCGCACACCTACATGTGGGTCAACGCCGCGGGCGATCGGTTCTGGGTGAAGTTCCACTTCCACACCCAGCAGGGCGTGCAGAACCTCAGCGGGTCCGACGCGACGAGGATCGCCGGCGAGGACGGCGACTTCCACCGCCGCGACCTGTTCAACTCCATCGCCGACGGCGACTACCCGTCGTGGAAGCTGTCCGTGCAGGTGATGCCTTACGAGGAGGCGAAGAGCTACCGGTTCAACCCCTTCGACCTGACGAAGGTCTGGCCGCACAGCGACTACCCGCTCATCGAGGTCGGCACGCTGACGCTGAACGAGAACCCGGCCAACCACTTCGCCCAGATCGAGCAGGCCAGTTTCGCCCCGAGCAACGTCGTTCCCGGGATCGGCTTCTCCCCGGACAAGATGCTGCTGGCCCGGGTGTTCTCCTATGCCGACGCACACCGGGCCCGGATCGGCTCGAACTTCCACCAACTCCCGGTCAACCAGCCGATCGTGCCGGCGACGAACCTCTACAACTTCGACGGCCAGATGGCCTACCAGCACACCTCGGACCAGCCGACCTACGCCCCGAACAGCAAGGGCCGCTCATACGCCGACGAGCAGGGCCCGGCGGACAACGGATGGGAGGCCGACGGGGCGATGGTCCGTTCGGCGTACCAGCTGCACCCGCAGGACGACGACTTCGCTCAGGCGGGTTCCCTCGTCCGAGAGGTCATGGACGAGGCACAGCTGGAACGACTGGTCGACTCGGTTGCTGGGCACCTGCTCGGCGGCGTCCACGGTGAGGTGCTGGAGCGTGCCTTCTGGTACTGGCAGCAGATCGACGCCGAGGTGGGCAAGAAGATCGAGGCGAAGGTGCGCGCCCAGGCCGCCGGGGCCGACAACCCTGGCGGGGAGGCGGCGGCAGCCCAGCAGACCTCGACCCCGATCCCGCAGACGGCGACGTACGCGCGGAGCTGACTGACCGGCAGACCCCGTCGGTCAATTCCGGGGGGGGCCGGCCGGTCGCAGCGAGAAGGCGACGTCGTCCAGCCGGACCCGCACGTCCGGGTCCGCTGCGAGGCGCTGCCCGATCCGGGTGACCAGGTCGGCCACCTCACCCTCGGTGAGGCCGGCGGCGACGCCGAGCCTCACCAGCAGTGTCCCGGCGCCGGGGGCGCCCTCGTCAGGGGTGACCGCCTGGACGTCACTCTCGCGCCCCACGGCGGCCGACAGCGCCGCCAGCACCACCGGATCGAGGTGGGCGGGCAGCCAGTCCCGTCCGGTCAGCAACGCCCACATCATGCTGGGGCGCAGCACCCGTTCGTGGCCGCTGCGTGGGTCGACGACGATGGCGTCGAAGTTCCCGTCCAGGGCGGCGCGGGCGGCCTCCCGGGTGACGGCGGGCAGGGGTCGGCTGGCGGGGTCCCACGCGGCGAGTGCCTCGACACCGGAGAACGCGAGCATGCCACGCCGACCGTCCGGGGCGACGAGGCTGACCGTTGCAATCGGCGCCACCGATCCGTGGTCGTGGTCGTGGTCGTGGTCGTGTTCACCCGCTGGCAGGGGGACCACCGGCAGCAAGACCCGGGCGGTGGCCAGCGCCGCCATCAGAGCCCGCTCGTCCGGGTCGGCCAGCGCGGCCAGCACGCTCGGATCCGCCGTGCCGTCGTCTCCGGCGAACGAGTACCCAGCCGGTAGGCTCACCGCCGGCCGGCGACGTCGAGCGCCTCGGCCAGCGTGAAGTGACCCTGGTAGAGGGCCGACCCGACGATGGCGCCCTCGACGCCGTCCGCAACCAGGCGTCGCACCTCGGCGATGTCGGCGAGCGACGAGATGCCGCCGGAGGCGACCACCGGTCGATCGGTATGCTCGCAGACCGCCCGCAGCAGCGCGAGGTTCGGTCCGGCAAGCATGCCGTCCTTGGCCACATCGGTGACCACGTACCGGGCGCAACCCTCCCGGTCCAGGCGCTCGAGGGTTTCCCACAGGTTGCCACCCTCCCGGGTCCAGCCGCGCGCGGCGAGGGTGCTTCCGCGCACGTCCAGGCCGATGGCCACCCGGTCGCCGTAGCTGGCGATGGCCCAGGCCGTCCACGCGGGGTCCTCGAGGGCGGCGGTGCCGATGTTGACCCGCCGACATCCGGTGGCCAGGGCCCGCTCCAGGCTCTCGGTGTCACGGATCCCGCCGGACAACTCCACGTCAATGTCGAGGCGGCGCACGATGTCAAGGATGGTCGGGTAGTTCGAGCCGCGGGCGAAAGCCGCGTCGAGGTCGACCAGGTGCAACCAGGTGGCTCCCTGCCGCTGCCACCCGCTGGCCGCCGCCCAGGGATCCCCGTACTGCCAGCCGCTGCCGGCGACCCCCTGCTGCAGCTGCACCGCCTGCCCGTCCACTACGTCGACAGCCGGCAGCAGCTCGAGCACCGGCACGGGGGACTCGGCACCCTGCATCGTGGTCGAGGCTGTGGGCGAGGCAATTGTCGCGCCGATCGGCGAGGCGGCGGCGGCCTCGGGGACGACGGGCGGGTTCTGGGCAGTCATCGGCATCTCCTGGTCGCGGCGTGGAACGGGGACAGGCACGGGTGGCGACCACTCACAGGGTGGCCAGCCAGTTCGTCAGCAACCGGGCGCCGGCGTCGCCGGACTTCTCCGGGTGGAACTGGGTGGCCGACAGCGGCCCGTTCTCCACGGCGGCCACGAACGCACCACCGTGGTCGGCCCAGGTGACCAGCGGTTCGGCGGCCGCGAACGGACCGCGTGGGCGCAGCGTCCAGTCCACTGCGGCGTAGGAGTGCACGAAGTAGAACCGTTCGGACTCCACTCCTGAGAACAGTCGGCTACCGCGAGCGCTGCGGACCGCACTCCATCCCATATGCGGGACGACATCGGCGGCCAACCGCTCGACCGTCCCGGGCCACTGCCCCAGCCCTTCCTCTGGGTGCCCCACGCTGGCCTCGGTGGATCCGTCGAAGAGAGCCTGCATGCCCACGCACACCCCCAGGACGGGCCGGCCGCGGGCCAGTCTGGTGTCGATCAGGCGCGGCCCGTCGACGGCCCGCAGCGCGCGCAGGCAGGCGTGGAAGTTGCCGACGCCGGGCACGAACAGCCCGTCCGCGGCGAGCGCCGCCTCCAGGTCGGCGGTCAGCCGGACCCGTGCACCGACCCGTTCCAGCATCCGCACGGCGGAGCGGACGTTGCCACTGCCGTAGTCGAGCACGACGACGCTGGGGGCCACTAGAACCCCAGCTCGGCTCGGTACCGGTTCTCCTCGACGACGACCCGGTCAAAGGCGCGTGCGTGCCTGGGGTGCGGCGCGACAGTCTGGGCACCGGGCAGTTCGGTGGGGTCCGTCAGACCGGCGAGCACCTCGATCCCGGGCAGTCCGAGGGCTGCGAACAGGGCCGCCAGCACGCCGGGGGCATCCCGGCCACCATCTCGCAGGATGGCCCGCAGCACCCGCTCGGTGTCATCGACCTCCTCGGGCGGCACCGTTGCGGCGGCGGCGATGATGTCGATAGGCCGGGCCGGCGCCAGGTCGGACACCGTCACCAGGGCCTCCCCCGGTGTCCACATCGCCCACCGGGTCACCGCCCGCCACCGCCTGCCGTGCACCGTCACCACGGCCTGCCTGCCGACCTGGAAGAACCCCAAGGCCGGGCGCATTCGCAGTCCCACGGGCCGGCCGGCCAACACCCGGACCGCGTCGGCGTACGGCGGCCTCGCCGCGGGCTGCCCGGCGGGTGTCACGAGGGTCCAGCCGTCCAGTGAGGCCACCGTCGCCGGCCCCAGGCCGCGTCTCGCCCAAGCCAGAGCGGCCTCCGGCCGGCATCCGGACATGACCATCCCGCGGCCCACCCCCACCCGTCGGGGGCGTGCCGCGGCCCGTTTAGAGGCTGCCTTTGGCACTTGGCACTCCGACCACTCGCGGATCCCGTTCGACGGCCTCCCGCAACGCCCGGGCCAGCGCCTTGAACTGGGCTTCGACGATGTGGTGCGGGTCCCTCCCGGACACCACTCGAACGTGCAAGGCCAAGCCGGCGTGGTGGGCCAAGGTCTCCAGGACGTGCCGGGTCATCGAGCCGACGTAGCAGCCACCGATGAGGACGTACTGCTGGCCCTCGGGCTCGCCGGAGTGGACCACGTACGGCCGTCCGGCGACGTCGACGACAACCTGGGCCAGGGCCTCGTCCAGGGGGACGGTGGCCTCACCGAACCGGCGGATCCCCACCTTGTCACCGAGGGCCTGGGCGATGGCATCGCCGAGCACGATGGCGACATCCTCGACGGTGTGGTGGCCGTCCACGTGGAGATCTCCGGTGGCTCGAACGCGCAGGTCGATGAGGCTGTGTTTGGCCAGCGAGGTCAGCATGTGGTCGTAGAACGGCACACCGGTCTCGACCTGGGCCTGACCGGTGCCGTCCAGGTCGATGGTCAGGTCCACCTGGCTCTCGCTGGTGCGACGGGTCAGGCTGGCCCGTCGAGGCGGGACGCTGGGGCCGTTAGTCATGCTCGCTCCTGCAGGTGGGTGTCGACCAGGTCGCGCACGGCCTGGAGGAATCGGGTGGTCTCCTGCGGGGTGCCGGCGGTGACGCGAAGGTGGTGGCGCAGGCCGACGTCGCGGACCAGGACCCCAGCCTCGAGCAGGGCCCGCCAGGTCGCCCCTTCGTCAGCCAGGCCGCCGAACAGGACGAAGTTGGCGTCGCTGGGCACCGTCCGCAACCCCATCGCGGTCAGCTCGGTGACCATCCGGTCGCGCTGGGACTTGATCGCCTCGACCGTGCCGAGCATGAGGTCGGCGTGCCGCAGCGCGGCTCGGGCGACGACCTGGGTGGGTGTGGACAGGTGGTAGGGCAACCGGACCAGGCGCAACGCGTCGACCAGGTCCGCCGACCCTGCCAGGTAGCCGAGCCGGGCTCCGGCCAGTGCGAAGGCCTTGCTCATCGTCCGGGTCACGACCAGCCGGTCGCGCCCGGCCAGCAGCTCCAACGCGCTCGGGGTTCCGGCGCGGGCGAACTCGGCGTACGCCTCGTCGACGATGACCACCGCGTGGCCGGACCCGTCGTGGACGGCTTCGACGACGCTCAGGTCCAGCGCGGTTCCCGTCGGGTTGTTGGGTGAGCACAGGAAGACCAGGTGCGGGTCGTGGCGCCGTATCTGCTCGACGGCCTGACCGGCCGAGAGGGTGAACGGGTCGGTCCCGCCGTCTCGGCCGTCTCCGCCGTCGCCGCGCCGCCCGTCGATCCACGTCGTGCCCGCGGTGCGGCTGATGATGGGGTGCATCGAGTACGACGGGGTGAAGCCGAGGGCGCGCCGCCCGGACCCACCGAACGCCTGGACCAGGTGCAGCAGCACCTCGTTCGAGCCGTTCCCGGCCCATACCTGGGGGGTCTGGACGTCCACGTCACTGCCAGCCCGCAGGTAGGCGGCCAGGTCTGCCCGCAGGTCGGTGGCGTCCCGGTCCGGGTACCGGTTCAGGCCGGCCGCCACGCCGGCCAGGTCCGCCACGATGTCCCGGACGACGGCCTCCGGGACGGGATAGGCGTTCTCGTTGGTGTTCAATTGCACCGGTACATTCAGCTGAGGGGCCCCGTACGGGGTGCGGCCGTGCAGGTCGGGGCGCAGCAGATCGAGCACGCTCATCGAGCTGACCCCGCGGCGCCGCCCGTGCGGGCCAGGATGGCGTCGGCGTGTCCGGGCAGGTCCTCGGCCCGTGCCAGCGCGACGACCCGCTCGGCGACGTCCGCCAGGGCATCCTGGTTGTACTCGACGACCTGTACACCGCGAAGGAAGGACAGCACCGACAGCCCGCTGGCGTGCCGGCTGGTGCCGCCGGTGGGCAGCACGTGATTCGAGCCGGCCGCGTAGTCGCCGAGGCTGACCGGTGTGGCCGTCCCGACGAACACCGCCCCGGCGTTGCGGACCCCATCGGCCAACTGCGAGGCGTCGGCGGTGTGGATCTCCAGGTGCTCGGCCCCGTAAGCGTTGACCACGACCAGGCCGGCCGCTACGTCGTCGACCAGGACGATGGCCGACTGGCGACCGGTCAGCGCCGCGGTGACCCGTTCGAGGTGCGTGGTGGCCCGCACCCGCCGAGCCAGCGCGGCCTCGACCCGTTCGGCCAGCGCCGGGCTGGGGGTGACCAGGACGGCCGCCGCCAGGGGGTCGTGCTCAGCCTGACTGACCAGGTCCGCCGCGATGTGCTCGGGGTCGGCGCCGTCGTCGGCGAGGATGGCGATCTCGGTGGGGCCGGCCTCGGCGTCGATTCCGACCACCCCACGCAGAGCCCGCTTGGCGGAGGCGACGTAGACGTTCCCGGGGCCGGTGATGACGTCGACGGGGCGGCAGCCCGGCCCGTCCGTGGCTGCCACACCGTACGCCAGCATGGCAACGGCCTGGGCTCCGCCGACCGCGTACACCTCCTCGACGCCGAGCAGGGCGCAGGCGGCCAGGATGCTCGGGTGCGGGTACCCGGCGAACGGTCCGGTGTTGTCCCGTTGCGGCGGGCTGACCACGGCCAACGAAGCGACGCCGGCGATCTGCGCCGGCACCACGTTCATCACGACGCTGCTCGGATACACGGCCAGGCCGCCCGGAACGTAGAGGCCCACGCGCTCGACCGGGATCCACCGCTGCCGGACCGTGCCGCCCGGGACCACCTCGGTGCAGTGCGGTTCGGGCAGCTGGGCGGCGTGAACCAGGCGGGCCCGCCGAATCGACTCGGTCAGGGCCTCCCGGACGGTCGGGTCGAGCTGGTTCAGGGCCACGTCGAGCACCGCCGCCGGCACCTGCAGTTGCGCTGGACGGACCCCGTCGAGGCGTTCGCACAGGTCCAGGACCGCCGCCTGGCCGCCGGTGCGGACCGCGTCGATGATCGGGACCACCACCGCCATGGCCTCCGAGACGTCGACCCGCGCCCGCGGCACCACCCCTGGCAGGGTGCGAGGGGACAGTTCACGCCCACGGAGGTCGATGCGGGAGATCACCGGCTCAGTCTACGGATTGCGGCGGCTCGCTTCGTCCGGCCCGCGGCGGGCGACCTCGCCGCGGCGTGGGGGCGGCATCGCCGGGCATCCGGCCCACCTCCCGCAGCGATCGTCGGACCAGCAGGTCCACCTGGGCGTTGAGGCTGCGCAGCTCGTCGGCTGCCCAGCGCACCAGGGCGTCGTGGACGGCCGGGTCGAGGCGCAGCAGCACCGGCCGCCGGACGGCCCGGCCCGGGCCGTCCGAACCGGGCCGGGCCGGCTGCTGCGTCATCACCCGCACCCGCCCGGTCGCTCAGGTGTACAAGCTGCCGGTGTTGACGACCGGCGTCGCCTTGGCTTCCCCGCACAGGACGACGAGCAGGTTGGAGACCATGGCGGCCTTGCGCTCGTCATCGAGCGCGACGACGTCGTTGCTCTCCAGCCGGGCCAGGGCCATCTCGACCATGCCGACCGCTCCGTCGACGATCCGGGAGCGAGCCGCGACGATGGCGCTGGCCTGTTGACGCTGGAGCATCGCCTGGGCGATCTCCGGGGCGTAGGCGAGGTGACTGATCCGGACCTCGACGATCTCCAATCCGGCGACCACCACCCGCTCGGCCACCTCGTGCGCGAGGTCCGCCGAGACCAGGTCGGTCGAGCCGCGAAGCGACGTGCCCTGGCCGTCCGGGTCGTCGTAGGGATGAGTCGTCGCGACATGCCGCAACGCCGCCTCGGATTGAACCCGGATGAAGTTCTCGTAGTTCTCCACCGAGAAGCAGGCCCGGGCGGTGTCGGCGACCTGCCAGACGACGATGGCGGCGATCTCCACCGGGTTGCCGTCGGCGTCGTTGACCTTCAGGGCGTTGGTCTCGAAGTTGTTCACCCGCACCGACACCGCCCGGGAGGTCGACAGCGGGGTGATCATCGTCAGACCCGTCGAGCGGCTGGTGCCGATGTATCGGCCGAAGAACTGGACGACCCTGGTGTGTCCCGGTGGGATGACGACCAGCGCGGCGCCGACCAGGAGTGCCACCAGCAGGAAGAGGACGGCGAGCACGAGGCTGACCCAGTTCACTCCGCGCTCGGCGACAGCCTCGGTGATGACCCGCACCACCAACCAGACCGCAGCGCCGAGCACGGCCAACGACACGATGAGCGCAGCGATCCCGTTCACCGACCAGGCGCGCCGCTCGGCGACGTCGACCCGGATCCCCTGGTGGCCGACCGGCGCGCTCGACGGCGGATGCACCGTGGGGTCCAGGGTGTCGACACCACCGGCGTCCTGTCCGGAGGGCCCGTCGGCCACACCGGTGGCGCCGGTCCTGCGGATGCTGCTGGCTTTGGTCATGGCGACCTCCCCGACGCGACGACCTGTGACATCTAAGTGATATCACTTTACTGTGGGCCGGTCCAGACTGTCCCGGTCGACGCCGGCCTCCGTTTCGGCAACGCTCCGGCGTCCAGTTGGTCCAGCACGAACGCGGCCTCCCAGGCCCACTGATCCCAGGCCGCGTACCTCCCACTGCGACCCCCATGCCCGGCCACCATCTCGGTGCGCAGCAGGACAGGTCGCTGGTGTGGGTCGCTGGTCGTGGCCGCCCGCAACCGGGCGACCCACTTCGCCGGCTCGCTGTAGCCGACGCGGGTGTCGTTGAGGCTCGTGGTGGCCAGCACCGCGGGGTAGGCGGCCGTGACCACGTTCTCGTACGGGGCGTATTCCTTGAGGTAGCGGTAGACCTGCGGGTTGGCCAGGGGGTTGCCCCACTCCTCCCACTCAGGAACGGTCAGCGGCAAACTCGGGTCGAGGATGGTGGTCAGGGTGTCGACGAACGGGACTTCGGCCCAGACCACCCGGAAGAGGTCCGGGGTCAAGTTGAGTGTGGCGCCGACGAGCAGCCCACCGGCCGATCCGCCCTGAAGTCCCAGTCGAGCAGGACCCACCCAGCCCGCGTCGAGCAGGTGCCCGGCCACGGCCAGCAGGTCCGTGAAGGAGGTCTTCTTGGCATCCAGCCGGCCCTGCTCGTACCAGGACCGGCCGAACTCGCCGCCGCCGCGGACGTGGGCGAAGGCGAGCACCACTCCCCGGTCCAGCAACGAGAGCCTCGGCACGGAGAACCACGGGTCGAGGCTCATCTCGTAGGCCCCGTACCCGTACAGCAGCCCCGGCGCCGAACCGTCCGGCACCACATCCGACCTGCTCAGTACCGAAACGGGAATCCGCACCCCGTCCGCGGCGGTGGCCCAGATCCGGCGTTGGACGTAGTCGGCGGGGTCAAAGCCGGCCAGCACCGGCTGCCGCTTGAGCACGCTCTGCTGCCGGGTGCCCACGTCGATCTCCAGGACCGTGCGCGGGGTGACGAACGACTCCCTGATCAGCTGCAGGGACGTCGTCTGCCACTGCGGGTTGTCCCCAAGGTGGAGGGTGAACAGCGGCTCGTCGACCGGGATGTCCCAGCCGGGCTCGAACCAGCCCGGCGCACCGGGCCGCCTGGGCAGGACCCGGAGCCCGGTCAGCCCGTCTCGGCGCATGCTGACCAGGACGTGCCCGGCGAACGCGTCGGCGGCGACGATGCGCTCCCCCGGGCCGGGTGCCACCACGGTGCTCCAGTCCGAGACCGAGGAGCCAGCCGAGGTGGTCAGCGGTGCCCAGGCCAGCTCGAAGTCGCGGTGCACCGCGTTGTGCACGATCAGCAATCCGTCGCCGGCCGGTTCGACGTCATACTCCAGCCCCTCCTGGCGGGGGGCGACGACCCACGCCGGCTGATCGGGGTGGGCCAGGTCCAGCAGCCAGACCTCCGAGGTGGACTTGGAGGCGACCTGGATGACCAGCAGCCTCTCGTCGCGGGAGCTGGTCAGGCCGGTCCAGAACCGCTCGTCGTCCTCCTGGAAGACCAGGACGTCGTCCCGGGCGGGGGTGCCGACCCGGTGCCGCCACACCTGGTGGGGCCGCCAGGCGGCGTCGACCCGGGTGTAGAAGAGGGTCAGCCCGTCCAGGGACCAGACCAGCCCGTACCCGGTACCGGTGACGGCCTCGTCGACCAGTGCGCCGCTCTCGATGTCCTTGACCCGCAGCCGGTAGCGCTCGTCACCGGCGAGATCCACCAGGTAAGCCAGCCGGGTCTGGTCGGGGCTGACCTCGCTGGCCCCCAGGGCGAAGTACTCCGCGCCGGCGGCCTCGGCATTGCCGTCCAGCAGCACCTGCTCCCCGGGCAGCCCCCCGGCCTGCGCCCCGTGGTGAGCTGTCGGATCGTCCACCCGCGGGCGGCCGGCGCCGGGGACCACCGGCACGCGGCAATGCAGCGGGTACTGCTGGCCCTCGACGGTCCGCGAGTAGTACCACCAGCTTCGGTAGGCCACCGGCACGGACAGGTCCGTTTCCTGGGTACGGGCCCTGATCTCGGCCACGATCCGTCTCCGCAGCGGCTCCAGCGACTCGGTGACCGCCTCGGCGTAACGGTTCTCCTGCTCCAGGTGGGCCAGCACGACCGGATCGTCCCGGTCGGCCAGCCAGGCGTACTCGTCGACCACCTCGTCGCCGTGGTGTCGGCGCACGACGGGGCGCCGGGGCGGCATCGGAGCAGCGGGCAGCAGACGCACCATGTCCTCACTTTAGGACGTCCTCACTTTAGGACGTCCTCACTTTAGGACGCCGGCGCCGGGCGCCCTCGGGGCCAGCGTCCTCGGCGCCGGACGACTTTCCGGGATCGAGACCGGGGCACTGGCTCAGGTCCCGGCCCCAGCGGGCGATGAGGCGTTACGACGTCATGCCGCCTCGGGACGGGCGTGCATGTTCCCCTCACGTCTCCAGCTGCGACAGGACCACGATATGCCGCTCGCCACGACCGACCGCCGACCCCACCCCGCCCTCGGACCAGCTCACGTGCTGCTCACCGGAGCCACCGGATTCCTCGGCCAAGCCGTCCTGGAGCGGCTGCTCAGCGACTACCACCAGACCCGGGTCACCGTGCTCATCCGCGGCTGCGGGGGGCTGACCCCTCGGCAGCGGCTCGCCCGGCTGCTGGAAGGGCCCACCTTCGCCGCCCTGCACGCCGCCCCAGGCAGCCGCACCGGCGCGGGCGCCGACAGCACGGCCGGTGGCCGGGTGCACGAGTCGATCGGCGTCATCGACGCCGACCTCGGCGAGGACTACACCCTTCCCGGTGACATCGACGCGGTGGTGCACTGCGCGTCCTCGGTCAAGTTCAACGAGCGGGTCGATGCGGCTTTCGAGACCAACGTGGCCGGCACCCACCGGCTGTACTCCGCGCTGCGCTGTGGGTCGACCCCGGTGCACGTCGTGCACGTTTCCACCGCTTACGTCTCGGCGGGCCGGATGCGCCGGGCCCCACAGGCCGCCCTGAAGCACGACGTCGACTGGCGCGACGAGCTGAACCTGGCCCGAGGTCTGGGGGTGCGGGTGCGGGCCGAGGTCACCCGGCGCCCGCCGATCGAGCCGGGCAGCTTCGAGGCGGAGGTCGAGCGGCGGATGACGGCCCTGGGTGCCGCCCGGGGGCACGAGCTCGGCTGGACCGACGTCTACACCCTGACCAAGGCCCTGGGTGAGCGGGTCGCCGAGGAGCTCACCGCGCGGGCCGGGCAACGGCTGACCGTGCTGCGTCCCACCATCATCGAAAGCGCGCTGTCCCGGCCGTTCCCCGGCTGGATCGACGGGTTCAAGGTCGCCGATCCGATCATCGCTGCCTACGCCCGAGGCAGGTTGGAGCACTTCCCCGGCCACCCGGACAACGTCCTCGACCTCATCCCGGTCGACCTGGTCGTCAACGCCATCCTGGCAAACCTGGCCAACCCCCCGGAGCCAGCCACCCCCCGTTACGTGCATGTCGCCTCCGGCAGCGACAACCCGCTCACCCTCCAGCAGATGTTCGTCCACGCCTCCGACTACTTCGCCGCCCACCCCTGGATCGGGCAGGACGGCCGGGCCTGCCAGCCGCCCCCGTTCCGCTTCCGCGGCCCCGCGGCCGTCGATCGCTGGATCCGGCGCCGGGAACGGCTTCTGGCCCTCGCCCGGCCGATGGTCCGCGCCGCCGGCTCTCCCCGTGCCGCCGCGCTGGCTGACCGTTTGGCCGGCGCCGCCCGCGGCCTGCGGATGCTACGCGAGTACAGGGATCTGTACGCGCCGTACACATGCAGCCGAACCGTCTTCGATACCACCCCCGGAGTGCCGGCCGGCCACCCGGACCTGACCAGCGACACCTCGGTCATCGACTGGGCGGACTACCTGGGTCGGGTGCACCTGCCGGCGGTGGTCCGCCTGATGCGCCAGCTCCAGGCCACCCGCCGGGTCCCGGCCGCAACCCGGAACTGCGTGCCGAGGTCAGCTCAGACAGGCCGGACCCAACAGCGCCTTAAGGTCCCCGAACAGCTCCGGTGAAGCGTTGACACGCAGGCCGTCGTCCAGGCGCATCAGTACCGAGCGTCCCGGCTGAGTCAACCGCAGGTGCACCTCGGTCGCACCGGGGTGTTCCCGCAGCACGGCCTTGAGCTGCTCGGCAAGCCCTGTGGTGGCCCGGCTGACGGCCATCGACAGCACCACCGGGCCGCGATCGCCCTCCCGCAGATCCGGGATGGTCAACTCCTGGGCGTAGATCGACACCTGATCGTCGCGCCGACTGACGCGCCCGCGGACCGCGCACACCACATCCTGGCTCAGCAGCGGGGCCACTGAGGTGTACGTGCTGGGGAAGAACAGGCATTCGATCGCCCCGTCGAGGTCCTCGACGGTGGCGATGGCCCACAGGTCGCCCTTCTTGGTGCGCTTCAGCTGCAAGCCGGTGATCAGGCCGGCCACGGTGACCATTGCCCCGTCGCCGCGAGCACCACCGTGGCCGTTGGGACTCGCGCCGTGACGACCGGCACCGTTGGCGGTCGCACCGTTGGAGCCGGACCCGCCGGACCCGACGGACACGGACCCGGCCGGTCCGTCCTCGACCAGCAGGGTGGCGATCGAGGTGTCCGCGTGTATCGCGAGGATGTGCTCGATCCCCAACAGGGGGTGGTCGGACACGTACAGACCCAGCATCTCCCGCTCGTAGGCCAGCAGCGCCGCCTTGTCCCACTCCAGGTCCGGGACCCCCGGCAGGCCCTCCAGGTCCGCAGGCCCCCCTGCCCCGGCTCCGCCTGGGCCCGATGAGTCCTCGGCATCGCCGAACCCGAACGCGTCGAACAGAGAGTCCTGCCCGACCGCCTCCTTGCGCTTGACCTCCACCAGCGCGTCGACGTACTGCTCGTGCACCGCGACGAGCCCCTGCCGGGGGTGGCCGAGGGAGTCGAACGCCCCGGCCTTGATGAGCGACTCGATGGTCCGCTTGTTGCAGACCACGGCCGGCACCTTCGCCAGGAAGTCCCGGAACGAGGTGAACGCCCCCTTCTGCGTGCGGGCAGCCGCGACCGCCTCGACGACGTTGGTGCCGACGTTGCGCACCGCCGCCAACCCGAACCGGATGTCCTCACCGACGGCGGCGAACCGGGCCACCGAGGCATTGACGTCGGGGGGCAGCACCTGGATGCCCATCCGGCGGCACTCGTTCAGGTACAGCGCGGACTTGTCCTTGTCGTCGCGGACGCTGGTCAGCAGTGCGGCCATGTACTCGGCCGGGTAGTTGGCCTTGAGGTAGGCCGTCCAGTACGAGACCAGGCCGTATGCGGCGGAGTGGGCCTTGTTGAAGGCGTAGTCGCTGAACGGGACGAGGATGTCCCACAAGGTCTTGATCGCCTCGACGGAGAACCCGTTGGCCCGCATCCCCTGCTCGAACCCGACGTACTCGGCGTCGAGGACCTCGCGCTTCTTCTTGCCCATCGCGCGGCGAAGCAGGTCGGCCTTGCCGAGGGTGTACCCGGCCAGCTTCTGCGCGATCTCCATGACCTGTTCCTGGTAAACGATCAGGCCATGGGTGGTGCCCAGGATCGGCTCCAGCGCCGCCGCCAGTTCCGGGTGTGGGTAGCTGATCGGCTGCTTGCCGGTCTTGCGCAGCGCGTAGTTGGTGTGACTGTTGGCCCCCATCGGACCCGGCCGGTACAGGGCTCCGACCGCCGAGATGTCCTCGAAGTTGTCCGGCTGCATCAGCCGCAGCAGCGCCCGCATGGGCCCACCGTCGAACTGGAAGACCCCCAGGGTGTCGCCGCGGCTGAGCAGCTGGTACGTCGGAGCGTCGGTCAGATCGGTGGACAGCGCGTCCAGGTCCACCTCCAGACCCCGGTTGGCCCGGACGTTGTCAATCGCGTCGTCCAGGATGGTCAGGTTGCGCAACCCGAGGAAGTCCATCTTGACCAGCCCGAGCGCCTCGCAGGTCGGGTAGTCGAACTGCGTGATGATCTGCCCGTCCTGTTCCCGCCGCAGCACCGGGATGATGTCCATGAGCGGCTCGGAGGACATGATCACCCCGGCCGCGTGCACCCCCCACTGCCGCTTCAGGCCCTCCAGGCCCAAGGCCGTCTTGACGATCTGCTGCGCCTGCGAATCGGCCTCGTGCAGGGCCCGGAACTCGGCGGCCTCGGGGTAGCGCTTGTGGGTGGGGTCGAACACCCCGGACAACGTGATGCCCTTGCCCATGACGTCCGGGGGCATCGCCTTGGTCAGCCGCTCCCCCATCGAGAACGGGTATCCCATCACCCGGCTGGCATCCTTGAGGGCCTGCTTGGCCTTGATCGTTCCGTACGTGACGATCTGGGCGACCCGGTCCTGGCCGTAGCGGTCGGTGACGTACTTGATGACCTCACCGCGACGGCGCTCATCGAAGTCGACGTCGAAATCCGGCAGGGACGGCCGCTCCGGGTTGAGGAACCGCTCGAAGATCAGCCCGTGCGGGACCGGGTCGAGGTCGGTGATCCGCATCGCGTAGGCGCACATCGACCCGGCCCCCGAGCCCCGGCCCGGACCGACCCGGATGCCTTGGGACTTGGCCCAGTTGATGAAGTCGGCGACGACCAGGAAGTACCCGGGGTACCCCTTGGAGACGATCACCTCCTGCTCGAAGGTGGCCTGCTTGCGCGCGTAGTCGGGCACCCCGGCGGGGAACCGAGCCTGCAGACCGCGTTCGACCTCCTTGACGAACCAACTGGTTTCGTCCTCCCCCGGCGGGCTTGGGAACCGGGGCATGTACCGCCCCTCCCCCTCCACGAAGGTGACCTCACAGCGTTCGGCGATGGCCAGGGTGTTGTCGCAGGCCTGAGGAAGTTCCCGCCACAGGTGCCGCATCTCCTGCGGGGACTTCAGGTAGAAGTCGTCGGCGTCGAACTTGAACCGGCCCGGGTCCATCAACGTCGACCCTGACTGGACGCACAGCAACGCCGCGTGAGCGGTCGCGTCCTCGGCCTTGGTGTAGTGCAGGTCGTTCGTCGCCACCAGCGGCAGGCGCAGGTCCTTGGCCAGGCGCAGCAGGTCCTTGTGGACCCGGCGTTCGATGTCCAGACCGTGGTCCATCAGCTCGCAGTAGTAGTTGTCGGGCCCGAAGATGTCCCGCAGCTCGGCGGCGGCGGCACGGGCCTGCTCGTACTGGCCCAGCCGCAACCGGGTCTGAACCTCGCCTGAGGGGCACCCGGTGGTCCCGATCAGGCCCCCCGAGTACTGCTCAAGCAGCTCACGATCCATCCGTGGCTTGAAGTAGTACCCCTCCAGGGAGGCCAGCGAGGCCAGCCGGAACAGGTTGAGCATGCCCCCGGTGGTCCGCGCCCACAACGTCAGGTGGGTGTAGGCGCCGGCGCCGGACACGTCGTCTCGGCCGCCGTCGCCGAATGTGACCCGCGTCCTGGAACCGCGCGGGGTGCCCGGGGTGAGGTAGCCCTCCAGGCCGATGACCGGCTTGACGCCGTGCTTGGCGGCCTTTCGCCAGAACTCGTACGCCCCGAACAGGTAGCCGTGATCGGTGATGGCCAGAGCTGGCATGCCCATCTGCGCCGCCGCGGCGAGCAGGTCGTCGATCCGGGCTGCGCCGTCGAGCATCGAGTATTCGGTGTGACAGTGCAGGTGGGCGAAACGAGAGTCCGAACGGTTCGACGCGGCCACCCCGGCATTCTAAGGAGCCTGGCTCGGAGCCGTTGGGACGCCCGCAGTGTGTCACCGACCTTCCCACCCTCAGGGGGCGAGCCGCTCCAGTGCGCGGGCCAGGTCGTCGGGGTAGTCGCTGGTCAGCCGCAGCCGCTCACCGGTGCGGGGGTGCTCGAAACCGAGCCCGACCGCGTGCAACCACTGCCGTTCCAAGCCCAGCCGGCCGGCCAGCCGGGGGTCGGCCCCGTACAGCGGGTCACCCACGCACGGGTGCCGCACCGCCGCCAGGTGCACCCTGATCTGGTGGGTGCGACCGGTCTCCAGGGTCACCTCCAGCAGGGCGGCGCAGCCGTAGGCCTCCCGCAACTGGTAGTGGGTGCGCGCCGGCTTGCCGGTGCTGAGCACAGCGAACTTGAACTCCGCGCTGGGACGCCGCCCGATTGGCGCGTCGATGGTCCCGCTGAGCGGGTCCGGTAGGCCCTGGACCAGGGCGTGGTAGCTCTTGTCGACCTCTCGCTGCTTGAACGCGCGCTTAAGCCGTCCATAGGCGTACTCGCTCTTAGCGACGACCATAAGCCCCGAGGTGCCGACGTCGAGCCGGCTGACGATGCCCTGCCGCTCGTGCGGCCCGGACGTGGCGATCCGGTAACCGGCCGCGGCCAAGCCGCCGACCACGGTCGGCCCCGACCATCCCACCCCGGGGTGGGCGGCCACCCAGGCCGGCTTGTTCACCACGACGAGGTCGTCGTCGTCGTGGACGATGCTCATGCCCGGGACCGGCTCAGCGACCACCTCGACGACGGCGGGCGGGCTGGCGTCGAAGGTCACCTCCAGGGTGGCCCCGGCCCGGACCCGGTCGGACTTGCCGGCCACCCGGTCGTCCAGGAGGGCGCCGCCGGCGGCGACGATGTGCGCGGCCCTGGTCCGGGACAGCCCGAACAGCCGGGCCAGCGCCGCGTCCAGACGCTGACCGTCCAGTCCCTCGGGGACCTCGACCAGGCGGGGCAGGCTCATCGCACGGAGGGGCGGGCGCGGGCGGTGGTCCACGTCGTGCCCCGGGCGGTGAGCAGCGCAACGAGCACTGCGGAGGAGACGATGCTCGAGTCGGCGATGTTGAAGATCGGCCAGTACGGAAGCTGCAGGAAATCGACGACGTGACCCACGCCGAAGCCCGGGGGCCTGGTCAGCCGGTCGGTGAGGTTGCCCAGGACCCCGCCGAGCAACAGACCGAGGGTGGCCGCCCACGCCGTGGACACCACCCGGCGGGCCACGACGAGCACGGCCACCGCGACGACGGTCTGCAGCACCGTGAACGCTGGCGTCAGGCCGGTGCCCAGGGAGAAGGCCGCACCGGGGTTGAAGATGAGATGCAGCCTCAGCAGGTTCCCGACGAACGGCTCCGGCACGCCCGGTTCGAGGTTGGCCAGCGCCCACCCCTTGGTCCAGCGGTCCGCGGCATAGATGACTGCGGCCAAGCAGACGAGCAGGACGATGGCCCGCGCGTTGCCGGCTGCCGACCCGGCACGGTCGCTGTGGTCGGGCTGCTCCGGGAAGGAGCTCAGCGCCGCTCCTGCTTTTGCTTGCAGCTGACGCACAGGGTGGCCCGGGGAAAAGCCTGCAGACGCATCTTGCCGATCGGCTGCTCGCACGACTCGCACAGCCCGTAGGTGTGGTCGGACAACCGACCGAGGGCTCGTTCCGTCTGCGCCAGCAGGGTGCGGGAGTTGTTGGTCAGCGTCAGTTCCTGTTCCCGCTCCAGCACCTTGCCTCCGGTGTCGGCCGAGTCGTCGCCGGACCCGCCGCCGTAGTCGCGCATGAGATCGGCCAGCTCCTCCTCGGAGGCCTCGAGTTCCTCGCGCAACCGGGCCACCTCCTGCTGGAGCTCGTCTCGAAGATCGGCAGCTTCCTCGAGGCTCCACGCCTCCTCACCCAGGCGGATGGGAAGTGTTCCAGCCTCGGGTGCCTCCGGCCGGCCCTCCTGGTGGGCGGTGGGTGGAACCGAGTTCCTCGGGCTGGCCATGATCACCTTCGTCCGATTGCCGTCCAGGACCGGGTGGCCCAGTGCAGGAAAGGATAGACCCCCGCACGGAACGGCAGCGTCAACGCCCAGTGCGGGTTGCGGCGATCGCCTCGCGGGCCGGTCGGTCAGCCCATCGGCGTCGGATCAGCCGACCTCTTGCGGTTCCGGCTGATCCGCCGGCCCGTGCTGGTTGTCCTGGGCCTGCTGGTCGGCATTGCCGGGCTGTTGCGCTGCGCTGCGCTCGTCCCCCGGTGCGTGCTCCAAATGCTGCAGCTGTGCCTCGATGTAGGCGCGTAGCCGGCTGCGGTAGTCGGCCTCGAAGGACTTCAGCTGGTCGATCCGCTCGCTGAGGGTGGACTGGTCCCGTTGCAGCTCGTCCAGGACGGTCTGACGCTTCTGTTGGGCCTCCGCGAGCATGCCGGTCGAACGCTCCCGAGCCTCCGTGATCATCCGTTCGTGGGTGCCCCGGGCCTCGGCGATCAGCCGGTCGTGCTGCTCCTGTGCGGTGGAGACCAGCTCCTTGTGTCGCTGCTCCCCGGAGTCGAGCAACTCGTCGTGGCGTGCCTGTGCCTCCCCGAGTAACTGGTCGCGGTGGTGGGTAGCCTCCCCCACCAGCCGATCCCGCTGCTCAGTGGCCTCCCGGATCAGCCGTTCTCGCTGCTCGTTCGCCTCCGCCACCAACTGGTCGTGCTCCTGGCGGCCCTGCGAGACGTACTCGTCGTGCAGCCGCTGGGCAAGCGCGATGACAGCCGCGGCGTCGGTGGCTCCGGGTGCGTCTGAACCACCGGTCGCGGACGCTTCAACGCTGGCACCCGCCTCGGCGAACGCGGCGCGGTTGCCGGCCTCCGCCTCGGCCCGCTCGGCCTCCTGCTGGGCGGCGGCGATGCGTTCCTGGGCCCGCTGTTCGGCAGCCTCTGCGTCGGCCTGGGCCTTGGCGATCCGCTCAGCGGCGGCCTGATCGGCCTGGTCGGCATCGGCGCGCGCCTTGGCCGCCCGGAAGTCCAGCTCCTCCGGGCTCGCAGCGCCACCTGCCAGAGCCATCGGAACGGCGGCGTCCACACCCGCCTCGACGGCCCGGCGCAGGTCAACGTTCTCCGCGATCAACCGGCGCAGCTCGACGACGACCTCGTCGAGGAAGTCGTCCACTTCCTGCTCGTCATAGCCACGCCGAAACTGCGTCGCGGTGAAGTGCTTGTTGAGGACGTCTTCGGGCGTGAGCGCCATAGGTGCCCCTTGGTTGTGCTGACATGACGGAACGTAGCGTACTCCGAGCCTACCCGGACCTTGGCGGAGCAGGCTGCAGACACGTCCGCGCCGGTGAGAGCGTTGAATTGGCCCGGAAAGGGCCCTCGCCCGCCGATCGGCCGATGCCGGCGAGGTGTGCTTACGTCCGTCAGGCGAGGACCCGTAGCAACAGGGAGACGCCGAACAACAGCACGAGGAAGGAAAGGTCCAGGGCGATCGAGCCGAGACGCAACGGCGGGATGACCCGCCGCAGGGCCTTCAACGGCGGGTCCGTGACGGTGTAGACCCCCTCCAGCAGCACCAGTACCGGGCCTTTGGGACGCCATTGGCGGGCGAACATCTGAATCCAGTCGATCACCAGACGCGCCATCAGCGCGATGAAGTAGACATAAACGATGATGTACAGCACGTTCAGGATCGCGCGCATGGGTTGACCGTTTTCCTCAGAGTCTCGGTCCGGGCGTTCTTGGGTCGCCCGGGTCAGCTCTGATTAAACAACCCCTTGGTCCCCTTGGCCGGCTCGCCCTCCTCGGAGGTCACCTCGACGTGAGCCGGGGACAGGAGGAAGACCTTGCTGGTGACTCGTTCGATGGTGCCCTTCAGCCCGAAGACGAGGCCGGCGGCGAAGTCGACCAGGCGCTTGGCGTCGGCGTCGTCCAGGTCGGTGAGGTTCATGATGACCGGCGTGCCGACCCGGAAGTTCTCACCGATCGTCTTGGCCTCGTTGTAGGTGCGCGGGTGGATCGTGGTGATCCGGTGCAATGCTCCTACCTCCACCTCATGGACGGCCTGCGAGACGGGCACCCGGCGGGGCAGGTTTCGCACCTCGGCCCCGCGGCCCTCGTCCTCCTCGACGGCCACCGAGGCTCCGCCACCGGGGCGCCGCGGCCCGTGCGAGTCCTGCCCCGCCTCGTCGTCGTAGCCCTCGTAGCGCTCGTCCTCCTCGGCCAGCCCGAGGTACACCATGGCCTTGCGCATCGCTCCAGCCATCTTGCGCTCCTTGTCGATCAGAGGTCCCGGTCAGTCTCGCGAGCCATTGCCCACGAACGCTACCCAAGCGGCGGGCGGGAACCCAGGATTGCGGTGCCGACACGCAGGTGTGTCGACCCGTGCGCCACGGCCGCCTCCAGGTCCCCGCTCATCCCGGCGGACAGCCAGGTCGCGTCCGGATGATCGGCTCGCACGACTGCGTGCAGGTGGGCCAGCCGCTCGAAGGCCTCACCGGCGTCCCGGCCCAGCGGAGCCACGGCCATCAGTCCGCGCAACCGCAGGGTCGGCTGGGTTCGGACTCGGTCGGCCAGCTCGGGCAGCAGCTCAGGGTTGACCCCGCCGCGTCCGGCCTGCTCGGGGTCGAGGTTGACCTGCAGCAGTACGTCGATCCTGCGGCCTCGCTTGGTGGCCGCGGCGGCCAGCGGGTCGACCAGGCGGGACCGGTCCACCGAGTGGACGACGTCTGCGTAGCCGGCCACCGAGGACGCCTTGTTGGTCTGCAACTGCCCGACGAAGTGCACGATGAGTCCTTGGCGGACGGTGGGATCGACGTCGGCCAGATCGGCCAGCTTGGAGCGGGCCTCCTGGTCGCGGTTCTCGGCCACATGCTGGACGCCGAGTCCCGCCAGGCGCACTATGTCGGAGGCCGGGAAGTGCTTGGTGACCACCACCAGGGTGACCTCGTCGCTGGAACGCCCCGCCGCCCGGCAGGCCCGGTCGATGCGCTCACGTACCTCGGCCAGGCGTCGGCGCAGGTCGGCGGTGCGCTCCGGGTCGGCCTCGCCGGCCGGAAGGCTCATCGCTGCCACAGCCGGACGACGCCGGCGGTCCGACCGGTCCGGGCTCGGCGCCGATAGGAGTACAGCCGTGGCGACTCGCGAGTGCACCCGGGCACCCAGGTGAGGCTGACTCCTGCGGCACTGAGTTGTTCGGCGAGCCCGGCGGCCACATCGATGGCGGGGTTACCCGACCAGGACACCGTCGCACTGACCGGGCTGACCACGGCCGCCTCGGCACGCATCCCCTCCGGCACCTCATAGCACCGCCCACACACGGCCGGGCCGATGGCGGCCCTGATCGAGCGGGCACCCAGGTCCCGCATGGCCTCCAACGCCGCCGGGAGCACTCCCCGCAGCAGCCCCGCCCGGCCGGCATGCACTGCCCCGACCACGCCGGCCGCGGTGTCGGCCAGCAGTATCGGGGTGCAGTCGGCGACCAATACCGCCAGGGCCAGTTCGGGGTGTGTGGTCAGCACGGCGTCCGCTACGGGTGGCTTGCCGGGCCAGGGGCCGTCGGCCACGACGACGTCCCGGCCATGCACCTGGGTGAGGAACAGCAGGTTCGAACGGGCGACGCCCATCTCGCTGGCCAGGGTCAGACGATTGGCGTCGACCGCCGCCGGGTTGTCGCCGACGTGGTCGGCCAGATTGAGGCCCAGGAAGTCCCCACGGCTGACCCCGTCGGGGGTCAGCGCCCCGGTGAACCCCCAGTCCAGCGCAATCTGGCTCGCCGACGCGGGTCGGGAATCGGGATGATCTACGGGCCCATCGCTCAGCTGCTGGCGCCAGACGAACACCCTGCCAGACTATGGCAGCGGCGGGCAGCAGCCCATAACCCGGCCGTGGCCGACTTCCGCCGGTACCGACCTGCTGCGTTCGGTCGGCCGCGGCCGCCCCGATCCCCTACTTGAGGAAGTCGGGCACGTCCAGGTCGTCGCCGTCGTCGAAGGTCACGGTGGGCGGCGGCCGGACCGGCTCGGGGGCGTAGTGGCCCGGTACCGAGACGGCCGGCTCCGCGTCCGCCGAGGCCGGGGCAGAACTCGCGGCAGCCGGCGGGGCGGCCGGTTCGGGGGATGACAACGGCACCGCGGCCGGGCCCGGGGCAGGCGCAGCCATCGGGACCGGCGACGGGGTGAACTGCGGGCCCGGTCGCTGTGGCGCCGTCGCCAGGTGCCCCAGGGTGCGTTGCTCCTCGGGGCGACGGGTGGGACCACCACTGTCGAAGCCGGCAGCGATGACGGTCACCCGGACTTCGTCGCCCAGGGCGTCATCGATGACGGCACCGAAGATGATGTTCGCCTCGGGGTGGGCAGCCTCCTGGACCAGCCGGGCGGCCTCGTTGATCTCGAACAGACCGAGGTCGGAACCGCCCTGGATGGACAGCAGCACCCCGTGCGCCCCGTCGATACTGGCCTCCAGCAGCGGAGAGGAGATCGCCAGCTCGGCCGCCTGCACCGCACGGTCCTCGCCGCGCGACGAGCCGATGCCCATCAGCGCCGAACCGGCACCCTGCATGACCGACTTGACGTCGGCGAAGTCCAGGTTGATCAGGCCTGGGGTGGTGATCAAGTCGGTGATCCCCTGAACGCCGGACAGCAGCACCTGGTCGGCGCTGCGGAAGGCGTCCAGCATGCTTACCGACCGGTCGCTGATCGACAGCAGCCGGTCGTTGGGGATGACGATCAGGGTGTCGACCTCTTCGCGCAGACCGCCGATGCCGGACTCGGCCTGGTTGGCCCGGCGGCGCCCCTCGAACGTGAACGGGCGGGTGACCACCCCGATGGTCAGCGCGCCGATGGACTTGGCGATCCGGGCCACCACGGGAGCTCCGCCAGTGCCGGTCCCACCGCCCTCCCCGGCGGTGACGAACACCATGTCGGCGCCTTTGAGGGCCTCCTCGATCTCCTCGGCGTGGTCCTCGGCCGCCTTCTTGCCGACCTCCGGGTCGGCGCCGGCGCCGAGGCCGCGAGTCAGCTCCCGGCCGACGTCGAGCTTGAGGTCTGCATCGCTCATCAACAGTGCCTGCGCGTCAGTGTTGATGGCGATGAACTCGACACCCTTGAGGCCGACGTCGATCATCCGGTTGATCGCGTTGACCCCCCCGCCGCCGATGCCGACGACCTTGATGACGGCCAAGTAGTTCTGGGGTGCTGCCACGTCAGCCCTCTTCCTGATTGCCTTCGCTGACCACGCCGGGATCGGGCGGTGACGGGAGCGCACAGCGCCCGGCTCGACAACATCCTACGGGACCTTGGAGGTTCGACGAACCACCTAGAGCCACAAAAACATTGCCTCACCGTTTAGTTGAGGAACAGGCCCTTGCCTTGCCGCTCAGTCACTCGTGGCCGGGTTCTCCGGAGCGCTGACGTCGATTGCTCGGTACGTGCCCTGAGCCATCACGTGTGTCATCACTCGGGCCTTGAGGGCGGTGTTCGAACCGTCTCCCCACACCACTCTCGTGCCCTTGAAGCCGAGCACCACACGGTTGGGGCCGGCCACTGACACCTCGCGGACATCTGCCCGCTGAGCTGGGGAGAGGGCACCCACGGCAGTCGCCGCGGTGGCTAGTGCCGCTTGGACACCGTCGGCTGACCCGTCGCCCAGGCCGGTCAACGTCACCAGCGGTGCCCCGGTCGGGGCTCGGTTGACGATGGCGAACATCCGCCCCTGCTTATCGACGACCTGCAGTTGGCCCTCACCGTCACGGATCGTCACCACTGGCTGGCGTGGCTGCACCTCGATGGCGATCGTGCGGGGCCAGCGGCGGGTGACGCTCACCTCGGCGTAACCCCCGAGCCCGCGAACCTGTGACTCCAACCCCGCGACGTCGACCTTCACCAGAGGCTTACCCAAGCTGGGCCCCGCGAGTCGGCGCACCTGCTCCCGCGCTCCACCCGACGTCCCGCGAACCTCGACGTCGCGGGCGACGAGGACAGGACTGAGGAAAAGCAGCCAGCCGAGCATCGCCAGGACCACGAGGGCGCCGGCCACCCCCAGGTAGGTGGCCCGGGAGCGCGGGCGGTTGCGGATCACGCTCGCACCTCCTTCGGTCCGGTAAGCAGGCGGAGCAGCTGCGGACCCACGCTCGTGACGTCACCGGCCCCGATGGTGAGGACCAGGTCACCTGGGCACGCAAGGCCGGCCACCACGGCGGCCGCGTCGGGCAGTCGGGGTACGTAAAGCACCCCAGGGTGACCCCGTTCGCCTAGCGCGCGTACGACCAGCTCGCCGGACACCCCGGCGATCGGGTCCTCCCGCGCGGGGTAGACGTCCAAGACGACAACGACGTCGGCGGCGGCCAAGCCCTCGGCGAACTGCTCCGCGAAGTCCCGGGTCCGGGAGAAAAGATGCGGCTGAAACACGGCCACCAGCCGGCCGGGACGGGCCAACCGCGCCCCCGTCTGCACCACCGCGGCCACCTTCGCGGGATTGTGGGCGTAGTCGTCGACCACCCGGACCCCGCCGACCTCGCCCTTGGCCTCGAAGCGGCGGCGCACCCCCCGATAGTCCGCAAGGCCCGCGAGCACCGCGCCGGGGTCGGCGCCGAACCCCTCCGTGGCGGCCAGGAACGCCGCGGCGCCGTTGCGCAGGTTGTACTCCCCCGGCGCCTCGACCCGCAGCGACACCGGCCCCCCGGCCCCCCGATCGAGCACGCACCCGCTGGTCAACCCCCGCAACTCGATGTCGCGCAAACGGGCCTGGGACGCCGTCGAGGTCCCGTAGCCGATTACGGCACCGCCCCGGCGGCGCTGCGCGTCGGCGAGTCTCGCGGCACCGGGGTCGTCGATGCAGCAGATCAGCAACCCACCGGGGCGGATCGTGGCCGCGAACCGGTCATAGGCCTGCTCGACCTGCTCAAAGGTCCCGTAGAAGTCGAGGTGGTCCGGTTGCACATTGGTGACCACCGCGACCTGTGGCCGGTAGACCAGAAAGGACCCGTCGCTCTCGTCGGCCTCGACGACGAAGCCAGGACCGGACCCGAGGGCGGCGTTCGCGCCCAGATCCACCAGGTCCCCCCCGATCGCGAAGGACGGGTCGGCCCCGGCCCGGCGCAGGGCCGTGGTCAGCATCGATGTCGTGGTGGTCTTGCCGTTGGCGCCGGCGACCGCCGCCACCCGGCGCCCGGTCATCAGCACCGCGAGGGCCTGGGCGCGGTGCAGCACGCGCAACCCGGTGGCCCGCGCGGTCCGCAGTTCCACGTTGTCCTCCCGGATCGCCGAGGACACCACGACGGTGTCCGCGCCGTCCAGGTGGGCCGGATCGTGCCCGAGGTGCACCTTCGCACCGTGCGCCGCCAGGTCGGCCAGCGTCGCCGAGTCCGCTGTGTCCGATCCGCTGACCGGCACTCCGGCCGCCAGCAGCAGCCGAGCCACCGCGGACATCCCAGATCCGCCGATAGCCAGCAGATGCACCCGGCCGAGTTCGCTCGGGGTGGGTAGGGGGGCGCCCGGGTCGAAGGGGGGCTGCCCCGGGGCCCGGGTCATCCGGCGACCCCCTGCGCGGCGGCCTGGCAGATCAGGTCGCTGACCCGCTCGTCGGCGTCCCGATGACCGGAGCGTTCGGCGGCCCGGCCCATCGCCGCCAGCCTCGGGGTGTCCAGGGCCATCGGCAGCAGCTCGCGCAGCACCCAGTCACCGGTCAGGTCGGCGTCGTCCACGAGCACGCCGGCCCCCGCGGCCACGGCACCCGCGGCGTTAAGGCGCTGTTCGCCGTTTCCGATCGGCAGCGGGACGTAGACGGCTGGCAGGCCCACCGCGGTCAGCTCGCACACGGTGTTGGCGCCGGCCCGGCACAGCACGAGGTCAGCGGCCGCGTACGCCAGCTCCATCCGATCGGCGTAGGCGCGCACGACGTAGCGGGCCGACCCGCAGTCCGCCGGCGGCTCGAACTTCTTGCCGATCCCGGTCAGGTGGAGTACTTGCACCCCCGCCCGCAGCAGCGTCTCGGCACAGCCCCCGACTGCCTCGTTAAGCCGCTGCGCCCCCAGCGAACCACCGGTGACCAGGAGGGTCGACAGGTCGGGATGCAGCCCGAATCCGACGCGAGCGCCCTGCCTGGCCCGAGTGCGGTCCAGGGTGGTGATCTCCCGGCGCAGCGGCATCCCCAGCACGGTGGCGTGCGGCAGCTTGGTCACCTCGAACGTCGTGGCCACGTGTTGGGTGAGCCGGGCGCCTAGTCGATTGGCCAGACCCGCGCGGGCGTTGGCCTCGTGGACGACGATGGGCACCCCCCGGCGCCGAGCGGCCAGGTATGCCGGACCGGACACGTAGCCACCGAATCCGACCAGCACCCGGGCCTCGGTCCGCTCGAGCACGTGGTCGGCGGCCCGGATCGCGGCGACCAGCGAGCGAGGCAGGCCCAGGGCAGCCCGGTTCGGCCGGCGCGGGAAGACCGCCTTGGGGATGTCCCACAATTCGTAGCCGCGCTCCGGGACCAGCTTGTGCTCCAGTCCGGTGGCGGTGCCCACAGCGGTGATCGCGGTGCCGGGGTGGCGTCGGCGCAGGCAGTCGGCCACCGCCAGCAGAGGGTTGACGTGGCCTGCGGACCCGCCCCCGGCCAGGACCACCGACCCCGGCGGCAGCTCGGTCACGGCAGGCTGCCGCGGACCGGCTGGTGACGCCGCGACGGCAGGACGGATAGCGAGCGTTTCAGGACGCGCGGGCGCGCCGCCAGGGCCCGGCGGCACGCCGGCTCGCTGCGGGCGAAGGAGACCACCATGCCGAGTGCGGTCAGGGTGGTCAGCAGAGCAGACCCGCCGCTGGATACCAACGGCAGCGGTACGCCGATGACCGGCAGCAGCCCGATGACCGCACCGATGTTGATGATCGCCTGCACCAACAGCCAGACCATCACCCCACTGGTCGCCACCCGCACGAACATGTCCTCGCTGTTCAACACCACCCGGTAGCAGGCCAGCGCGAGCAGACCGAACAGGACCAGGATCATCAAGGTGCCGCCCAGGCCGAGTTCCTCGCCGAGGATCGCGAAGATGAAGTCGTTGTGCGCCTCCGGCAGCCACAACCACTTCTGTCGGCTGCCGCCGAGGCCGAGGCCACCCATCCCGCCGTCCATCAGCGCGGCCTGCCCGTGCGAGGTCTGCCAGCACGACAGCACGCTCTCGCAGCTCAACCACGCTGAGATGCGTTCGACCCGGTTACCGCTGGTCACGACCATTCCCCCGACCAGCAGCACGCAGCCGGCCCCAGCGGCCAAGAACAGCCGCGCGGACACCCCCGCGGCCCACAGCAGCCCGACGAGGATGGCCAGCAACACCAGCGCAGTACCCAGGTCCCGGCCAACCAGCACGAGCAAGGTCAACCCCACTCCGGCGGGGAAGGCCAGCGGCACCAGTGCGTGCCGCCACCGGACGAGCAGCCGGCGCTTCGCGGACAGGATGGTGGCCCCGAAGATCACCAGGGCCAACTTGCCCAGCTCGGAGGGCTGCATCTGGATGGGGCCAAGGAACAGCCAGTTCCGATTGCCGTTGACGGTGCGGCCCAGCCCGGTGAACACCAGCGCCTGCAGCACAACGGCGGTCAACAGCAGCGGCACGGCTGCCCGCTTCCAGAATGCCAGCGGAAGACGGCTGGCCAGGTAGGCGCCAAGCACCCCGGCGGCGGCGAACTGCGCCTGCTTCCAGAACACCGTGTAGGCGGAGTTGCTCTGGCTGATCGCGCTGATGCTGGAGGCGGACAGCACCATCAACAGGCCGACGACCAGGAGCAACCCGGTCGCGCCGACGAGCAGGTAGTACGTGCTCAGTGGAGACTCTAGGCGGGCCCACAGCCGATGCGGGGCGGGAGGCCCGCCAGGCCCGTACGCCGTTGGGGCCGATGGAACGGATGGGGCGGTTGGCGCCGATGGCCTGGGCGGGGGGCGTCGTGTCGTCACGGTCGAGTCGGTCCTCCGCGGTCGTCCCGGTAGCGGCGGACCGCCTCGGCAAAGGCATCACCCCGGGCGCCGTAATCGGTGAACATGTCCATCGACGCCGCCGCCGGCGCGAGGAGGACGACGTCCCCGGGCCGGGCCCGGGCCGCTGCCGCTCGCACGACGCGATCCATTACCTCAGTGTCGGTCTCGGCGATGTCCTCCACGTGGACATCGGGGGCGTGTCGGCGCAGCGCGTCGGCGATCCGGATGCGATCCCGGCCGATGAGCACGACCGCCCGCAACCGCGCGGCATGGCCGGCCACCAGGTCGTCTACCTCGGCATCTTTGAGCAGGCCGCCGGCGATCCAGACGACCCGGTCGAAACCGGCCAGGGCGGCGGCCGCCGCGTGCGGGTTGGTGGCCTTGGAGTCGTCGATGTACCGGACCCCGGCGACCGTGGCGACCTCGGCGATCCGGTGCGGGTCGGGGACAAACCGCCGCAGCCCGTCCCGGACGGCATTGGCGGGAACACCGTAGGCGCGGGCGAGCGCGGCGGCGGCCAACGCGTTACTCAGCTGGTGCTTTGGCGGCGCGCCGTCCCGGCCAAGGTCAGACAGGGTGCCCAGCTCGGCGGCGGTGGTCTGGCGCTGGGCCACGAAGGCCCGGTCGGCCAGGACGTCGTCGACGACCCCGAGCATCGAGACCGCGGGGACGCCCAGGGTGACGCCGATGGCCCGGCACCCCTCCACCACGTCCGCCTGCTTGACCATCCGTTCGATCTGCGGGTCGTCGACCGGGTAGACGCACGCCACCTCGGTGTTGCGGTAGACCCGGGCCTTGGCCTCCCGGTAGGCCTCGAGCGAGCCGTGCCAGTCGAGGTGATCGGGGGCGATGTTGAGACACACCGAGGCCAGCGGGCTGATCGACCGCTGCCAGTACAGCTGGAAGCTGGACAGCTCGACGGCGATCACGTCGTACGGCTTCGGGTCCAGCACCGCCTCCAGGATGGGAGTGCCCACGTTGCCGGCGCTGGTGGCCCGCAGCCCAGCCGCCTGCAGAATGCCGGTCAGCATCCGCACCGTCGTCGTCTTCCCGTTGGTGCCGGTGACGGTCAACCAAGAGGCGGCCCCGACCGCGGGTCGCATCCGCCAGGCCAGCTCCACCTCACCCCAGACCGGCAGCCCGGCGGCCCCGGCGGCAGCCAGCAGCGGCTGGTCGGGGCGCCAACCCGGGGAGGTGACGACCACGTCGATCCCGGCGAGCGACTCCGTTGCAGCGAGGTGCCCAGGCCCGAGCCGCACGTCGATGCCGAGAACGGCGAGCACGGCGGCGCGCTCGCGCAACCGGGGCGTCGTGGCGCCGTCCACGGCGATCACTCGGGCGCCGCGTTCGGCCAGGGCGTCGGCCGCGGCGAACCCGCTGACCCCCAGCCCGGCGACCAACACGCGCAGCCCCGCCCAGTCGGCACCGCGGTGGGTCAGGCCGGGGCGCGGATCAGCCGGCGGCGGCCGGTCCGAGAGGCTCACACGAGTCCCCCGGTGACCCACTCGGCATAGAAGACCCCCAGGGCTAGGCCCACGAACAGCAGCTGGACGATCCAGAACCGAATGACGATGGTCACCTCGTTCCAGCCGACCAGTTCGAAGTGGTGCTGTAACGGGGCCATCCGGAAGACCCGCTTGCCGGTCATCTTGAACGAGCCGACCTGGATGATGACCGACAGGGTGATGACGACGAACAGCCCGCCGAGGACGACGAGCAGCAGCTGTGTCCGGGTGGTGATGGCCAGCCCGGCCAGTGCACCGCCGAGGGCCAGCGAGCCGGTGTCACCCATGAAGATCTTGGCCGGGGAGGCGTTCCACCACAGGAATCCCAGGCAGGCGCCCATCAGGGCGGCCGCGACGATGGCGATGTCGAGGGCGTGCGGGGTCTCGTAGCACTTGCTGGTGACCGCGGCGACGACACGGCCGGAGGCGGTGGGAGCGGGGTGGCAGTTCTGGTTGTTCTGCCAGATCCCGATGAGGACGTAGGCGCCGGAGACCATCATTGTCGCGCCGGTTGCCAGGCCGTCCAGGCCGTCGGTGAGGTTCACCCCGTTGCTCATCCCGGCCACCATGATGTTGGCCCACAGGACGAAGGCGACGATGCCGATCGCCGGGCCGGCGAAGGCCAGGTTCCAGCCGAAGTCGCGGACGAACGACAGGTAGGTGGACGCGGGCGTCACCCCGTTGTCGTTGGCGAACCGCAGCGCCGCGATGGCGAAGAGGGTGCCGACGAGCAGCTGGCCGCCGAGCTTCTGCGACGAGCGCAGCCCGAGGCTGCGTTGCATGGAGATCTTGATGTAATCGTCCAGCCAGCCGACCAGGCCCAGCCCGCACATCAGGCCCAGGATCAGCAACCCGCTGGGTGAAACCGGAGTCCAGCGCAGAGCGTGGGTGCCGAGGTAGCCGATGAGGGTGGCGGCGATGATGACCGCGCCGCCCATCGTCGGGGTGCCGCGCTTGGTGTGGTGAGTGGTCGGACCGTCGTCGCGGATGAACTGGCCATATCCGCGCCGGACCAGGAAGCGGACGTAGAGCGGAGTCCCGAGCAGCGCGACGATCAGCGCCAACGCCGCCGCTGCGAGGACCGAGATCATGCCGGGAGCCCCTCTCGCGCCAATCGGTCCCCGAGTGCCCACAGACCGATGCCATTGCTCGCCTTGACGAGGATGACATCTCCCGGGCGGTATTCCCGAGCAAGCAGTTCCCAGGCGCCGTCACTGTCGGGCACCCAGGAGCTGACCGGCGCGGCGGCCCGGGCCAGCGCTCGGGTACCGGGCCCGACCGCGACCACCCGGTCGACGCCCAGTCGCACCGCCAGTCGGCCGAGTTGTTCGTGGGCCGCCTCGGACTCGGCTCCCAGCTCGAGCATCTCCCCCAGTACGGCCCAGGTCCGCCGGGCCGTACTGGGGCCGGCCGTCTGATCCGAGCGGCCCAGCTGGGCGAGGGTACGCAGAGCCGAGCCGACGGATTCGGGGTTGGCGTTGTAGGCGTCGTTGAGCACGGTCAGGCCGTCCGGGCGCTCGTGCAGCTCCATCCGGTACCGACTGGGCACGCCGGCCTCGGACAGCGCCGCGGCGATCCCCGGCAGCGGCATCCCGGCGACGAGGGCGACTGCGGCGACGGCGAGCGCGTTGTGGACCTGGTGTTCACCCAATACGGTCAGCGCCACCTTGGCCTCTGCGGGCGTGCCGGCCTCTCCCCGGGCGTCCCCCACCGCGTCGGCCACCGCGTCGGACACAACGTCCCCCACCGCGTCGCCCGGGTGCCGGCCGGCCGATCGACGGCGCACCTGGAGGGTGAACCGGGGCCGTCCCCGGTCCAGGTGCACCCCGGTGGCCCACACATCCGCATCCCGACCCAGGCCGGTGCGCACGACCCGGGCCCGGGTCCGGGCGGCCATCGCGGCGACTAGCGGGTCGTCGACGTTGAGGACCGCCACCCCGTCCGGTCCCAGTGCCTCGACCAGCTCCCCCTTGGCCCGGGCGGTCACCTCCCGCCCGCCGAACTCACCGGCGTGGGCGGTCCCGACGTTGAGGACGACGGCGATGTCGGGACGGACCATGTCGGTGAGGTAGCGCAGGTGACCGATCCCGCGAGCGCCCATCTCCAGGATCAGGAACCTGGTGTCCTGGCCGACCCGGCAGGCGGTCAGTGGCACCCCGACCTCGGTGTTGTACGAGCCCACGTTCGCGACCGTGGGCGCGTGCCGAGACAGCACGGCGGCCAGGAGATCCTTGGTCGTCGTCTTCCCGGATGACCCGGTGATCGCCACGACGGTCAGGCCAGGAACGCGGGCCACCACGCAGGTGGCAAGTGCGGCGAAGGCGGCCTGCACGTCCGGGACCACGACGCAGGCCAGCTCGTGGACCTCCCGGCTGGTCAGGGCTGCGACGGCGCCGGCGTCCCGGGCGCTGCCGACGAACCGGTGGCCGTCGGTGTGCTCCCCGATCCGGGCGATGTAGAGGCTGCCCGGGCCGGCCTCCCGCGAATCGGTGACGACCGGTCCGTCGACGAGGACGTCGCCGGCCTCGGGCGGGTGCAGCCGCCCGCCGACCAGCCCGGCCAGCTCGGCAAGGCGCAGCGGGATCACGAGGCACCCGCCGGGTGGCCGGACAGCTCGCGCCAGGCAGCCCGCAGTGCCTCGGCGTCGTCGAAGGGGTGGATCGCGCCGGCGACGTCCTGGCCCTGCTCGTGCCCCCTGCCGAGGACGGCTACGGTGCCGCCCGGGGCGTTCTTCGCCAGCCGAAGCGCTGCCGCGATGGCCTCGGCCCGCCCCTGGATCTCCTCCACCCGGTCGGCGGCCACGGACCGCGCGCCTGCCAGGACAGCGGAGCGGATCGCAGCGGGGTCCTCGAAGCGCGGGTTGTCGTCGGTGACGAAAACCCGGTCGGCAGCGTTGGCCGCGGCTGCTCCCATCGCCTCTCGCTTGCCAGGGTCACGCCCGCCGCCGGCACCGATGACGGCGACCAGGGTGCCCTGGGTGACCGGTCTGAGAGCCTGCAACGTGGCGGTGATCGCGTCCGGGGTGTGGGCGTAGTCGACGTAGGCCGCCGGGCCGCCTGTCAAGACAACCCGTTGTAGTCGCCCGGGGATGATCATCTGGTCGGCCAGGGCGGCGAAACCGCGGGTGATATCCGCAGGGGTCCGCCCCATCGTGTGCAGCAGGACGGCCGCTAACGCGGTGTTCATCCTGTTGTGCCGACCGCCGAGCGGACTGTCGAGCTCCAGTAGACCGTTAGGTCCTTCCACCCGTATGCGTCGTGCACCCCCCGGCGTGGCGACCCGAGTGACCTGCCAGTCCGCCGGTGGGTTGCCCGCCCGGTGGTCCGAGACGGTGTGAAGCGGAATGCCCGCCTCGTCAACCAACCGACGCCCCCACTCGTCGTCGACGACGACGACGCCGCAGCGGGCCCGGGCGGGCGTGAACAGCGCCGCCTTCGTCGCGAAGTAGCCCTGCATCGTGCCGTGGAAGTCGAGGTGGTCCTGGCTGAGGTTGGTGAACGCGGCCACGTCAAAGACCACCCCGTCGACGCGGTGCTGGGCCAGGGCGTGGCTGGAGACCTCCATGACGCACGTCCCGACCCCGCGTTCGCGCATGACGGCGAACAGGCTGTGCAGGTCCGGGGACTCCGGGGTGGTTCGGACGCTGTCCAGCCGCTGCCCGGCCACCCGGGTTTCGATCGTCCCGATCAGGCCGGTGGTCTCGCCCAGGGCGCGCAGCACACCGTCGAGCAGGTGGCTGGTCGTGGTCTTGCCGTTGGTGCCCGTGATGCCGACCATGGTCAGCGCGGCGGCCGGGTAGCCGTAGACGGCCGCCGAGACCGCTCCCAGGACGGCGCGAGGCTCGTCGGCAAGCAGGACCGGCAGCAGGGGGTCCACCCCGAAGCTGCGCAGGATCGCCGCTCCAGCCGGGTCGGTCAGCACGGCTACCGCTCCGGACTCGGCCGCGGCCGGGGCGAACGCCGCGCCATGCGCGTTCGCCCCGGGTAGCGCCGCGTACAGGTCGCCCGCGGAGACCCCACGGCTGTCCAGGCTGACCCCGGAGACCCTCAGGGTGGCGACCGACGGCCGGGTGCCCGGGTCCACGGTGATCCCCGGGGAGGCCTGAGCGATCTCACCAAGACTCAGCCCCGCGCAGCGTTGCGGGCGCAGCGTAACCACAAGGCGACGCTACCGGGTGTCGGCCGGCGGGTCCCCCACCGAGCGGTCCGAATGGGTCGGCTGGGCGCGGGTCGCTCGAGTCTGGGTGTGCGTCGGCCGGATCGCCGTCTCGGTCCTGGTCTTGCTGGCCGTGCCCCTGCCCGTGCGGCTGCCCGTGCCGGTGGGGGTGCCGGTGGCGGGGCGCCGCGTAGAGGCATCCTCTCCTTCGCGCAGTGGGTAGGGGTTGGCCGGCTCGGCCGACGGACGGACACCCGCCGTGTCCAGCGCGAAGCTCATCACTCGCTTGAAGACGGGCGCGGCCGCCACCCCGCCGTAGTAGCCATGCTTCGGCTGCTGCAGCATGACCGACACGATGAACTGCGGGTCCTCAGCCGGTGCCATCCCGATGAACGACGCGGTATACCCCGACTGCCGACCGTTGCTGTAGACGTATGCCGTTCCTGTCTTGCCCGCCACCCGGTAGCCGGGGATCTCCGCCTTGATTGCGGTGCCGCGTTCGCTGACCACCGATTCCATGATCCGCTTCAGCTGCTTGGCGACATCGGCGGAGACGACCTGGGCAGATTGTGGCTCGGCTCGTCGGGTGAAGGTGCCGTTCGGTTCCATCCAGCCTTCGACCAAGGTCGGCGGGATGCGGACCCCGTCATTGGCGATCGCCTGGAACACCCCCGCGGCCTGGATGGGCGACATCGCCATGCCCTGGCCGAAGATCACCGTGTACCGCTGCGAGGTGCTCCAGTCCTTCGCCGGCGCGAACAGGCCACGGGTCTGGCCGGTCCAGTCGATGCCGGACAGCTCCCCGGTTCCGAAGGCCCGGTAGTACTGCTCCAACCGGCTCGCGCTGACCTTCTCCGCGACCTGAATGGTGCCGGTGTTACTGGACTCGGCAAGGATGCCAGCCACGGTCATCCGCTGGGGCTTATGCGAATGGGAGTCCTTGAAGGTCTTGTCGGAGCCGGCAGGGCGGATGGTGTCGGCGACGGAGAAGACTTGCGTGGGGGTCACCTTCTGCTCGGCCAGCGCGGCACCGATCGACATCACCTTGGCGGTCGAGCCCGGTTCGACGGCGTCCTGGAGAGCGACGTTTCGGGTCAGATCCTTGCCGGAGCGCGTCGCAGCCGGGTCGAACGTCGGGTACTGGGCCATCGCCAGCACCCGTCCGCGACGGTCCATCACCACCACGGAGCCCCAGGTCGCCTCGAACTCACGCACCTGCGCCGCCAGGGTGTTGTAGGCATACCACTGCAGGTCACGGACGATGGACAGCCTGACGTCCCGGCCCGGGACGGCGGGAGCCACGTCGCTGTCACCCATCGGGATGACCCGGTTGTCCAGCGAGTACTCCCGCGTCATCTGCCCCGGGGTGCCCTGGAGGATGGCGTCGTACTGCAACTCCAAGCCCCCACCGTCGCTGCCGGTGGCATTCCCGGTGGCCCCGACCCACCCCAGCACCGCGGCCGTCGCGGCTTGGGCGGGGTAAGCGCGCATCGACACCTCGTCCTCAAACACCCCCGGGATGTCGAGGGCGCGGATCTTGCGCCAGGTGGCGGGGTCGATCTTCTTGGCGATGGGCACATACCACCGGCCCTTGCTGGTGTCACCGCCGGGTGGGTTCAACAACGGCTCGAGGGTGCCGGCGGTGGTGTTGAGCAGGGGGGCGAGGTCGGCCGCGGCACCGGCGGCACCGACCGTCTCCAACTTCCGGGTCTGCGGGTTCCGCTTCTTGTACTCGACAACGGCGCGCTGGCTGATCGCCAGGTCGTATCCCTTGGTGCTGGTCGCGAGCTCGACGCCGTCTCGGTCCAGGATTCGCCCCCGGGTTGCGGGCAGCGTCTTCTTGCGGGTCAGCATGTCCTGCGCCTGCCTGGTGGCCTGGGTGCGGTCGGCGAAGCCCCCCTGCAGGCGCAGCAGCTGGGCGGCAAACAGGCTGAACACGAACAGGGTCATCACCAGCAGCGCCCGGACCCGGCGGCGAACGCTGGCCAACGCCACCAGCTCGATCGCACCGCCCCTAGGGGGTCGCCCATGCCCTGCCCGGTCGGGGCGCACGGGTCGGCGAGCCGTCATGCGCTCATCTCCCGGTCGCGTCCGCAGCGGCGGGCGCGCGGGTGGTTGCCGCGGCCCTCGTTGCAGCGGCCTTCGGCGCGATTGCGGTCTGCCGGGCAGCCGCAGTCGGGCCGGCGGTCGCAGTCGGGGCGGCGGTCGCGCTGGGGCCGGCGGTGGCGGACGAGCGCGGCGCCGGGGCGCCGGGCGAGGTGGTCGGTACCGGTGTCGGGCTCGGTGTGGCCCCGGGCGAGGCGCTCGGCGTCGAAGCCGGCGGTGCGGTGCGCAGGTAGGACGGTTCGGTGACGATGCTGGGCTGGTCGCCGGCGCGGGCGCGGGTCGCCGTTCCGCTCACCGTTCCGGTGGTCAGGTCCAGCCAGCGGACCGAGTCGGGGCGGACCATGCCGAGCTCCTGCGCCCGGGCAGCCAGCCCCTGGGGACCCTGGCGGGTGGCCAGTACCGCAGCCAGCTGCTGCTGCCGCTCTTCGAGTTGGGCGGACCCGTCCTCCAGAGCGTGTGCCTCATAGGAGCCCTTGGCCAGCGCCGTATTGAGCAGCAGCACGCAGATCAGTCCGGCCGCCAGCACTCCGGCGCACAGCAGCACGAAGGGCAGGTGCGAGATGGCCCGCGGCTCGGGCCGCACAATTCGCAGGGCAGGTCGAGATCCGGTGGGGCCCCTGGGGGCCCGGGCCCCAGGGGGCGCGGCCGGCATCTGAGTCATCGGCTGCCTCCTGTCGTACTGCGGGTCTTCTCGGCCGCCCGGAGTCGCGCCGAGGTAGCTCGCGAGTTCACCTCGACCTCCTGTTCGTCGGCCACCTCCGCACCCCTGGTCAGCAACCTGAGGTGGGCAGCATGCTCCGGCAGTTCCACGGGCAATCCGGGCGGCGCAGCGCTCGTGCTGCCCGCCGCCAGGACCCGCTTGACCATCCTGTCCTCAAGGGAGTGGTAACTCAGGACAGCGACACGCCCCCCGGGGCGAAGAGCCCGGATCGCGGCCGGCAAACCGGCCTGTAGGGCCGCTAACTCCCGGTTGACCTCGATCCGCAGTGCCTGAAAGGTCCGTTTGGCCGGATGCCCCCCGCTGCGTTGTGAGGCGGCGGGAATGGTCCGGTGCAGCAACGCGACCAGGCGCGCCGACCCGGTGAAGGGCTGTGCCTGACGCTCCCGCACGATCGCCCGGGCAATGCTTCGCGCGTACCTCTCCTCCCCGTACTCGCGCAGCAGCTGCTCCAGCCGGTTCACCGGGTAGCCATTGAGAACCTCGGCGGCGGTGAGCGAATCCGCCGGGTCCATCCGCATGTCCAGGGGGGTGTCATACCGGTAGGCGAAGCCGCGTTCCGGCAGGTCCACTTGCGGCGAGGAGACGCCCAGGTCGAACAGGACCCCGGCCAGCTGGTCGGCCGGGGTGAGCCCTAACCGGGTCAGCACCTGCGGCAGTTCGTCGAAGACGGCGTGCACGGCCTGGAACCGGTCGCCGAAACCGGCCAGCCGGGTGGTGCTGACGGCGAGAGCCGCCGGATCACGATCCAGCCCGATGACCCGCACCGCTGGGTAGGCGGCCAGAACCGCGGCCGCGTGCCCTCCCATCCCGACGGTGGCATCGACGTGCACGGCCCCCGGCTGCACCAGCGCGGGCCCGAGCAGCCGCACGATCCGCTCGACCAGCACGGGACGGTGGCCGTGGTCGGCGGGTGGCGCCTCGGGCTGGGTCAACTGGTCCTCTCCGGGTCGGCGGGGTGGCCTCGGGCCGGTCCTGGGTTCGGGTCTCCAGCCGCCCACGCCCCGACCCGGGGCCGGGGAAGACCCCCGGGGAGGGACGTGCCGCGCGCTCCGGGACCGGGGAAGTGCCTCGGAACGCGGTGCGGATGGAGACCTGACGCCAGGCGTCGGATAGTTGTCGGGCTGAACGGGAGCCGCTGCAACGGCGGGTCACAGGGAGCCGGGGATCACCTCCTCGGCCTGCTCGGCGAAGGCCTGTTCGGCGTGGGACATGAAGGCGTTCCAGGCGGCGGTGTCCCACACCTCCACCCGGGAGCCGACGCCACTGACCGTGCATTCGCGGTCCAGCGAGGCGTATTCGCGCAGCACCGCAGGGATGGTTACCCGCCCCTGCTTGTCGGGCACCTCGTCGCAGGCCCCGGCCAGGAACACCCGAGTGAAGTCGCGCACCGCCTTGCTGGTCACCGGGGCGGTACGCATGGTTTCGGTGAAGCGCTCGAACTCGTCGGCCGGGAAGATGTAGAGGCACCGCTCCTGACCACGGGTGATGACCAGCCCACTGGACAGCCGGTCGCGGTACTTGGCGGGCAGGATCAGCCTGCCCTTGTCGTCCAGACGGGGGGTGTACGTCCCGAGGAACACGGTGGCCCCTCCTCCCAGACGATCCCCTTTCCCTCCACTGCCCACCACTTTACCCCACTATCCCCCACGGTCAAGGCGATTGGCGTCCAGGGCGGTCTTTCCGCCTCCGTGACTCGTCCGGATGGCCGAACTGCGGGCCGCTGTCCACGCGAGGGGTCGTGACGTTCGGCGTGGCCGCGTCAGGGGCGCCTGACCGAGGACTGACTCGCGTCCAGCCCGGGCAGCCCGTCAGGCCCTCCACCTGGGCGGCCGGGCACGCACGCTCAGGAGGCACCCGGCTGACTGCCAGACAGCCGAGGTACCCTGCCCACTGGCGGCCGGGGTACCGACCCGGCTGCGGGCGAGGAGGCCGCCGAGTGGACGAGACGAGCACCGTTGTCGCGGCCGGGCGGGCCACGGCACCGCCTACGACCGCGGAGGTCACCCACCCCCCCCTC
The DNA here is from genome assembly GCA_035633615.1 of Dermatophilaceae bacterium. Lineage (GTDB taxonomy): Bacteria > Actinomycetota > Actinomycetes > Actinomycetales > Dermatophilaceae > JADJTI01. The sequence goes on from DASQEP010000075.1 coordinate 60,027, forward strand.
GTGACCGGCCCGACCGAACTGGTGACCGGCCCCGGCCCGGCGGGCGGGCAGCCGGCGCCCGGTCCCTCAGCGTCCGCCCCTGCGCTGCCCTCCGCCGCCGAACTCGCCGAGATCGCCGCCGTGGCTGGTCGATTGGTCGCCGCTGTCGGGTCGGTCATCGAAGGCAAGGAGGAGACCGTCCGCACTGCCGTGATCGTGCTCCTGGCCGGCGGTCACTTGCTCCTGGAGGACGTGCCCGGGGTAGGTAAGACGATGCTGGCCAAGGCTCTGGCTCGGGCAGTCGACTGCCCGATGCGGCGGATCCAGTTCACCCCTGATCTGCTGCCCAGCGACATCACCGGGGTCAGCATCTACAGCCAGGAACGGCAGCGGTTCGAGTTTCGGCCCGGGGCGATCTTCGCCAGCGTCGTGGTCTGTGACGAGATCAACCGGGCCTCCCCCAAGACCCAATCCGCCGTACTGGAGTCGATGGAAGAGGCACAGGTGACGGTGGACGGGGTGAGTTTCCCCCTGGCACAGCCGTTCCTCGTCGTCGCCACCCAGAACCCACTGGAGATGGAGGGCACCTATCCCCTGCCGGAGGCCCAGCGTGATCGGTTCATGGCCCGGTTGTCGATGGGCTACCCCGCACCGGCCGCAGAAATGGCGATGCTGGATCACCACGCCAGCCACTGGCCGTTGGAGGAGCTGCGCCCGGTGACCGACGGGGCGACGGTGCAGCGGATGGTCCGGTCCATCCGGGGGGTGCACACCGCACCGGCGCTCAAGCGGTACGTCGTCGACCTGCTCGGGGCCACCCGCTCGGTGCCGTCGCTGCGGCTCGGCGGCTCGCCCCGGGCCTCACTGCACCTGCTGCGAGCATGCCGGGCGCGGGCCGCGATGGCCGGGCGTGACCATGTGGTCCCTGACGATGTCAGAGCCCTGTTCCATGTCGTGCTGGAGCACCGGGTGCTGCTGTCGGCGGAAAGCCAACTGGCCCGGCACACCCCTGGCGCGGTGCTGTCGGACCTCCTCCAGCGGGTCTCGGTCCTGCCACCCGGGCACTGACGAACCAGGCACCGATGTGGCCTTCGACGACGACCCGACTCGTGTCCGGGCGAAGCTGACCGACCGGGGACGTGGGCTGGTGGCCGCCGGTGCCACCCTGACGGTGGCCGGTGTGGGGCTCGGCTTCGTCGACCTGGTGCGCGTCGGGGCGTTCGCGTTGGCGTTGCCGCTCCTGGTCCTTCTCGGCTCCCGGCGACGCTGGTCCGTGCTCCGCTTGGACCGATGGGTCGACGGCCTCCCGGTCACCTCCGGGGTACCCACGACGGTCACCGTACGCGTGCAGAACCAGGGCTCCGCGACGACCTCGGTCCTGCTTGCCGAGGATCACCTCTCCCCGGGACTTGCCGCGGGCCCGACCGCGAACCCGGCGGGGACGGCGAACTCCGTGCGCTTCGTCTGCGGGCCGGTGCCTCCCGAATCGGCCCGATCGTTCGCCTACCAGGTGCACCCGGTGCGTCGGGGCCGGCACCGGATCGGGCCGCTGGCCCTGACCCGGCGCGACCCGTTGGGCCTGGCCAGCTCCGTCCTGTCGATGCCAGAGCAGTTGGAGATCGTCGCCCTTCCGGCGGTGCACCGGCTGGCCGGCTCGATCGGCACGGTGGGCATCGGCAGCGATGGCTCGATGCCGGCCATGACGGTCCTGCACGGCGAGGACGACACCTCGATCCGCGGGTACCACGACGGCGACGACGTCCGCAGGATTCACTGGCCGGCGACCGCGCACCGGGGTGAGCTCATGGTGCGCCACGAGGGACGGCCCACCTCACGCCGGGCGTTGCTGCTCGTCGACCCGTTGTTGTTGCCGATCACCCCCGGGCCGGGCCAGTCGGCGCTGGACTGGGCCGCCGAGGCGATCGCCTCGGTTGCCGCCCATCTGGCGTCGGGTGGCTTCGCACTCCACCCGATCACGCCCGAAAGCGTCGCCTCAGCCAGCGCGGATACGCCTGTGCCGCTAGCGCGACTGGTCCACGCGCTGGCCCTGGTCGAACCCGAGGCCGAGTCCCCAGCCGGTGACCACTCCGGCCATCCGGCGTTGTTGTCGACGCTGCGCGAGCTCGCCGCCCGTGGTGGGCTCCTGGTCGCGGCCGCAGGAGATCACCACGAGCCGACCTTGCACCGTCTGCTCGACACCCGGCCGCCGGGAGGAGCCGGACTGCTCTTCGTGCTGGACAGCTCGTCGTTCCTGGGCGGGCCACCCGGCCGGCGGACAGGGGCACTCGCCGACCTGGCCAGGGCACGGGGCTGGACGGCCACTGCGGTGACGGCCGGTGACGACGTCGGGACCGGCTGGGCCCGGCTGCTTCACGTGCAGGCATCCGGTGGAGTCGTGCGATGACCCCACCGGATCGCCATCCGCGGGTCGCCGCCGGGGCACTGGTCGCGGCCGGGATCCTCGCCTCGTCCGTCGCACTGGCCACCCTGGTAACCCCCCCGTCATGGCTGGTCGACGCGGTGATGGGGCTCGCGGTGGTGGCCCTGGCCGGGATGCTCGGCCGCAACCGCCTCGGCTCGTCCGTCGCTGTGGTGCTGGTGCAGCTGGGGTGCCTTGTGCTCGCGTTGGGATGGCTGTTCGGCGCAGATGCACGTGGGTCGACCTTGTGGCTGGGTGTCTTTCCGGGCCCTGCGACGCTGGCGCACTGGGCGGACCTGCTGGCGCAGGCCCGGACCTTGATCGAGGTGTCCGCCGCCCCCGTGCCACCCGAGCCCGGCATCGCATTCCTCCTGGTAGCCGGTGTGTGCCTGCTCGCGATCGTCACGGATATGGTCGCGGTGACCCTGGACGCACCCGCGGTCGGGGGGCTGGTGATGCTCATCCCGTTCCTGACGGCAGTCGCCAACTCCGACGGTTCCCTGCCGGTACCGTTCTTCCTGATACCGGCGCTGGCCTGGGTGGCCCTGCTGGTCGAACACGACCGCCGGCTACTGTCCCGCTGGTGGGCCGCGCCGCGGCCGAGCGCACCGATGTCGACGATGGCCTCCGACGTCGCCGCCCAACGGTGGGGTACCGCCACGACGCTCGCATCGGCGGGCCTGGTGCTGGCGCTGCTGGCTGCCGCGCTCGCCCCTCGCTTGCCGGTGAGGTACCTGGCTGAGGGCCTGGGGCGGTCCACCGGTGTTTCCGGTGAGGTCGGCTTCTCGCCTACCCTGGATCTGCTCGCCGACCTGCGCAGTACCAGCAACGCGCAGGTGCTGGTGTACCGGACCAACGACCCGACACCGGCCTACCTGCGGGTGGCTGTGTCGCAGGACTACGAGACGGGGGCTTGGCGACCGGAGCCAGTCGCCACCGAGCCGTCCAGCGCCCCCCAGCTGCCCACGCCACCCGGGCTGAGCGACCGGGTGCCGCGTACTCGTTACGACCTGACCGTTGACCAGACGGCCCTGGCCGCGCCCTATCTGGCTGCCCCGTATCCGCTGGTCGGCGGCACGGTGACGGACGCCAGGTGGGCCGTCGACGCGAGTACCGGGATCGCCGTCGCCGATCGGACTCCGTCCCGGTACACCATGCCTTATGTAGAGCTGACGCCCTCCCGGGCGGTGCTGGCCCGGGCCGTCCCGGACGAGTCTCTGGCCGCGGACTCAGGCCGGCCCAACACCATGTCCCTCCGATCAGACACCGTCACCACCCTCGAGGAGTTCCTACCCGAGACGGTGGCCCAGGCACCAAGCCCATACGAACAGGCGGTTGCCCTTCAGGAGTGGCTGCGTTCGCAGGCGTTCACCTACTCCCTGGAGTTGGCGCCGGTACCGGCGGGGTTGTCGCCGAGCGAAGCCGCATCAACCTCGTTGGAGCGGTTCCTACGAAGCAAACGAGGCTACTGCGTCCAGTTCGCCACCACGATGGCGCTGATGGCACGGGTGGTGGGCATTCCGTCACGAGTGGTGACCGGCTTCCTGCCCGGCACCCGGGAGGGTGAGCAATGGGTGGTTCGGGCCAAGGACGCGCATGCCTGGCCCGAACTGTACTTCCCTGGGGTCGGCTGGCTGCCGTTCGAGCCGACCCCCGCAGACCGAGCCGTCCAGACCCCTGGGTACAGCACCCCTTCGAGCGCCGCCACCGCCGCACCCAGAGCCGTCTCGCCGACGACCGAGCCCGAACCGGTTCCCGCGGCGAGCGATCCGGCCCGTGACCCGAGGGATCGCGACCCGACCAACCCGAACCTGGCGGGCGAGGGGGACGCCCAGGGCTGGCCCGGCTGGCTTTGGTTGCTTCTGAGCGGCCTGGGGGTGCTGGGCCTGCTGCTGGTCCTGCCGGTCACCGCATGGCTGACACGGCGCCGGGAGGTGACCCGGGCGCGGACCGAGGCCGACCGAGTGGAGGCCCATTGGCGGGGTTTGACCAGCCAACTGGCCGACCTGGGCCTGACCATCCCGGTCTCGATGACCGTTCCCGAGCAGCGAACCCATCTGCGACGGGCGGCGCTGCTGGAGGCCGAACCGGACGCAGCTCTCGGCAGGCTCGCCGACGCCGTCGAGCAGGCCCGGTACGCGCCCCACCCGGACCTCACCCCAGGCTTGGCGGACGATTCCGCTGCGGTGCTCGCTGGGGCGGCCCAGCTGCGGTCCCGCCGGATGCGCTGGCGGGCGCGGCTGTGGCCCACGGACGGCCGGCGCGTGCTGTTCCGGGCCGCTCGCCTCAGGAGACCCGGTCGACGATGACGACCCAGTCGATCCTGGACCCGGACCCCGCATCCCCGGCCGTGGGCGGCGTCAGGGTGCGAGCTGCGGCCTTGTCCCGGACCCCCTGATCGACCACGTTGCCAGTGCGTGGGTTGAACCAGCTCACCCGGACCCGCCCGCCCGGCAGCCGGTCCAGGTCCAACCGGATGGGGCCTGGGGTGGGCAGGTAGGCCATCAGGTACCGGCCCGCGCCGTCCCGGGCACCCGCCACCTGATCCCAGCCGCTCCGCCGGTCGGACAAGATGACGGTGTCGTCGGCGATCCTGTCCTCGAGGGGTCGGGCCCGCAGCAACGTGCCCAGATGCCGCATCTGGCGCGCCGCAGGCGCCTGCAGGGCCTGCGTCCAGCTGCCTCGGGCATAAGCGAGCCCCGCTCGCTTGGCCGGATCGGCGAACTGCCAGACGCTGTGATGCCCGTACGAGGCACCGAAGGCCCCGGCGAAGACGGCCCAGTACTGGTGTGCCCGGGCCTGGTCGGCGGTGACGTAGCCCTGTTCGGGCCGCCAGCACCAGGGATGACCCTCGTAAGGAGGTTCGCTGTCCACCAGCGGCTTGCCGCCCACCTGCTGCAACGTGGTGCTGACCAGAGGAACGTGGCCGTCTCGCAGGCAGTGACTCGACTGCACCATGTGGAAGTCAGCCTCGGGAAGCGCTTCCAGCGACGAGGCGAAGCCGGCCGGATGATACGTGATCAACGGGCGGGTGCCGGGCGTGCCAGCAACGATGCCTGCCGAAAGAGCCCGCCAGATGTCGGTGTGGACGACCTTGTCATCGCCCCCCATCACCCAGACGATGGGCCGACCGGCGTAGCGTTTAGCCAGGAACTGGCCATAGCTGCGGGCGTTGTCGGCGGTGATGCTGGATCCGGCGTGGTTGAACGACCAGATTGGCCACAGGGCGAGGGTCAGGCCCCGTTGCGCGGCGGCATCGATGACGAAGTCCAGGTGATCCCAGTAGTCGTACGCGGTGGGGTCGGCCGGGTCGTTGCCGGGGGTCTGCACCAGGTTGCTGACCGTTCCCTGAATCGGCTTGTCGCCGTAAGCGTTTCCTCCCTCATCGAGGCGCCTGAAGACGCCGACCGTCTGAATGACGGTGAAACCCTGGGCTCGCCTCGTATCCAGGTAGCGGATCACCTGTTCCCTGGTCAGCCGTCCGGGCAGGTCCCACGCTGTGTCAGCGATCCAGATGAAGGGTTTCCCGGAGGCGTCGACCAGGTTGCGGCCCTGCACCCGGACCGGCCCCCGTGGGCCGCCCGCGATGGCCGTCGAGGTTGCGGTGGGAAAGGAGTTCCCAGTCGGGGTGGGTCCCGCGGCGGTCGGTGGCGAGGTGCTTGGCGCAGGCGTCGAGTGGTCCGCTGACCGCTGTCTGGTCACCGCGACCAGAATGGCGACCACCAACAGCGCTAGTGCCGCGAGCACCGCTATGGATCGACGCGGGAGTCGCCCTCGGCGTCGCTGCCGGGGACCGGAGCCGGGGGGCGGTGTGGGCAGGGAAGATGTCATTACCGTCAAGGCTAACCCGACTCTCACGCTGGGTGAGGTTCAGCGTCCCCGAGCCGGACTGAACGGCGATTGGCAGTGGCCGTATCGGGGGGTGCGGCGGTGGGCCTGGACGCTCGATGACGGGCCGAGGATGCCACCTCGGCCCGTCATCGGCGTGGACGGCTGACGGTCAGTTCCCGATCGAGAGCACCGAGCTCTTCTGGAACGACGTCCATGGAGAGGTGACGCCGCCGCTGCTCACCCGGAACCGCACCTTCTGGTAGACCTCCTCGTTGCCCGATTCGGTGTTGACCAGAGTGCGCACGTTGCTCAGCGTGCGCACCCCGGACGTGGTGAACGAGGTGCTTCCCAGGAAGTCGTCCGGGTTGAGGAAGCCGTCTTCCTCGTAACGCTGCTGCGTGATGCTCACCGTTCGGTTCGACCAGCAGGAGACGCTGATCCGGTAGTTGACCAGCTTGACCCCGGAGGAGTTGAAACCGGCGAAGATGGGCTTCAGCGGGGTCACCGTGCACCCGCTGCTGGTCGCGGCTTGGGCGGGTGACGCGACGGCGATCGGCAGGATTGCACCGGCTGCGGCGACGGTCAAGGCCGCGATTTTGGACCTCGTGTTCATGGCTTTCCTCCGTTTTTCGGGGGGGGCGTGTACCCCACACCGCCCAGGAGCCGACCGTGCTGACCGTGATACCTGCCTGAGTGATCCGCCTCACGTGAACGGCGTTGAGGTCGATCACGACTGCCCTCTCGAGTGACGTGTGCGGGCATCCCGCTGACCTGGTAGGTACCGGAGGCGCGGCTGCGGACGCTGGTCACGGCCGTGCCGAGGCGATCCTCCTGGTCGTTCGGCAACCGAAGTCGGATCGGCGTGGTCGTCACCGAGGCGCCGCTCGGGTCGACGACCCGCACCTGGAGCGCGGGCGGTCGATGCCGGTCGCGGCTCTCCACGTACACGACCGCCGTCGACCGTGCACGTCTTCGCCGGGCGGCGGTCGGGGTTAAGCGCTTCTTGGCGTGGGGGCCGCTCAGAGGTCCGGCAGGTCCGTCGGCTCGCTCGACTCGCCGTGGGTGCCGGGCCGTGGCGCCCACGGGGTCTCCTGGGCGGGCCTGACGACGACGACCCGGTCGCCGCGGGCCAGGAAGCTGACGCCGGGGTGGTAGTAGGGGAAGCTCTGCCCATCGCGGACGACGGCGATGGCCTGGTCGCTTATGGCGGTGGGCGGCTGCCCCACCTCGCTGCCGGAGACAGCGCGCTCGGCGACCTCCAGTCCCTCCCCGTAGGTGAGCAGGTCCTGCAGGACAGCCCCCAGGTTGGGTGAGACGGTGGCCAGGCCGAGGAGCCGGCCGACGGCGTCGGCGGACAACACCACCGCGGTGGCGCCCGACTGTCTCATCAGGGGGACGTTCTCGCGTTGCCTGACCGTGCCGATGACCACCGCGTTCGGGTTGAGCTGCCGGGCGGTGAGCACCACCAGAACGTTGATGGCGTCGTCGTTGGTCGTGACCAGGATGTGGCTGGCCTGGGGTACCGCCGCGCGGTTGAGGACGTCGCTGCGGGTCCCGTCGCCGACGACCACCGCCAACCCGTCCGCGTGTGCCTCGCTCATGGCCAGCGAACCAATGTCGACCACGACAATCTCGCTACGCAGCCGCCCGTTGTTCATCAGGGTCTCGACCGCGGTTCGGCCCTTGGTCCCGTAACCGACGACGACGACCTGCTTCTTCAATCTCTTCCTCCATCGGGCCACCCGAATCTGGTTCCGCCCCTGGGCGGTGAGTACCTCCAGGGTGGTCCCGATCAGCAGGACCAGGAAGACGACCCGAGCGGGAGTGATGACGAAGGCGTTGACCAGCCGGGCCGTATCCGATGCCGGGGTGATATCACCGTACCCGGTCGTGCTCAATGTGACGGTCGTGTAGTACACGGCGTCGACGAAACTGACATACCCATCGACGGAATCTTGGTAACCGTCGCGGTCGATGTAGACGGTCAGGACCACCCCGGCCAGGAGCGCGAGAGCCAAGCCGAGCCGCAGCGAGAGAACCGCCCAGGGCGAGCGGCCCCGCTCGGGCAGGGCCACCTGGGTGCCCGGGACCAGAACGGCAGGGCGGTTGAAGCGACTCGAGGACGTCTCGGCGGTCACCAGCCGACAGTAGCCGGTCCCGTCCTCGCGATCCTGGTCAGATCGCCGGAACCGCCGACTCGGCCAACCTGACGACCGCATCGGCGACCACGGGTCCGACCATGACCATGTCGTTGTGATCCACCCCGGGCAGTTCCAGGTCCTCGAACAGGTTCGTCACGGCGGCGGCGACGCGGGCACTGAGGTGGTTGGGCACGATGCTGTCCGCACTGCCGCGGATGACGGTGATCGGCACTGGTAGTCGGCGCAGCTGCTCCACCTCCTCGAACCGGTCGCGCAGGAGCGCCTCGACCGGGAGCCACCCGTACAGGTGCTTGGCGACGTCGACCAGGCAGGTGAATGGCGAGCGGAGCGCCAGCGCGGCCGGCAGGTGGGTGGTGGCCAGCCGCGCCACGACCCCGGTCCCGAGCGATTCACCGAGGTAGATGGTTCGTTCGGGGGTGAATCCTTCGGCCCTCAACAGGGCCGCCCCGGCCCGGGCGTCTGCTGCCAGGCCATCCTCGGAGGGCCAGCCGGGGTTGCCTGCATACCCGCGGTAGTCCAGCCCCAAGACGGTGAAACCCCGGCTGGCCAGCGCGACGAACAGGGTGACCCGACCCTCCCGGTGCCCGCCGTTGCCCGGCGCGAACAGCACGGCGGTCCGCCGGTCCTCGGGCCGCCCCTGGCCGGCCACCGGAGGGAAGAGCCAGGCACCCAGTTCTAGCCCGTCCTCGGTTCGAAGGGTGACGTCCCGCCCACCGGGCAGCACTCGGCCGGCTGATACCACCGGCCCAGGCTCAGGAAAGTACACCAACGACGATTGCATGGGCGCCATCACCCTCTCCTGCTCTACCGTCGACATGACCGCTGCCATGGTGATCACCGCCACATCCCCGGCGAAGGACGTCCCTGCCCCGACCCAACGAGCCAGCCGAGTCCTGCCTCTCGAGCCAGTGAAGACCCCAGTGCGTCACCATGCCGAGTATCCCAGCGATGGGCTGGATCGCCATACGCAACGACAAGACCCCTTCCACCCGATCAGCACCAGCCCAGAAACATCCGAGCGTTGGTGGAAGGTGGGACACGATGGTGCGTAGCCTTTGTCTGGTGGCGGGGGGGTTGGTGGTTTGTGCACCAGTCGTTGTTGCGGACGCACGGCATAGGAATGCCTAGGGTGTCGTGGTCTCGAGGGAGGTGGTGGGTCGGCTGCCTGTTCGCAGCAGCTGCAGGGCCCTCTCCCGGTCGGGAATGACCCTGCAGCTGCGCCCCTTAGCGGCTCATCACAATCGAGGGTGTAGCCGGGGTCTGAATCCGCCAGCCTCGAGTAGGGATCTGGCGATGTAGTTGGTCAGGTTGCGGAAGCCGAGGGCGGAGCCGCGAAGATGCTCGAGGCGACCGTTGATCGCTTCGGTCGGTCCGTGGCTGGTGACCCTCGGACGGACGCTCAAACAGCGCGCCGCCGACGTCCTCGCCTACTTCGACCGGCCCGGCCCCTCATCTTCGGAAGACCTCGACCCCTACCCGGCGACCGACGCGCCTACCCCCTGCACCGTCAACTGTGATGAGCCCCCTTAGCGGCCGAGGACGCAGCTCGACCACGTCGACTGTTCGGTATGTCTTTGAGGGTGGACCTCCGTGGAGAGTTCGAGAACCCCTGCCCGGCCCTGAAAACGGTGGCTTCTCGCAGGGCGCGGGGCGTGTACCGGCGGGACCTGAGGCCGCTGGAGCCGTCTGTAGTGGGCTCGCGGGGGCGGATGGTGCGTGCAGGATGACTCAAACCTTTCTGAGCCCGGCGCAGGTGGACGAACTGTTGGCCTTGTACGAGGCGGGCGCGACGCTAGTGGAGCTGGGTGACCGGTTCAGCGTGCACCGCCGCACGGTCGCGGCGCGACTTGTCCGCCGCTCGGTCCCGATCCGCAGGCGCGGTCTTGATGAGTGCCACCTGGCCGAAGCGGTCGAGTTGTACGCGGGTGGGTTGACGCTGATGGAGGTCGGGCTGCGCTTCGGCGTGAGCCAGCAGGCGGTGAGAAGAGCGCTGGCCGCCGAGGGTGTCGAGATTCGCCCCAGCGGGCGTCGTCAACCCGGCGTGCACCAGTCTGCGTGCTCGGCCTCGTAGTCGGCTATCGCTCCCGTGGTTGGACCGGGGCCATCGCCTTCGCGGTCACAGGGTCGCGGCGACCAGCACCTCGACCAACTGCTCGGGTTCGAAGATCAGCTTGGTGTCGAACCGCTCATCGAGCTTGTCGTCGTTATCGCGCGTCAAGGCTCGGACCCACTGTTGCTCGGTGAACACCACGTCGCAGTAGACCGCTGGGACGGGTAGTTGGACGACGTCGATGAAGTCGTTCGCCTTCCACTTCTGGTGCGGTCGCGGATGGAGGTGCTTACTCACCCGGAGAGCGTTCGTCACCCGGCGGGTAGGGAGGGACTGAACGAGTTCGAGCAGGCCAGCGCCGCCCAAGGTCTCGGTCACCTCCGTGGTGCTGATGCCCGCGACCGTGACCCGGTCACGGATGGCTGAGGCGATGTCTTTGAAGTCCGAGTGGACAACCGCAGGAAGTAGCTCGGCGCGCGGTACCTTCCGCCGCGCGATCTCTTCAGCGACGCCGACTTCGTGCTGCACGAACAAGTCACCCCAGTTGACTAGGTCAAGCGGTAGACCCGCGCGTGCGTGAGTCTTTGGACCAGCGCGCAGCAGTAGCTCTTCGAGCTGGCGGTCGATCGGAGTTCGGAGGTCGCTGCTCTTGTCTTCAGACGCGGGCCGTTGGTCAGCCGGCCTCAACGAGCTGTGGACGCCGCCGGCAGTCAGGTGAGCGATGCCGCGCCCGAACACGCGAGGCGCAGTCACATCGGTTGGCCGTCGGAAGCGAGCCCGTAGGGCCCTGTCGATCTCGTAATAGAGAAGCTGCTTGGGCATGGTGATGGCGTCAAAGTCGGACAACTCGATCATCGTGTCGACCAGGCGGTTCCTGGAGCCGTCGTTGTGGTTCTTGGCTGTCTCCCAGTACCGATACAGATCGAGGGGGAACGACGCCACTTCGTGCGCTTTTGCGGCCCGGCACATCTCGAGTGCGTCGCGGTACCGCGCGCCCTCAGACCGGTCATGTGCCGCCCTGGCGAGACCGATCCATGCGAACTGATCGAGGTAGACGTGAAGCACAGACACTCAGCTCGCAGCGGAGCACATGCTCGAACTCACATCCACGGGCGTGCCCCCCTCCCACTTGAGGCTAGTCAAGTGCGCTACCTGCCGCTCCATGTTCATGGGCACTCCCCGGATCCGATGGTTGCCGACGAAATCTAGGCGGACTCGCTGGCATCGCGGACGCGGTGGCCATCGTCGCCGTGGTTGGCGGGCATGTCGAGGAGGGCAAGCAGTTTGCCGTCCTCGTCGAGGCAGTTGAGTAGATCGCGGTGTGGGATGTCGTCGGCGGCGTACCGGTACCGGCGGGTCAGGAGGTCGCGCATCGCATTCTCGCCGGGGGCTTCGGACCGTCCGCGCAGGTTCCATCGACGGCCGACGGCGATCGTCTGAGTGAAGACGTGCATGTCGACGACATCATCAGCGAACTCGGACAGTGGCATGTGCGGGGATTTCTCTGTCTCAGGTTCGCGGGCAAGTTGAGTCGCTCGGCGGGGGTCGCCGACGCCGATTTGCATTCCTGCCTGTTTGATCCGCCAGTTCATCGCAGTGTTCACCAGTGTGACGATGCCGATCCGGTCACCGGGGAGGTGCGGGACCGATGAGCGCGTACGTAAAGAAGACCAATCGGCGCCGCTACGAGGATCGGTCCTTCTCCGTGCGCGCGGTGCACCGGGACCGGCCCGACCTGCACAAGCTCGCCGAGGTGCTGATCCGGCTGACCTTGCAGGAGACCGGCAGCACCCGCGCCGAGCACCGCGCCGCCGAACCACCCGACCCCTACCGGCCCACCACCGCCAGCACCCCTGACACCGCCGCGACGTCGGCGGCTACCGGCCCGCGTCGGGCCGGTACGGTAGAATAAGTCGAGCAAGCCTCGCGCCACCGTGTGGGGTGTTGTGGTCCTAAACCCCGCCACACGGTGGGCAACACGCAACGCGATCCATCGGGTCGCCCCCTACAGCCCACGGGCTGCTCTCACGATCAACACCACCGCTCCAAGCCATCCGGCTCACGGGACGCGAGGGTCGATCCGCGTGAGAGAAGGATCACGATGACCACCGCACCCACCCGCACGGAGCCCGACCAGAGCGCACCGACCCGGTGTCCAGCCTGATCGACCCGCCAGACGGTGCCGCCCTCGCGGGCTCGTACCTGCGGGTCTCCACCAAGGAACAGGCGGAGAAGGGCGGCCGCGACGAGGGCTTCTCCACCCCCGCCCAAAGGGAGGCCAACCGCCGCAAGGCCGAACAGCTCGGCGCGGTCATCACCGAGGAGTTCATCGACACCGGCGAGTCCGCCCGCACCGCCGACCGTCCCGAGCTGATGCGGATGATCCGCTACGTCAAGGCCAACAAGGTCGCCTACTGCATCGTGCACAAGGTCGACCGGCTCGCCCGCAACCGCGCCGACGACGTGACCATCCACCTGGCCCTCCAACAGGCCGGCGTCATGCTGGTCTCGGCCACCGAGAACATCGACGAGACCCCCTCGGGCATGCTGCTGCACGGCATCATGTCCACCATCGCGGAGTTTTACTCCCGCAACCTCGCCACCGAGGTCACCAAAGGCATGACTCAGAAAGCCATCGGTGGTGGCACCCTCGGCAAGGCCCCGATCGGCTACCTCAACGTCCGCGCTCGCGACGACCAAGGCCGCGAAGTCCGCACCGTTGAACTCGACCCCGAACGTGGGCCTCTGATCGAGTGGGCGTTCAAGCCCTACGCCTCAGGGAACTGGACCGACAGCCAGCTCCACGACGAACTCACCTCCCGCGGACTGGTCAGCGTGCCGACCCCGAAGCGACCATCGAAGCCGCTCGCGGTCTCCTCACTGCATCGCCTGCTGACCAACCCCTACTACAAGGGCGATGTCGTCTACCGCGGCACCCGCTACAAGGGCACCCACCCCGCCCTCATCCCGCCTGAGGTCTGGTACCAGGTCCAGTCGGTGCTCACCGCCCACAAGACCGCCGCCGAGGCCACCCAGGTCCATGACCACTACCTCAAAGGCACCATCCACTGCGGACAGTGCGGGTCCCGGCTGATCGTCTCCAACGCCAAGAACCGCCACGGCAACGTCTACTGATACTTCGTGTGCTCCGGTCGGCACTCCAAGCGCACCGACTGCACCCGAGGGGCGATCCTCATCGAAGACGTCGAGAAACTGATCGAGGACTACTACACCCGCGTGCAGATCAGCCCCGGCCAGCGCGACGCCCTCTCCGGGATGCTCCACCACGAGTTCGACCGGCTCATGGCCGCCGAGACCGACGAACTCGCCCGCCTCACCACTCGCCGCGACCGGCTCCAGCACGAACAAGAACGACTCCTGCAAGCCCACCTCGACGCGATCCCGCTGTCCCTTCTCAAACGCGAGCAAGACCGTATCCTCGCCGAACTCGACAGCATCAACCGCCAAATCGACGCCCACCACGGCGAGTACGCCGACGCCCGCGCCCACCTGGACGATGCGCTGAACCTGCTGGCCAACTGCGCCGACATCTATACCCGATGCGACGACGCCAACCGGCGCCTGTGCAACCAAGCCTTCTTCACCAAGGTCTACATCGACGAAGACGACGAACTCCGCGTGGAGAACAACCGCCCCTTCGAGATGCTCCTCGACCCCGAAGTCAACGCCAACGCCTCAACTGGACCCAGAACGGCGACAAGGCCCGAACTCCAGCCAACGATTCCATCGGCAAGGGTTCGAGCCTTGTGCGCGGGGTGGAGCTGAGGGGACTCGAACCCCTGACCCCCTCCATGCCATGGAGGTGCGCTACCAGCTGCGCCACAGCCCCGTGCGAATGCTCGCCGGTGCCCTCGTTCGAGGACGTGTGGAGTGTATCGGCCGCCGAGCACCGGGCCCAAATTCGGGCGCAGCGCCGAAGGCCGCCCGACCGGATGCATGCCCGATCGCGGCTCAGTACGCCGACTGGTCGCCCATGTCAGCCCCCGGCACCTGCAGCGCCGAGTGGTTCCATGAGAAGAGACGCCATTGGCCGTCGTGCTCGCGCAGCTCACCCCAACAGCAGTTGCCCAGGCCCGCCAGGCCCAGCCAGGCCGCCCGCTGCGGGATCCCGACGATCTCGGCCACCAACGCCCGGGCCGCGACGCCGTGCGTGACCAGGACGGCCAGACCACCCGCCGGCAGGACGTCTACTGCCGCCAGCGCCGCGGCGGACGCCCGTGCGGCCACCTCGGTGAGGGTCTCGCCATCGCCCCCGCGGCGGATATCCTCGCCGCGGGCGATCGCCGCACGGACCCTCGGGAATTGGCTCTCGACCTCCCGCGCGCTCAGTCCCTGCCACTGTCCGGCGTGGACTTCCCGCAGCCGGGGATCCAGCCGTACCGCACAGTCGCACCTGGCCCCGATCGCCGCCGCGGTGGCGGCGGCCCGAGCCAGGTCACTGCTGACGACGACGTCCGGCCGCATCGGCGCGATCACCTCCGCGACAGCGGCCGCCTGTTCGACCCCCTCAGCAGACAGCGGCACGTCCAGGTGGCCTTGCCAGACTCCCCGGGCGTTATGGCCGGTGATCCCGTGTCGCAAGACCAGCAGCCGCCGGTCCGCAGGCCGCAGCGGGCGCCCACTGGCGCTGACCGGCGCGCTCACGCCTCGCGACTCCCGGTCGCATCCGACAGCTCCAGATCGATCGGCGGACAGTCTCTCCAGAGTCGCTCGAGTTGGTAGTACAGCCGCTCCTGCTCGTGCATGACGTGGACCACGATGTCGCCGAAGTCCAGCAGCACCCATCGGGCCTCACGCTGACCCTCGCGGCGAAGGGGCTTGACCCCGAGACCGTGTAACTGCTCCTCGACGTTGTCCACGATGGCGTGGACCTGTCGCTCGGTGGGCGCCGAGGCGATCAGGAACACGTCGGTCAGCGGCAGATGCGCGCTGACATCCAGGGCCACGATGTCAACGGCCAGCTTGTCGGCAGCCGCATGCGCCGCCGCCCGAGCCAGCTCACGCGCCTGCGGCGGTGCTGCCACGCAAGGGCTCCTGACTCTTCGGGGGGCATGTCGCCGGCCGTGTGCCGGCTGGTCGGCTCATACGTGGGTGGCGTTCAGCGCGGCTGGCCGAGAATTGGGCGTCTCGTCCGTGCGGTACAACTGGTACTTGGCGATGTACTGCACCACCCCATCCGGCACCAGGTACCAGATCGGTTTCCCCTGGGCGACCCGCTCCCGGCAATCGGTCGAACTGATCGCCATGGCGGGGACCTCCGTCAGCGTGACCTCTCCCTCCGGCAGGCCGCCGCGGTGAAGCGGGTGCCCCGGGCGGGTCACTCCCACGAAATGCGCCAGTTGCCACACATCGTCGGAGTCCTTCCACGAGAGGATGTGGGCCAGGGCGTCAGCCCCAGTGATGAAGAACAACTCGGCGTCCGGGCGTTGCGCACGCAAGTCCCGCAATGTGTCGATGGTGTACGTCACCCCGCCGCGGATGATGTCGACCCGGCTGACGGAGAACCGGGGATTGGAGGCCGTGGCGATAACCGTCATCAGGTACCGGTGCTCCGCGGCCGCGACCCGGCGGTGGCCTTTCTGCCAGGGCATCCCGGTCGGCACGAAAACCACCTCGTCCAGGCCGAGGAGGTGCTGCACCTCACTCGCCGCGACGAGGTGGCCATGATGGACGGGGTCGAAGGTGCCACCCATGACCCCGACGCGACGTCTCAGCGCCCGGCTCCTCAGTGCCTGGCTGAGTGGTCAGGACTGGCGTGCGGGTCGCCGCCCTCGCGGACCCCACCCGGCCCGTACACCAGGGTGTGCCCGGTGTTCCGGAAGAACCACGTGATCAGCAGCAGCAACAGCAACAGACCCAGGGCGATGGCACCGTAGGACCATGCCGGCAGCGGCAGCTCCCGGGTTTCCTCGGCGGCCTCGGCGAAGGCGAACACGGCCAATGTCGACATGCCCCTACCCTACCCGGCAGCACCAGCCCTGCGGGCGCCGAGGCCTTTGCTGAGGCCTCGGTTCAGGCGCGCGCTGAGATATCCGCTGAGGCCTGATGGCACTCAGTCGCGCACCTGCCCGTCTCCTTCGACGATCCACTTGGTGGAGGTCATCTCGGCCAGCGCCATGGGACCCCGCGCGTGCAGCTTCTGGGTGCTGATGCCGATCTCAGCACCAAAGCCGAACTCAGCCCCGTCGGTGAACCGGGTGGAGGCGTTCACCATCACCACGGCGGCGTCCACCTCCGCGACCCAGCGTCGGGCCGCGGCGCGATCCTCGGTGACGATTGCCTCGGTATGTCCGGTGCTGAACCGGCGCACGTGCCTGAGCGCCTCGTCCAGGGAGTCGACGACGGCGACCGCCATCTCCAGCGCGTGGAACTCGGTGTCGTAGTCGAGGTCGCTGGCCGGGTGGACGTCGATGCTCTCGCCGGCTGCCGCCCGGGCGCGAGCGTCCCCATGCAGCACCACGCCCCGCTCGGACAGCGCGCGTAAGGCCTGCGGCAACCAGGACGTGTACAGATCCGAGTGGACCAGAAGGGTCTCGGCGGCGTTGCACACGCTGGGCCGTTGGGTCTTGGAGTTGACGACGATGTCGAGGGCCATCGCGGGGTCCGCGGCTCGGTCGACGTACACGTGCACGTTCCCGCTGCCGGTCTCGATGACGGGGACGGACGACTCGCGTACCACGGTGGCGATCAGCTCAGCTCCGCCGCGGGGGATGATCACGTCGACCAGGCCCCTGGCCCGCATCAGGGCGATCGCGGCGTCCCGGCCCGGGTCGTCGAGCAGGCAGATGGCGTCGGCCGGCAGCCCCTGACCGACCAGGGCCTGCCGCAGCACGTTGACCAGGGCACGGTTGCTCGACGCGGCGGCCGACCCACCCCGCAGGATCACCGCGTTGCCGCTCTTGAGGCCCAGGCCGGCGGCATCCACGGTGACGTTCGGGCGGGCCTCGTAGATCATCCCGATCACCCCGAACGGAACCCGCACCTGCCGAATCTGCAGCCCGTTGGCCAGGGTCGACCCGCGGACCACCTCGCCCACCGGGTCCGGCAGGGTGGCGACCTGGTGCAGCGCCTCGGCGATCCCAGTCAGCCTGGCCTGGTCCAGGCGCAGCCGATCCTGCAGTCCGGCCGGCATCCCGTTGGACCGACCTCGTTCGAGGTCGGTCTCGTTGGCACCCAGGATGGCGGCACCGGCGGCCTCCAAGGCGTCGGCCATGGCGTGCAGCGCGATGTCCTTCTCGGCCCGGGACAGCAGGGCCAACGCCCGGGACGCCTCGCGCGCGGCGGCGGCGACCGTCCGCACCCTGGTCGTCGTCGGGTCCTGCGCCGTCTCCACTGCGGCCGGGCCACGCGCGCCACGCCCGCCGGCCATCCCGCCGCCGATCTGGGACATCTCCGGAGGGATGACCGGCGAGGTGGTGACCGCCCCCCTGCTGGCTTCGACGGCGGCCATCTGGGCGTCACCGGCGATGGCGGCGGCATCGAGATTCTGAACCATCCGAAGCACGAAGTCGCTGAACCCGGCCCGGTTGTACAGTTGCTTGGATCGGGTGTTGGTGGCCAGCGTGTCCAGCGACCAGTAGGTGATCTCCCGCTTACGCAGTTCTTCCCGGCACGCCGCCATGAGCTTGCCGCCGACCCCCTTTCCGCGGTGCCCCTCCGCGACGGTCAGCGTCTCCAGGATCCCGTACCGCTCACCGGTGTCGAACGCCGAACCGGACACGGTGAAGTGCACCGCAGCGTATCCGACCGGTTCGCCCTGGTCGGTAGTGGCGACGAAGATCACCCCGGCGCCGTCGTTGAGCCAGGTCATGTACTCCTGGTGGCGCCGCTGCCAAGAATCGTCGGGGTCCCGGACCGGCCAGTCCCCCGCTAAGATCTCGCGGATCTGGCCGACCATGGCCTTCCAGAACGGTTTGACCCGGTTGAGGTCACGGACGTGAGCCTTCTCGATGCGGTACCCCATACGAAGACCGTAGCGAGGGGTTGGGTTACCGCGCACACCGGAGCCTGCAACCACCCCGGCCTGTCCGACTGATGGACCGGTGAGCGAGGCGTCACCGGTCCGGCGCGCGGTGCAGAACGACGAGCTGGTCGCGGTGGATGATCTCCCGGGCGAACTCGACGCCGAGAACCTCACCGAGCCAGTGGGTGGTGCGGCCCAGCAGGCGCGGCATCGCCTCGCTGGAGTAGTTGACCAGACCGCGGGCCACGACCTGCCCCGACCTGTCGACCACCTCGACCGGGGCGCCCTCCTCGAAGGCGCCGGACACCCTCATCACCCCCGCCGGAAGCAGTGAGGCCTTCGCGGACAGCAGCGCCCGGACCGCCCCGTCGTCGATGACGAGTCGGCCCTGCGGTTCGCTGGCGTGCGCCAGCCAGAGCATCCGGGACGCCGGGCGCCCCGCCGTCGGGGTGAACAGGGTTCCGACCGGCGCCCCGTCCAGCGCGGCGGACACGTTGCTGGCGCTGGTCAGCAGGGTCGGGATGCCCGCACCCGTGGCGATGCGGGCGGCGTCGACCTTGGTCATCATGCCCCCGGTTCCCACCGTTGAGCCGGTGCCCTCGATGCGGACTCCGGCCAGGTCTCCCATCGACCGCACCAGATCGAGCCGGGCCGCCCCTGACTCGGCCGGAGGTCGGTCGTACAGGGCGTCCACGTCCGAGAGCAGCAGCAACGCGTCGGCGCGGGTCAGATGGGCGACCAGCGCCGCCAGCCGGTCGTTGTCGCCGAACCGGATCTCGTCCGTGGCGACCGCGTCGTTCTCGTTGACCACCGGGACGACGCCCAGCCGCAGCAGGCGGGAGACGGCCCGCCGCGCATTGACATAGTGCTGCTTGCGGATCAGGTCGTCGGCGGTGAGCAGGACTTGCCCGACGGTGAGCCCGTGCCGGGCGAAGGCCGCCGTGTAGGCCGCGACCAGGGCTCCCTGCCCGACACTCGCGGCGGCCTGCTGGGTGGCCAGGTCACGCGGGCGGGTCCCCAGGCCCAGCGGCAGGATCCCCGCCGCCACCGCCCCGGAGGACACCAGCACCAGTTCGACGCCGGCCAGTCGCCGTGCGGCCAGGGAATCCACGAGCGCCCGCAGCGGTTCCAGCGCCAAGACACCGTCGGGGGTGGTCAGCGAGGTCGACCCGACCTTCACGATGACGCGTGCGGCCCCGCCGATGCCCGCCGCGTCCCCCTGACGGCCATGAGGGTCGCACGAGGCGTCGCCGGAGGGGTCGGTGGCGGTCGTGCTCCGCTCGGTCGCGGCCTGGCTGGTCACGTCCCGACGATAGCGGGCGTCCCCACCGCGTGCGGGACGTGCCGACTCAGTCGGGCACCCGCTCGGAGCCGCCGCCGCGCCCCATCAGGCTGCGGGTCTTCCGGTCCACGTAGTCGAGGGCACGGTCCAGCAACTCCCCGGAGAAGGGGTTGGCCGGCACGTTGAGCCGCAGTAGCAGCCGGTTGGTGTGCCGCAGGTAGGCACCGCTGACCTCCAGGCCGGCGCTGAGACCGCCGTTCTGGCGGTCCACAGCCAGCTGCATGGCGAACGGGGAGACCGGCCGGTCCTGTGGCCGCTGGCCCGGTTCGATCACCTCGCCGGTCATGGCCTCGATGAATTCGCGGTCAGACTCGGTCAGGCAGTCCAGCTCGCTGGCGGGGGGATCCTGGTGAGGCGGATGCTTCGCCGACACCGCGGCGCCCGAGTCATGGCCGGTGTCGGCACCAGAGTGACCCGATCGGTCCGGGTGGATGCGACCGGAGGGGCCGCGAGAGCTGCTGCTGCGCAGGGTGGGGGGCAGGCGGGTGGTGGACCCGCTGGCAGTCACGCTGGGCAGGTACTTGGTCTGGGGAAACTGGTACTCGAAACGGGTCATGCGGGCTCCTCGGCTCAGGGCCGGGGCAGGAGCATCGGCTCGCCTGCCGAGGGTGGACCGCACCTACTCTTCCGGTGCGACCAGGAAGGGCCACACGCTCATGCTTCCGGCCGTCAGTTCAGCCTAGGACGGGGACGACAGAAAAGTAAGCCATCCTGGTCCGGAATCCCGAGGGCTGGCAGCGCGGTCGGCGGATCGGTTCACGCGAAAGCGCACTAGTCGCGGTGCTGCTGGGTGTGTGTTGCATCGGCGGGCGTTGCGTCGGCGGGCGCTACGTCGGCGGGCGCTACGTCGGCGGTGGCCCAGTGGCCAGCACGGCGTTCGTCGTCCAGCTCCGCGCGGGCCGCCTGCCGGGCGGCCCGGCGACCCGCGTAGGCGCCGCGCTTGTCCTGCCGGGTGGGCCGGTGCTGGTCGGCCAGCCGTGGGTCCGAGCCTCGGGGGCCGACGAGCAGCTCAGCCCCTCCGCCGAGAGAAGGCTCCCAGTCGAACACGACGGCGTCGTCGGCAGGACCGATCAGCACCGTGGAGCCGGGAGTGGCCCCCGCCTTGACCAGGGCCTCCTCGACGCCGGCACGGGCCAACCGGTCTGCCAGGTAACCGACCGCCTCGTCGTTGGCGAAGTCGGTCTGCCGGACCCAGCGGGTCGGCCGGTTCCCCTCCACCCGGAACACCTCGGTTTCCCCGGTACCCTCCCTGCGCACCTCGAAACCGGCGTCGTCGACGGGTACCGGACGAACCACCGGCCGCGGGACCACCTGGGACTGTTCGGCCCGGCGACTGGCCCCCACATGCTCGGCGAGAGCGAAGACCAGCGGCCGTAGGCCGGTTCGGGCGACCGCGGAGACGGTGAAGACCTCGAGGCCACGGGCTCGCAGGTCGGGAATGACCAGCTCCGCGAGGTCCCGCGCGTCCGGGACATCGGCCTTGTTCAGCACCACGACACGGGCCCGCTCTGACAGCGCCCGCCCACCCAGCGCCTGGTCCGGGACGTACTGGGCCAGCTCGTGCTCGATGGCCTCGATGTCCGACAACGGGTCGCGGCCGGGTTCCAGGGTGGCGCAGTCGACGACGTGGACCAGGACGCTGCACCGCTCGACGTGCCTGAGGAACTCCAAGCCCAGGCCACGGCCCAGGTGCGCGCCCGGGATCAGACCGGGAACGTCAGCGATGGTGAACCGTTTCTCTCCGGCGGTCACCACGCCCAGGTTGGGCGCAAGCGTCGTGAAGGGGTAGTCGGCGATCTTGGGTCGCGCCGCGGACAGCACGGAGACCAGCGAGGACTTCCCGGCCGACGGGAAGCCGATCAGCGCCACGTCCGCCAGCGTTTTGAGTTCCAGGACGATGTCGCGGGCCTGCCCGGGCTCGCCGAGCAACGCGAACCCAGGGGCCTTGCGACGGGGCGAGGCGAGGGCCTTGTTGCCCAGCCCCCCGCGGCCACCCCGCGCGGCGACGAACTCGGTACCGGGACCGATCAGGTCGGCCACGACGCCGTCGGAGGTCTTGACGACGGTACCGGGCGGGACGCTGAGCACCATCCGCTCGCCGTTGCCCCCGTTGCGCTCGTCACCGGCCCCGGGCTGGCCGTTGGGGGCCCGGCGATGCGGCCCGTGATGGTATTCCAGCAGTGTGGCGGCCTGCGAGTCGACGCGCAGCACGATATCCCCGCCGTGACCGCCGTTGCCGCCGTCAGGACCGCCCAGTGGCTTGTACTTCTCGCGGCGCACTGAGGCGCAGCCATGTCCCCCGGCACCGGCCGCGACGTGCAGCACGACACGGTCGACGAAGGTGGCCATGGCCTGCGGGGCGCCGCCGCTCAGGAGGAGTCGGAGCCGGCCATCGCCCGGACGTCGGCGGCAGCAGGAACGATATTGACCGTCTTGCGGCCGCGTTTGGAGCCGAACTGGACGTGACCGGCGGACAGCGCGAACAGGGTGTCGTCCCCGCCACGTCCAACGTTGTCACCAGGGTGAAAATGGGTGCCCCGTTGCCGCACCAGGATTTCCCCCGCGTTGACCAGTTGCCCACCGAAGCGCTTAACGCCCAGGTATTGCGCGTTGGAGTCCCGACCGTTGCGGCTGGACGACGCGCCCTTCTTATGTGCCATCTGGGTTCCCTGCCTTGGATACGGGGCGGACTCGGCGGCTCAGGCCGTGATCGCGGTGACGCGGATCTGGGTGGAGTGCTGGCGGTGACCCTGACGCTTGCGGTAACCGGTCTTGTTCTTGAACTTCATGATGACGATCTTGGGACCCTTGGTCTCCTTGACCACCTCCGCGGTCACGTTGACCCTCGCCAGGGCGTCGGCACCGCTGGTGACGGTCGCGCCGTCGACCAGCAGGACCGGAACCAGGTTCAAGGACTCCCCGGGTTTGGCGTCGACCCGGTCGACGATGAGGAGGTCGCCGACCGACACCTTCTCCTGGCGGCCGCCTGCACGGACGATCGCGTACACGTGAGTTCTCGCTTCCTGCTCCGACGGGGTGACTGCCTCGCACCGGCGAGCCGACGATCCGGCGCCAGCAGGTGAGTGCCAGGAGTTCAGCCTAGTCGACGGGCTCGGAGCCGCCCAAATCACCGTCGACGTCCACCGGCCGGTCCGAGTGTGCCATCGGAGGCTGGGCGGCTTCTGCCTCGTCGGCGGTCGAGGCGCGGGGTGGGCCTGCCGGCGCCACGACCCGGGCCCGCTTGCGGCGCGCAACAGCGACGGCGCGGGTGGCCGGGGCATCCCGGGACTGGTACTCGGCGGCGGTGCTGTCCACGAAACGGCCGACGTCGGGAGTGGTCGCGCCGCTATCGCGGGCGTCTGGGGCACCGGCGATGCCGGTAGCGGCGCGGCCCTGGGCCCCAGACGAGATAGCGTCCTGCAGATCAGAGGGGTCGGCGGAGTCTGCATGACCGCTGGCGTGGACCGCGGCGGCGTACGCAGCGGCCGCCATCTGCGCGGGGGTCGGGCCGGCGGCCGGCTTCTCCGTGGGCGGGTGTGACTCGGCGGCGGCGGCACCACCCTGCGGCCCACCACGCGCGCGGCGTCCCCGGGTGGCCCGCCCGCCATTACCGAAGGCCTCCGACGCGGGGGTTCGGTCGATCGGTTCGGTATGGACGAGGATGCCGCGGCCGTTGCAGTGTTCGCACGGCTCGGAGAACACCTCGATCAGCCCGGCACCGACGCGCTTGCGCGTCATCTGCACCAGCCCCAACGAGGTCACCTCAGCGACCTGGTGCTTGGTGCGGTCCCGGCCGAGGCACTCCAGCAACCGCCGGACCACCAGATCGCGGTTGCTCTCCAGCACCATGTCGATGAAGTCGATGACGATGATCCCACCGATGTCCCGCAGCCGAAGCTGCCGGACGATCTCCTCGGCTGCCTCGATGTTATTCTTGGTCACCGTCTCCTCGAGGTTCCCCCCCGAACCGACGAACTTGCCGGTGTTGACGTCGACGACGGTCATCGCCTCGGTGCGGTCGATCACCAGCGACCCACCGGACGGAAGCCAGACCTTCCGGTCCATGGCCTTGGCCAGCTGCTCGTCGATTCGGTGGTGCGCGAACAGGTCGTCGGGGTCCGTCCAGCGGCTCAACCGGTCCGCCAAGTCGGGCGCGACCGAGGAGACATAGTCGCTCACGGTCTTCCAGGCCTGGGCGCCGGAGACGACGAGGCGGGCGAAGTCCTCGTTGAAGATGTCCCGGACCACACGGACGGTCAGGTCCGGCTCACCGTGCACCAGTGAAGGAGAACTACCCCCGGTGGCCTTTTTCTGGATAGCCTGCCACACCGTGGTCAGCCGCTCGACGTCCGCGGTCAGTTCCGCCTCGGACGCACCCTCGGCCGCGGTTCGGACGATCACTCCGGCGTCGGCCGGGACGATCTCCTTGAGCACCTTCTTGAGCCGGGCCCGCTCGGTGTCCGGCAGCTTGCGGGAGATCCCCGTCATGCTGCCCTCCGGGACGTACACCAGGTATCGGCC
Source organism: Dermatophilaceae bacterium (assembly GCA_035633615.1). Taxonomy (GTDB): domain Bacteria; phylum Actinomycetota; class Actinomycetes; order Actinomycetales; family Dermatophilaceae; genus JADJTI01. Next base: position 84,315 of record DASQEP010000075.1, read on the forward strand.
GGGCAGGCTGATCTGGGAGGTCAGCCGGGCCCCCTTGTGCCCGATGGGGTCCTTGGTGACCTGGACCAGGACGCTCTGCCCGGAAGACAGGGCATTCTCGATCCGCCGCGACCGGTTCTGTTCCAGTCCGGCGGCGTCCCAGTTGACCTCGCCGGCGTACAGCACGGCATTGCGGCCCTTACCGATATCGACGAAGGCCGCCTCCATACTCGGCAGGACGTTCTGGACCCGGCCCAGGTAGACGTTGCCGGCCATCGAGCCCGTCGTGGCGCTGTCCCGGGCCACGTAGTGCTCGACCAGGACCCCGTCCTCCAGGACGCCGATCTGGGTCAACCCCCCGGCCTCCCGGACGACCATGACGCGTTCGACGCTTTCCCGCCGGGCCAGGAACTCGGCCTCGGTGATGACGCTGCGGCGCCGCCCCGCATCTCGTCCCTCGCGGCGGCGCTGGCGCTTGGCCTCCAACCGGGTGGAGCCCTTGATACCGGTGGCCTCGTCACGGACGGATTGCGGTTCCCGCACCTTGGTCACGGTGCCAGGCGGGTCCGCCCCCTCGGCGACCACTCCCCCGCGGCGCCGACGCCGGGTCCGCCTACTGGAAGCTCCGGCACCGGTGTCGTCAAGACCGACGTCATCGTCCGCGCCGACGTCGTCGCCGGAGTCGGACGGCTCGGTCTCGGGGTCGGAGCCGTCGGCGCGAGTCTCTTCGTGAATCTCGGTGGCACCCTCGGCGGCGGAGCCCTCCGCGGTGTCGTCCGCGCTGCGGCGCCGGCCCTTGCCCCCGCGGCGGCGCCGCCTGGGCTGGGAGTCGGTGTCCACCTCCCCGTCGCCAGCATCGGACGCAGGATCGTGCGGCCGTTCGCCGGCGTCGTCCTGGTCAACCCGGTCAACCACGCCAACCCGATCAACCCCGCCAACCCGGTCGTCCTGGGCAACCCGGGGCTGGACCTGCTGCGCGGGCGCGCCGGCGCTGCGACGCCGCTTCGGGGGTGGGGGCTCGGGGGCCTGGAACAGCAGGCCGAACGTGGCCGCTGGGGCCACAGCGGGCGCTACGGTCTCGACGTCGACCTGCTCGACCGCCGCAGGGGTGGACGTGGCTCGCCTCGCGGGTGCGCGCCTGCGGACTCGAGGCTCGGGGGCCGGCCCTGCGTCGCCCAGCGGGAGTTGCGCGTTGCTGAGGTCTCTTCCGACGTCGGTGCCGACGTCGGTGTTGACGTCGCTGTCGCTGACGCCGGTGCTGGCTGCGTCGGCGCCGGGGCCATCATCGGGGGAAGCCATGCGGCGTTCCTTCCTCACCCAGCGGACGTGGCCACACCGATGGTTCCCGACGCCGCATGGGGTGCGGTGTCAATCGTGGTGCCCGTCGACCGGACGGCCGCGACGGAAGTCAGCTCGCTACACATGGTGGGCTCGCGCTTGCGCGTCACCCACTCACCTGCCGGTGACGTCTCGGTCGATCGCCAGCGGATCGCCGACTCCCGTTGCGCCGAGCGGGCCCTGGGCCAGCCGGGTGATCAGGGGCGGCGTCCGCGCGGCGAAGGCTACGCGGTCGCGCAATGCGGTGAGGACGTCATCGGGGCGTACAGATGGTGTGGTATGCCGTACGACCAATCGTAGTATGACACACGACCGGTCAGGGTCCTCCCAGATGTCCATGACCAGCACCGCCGCGCGCGCATCGAACGTCCGTGGCCCGTTCTTGAAAGTCCGGGTCACCTCGCAGGTGCGCATCCGCAGGAACGCCTCGCAGGCCTCCCGCAGGCGGTCGTGGTCCTCGCCGGGGAACTCCAACAACCACTCACTGCCCTCCAGCCGGTCCGCCAGACTCCCCGGGGCCGCCTCAACGGCCTCCAGCACGTCCAAGCCATCCGGCAGCGCATCGGTCAGCCGATGGCACAGCGTGGCCGGATCGACCTGCTCGGCCAGCGCCAGTTCGACGTACTCCGCCTGGCTGGCGGCACCGGTGGGAGCCGCGTTGGCGTAACTGATCTTCGGGTGCGGGTGGAACCCGGCCGAGTAGGCCATCGGAATCGCGGCGCGGCGCAGCGCACGCTCCAGGGCCCGCTGGAAGTCGCGGGTCGAGCAGAACCGCATCCGTCCGCGCTTGGCGTATCGCAGCCTCAATTGCTGGACCGCCCGGGGGGGTTGCGGGCCGGGTGGCAGGCGCTGCGCGGACATGTCCCGAGACTACGGCCGGGCACCTCGCGGGCACCTCGGGGCGCCGCGTCGTAGTGTGGGCCGGTGCCCACGCCCGAAGGAACCCTGCTCTGGCATCCCCTGTCCGAGGCGCTTCACCTCGTCGCCGAGCCGGTGGCGCGCGCTGCCCACCTGGTCCCGCAGGCTCGGGTCGCTGCGATCGACCCGGGTTTGGCCGACACCGAGGCGTTCTGCGCCGCTTACGAGGTAGCCCTGAACGCGTCGGCGAACTGCGTCGTCGTGGAGGGGCGCCGCGGCGAGCGGGTGAGGTTCGCCGCGGTCATGGTGCTGGCAACCGACCGGGCCGACGTCAACAAGACGGTCCGCAAGTCGCTGGACGTGCGCCGCATCTCGTTCGCCGACCAGGGCCGGGCGCAGGAGCTCACCGGGATGCGCCAGGGCGGCATCACCCCCCTCGGTCTGCCGCCGGACTGGCCGGTTCTGGTCGACCGGGCGGTCACCACCGCCGGCCCGGTCATCATCGGCGGTGGGGTGCGCGGCGCCAAGATCCTTCTGGACGGGGCGGAACTGGCCGACCTGCCCGGTGCCCAGGTCCTGGACTTGGCTTTACCTGGCTGACTCCCGGGCCGCGCCCGAGGCCACACCGCCCGCCGCTGCTTGCGACACACCGGGCGACGCGCCCCAGGGCTGCGCCACCTGGATGAACGTACCGAGGTCGTGGCAGACCCCGCAGTCGGTGCACATCGACCACCGGCAGTCCTCGACATCCCCCTCCCGGCGAGCGTCCACCCAGTCCGCCCAGAGCCAGTCGCGGTCCAGTCCGGCGTCCAGGTGATCCCAGGGCAGCACCTCATCGCGGTCCCGCTCCCGGGTGGTGAACCAGTCCACGTCGACCGTCCCAGGAAGCCGGTCCAAGACCTCCGCGGCCGCCCGCATCCAGCGCTCGAAGTCGAAGTGCTCGCTCCACCCGTCGAAGCGTCCGCCGTCGCGCCAGACCGCCTCGATGACCCGGCCGACCCGCCGGTCACCCCGCGACAACAGCCCCTCGACGATCCCGGGCCGCCCGTCGTGATAGCGGAACCCGATCGCTGAGGAGTATCGGCGGTCGGCCCGGATGGCATCCCGCAGCGCGTGCAGTCGCCGGTCGGTCTCAGGCGCCGAGAGCTGCCCGGACCATTGGAACGGGGTGTGCGGCTTGGGCACGAAACCCCCGATGGAGACCGTGCAGCGGATGTCCCGACGGCCGCTGACCTGCCGGCCGGTGTCGATGACCCGCTTGGCCACCTCGGCGATCCGCAGCACGTCCTCGTCGGTCTCGGTGGGCAGCCCACACATGAAGTACAGCTTCACCTGGCGCCATCCGGCGGAGTAGGCCGCGGCGACGGTGGCGATGAGATCCTCCTCGGTGACCATCTTGTTGATCACCCGCCGGATCCGCTCCGAGCCCCCCTCCGGGGCGAACGTCAACCCGGACCGTCGTCCGCCCCGAGTCAGCTCGTTGGCCAGGCCGATGTTGAACGCGTCCACCCGGGTGGACGGCAGTGACAGGCTGGTGCGGCTGTGCTCGTAACGGTCGGCCAGCTCAGTGGCGATGCCCTGGATCTGGGAATGGTCGGCGCTGGACAACGACAGCAGTCCCACCTCCTCGTACCCGGTGGCGGCCAGGCCGCAGCGGACCATCTCCGCGATGGTCTGCTGGGAGCGCTCCCGCACCGGTCGGTTGATCATCCCAGCCTGGCAGAACCGGCACCCCCGGGTGCAGCCGCGGAAGATCTCCACGCTCATCCGTTCGTGCACGGCCTCGGCCGAGGGCACCAGCGGGCGCTTGGGGTAGGGCCAGGCGTCCAGGTCCATGAGGGTGTGCTTGGCCACCCGGGCGGGCACTGAGGGCCGGTCCGGGACTACCCGGGCGATCCGGCCGTCCACGTGGTATTCGACTCGGTAGGCGGCCGGGACATAGACCTCCCCGGAGCGGGCCAGCCGGTCCAGCAATCCAGCCCGGCCGCCCGGCCGCCCGGCCGCCTTCCACGCCTTGACCAGATCGGTGAGCAGACCCACGGCGCGTTCGCCGTCACCGAGGACGACGACGTCGACGAAGTCGGCGACCGGTTCGGGGTTGAACGCGGCATGCCCGCCCATGACGACGACCGGGTCACCCTCGCCACGCTCGGAGGACCGCAGCGGGATCCCGGACAGGTCGAGCAGGGTGAGCAGGTTGGTGTACGTCAATTCGGTCGAGAACGACACCCCGAGCAGGTCGAACTCGCGGATCGCCCGGTGGGCGTCCACGGTCAGCTGCGGGACTCCGTTCGAGCGCAGCAGCGCCTCCAGGTCGGGCCAGACTGCATAGGCCCGTTCCGCCAGGGCGCCCGGGCGTTGGTTGATGACCTCGTACAGGATCATGACGCCCTGATTGGGCAGCCCGACCTCGTAGGCGTCGGGGTAGCTGAGCACCCACCGGACGGTCAGCTCGGCTCCGGGGCCGGCATCGGGGGCGTCGCCGAAGCCGCCGCAGTTCCAGTCCTTGACGACGGAGTTGACCTCCCCACCGACGTACTGAAGCGGCTTGGCCACCCGGTCGAGCAGCGGTTGCAGGTCGGCGAAGCGGGACTGTCCGGGCATGAGTGCCAGGGTAGGCGAGCCGGCCGCCCCCTCGGACCTCGGGTGGCGGCCGGCTTGAGCAGATCAGCTGTACAGGCCGTTGACCTGGTCGCTGAAGTGCTCGGTGACCACCTTGCGCTTCAGCTTCAGGCTCGGGGTCAGCTCGCCATCATCGATGGTCAGGTCGCGCACCAGGATGGAGAACCGCTTGATGGTCTCCCACCGGTTCAGCGCGGCGTTGAGTTCGTCGATGTAGCCCTGAACCATCTGTTGGGCTTGCGGTGAGGAGACGATCTCGGAGTAGGGCTTGCCGCCCATTCCCTGGTGTTCGGCCCACCCGGCAATGGCGTCCGGATCGAGGGTGATCAAAGCGCTGGCGTAGTTGCGTCCCTCGCCTATGACAACGAATTGGCTCACGTAGGGGCAGGCACCCTTGAAGTGGGCCTCGATGTGAGAGGGAGCGATGTACTTGCCACCAGAGGTCTTGAAGACGTCCTTCTTGCGATCGGTGATCTTGATGAAGCCACGGGCGTCGATGTGGCCGATGTCGCCGGTTCGGAAGTAGCCGTCCTCGGTCATGGCCTCGGCGGTGGCTTCCGGCTGATTGTGATACCCCCGCATCACACCGGGGCCCTTGATCAGCAGTTCTCCGTCCTCGTCGACCTTGACCTCAGTGCCCGGAACGGCCCAGCCGATGCTGCCGAACGAGTACGACCCCTCGTAGGGCCGGTTGACGGTGGTCGCGGCGCTGGTTTCGGTCAGGCCGTAGCCCTCGATGATGAGCAGGCCGACGGAGGCGAACCAGCGGGCGACGTCCGGGTCGAGTGCGGCCGACCCCGAGATGAAGTACCGAACCCGCCCGCCGAACCTGGCCCGGACCTTGCCGAGCACCAGGCGGTCGGCCAGCACGTGCTGCACCCGAAGCAGCGGAGAGGAGGTGCGCGCTTGCTCCTTGTCCCGGGCGGTCTTGCCGCCGACATCGAGCGCCCACTCGATGAGCTTGGCTTTGGCTCCGGTCTCCTGGGCGAACATCAGGCCGATGCGCGCCTTGGCCTTCTCGAAGATCCGCGGGGCCGCACCCATCCAGGTCGGCCGGACCACGGCCAGGTTGTCGAGGATCTTGTCGATCCGCCCGTCGATACAGGTCGGGAACCCCACCTGCATGGGGATGGCCAGCAAAATCTTGCCGAACACGTGCGAGAGGGGCAGCCACAGGAACTGCAGGTCCTCCTCCGACAGAATGCCCAGGGCGTGCACCGAGGCACCTTCGTAGACGATGGCGTCGTGGGTCAGTTCGGCGCCCTTGGGCCGGCCGGTGGTGCCGGAGGTGTAGATGATGGTCGCCAGGTGGCCAGGGGTGAGCTGATCGATGCGGGCATCCACGGCACCGGCATCACCGCCCAGCACCTCCCGGCCGAGTCCGGCGAGGTCGTCGAGCGAGATGACCCAGTCGCCGTCGGCCGCCGACGGGTCGAAGGTGACCACCTTGGCCACCTCCGGTGTTTCCTCCCGCCGCGACCGCAGCTTCTCGACCTGACCGGCGTCCTCGGCGAAGACCACCTTGCTCGCGGAGTCGGCCAGCAAGTAGGCCACGTCGGCGGCCAGCGTGGTCGGGTAGACGGTGGTGGTGGCCGCCCCGGCACACATGACGGCCAGGTCGGCGACGGCCCATTCGTACCGGGTCGTCGATGCGATCGCCACCCGGTCCTCGACCTGCACACCCAGGCAGATCAGCCCGGCAGCCCAGGACCACACGACGTCCTTGACCTGGGCCCAGGACACGTGCCGGAGCTGCTCGCCGACGAAGTACTGGAACGCGTCCTCGTCCGGGGTCTGCCGCACCCGCTCCCGGAACAGGTGACCCACGCTCGGCTGCCGGTTCATCAGGATGTCGTGGTCGTACACTTCCTGCGCGACCGATGCCAGTCCCATCGTCTCCCTTTCGTCATGATCCCGGGGGCAGCCGTTCGGCCGACCCAGTCCGCTCGTGGCGTTCCCGTGGGCGTCCCGAGGACGCCGGAGTGGATGTGCGGATGAGCCATGATACGGAGAACGCATCGGACCCGGTGTGACCCTGGGCACTATTCGCGGTGCGGCCGTGCTGGGGCGGCCGGGTTCACGTGGCCGAATCGGCCGGTCAGCTACGAGGAGCCAGTTGCGAGCGGCAGCGGTCCACGTCGGTTTTCATCTGCGTCAGCAGGTCGTCGACGGAGCCGAAGCGCAGTGTCGGGCGCAGGTAGTCGGTGAAATCGATGGCCACCCGTTCCCCGTACAGCTCCAGATCGGTCCGGTCCAGCACGTAGGCCTCGACGCGGCGGGTGGTGCCGTCGAAGGTCGGATTGGTGCCAACCGACACCGCTGCGGGCAGTTCCCGCTCGGGGGCGCCGACGGGGAGGTCGAGCCGGACCAGCCACCCCGAGTACACCCCGTCGGCGGGGATCAGCCCGGCCGAGTCCGGGCCCAGGTTGGCGGTCGGGTAGCCCAGGGAGCGGCCCCGGTGGTCGCCATGCACGACGGTGCCGGCGACTCGGTGGGCCCGGCCCAGCACGCCGGCCGCCCCGGCGACATCCCCGACCGCAAGGCGCTCCCGGATCAGCGAGGACGACCATCGGACCGGCCCGCCCAGGTCGCTGAGCACGACGACCTCGACACCGAGTCGGCTTCCCAGCTCCCGCAGCGTCGTCACGTCGCCGGAGTTCCTGGTGCCGAACCGGGTGTCCTCCCCGACCACCACGCACCGGGCGCCCAGCCGCTTCATGAACACCTCACGCACGAAGTGTTCCGGGGTCCAAGAGGCCAGTTCCCGGGTGAACTCCATGACCAGGATGGCATCCAGGCCGGACTCCTCCAGCAGGCGCATCCGCTGCCGGTCCGAGCTGATCCGGGGCGGGGCCCGGTCGGGGAAGAGCACCGCAAGGGGGTGCGGTTCGAAGGTGACCGCCGCGCTCGGCACGCCCAGTTCCGCGGCCCGCCGAACCAGTCGGCTTAGCACCGCTTGGTGGCCCAGATGGACCCCGTCGAAGTTGCCGAGGGTCACCACGCTCGGCCCGAAGTCGGGAGAGATCTCGGACAGAGCGTTCCAACGGTGCACGGCGCTTACTCTAACGCCGACCGACTTGTCGCTACTGCGGCGTGCTCCGGTCGACCCGGGCGTGCTCACGCACCTGGGTGGGGGTGGGCACCAACAGCTCGAATCGTTCCAGGACGACCCGCATGTCCTTGCTGAAGCCCCGGGTGTGGGCGTCGTATTCCTTGAAAAACCATTCATGCACGGCCCGCCAGTGGTTCAACGATCGGTCCCCCTCGCCCTCGGCGTAGGCGTGCTCCTCGCCGACCTTGTCGAACCGGACGATCTGGACATCGAAGGTACGGATCAGCGCGCGCGGAAACCCGGCACCGTCCAGGATGATCGACAGACTGCCCACCTGCGGCAGCTCCTCGTTCTCCAGCTGATAGTCGCGAAAGGCGGACGCGGTGGCCGTCTTGACCCCGCACAACACCAGGTCGAGCGACTCGTCCGCTTGTTCTGCGGTGGCCCCGAACGACCAGGCGGGAGGGGGGAGGGTGTCATCGAGATTCGGTCCAGCGATCGCGCTGATGCGATTGAGCCGAGCACGGATCCGCGCGTCGGCCCAAAAGGCGTCGATCGCGTCCTGGTTCATGACCCGACGGTAGCAGCCGACGGCCGGGGCTGCCGTTCGCCCGAGCCGGAGGTCAGCACGAACAGCGTTGCGGGTCAATGCCGCCGGCGGGCGGCGCGCGACTGCTGGACCTGGTCGCGGTTACTGGCCTGGCAGTGGCCGTCGCTGGAGGCTCGGGCGCCAGTCGTCCCGTCAGTCACGCGTCAGGGGCGGGTGGGGGTGGCGCACGGTTCTCGGTCAAGGGCGTGGCGTACCGGGTCATCAAGGTGAGGTAACTGCCGGCGTTGTTGCGGATGTGTGTCATCTCGTCTCGGCTGACCTCCCGGCGCACCTTCGCGGGCGACCCCAGCACCAGGGACCGGGGTGGGACGTCCATCCCCCCGGAGACCAGCGCCCCGGCGCCGACGATGGAACCGGACCCGATCCTGGCCCCGTTGAGCACGATCGCGCCCATACCGACCAGGACATCGTCGTCGATCCGGCAGCCGTGCAGAACAGCCGCATGGCCCACCACCACCCCGGCACCGACCCGAAGATGCAGCCCCACGTCGGTGTGCAGCACGGCGTTGTCCTGAATGTTGCTGCCCGGACCGACTGAGATCGCGTCCTGGTCGGCCCGGATCACCACGCCGAACCAGATACTGGCCAGCTCAGCGACGTCGACCCGCCCGACGAGGGTGGCCGTGGGTGCCACCCAGGCGCGTGGATCGACCTGCGGGTGATGGCTGTCGAACGGGATGAGCACGGTCCGCCTCCGTGATCTGCCGGCATCCGGCCGGCTGCCGGGATGGTCGCCGACCAGCATGCCGCATCCAGTGCGCATCCCGGCACGAGTCAGCCGGAGCTGGGTGCGAACACCGCCAGGGCCCGCGCCTGCGCCGCGGACTCGTCCAGGATGGCCACCAAGGTGCCGTCGGAGGCGAACGCCGCCACCAGCTCCTGGCGGCCCGGCTGTTGCGCCGCGATCCGTCGGCCGTACCCGAGCGCGACGGCCTCATCCCCGGTCAGGTCCCGGGCGCGCAGACAGCGCCGGGCCGCGTCGGCCAGACCGACCACCGGCACTGCCCCGGAAGCCGAGGCCGCCTCCAGCTCGGCCAGGCCGGTCGCCTCCGTCACCGAGAACCGGCCAACCCGGGTGCGGCGCAATGCCCGTAGGTGCCCGCCCACTCCGAGGGCCTGGCCCAGGTCGCGGGCCAGCGCCCGCACGTAGGTCCCGGACGAGACGGTCACCGATACGTCCAGGTCGAGCATGTGCACCGACCCCGACCGGTCCGCCCTTGCGCCGGTCACCTCGAACGATGCAACATGCACCGGGCGAGCGGCGAGGTGCACCTGCTCCCCGCGCCGAACCCGGTGGTAGGCCCGCTGGCCGTCGACCTTGATGGCCGAGACCGCGCTGGGCACCTGTTCGATGCGTCCGCTCAGCGCGCGGACCGCGGCGTCGATGGCCGTCATGTCCATGTCCTGCGCGTCCGGGCCGGCCAGGCAGAGCCGGCCCGCGCCCGGTTGGGCGAGGACTTCACCGTCCGCGTCGTCGGTACTGGTGGACTGACCCAGCCGGATCGTTGCGGTGTAGTCCTTGTCGGCGCCCACCAGGAACGTCAGCAACCGGGTACCCCGATTAACGCCGAGAACCAGGAGGCCGGTAGCCATCGGGTCCAGGGTGCCGGCGTGACCGACCCGGCGGGTTCCGAGCAGCCGGCGGCCTCTGGCCACCACGTCGTGGCTGGTCCAGTCCGGCGGCTTGTCGACCAGGAGCAGACCGTCCGGACCCGGGTCAGTCGGCGCCATCACCGGAGTTCGCTTCGGCGGCCTCGGTGTCGCTCAGCGCCCGACGGTACGGATCCGGGTCGCCGGCGTAGCTTGCCCCGGCCGAGGCGGCCGCCACCTCGGCGTCCCGCCGCTTGGCCTGAGCCAGCAGGTCCTCGACGTGCGCCGCGCCCTCGGGCAGGGCGTCCGGGATGAACTCCAGGCTCGGGGTCAGGCGCAGGCCGATGCCCCGGCCCACCGCGGACCGGATCCTGCCCTTGGCCGCCTCGATCGCGGCGGCGCTCTCGGCGCGCTCCGACTCGGTGCCCAGGACGGTGTAGAAGACGGACGCGTGCTGCAGGTCCCCGGTCATCCGGACGTCGGTGATCGTCACGAAGCCGAGGCGTTCGTCCTTGATCCGCTTCTCCAGCATCTGGGCCACGATGACCTTGACGTGCTCGGCGATCCTGCGGGTGCGGGCCGGATCGGCCATGAGGCTGCCTCTCGTTCGGTCGGGGCGGGGGACGGTCAGCGGGGCGGGGGACGGTCAGCAGGTTCGGGGTGCGCCGGCTTGGCGGCGATGATGAGGTCCCGGTCGATGGCGCGGTCCACCCGGTGCCGGAACGCGTCTTCGGCGACTCCGGTGTGCAGGACCAGCCCGGCCTCCTCGAGCAGCGCGGTCATCCGGTCCCGGGGCGCCACGTGCCGGTTGAACGCCAACCCGACCGCACCGCCCGGACGCAGCAGCCGGACCCAGCCGGGCAGCGCAGCCGTCAGCAGGTCGGCGGGATGGCGCGACAGCCGGTCGGCGTGGCTGCCGTGCCGCACCCCGTAGGGGGTATCCGCGACCAGGACGTCCATCGAGCCGGCCTTGATCAGCCCGGTCAGCGCGGTGCTGTCGGTGGTCAGCACGGCCAGGCGTTGCACCCGCCCGCCCTTGTAGTCAGCCCGGTCTGCGGCGAACTGGATGTCGACGCGGCGGCCGACCACCGTGCCGGACATCCGCAGCGTGCTCCGCTCGACCTGATGCTTGTACCGATACGTCTTGAGCCATGTGGTCAGGAAGGTCACATAGGCCTCGGTGTCCCGCTGGTCCACGTCGACCCCGATGGCGTTCAGCCCGTACATCATCGCCTGGTTGAGCGTGGTGGCCCGGCCGCACAGGGGGTCCAGCACCCGCAGCTCGCCGGTGAACAACCGCTGCGGGCGGGCACTGGCCAAAGCGGTCACATTGAGCAGCAACTTGGTCAGCAGCTCGTTGGTCTTGCCTTGGTACTTGGGAATGGTGACCAGGGCGTCGGGGAACCGGTTCAGCCGGCTGACCGGCAGTGGTTTCAGCAGGTCACCTTGACGCCGGAACAGGGCGTGCAGACCGGACAGGTTGCCCAGGGCGGCCAACTGTTCCTCGGTCAGGTCGGGCCCGATGAAACCGAGGTAGTCGACCCCGCCGAGAGATTCCTCGGTGATCTGCCCCACCTGTCCCGGAAGCAACGCCTCGGCGAAGAACCGCAGCTCCGCCGCGACCAGGCGGGGTGTCGCCCGGGTGTACACCCGGTTGGCCGACGCGGCGACCAGAACCAGGTAGTCGGGCATGAGTTCGTCCTCCCGCCCGGCCGCCCACCCCGCCCGACCGGGCGCACCAGCGCCGGTCGGGTGGGGTTTCGACGGTCGGTCAGCCGCGGGACTTTTCCCGCATCTCGTAGGTGGTGATGTGGTCGTCGATCTGCAGGTCATTGAATGAGCCGAGGTTGATCCCGCACTCGAATCCCTCGCGGACCTCGGTGACGTCGTCCTTGAACCGGCGTAACCCGGCGACCTCGATCTTCTCGGCGACCACGACGCCGTTGCGGGTGATCCGGGCGCGGGCCCCGCGGCGGATCTCACCGGAGCGCACCAGCGAACCGGCGATGTTGCCGAACTTGCTGGACCGGAAGATCTCCCGGATCTCGGCAGACCCGAGTTCGATCTCCTCGAACTCCGGCTTGAGCATGCCCTTGAGCGCCGCCTCTACCTCCTCGATGGCCTGGTAGATCACCGAGTAGTAGCGGATTTCGACGCCCTCCCGGTCGGCGACCTCGGCGTTCTGGCCCTCGGCGCGAACGTTGAACCCGATGATGACTGCGTTGGAGGCCATCGCCAGGTTGATGTTGTTCAAGGTGATGGCCCCGACCCCGCGGTCGATGATCCGCAGATCGACCTCGTCGCCGACGTCGATCTGCAGCAACGCGTCCTCGAGAGCCTCGACCGAACCGGACGCATCGCCCTTGAGGATGAGGTTGAGCGTCTCCACCTTGCCCGCCGCCAGTGCCTCGTTGAGGTCCTCCAGGCTGATCCGCTTTCTCGCCTTGGCCAGGCTGGCCTGCCGGTCGGCGGCCTCCCGCTTTTCGGCGATCTGCCGGGCGGTCCGGTCGTCCGGAGCCACGATGAACGTGTCCCCTGCGCGGGGCACCGAGGCCAGCCCGAGTACCTGAACCGGCCGCGCCGGGGTGGCCGCGTCGAGCTGGTTGCCGTGGTCGTCGATCATGGCCCGGACCCGGCCGTGCGCCGAACCGGCCACGATCGCGTCCCCGACGTGTAAGGTGCCCGACTGGACCAGCACCGTCGCCACCGACCCACGGCCCCTGTCCAGGTTGGCCTCGATGGCCACCCCGCGGGCGTCCTTGTCCGGGTTGGCCCGCAGGTCCAGCGATGCGTCCGCGGTCAGCAGCACCGCATCGAGCAGGTCGTCGATGTTCAACTCCTGCTTGGCGGAGACGTCGACGAACATCGTGTCGCCGCCGTACTCCTCGGCCACCAGGTTGTACTCGGTCAGCTGCTGACGGACCTTGCTGGGGTTGGCCCCGTCCACGTCAATCTTGTTGACCGCGACGACGATGGGCACGTCCGCGGCCTGGGCGTGGTTGAGCGCCTCGATCGTCTGCGGCATGACCCCGTCATCGGCGGCGACGACGAGGATGGCGATGTCGGTGACCTTGGCCCCTCGGGCCCGCATCGCGGTGAACGCCTCATGACCGGGGGTGTCGACGAACGTGATCGCCCGGTCAACTCCCTCGTGCTCGCGATGGATCTGGTAGGCGCCGATGTGCTGGGTGATGCCGCCGGCCTCGGTGGCGATGACGTTGGCATGCCGGATCGCGTCCAAGAGCCGCGTCTTGCCGTGATCGACGTGGCCCATCACGGTCACCACCGGCGGCCTGGCCTGAAGGTCGTCCTCATCCTCGGCCTCCGCCTCGGCCTCCAGATCCAGCCCGAACGAGGTGAACAGCTCGCGCTCCTCATCCTCGGGCGAGACCACCTGGATGTCGTAGCCCAGCTCGACGCCGAGCAGCCTGAAGGTGTCCTCGTCCAGCGACTGCGTCGCGGTGGCCATCTCACCGAGGTGGAACAGCACCGTGACCAGCGACGCCGGGTTGGCATTGATCTTGTCGGCGAAGTCACTCAGCGAGGAACCGCGCCGGACCCGCACCACGCTGGTGCCGTCCCCGCGGGGAACGGTCACCCCTCCGATCGTGGGGGCCTGCATCTGCTCGAACTCCTGGCGCTTGGCCCGCTTGGACTTGCGTCCGCGGACCGGGCGACCGCCACCCCGGCCGAATGCGCCCTGGGTGCCGCCACGCCCACCGGGACCACCGGGACGGCCACCACCACCGGGACGACCGGCATAGCCGCCGCCACCCGGACCACCCGGCCGTCCGGCGCCGAAGCCACCGCCACCGGGCCGGGCACCGGGGCGAGCCGGCCGATCGCCGGGGCGGGGTACCGCCGCACGGTCCGGCATCATGCCGGGGTTCGGGCGGGGTCCTCCCGGGCGGGCACCGGGGCGAGGACCACCAGTGCCGGGGGCACCCGGTCGGGGTGCGCCAGGACGGGGACCACCCGCGCCGGGGCCACCCGGCCGGGCCGGACCCTGAGGCCGGGGCATCCCCTGGCTGGGGGCGAACGGGTTGTTGCCGGGGCGGGGAGCGGCCTCCCGGGACCCGCCGTCGCGGCCCGCTGGGCGAGGCATGCCCTGGCTAGGGGCGAAGGGGTTGTTGCCGGGACGGGGCGCACCGGGGCGTGCCGAGGTACGAGGTGCGCCTGGCCGGGCCGACCCGGGCGAGCCTGCAGGTGGCGCAGCTGGCCCGGCGGGACCGGTGCGGGCCGCGGGCCGTACCGGGGTGGCGCTGGGACGCGGACCGGGCGTCGGAGCCTGGCTCGAACCTCCCGGCGCGGCCGACGGCGGCACGACCGGCGGGGCTGATCTGGCCGCCGGTGCAGCCTCAGCGATGGGGGCGGGAATGGGGGCGGCGGCGGGTGCAGCCGGCGCGGTGTCGACTGGTGTTGCCACAGCCGGCTCCTGGGTGGCCGGCCCGGCCTGAGCGACGACGGTCACGGTCGCCCCACCGGACACCTCAGCGGTGGGCGCGGGACCGGGCTTGGGGCTCGCGGGGTCTCTGACCAGTGCTGCGGTGACGCCGGGCGCCGCCGGCCCGGATGGACGGGCCCGCCGAGCCTCGGGGTCCCGGTCCGTTGCTTCCGCGCCACTGCCGACTGCGTCGGCCCGCGTCGGGGGCGTGGCTTGTGAGGGTGACGGCGTGCCCGCCCCACCATGCTTGCCAGGAAACGTTTCGCGCATCTTGCGCACCACCGGCGGTTCGATCGTCGAACTGGCCGACCTGACGAACTCGCCCTGCTCCTTCAGATGGTTGAGCAGGACCTTGCTCTCGACCCCGAGCTCCTTTGCGAGCTCGTAGACCCGGACCTTTGCCACGTTTCTCCTCGTCTACGGTCCGGGGTGTCGTTTGCCGGACCGTCGCTACAGCGGGGTAGTACTCATTGCCGAGTTCTCATCGGGTGCTCATCAGCGTCATACCCGCCTTCGGTCGTCGGCCGCCGCGCCCGGTGGGCGCCGTCGGTATCGTGCTGGTCCTTCGGTGCGCGGTGGACGTGGTCCCGGACAGGGCTCGCGTCGACCTGGCCGGTCACGCGGAGGGCACGAGTCAGCGCCTTACGTCGCTCGGCTTGATCGAGACACGCCGGGTCGTCGTGCACCCAGGCGCCACGCCCCGGCCTCCGTCGTCGCAGGTCCGGCTCGAGGACAACGCTGCTCCCCGACCTCACCGCCACCACACGTAGAAGGTTCGACCGTTCGTCACGACCACGGCATCCCAGGCAGGTCCGCAAGGAAACCCTCGCGGGCTGCTGGCTGGGCACACCACGGCTCGGTCGCAGCCGACCGGTCGATGTCATCGTAGCGCCTCGATCAGCTCTGGGCATCTCCGGTGACCACGGCCGCACCCGCATCGGCGCCCGGCGCCGGCATGGTGGCTGGCTCCGGCATGTTGGCTGGCTCCGGCATGTTGGCTGCCTGCGGCGCGGCGGCCGGCTCAGCTGCGGTGTCCGAGCGGATGTCGATCCGCCACCCGGTCAGCTTGGCGGCCAGCCGGGCGTTCTGGCCCTCCTTCCCGATGGCCAGGGACAGCTGGTAGTCCGGCACGATCACCCGTGCGGCCCGCAGGTCCTTGTCGATGATCTGGACGGAGGAGACCCGGGCCGGCGACAAGGCGGCCCCGACGAAGGTCGCCGGGTCGGGTGAGTAGTCGACGATGTCGATCTTCTCCCCGTGTAGTTCGGCCATCACCGCCCGGACCCGGGCACCCATCGGGCCGATGCAGGCACCCTTGGCGTTGACCCCCGCCACCGCGGTGTGCACCGCGATCTTGCTGCGGTGCCCGGCCTCCCGAGCCAGAGCGGCGATCTCGACGGTGCCGTCGGCGATCTCAGGTACCTCCAGGGCGAACAGCTTCCGGACCAGGTTCGGGTGGGTCCGCGACAGGGCGATCTGCGGGCCCTGCGCACCCCGGCGGACACTCAGCACAAAACAGCGCAGCCGGTCCCCGTGCCGGTACCGCTCCCCGGGTACCTGCTCGGAGGCCGGCAGCATCCCCTCGACGGAACCGAAGTCGACCAGCACGTTGCGTCCCTGGCTCTGCTGGATGACGCCGGTGATGATGTCGCCCTCCCGGCCACGGAAGTCGCCGAGGACGGCCTCGTCCTCGATGTCCCGCAACCGTTGCAGGATGACCTGGCGGGCAGTGGCGGCGGCGACCCGACCGAAACCCGCCGGGGTGTTGTCGTACTCCGGGCCGGGTTCCCCGTGGGTGCCGTCCTCAAGTAGCGGGGGCTCGTCCCTCGTCCACACCACGACATGCCCGGTCTTGCGGTCCAGGTCCACCCGGGCTTGCTTGGTCGACCCCTCGGTCCGCTGATAGGCCAACAGCAGAGCCTGCTCGATGGCAGGGATGATGACCGCCATCGGAATGTCGCGTTCGCGTTCCAGGGCCTTCAACGCTGCCAGGTCGATGTCCATCAGGTCTCCTCGAGCTGCTCAGAGGCCGCCCGGGTGAACTCCACCTGAACCCGGCCGTGGGCAACGCGGTCCAATGGCAGGCACCGTTCGACGTTGCGGTCCTCGCCGCCAGGTACTGGTACGGCCAGGGTGAGCCGGTCGCGACCGGCTCCGGTCAACCGCCCGTGAACGCGCTCGCCGTCGGTGGTCTGGACGCTGACCAGGCGGCCCACGTTGCGGCGGAAGTGCTGCTGCTCCCGCAGAGGCCGCTCGACGCCGGGGGAACTGACCTCCAGGACGTAGGGGCCAGCGCCGGGGACGGCGGCCAGGTCGGCTTCGAGGGCGGCATCGATGGCGCGAGAGGCGTCGGCCACGTCGTCCAGGCTGATGGGGGGAATCAGGCTGGTCTCGTCGGCGGGGTCGAGGTGGGCCAGGTCGCGCTCGACGGTCACGCGGACCACCTGACGCGACCCGACGGGGGTGACGGTGACGTCGTCGACGTGCAGGCCTAGCGGCCTGACCGCCTGTTCGGCGACGCCCCTGAGCCGGAGTGCCCGGTCCGAGCGGCTCATACTCCCCTCCGTTGCTGATGTTGCGCGAGTGGCCCTCGGGTCCGCGCCTGTGGCACCGTCGACCACTCTAGCCAGTCGGACGGCACCAGTCAGCGGCCCGACCAACCGCTGGGGGTGCCCCGGGCCGTGCGCAGGCGAGGATTCGGCAGACCGATGCCATGATCGGAGGGTGTCCGAGCCGGAGCAGCCCCCCAGGGGGTGCACCCGTCGGTCCGTCCTGCTCGGCGTGGGGCTGTTCCCCGGGCTGGCGCTGGGGCTGTTGAGCGGGGTGAGCGGCTGTGGCGTCCGCTGGGAGGGGGTCCGCCAGGGGCAGCCGGATCCGTCGACCGGCACCGATCCGGGGGTGACGGCGCTGCTGTTGGAACTGGCCCGGTGCCAGGCGGCCGAGAGCGCGGCTGCGTCCGGCACCGGGACGATGTCGGCGCGGCTGGCCCGGCTGCATGCGCAGCAGCGGGCGGCACTCCTTCGCCGGCTGGCCGAATCAGGGGTCGACGGACACCTCGAGCAGCCCTCATCCGCCATCACCCCGATCTCCCGCCGGACCGCCGACTCGACCGCCAACCCGACCGCCGGCCCGACCGTGAGCCCCGCCCTGCGGCTGCTGGCTGCCGAGAGTGCAGGCCTGGACCTGCCCGGTCGCGCCGCCGTCGCGGGGGTCCCAGCCGACGACATCGCCCTGGTGGGCTCCCTGCACGTGCAGCGCGCGGTAGCGGTTCACCGGTTGGGCGGCAGCCTCCCCCCGTGGCCTGCGCCCGTGGTGGCCTCACCGGAGGAAGGTGCCCGGCTGTTGTCCTCGACCCGGGCGGCCGAGTATGGCCTGGCGGTCGCGGCCGCCCAGGCCGACCGGGCCCGGGCCGTTGCGGCCAGCCGGGCGCTGGCGAGCATCCAGACCCGACGCAGGCTCCTGGCGAGCCTGGCCCCGGACACCTCACCGGCCCCGCTCGGACACGTCCTGCCCTTCCCGGTCCGCACCCCGCAGGCCGCCGCCCGGCTGGGGATCCTGGTGAGTCAGCGGCTCTCCGCGAGCACGCTGGCCGGGCTACCGAGAGCCGTCGGCCGACCAGACGCGGTGGCCACGCTGCTTGGCTGGGTCCACGACAGCGAACTGATCGGTCTGGACTGGGGCGCCTCCCCACCGGCCCTACCCGGACTGATCAGTCCTTGACCAGCTCGGCTCCGACCCTCTGCAAGGCCAGGACGCCACCGTCGAGCTCGACGATGCGGCTCAGGCCGGCCTGCACCATAATGCGCGCCGCGAGCTGTGAGCGGTTGCCGGACCGGCAGTAGACGGCGTAACTGGCGGACCGCTCCAGCCGGGCGACCCTGCTGCTGAAGTCCGGGTTCTCGACGTCGATGTTGATGGCGCCGGCCAGGTGTCCGTCCGCGTACTCCTGTGGTGTTCGTACGTCCAGCAGCACCACGCCCGGTCGCGCGGTGACTGCACGGAACTCCTCGGCGGTCACCCGCACGAGGGCAGCTGACGGACCGGGGGTCCCGCCCGGGGCCGCACTCTGAGCTGCAGGGGCGCCCGGATCGGTGGGTGACGAGCCACATCCGGCGACGACCCCGATCGCCACAGCACCGACCATGCTGAGCACCACGCCGCGCCCGGCGCGACGAGACTGGGCTTGATCGGTGTCTCTCATGGCGTCATGTTACCCGGTGGGGTATCGCTTCCGATGGGGTTCATCGCGGCACTGGGCGAGGGTCTCGCCGGGCCGAGGGCGGAGACCACACCGGGCAGGTCGTCACGGATCGCCTGGGCCAGCTCCGGAAGCAGGAGCCGGTAAACGCTGCCCGGACGCCAGACCATGCCGATGTCGCGGTAGGGGGCGGGCTCGGCGAATTCGGCCAAGGCCAGCCCCTCGGACGGTGCCACCGGTGGGGTCACCGACAGGCGCGGCATGACCGTGATGCCCACACCGGCGGCGACCATGTGCCGCAGCGTCTCCAGGCTTGTCGCCGTGAAGCCGTTCCGCAGCGTTGCCCCCGCCGTCTGGCACAAGGCCAGCGCTTGCTCGCGCAGACAGTGCCCGTCCTCGAGTAGGAGCACGGGCGAGGAGCGGAGGTCCTCGGCGCGGACCGGGCGTCCGGACCGAGTCAGCGGGTGCCCCACCGGCGTGGCCACCAGGAAAGACTCCCGAAACACCGGCTCCACCCTCAGGGAGGGTTCGGCCACCGGCAGGGCGAGCAGGGCGGCGTCCAGGCGCGAAGTGCGTAGTTGCTGCAGCAGCTCGTCCGTCTTCTCCTCCACCAGCAGCAATTCCAGACTGGGGAATCGGCGGTGCAGCGGGGGGATCATATGCGGCAGCAGGTAGGGAGCCAGGGTCGGGAAGACGCCCAGCCGGAGACTGCCCGATCGAGGGTCCTGGGCCTGCCGAGCGATCCCCCGAATCTCCTGAGCGTGCTGCAGAATCGTCCGCGCCCGCGCCACGACACCCTGACCGGCCACCGTCAGGGTCACCTGCCGGGGGCTGCGCTCGATCAGCTCCACCCCGAGTTCCGTCTCCAGCTTGCGCAGCTGAGTCGACAGGGTGGGCTGAGTGACGTAGCAGGCCGCCGCGGCCCGACCGAAGTGCTGATGCTCGGCCAGGGCGACGAGGTACTCGAAGTCGCGCAGGTTCACCGAACGAATGCTCCTTCCTGCCGGTGGTTCAGCGAAGCCGTGGTGGTCTCGCCTGCCTCCGCCTCAGACGTTCGCACCGACCGCGTCGGCCGTGCTCGATTCGGCCGGGGCGGAGGTGCGGATCAGGTGGTCAAAGGCGGTCAGCGCCGCGGTGGACCCGGCCCCCATCGCTACGACGATCTGCTTGAACGGCGTCGTGGTGCAGTCTCCCGCGGCGAAGATCCCGGCGGCCGAGGTGTGGCCGCGGTCGTCAATGACGACCTCCCCGCGGTCGGACAGTTCCACCGCCTCGCGCAGCCACTCGGTGTTCGGTAGCAGCCCGATCTGCACGAACACCCCCTCCAGGTCCACCTGATGCGGTTGCCCGGACTCCCGCTGGACATAACGCAACCCACTCACCCGCTGCCCGTCACCGATCACCTCGCTGGTCACGGCGCCGGTGACGACGTCCACGTTGGACAGGCTGTGCAGCTTGCGCTGCAGCACGGCATCCGCGCGCAGCTCGTCGAGGAACTCAACGACCGTGACGTGGGCGACCACACCGGCCAAGTCGATGGCGGCCTCCACGCCCGAGTTGCCGCCCCCGATGACCGCCACCCGCTTGCCCTTGAACAGCGGTCCGTCGCAGTGCGGGCAGAAGGTGACACCCTTGTTGCGGTACTCGAACTCGCCGGGAACGTTCATCTGGCGCCACCGCGCGCCGGTGGCCAGGATCACCGTGCGCGCCCGCAGGGTGACCCCGGTGTCGAGCTCGACGCCGGCCAGGTCGTCAGAGCCGGGCCCGGACTGGGCCGGAATCAGGCGGACCGCCCGCTGGGTGTTCATCAGCTCGATGTCGTACTGCTGCACGTGCTGTTGCAGCGCGGAGGCAAGCTTGGGTCCCTCGGTGTACGGCACCGAGACCAGGTTCTCGATGCCCATCGTGTCGAGCACTTGACCACCGAACCGTTCCGCGAGCAGGCCGGTCCGAATCCCCTTGCGGGCCGTGTAGATGGCAGCCGCGGCACCTGCCGGGCCGCCACCGACGACGAGCACGTCGAACGGACCGAGCCGCGCCAGACGCTCGGCCTCCCGGTCCGAGGCGCCCGAGTCGAGCATGCCGACGATCTCCTCCAGGGTCATCCGGCCCTGACCGAAGAGTTGCCCGTTGTTGAAGACCATCGGTACGGCG
Source organism: Dermatophilaceae bacterium (assembly GCA_035633615.1). Classification (GTDB taxonomy): domain Bacteria; phylum Actinomycetota; class Actinomycetes; order Actinomycetales; family Dermatophilaceae; genus JADJTI01. The sequence goes on from DASQEP010000075.1 coordinate 105,160, forward strand.
AGCACGCCACGCTCGTCGGCCTCGTCCTGGAACAGGGCCCCGTCGATGGCGACGTGCGAGATCGCCGGGTTGACGACGCTGATCAGATTCAACGCCTGCACGACGTCAGGGCAGTTCTGGCAGGACAACGACAGGTAGGTCTCGAAGCGATGCTCGCCGGACAGCCCCTTGATCTGCTCGAGCAACGACTCGGCCGTCTTGGACGGGTGCCCGCCCACCTGCAGCAGCGCCAGCACCAACGAGGTGAACTCGTGGCCTAGCGGGATGCCGGCGAAACGCACGTGGACGTCGCTGCCGATCCGGGCGATGGCGAACGAAGGACGTCGGAGGTCGTCGTCGGCCCGACGCACGGTGATCATGTCCGACAAGGCCGCAATCTCGTCGAGCAACGCCGCCAGCTCGGCCGACTTCGGCCCGTCATCCAGCGACGAGACCAGCTCGATCGGCGTGCTGATGTTCTGCAGATAGCTGCGCAGCTGGGCAGTGAGATTGGCGTCGAGCACGAGGACTCCCGGTGATGAGGCGGTGAAGGGATGGGACGAGTGTGGGCTGGGTGGTCAAACGGTCATGCCTGTGGGGGTGCCGCTCAGGCACCCACCACCGGCATGGCGTCGTCCGTCGGGGGATGGACTCAGATCTTGCCGACCAGGTCCAGGGACGGCGCGAGGGTCTCGTTGCCCTCTTCCCACTTGGCCGGGCAGACCTCACCCGGGTGGGCGGCCACGTACTGCGCGGCCTTGACCTTGCGCAGCAGCTCGCTGGCGCTGCGTCCGATGCCACCGGCCGTGATCTCGATGATCTGGATCTTGCCCTCCGGGTCGACGACGAAGGTGCCTCGGTCGGCCATGCCGTCGGCCTCGATCATGACCTCGAAGTTGCGGCTGATCGTGCCGGTGGGGTCGCCCACCATGACGTACTGGATCTTCTTGATCGTCTCGGAGGTGTCGTGCCAGGCCTTGTGCGTGAAGTGGGTGTCGGTGGAGACCGAGTAGATCTCGACGCCGAGCCTCGTGAACTCCGCGTAGTTGTCTGCCAGGTCGCCCAGTTCGGTGGGGCAGACGAACGTGAAGTCGGCCGGGTAGAAGAACACGACCGACCACTTCCCCTTCAGGTCCTCGTCGGTGACCTCGACCCAGGAGCCGTTGTGGAAAGCGGTGGCGTGAAAGGGCAGAACCTCGGTGTTGATCAGGGACATCTCTACGATCACCTCGTGTGTGTCGATTCCGATTTCAGAGAAAGTGGGAGTTGCTGGGGGGTCGTCGGGCGGCCGCAACTGCCATAGACAATCTAGATCGAAAGCTTGCCTTTGCAAAGACAGCGCTGATTGGTTCTGTCGATGCCTGCACCAGGTGACGTCAATGAGCCGTGGTGGGGGACCAATGAGGACCCGCCGCGCACGGCAGGGGTGACGGAACTCACGCCGGGTCACGTCGCCTCACTCCCGGGGGGTCGGCTGGCAACGAGCGCCGACTGTTGGGCTCGGTACTGCTGACTGGCCCTTCGGCATACCGAGCCGCAAGGCGGGCTGAGGCCGACGGATGGGACTGCGCCTACGCTTTGGTCGTGAGCCCCGACCGTGGACCGATCCGCCTGCTGCGTGCAGCGATCTTTGCTGCCGCGGGTTCGGCGCTGGCGGCTGCGGGGCACAACCTGGGCGGAGCGCCGGCTCCGGGGCCGGCCGCATGGGGCCTGGCGGCGATTCCGGTTACCCTCGCTGCCCTGTGGCTGTCGGCGAGGCGTCGCGGCCCGGCCGCCCTCACGGCCGGCCTCGTACTCGTCCAACTCGGGCTGCATTTTCTCTTCCACGTGATGTCCGCGCCCACCAGCATGGGGTCGGCACGCCCAACGCCGGTGCCCGATCATCCCAGCCATCTGGCCACCCTCAGCCCGATCCCTGGGCAGGCCCATCAGGGGTTGCTGCCGGGCGGGTCCATGCTCGGCTGGCACGCCCTGGCCGTGGCCGTGACCGCCTGGCTGCTGGCCCGCGGCGAGGACACCCTCTGGCGGGCAGCCGCCCGCCTACTGCCGACGTGGAGGCCGCCCACCGTCCTGCGATGGACCCGGACATCCGCAGCGCTGCCGCAGACCACCCCCCGCCGGGCGCGCCTCGCGGCCGGGGTGTATCGCCAGCGGGCCCCACCGGTGCGGACCGAGACCGCCTGACTTCTCGCTCCGTGTCGTCGTCGTCCACGCCCCAGTGGATGGGTCGGGCCCGATCCGACACCCGCCCACCGCGTGATTGTCGATGTCCCGACGCACCGGTACCCCTCGATTCCCGCGACGCGTCCACGAACGCGTCACATCACAACGAAGGACCTTTGACATGACCTTGAACGCCCGTGCTCGCACCACCCGACTGCTGCTGCCCCTGGTGGCGGTGGCCAGCCTGACCGCGGCCGGCTGCGGCAGCTCGACCTCACCGAGCCCCGACTCGGCCACGCCCTCTGGCGCCCCATCCGTGACGCCCGGCTCTGCCGCGTCGGCCAGCGCCGCATCCCTCACCGTCACAGACACCTGGGCGAAGGCCAACACCGACATCGCCGCCAACGACATGACCGGCGTCTTCGGCAAGATCACCAACACCGGTACCGCACCGATCACCATCGTGTCCGGCACGAACTCCGCGTCCTCTCTGACCGAGCTGCACGAGACGGTGATGAAGAACGGGGCCATGGTCATGCAGCCGGTCGCGGACGGCTTCACCGTCGAACCAGGGAAAACCCGGGAATTGAAGCCCGGTTCCGACCACGTCATGGTGATGAAGATGACCAAGCCCCTCAAGGCCGGCGACTCGGTCCAGGTGAGGCTGACGACCAAGGACGGAGGTACGGTGAAGTTCAACGCTGTCGCGAAGGTCTTCACGATGGGCGACGAGCCCTACGCGAGTGCGAGCAGCACGGCGTCGGTCGGCTGACACCCGCCGGCCACGCCCACGGCGAACCAGCCTGAAGGAGGCCGCCCGACCATGGAGCAGTCCAGCGCCCCGGACCGTGCCCCAGGCCCCGGATTGAGCCGTCGCGCGCTACTCGGTGGCGGTGCCCTGCTCGGGGGCACCGCCCTGGGGGGCGCCGTCGCCGGGCACGCCGCGGCCACTTACCGCGGCAGCTCGGTCGGTGCAGGCGGTGGCCGACTCACCGACCTGGCAACCTCACCCATGGCGCTGCACGGGCAACTGACCGAGTCCTTCTTCGGCCAGCACCAGTCCGGGGTGGTCACCCCCCAGCAGGCGCACGGCGTGTTCGTCGGGCTGAACCTGCGCCCGGGGTCCCGCCGGGACGACATCACCACGATGCTGAAGCTGCTCAGCGACGACGCCGCCCGGATGACCCAGGGCCGAGTCCCGCTCGCGGGGCTGGAGAACGACACTGCCGCATTGCCGTCACTGCTGACCGTCACCTTCGGCTTCGGCCCGGGATTGTTCGATGCCGCAGGCTTGGCCCGGGCCTGCCCCCCGGCGGTGCGCTCGGTGCCGCCGTTCCGGACCGACAAGCTGCGCCGCGAATGGGGACAGACCGACCTGGTCCTGCAGATCTGCTCCGAGGACCCGGTGACGCTCTCGTTCGCGCAACGGCGGCTGGTCCGCGACGCCTCCAGCTTCACGTCGGTGGCCTGGGCCCAGCGAGGATTCCTCAACGCACGAGGCACCGAGGCGGACGGAACCACCGCGCGCAACCTCATGGGAATGCGCGACGGGTCCGCAAACGAGACGGACCCTGCCCAGGTGGCCACGGTGGTGTGGGGCACCGACCGCCGGTATCCCTGGTTGGTCGGTGGTTGCCAGCTGATCATCCGCCGGATCCGCATCGACATGCCACGCTGGGACGACCTGGAGCAGTCCGGCAAGGAGATCGCCTTCGGTCGGCGCATCTCCGACGGCAGCCCGCTGACCGGCGCCACGGAACGGGACACCGTCGATCGCGGGGCCCTCGACGCGCAGGGTTTCCCGGTCGTCGCGCCCAACGCGCACGCCGCCCGGGCCCAGGCCCGGGTCCAGAACGAACGAATGCTCCGTCGGCCGTACAACTACGACGACGGACCCCGCCCGGACGGAACCGTCGACGAGGGGCTGATCTTCGTCGCCTACCAGGCGGACCTGGCCGCCGCCTTCATACCGGTGCAGCGGCGTCTGGCTGAGGCGGACGCGCTGAACACGTGGACCACCCACATCGGCTCGGCCGCGTACGCGGTACCACCCGGTGCCCCGGCCGGCTCCTGGGTCGGTTCCGGACTGCTGGGCTGACCGGGTAGTCCTGCCCGTCGGGCTGCCTCGTCGGCTGCCCATCGCCCGGCCCGCCTGCCGACCAGCCCTGGGAAGTCGCCCCACCGCGCATCCGGCCAGCCCCCTCGCGCGGAAGAGGTGGTGAGTCGTCACAAGAACGGCGGTCCAGACCCCATAAGGCGGAGGGTGTTGTGCGATGAGGTGCCAGCTGGCCACCGGTGGTTCGGTGCTGCCGGCGCGCTCGACGGCGAGGATGTCGGCGCACCCGCTCAGGTGCGTCACCCTTGCCCGCGGCGGCGGGCCCGTAGACTGTTCCCATCGTCGGGGCGATCCGCGTCACGACGTCGGTCTAGTCATGACGATGCCGGGAGCTCTCTTGGTGGACGACGGTGGCCGCGAGCACGTCGATGAGCTGCCCGACGATCTTGCCGAGCGGCTCATCGCCGGGTCGCGCGAGGCGTTGGCCGAGGCGTACGAGCGGTGGGCACCGTTGGTTTACACCGTGGCCGTGCGCACCCTCGGAGAACCGGCGGACGCCGAGGACGTGACCCAACAGGTCTTCCTGTCCGCCTGGCGTAGCCGACACACCTTGCGACCGCACACCCCCACGGTGCCGGGCTGGCTGGTCGGGATCACCAAGCACCGCATCGGCGACGTCCGCACCCAGCGCTACCGCTCGGTCCGGAACACCGCGGCCGTCGCGACCATTGCCCGTTTCACCACCCAGGACGAGGACGTCGTCTCCCGGGTCGTCATCGCCGACGAGATCGAAGCGCTCGGCGAGCCCCGGGGCACCGTGCTGCGGATGGCCTTCCTGGAGGACCGACCGCAGGGCGACATCGCCCGCGAGCTCGACCTGCCGATCGGCACGGTGAAGAGCCACGTCCGTCGAGGTCTACTTCAGCTGCGCACCCGGTTGACGGAGGTGGACGGTGCAGCATCCTGACGAGGAGACCTGTGCCGCCATCGCGCTAGGAGAGCCCCCGGACCTCGAGATCTCCGCCGCCCTGGAGCACCTGAGCAGCTGCGCGCAATGCAGCGAGATGGTGGCCGAGCTGTCAAGCGTGCGCTCACTGGCCAACGGGGGGATGGCTGGCCTTCTCTTGCAGCGGCCACCGAGCCGGGTGTGGACGACGATCGAAGCCAACCTGAACTCCCAGCCGGACACCGCCCCGAGCGCCAGCTTCGACTCCCACCTGAACGCCACCGTTGATGATGAGCGCCGACTCGACTCAGGGCTCGACCGCGAGGATGTCCCCGGGCCCGGCCGCAGCGACCCTCAGAGCAGCCCACAGGCGCCGGTGGTCACCCTGGCGGATCGGCGCGCGGCGCGCCGTCCCGGGCGACTGTCGTGGGTGGCCGGGGCTGCCGCGGCGGGCCTGGCGATTGGGCTGCTGGGTGGTCGGGCCCTGTTCGACCGGTCCGAGCCGGCCGCGCCGGAACCCGTCATGGTGGCCCGTACGGTGTTGCAGACCCTCGACACCAAGACCCCGGTCACGGATGCCCAGCTGATTCGGGACGGCGAGCGGCTTGGGGTGCACATCGACGGGACGGCGCTCCCCTCGGCGCCCGGGTACCTGGAGGTGTGGTTGATCAACACCGACGGCAAACGGATGGTCTCGCTCGGCGTGCTCAACCGGCAGACCGGCGAGACGTTCCCGGTCACCCAGGGCATGCTCGATCAGGGATACCTCGTGGTCGACGTCTCACGGGAGCGGTTCGACGACAAGCCGCAGCACTCCGGTGATTCCGTCGCCCGCGGCAGCCTGCCCGCCGTTTGATGGTCTGAGCCGTGGCAGACCGACTCCGGGTCAGTCTCTCGCCGTACCTGCGTGCGCACGCGGACAATCCGGTCGACTGGTGGCCGTGGTGTGAGGAGGCTTTCGAGCAGGCCAAGCGGCGAGACGTCCCGGTAGTGCTCTCGGTTGGCTACGCCGCCTGTCACTGGTGCCACGTCATGGCCGCGCGCTCAGGTTCTGGCGCGAGACTGCATCGTTGCAGGTCAGGCGCATTGTCTCGGTTCACAACGGTTCGGCGCTGGCCACCGTATGACAGCGATTCCAGACTCTCGTGTATCACTCGGGCGCACTGAACTCCCGAGTGTTGCAGATTTGCAACGCTGCTCTAGACTAGCTACATGGATCTTGCCGAGCGCATCTCGACCCTGCGCCGCGTGAACGGGCTGAGTGCCCGTCAGCTCGCGGCGCTGGTCGACGTCGCCCCGACGACGGTGACGCGGATCGAGTCGGGTGCGGTCAGCCCGTCGTTCGATCTGGCGCAGGAGATCCTGACGGTTCTCGGCGAGCCGATCGGCCTCACTGGCGTTGCTGACAGGGCGGCGATCGCGGCCGCACGGCTGGCGCTCGACCCGGTTCTCGACATTCCGGTGACGCCCGACGTCCAGGTGTGGTGGCAGCGATGGGCGCGTATCGGGCTCGTCGATGCCTCCGGGCGCGTGGTCGCAGGCAAGGAGGCGGACCTGCTGCTCCGGGCCGGGCGTTCGGCGCGCCTCACACGGCGCCTTGGAGCTGCGGAATTCAGATCTGGTCCGACCGCGTACGACGTCGCCAAGGCTCTCGGTGAGGCACGCATCGACTACGCCGTGACCGGGGACGCCGGCGCGAATCTGTACCGCTCCAGCGCGGGCGAGGCCTGGCCCGTGCTGTACGTCGCGGACATCGTTCGTGCAGCTGCCGCAGCGGGTCTCACTCGCAAAGAGCCGGGTTCGTTCGGGATGCGAGTCACGCTGATCCCCTTCGACGGTGTCACTGACCTCGGCAGGACCACGATCGAGGGCATCACCGTTGCCGCGAGAGATCAGGTGATCCTCGATGCGTACGGCGGTATCGACCGCATGGCCGAGCAGGCCGACATCCTGCTGGGGCGGCGTGTGGCATGACGGACTGCAAGATGCCTCGCACCGAGATCGAGTGGAGCCGTCGCGCGATCATCAACGTGGTCGACGTCCTTGCTGTGCACGCTGAGTCATTGACCTTGGTCGGTGCTCACGCGGTGCTGCTGCGCACAATGGATCTCGATGTGCCACAGATGCCGACCGGTGACGGCGACCTTGGGGTTACGCCCGGGCTGGTGGGCGATCTGCCGAGCATCGAGGCGCTGCTCGCGGATGCCGGCTATGAGCACCGCACGACTGCTCGCCCTGGACTGTGGGGTCGTGAGCCGTATGACGAGCCTGATGGCACTCGGTCGTTCCGTGAGAAGATCGACCTGCTCGCCCCGCACGGCCTCTCCGGAACGACCAGCCGAAGCAAGCGCGGAGTGCCGGCCTTGCAACCTGCGCACGGCAAGCTCGTCGTAGGGAACGCGCTGGGTCTGGAACTCGCGGCCTTCAACCGATCGGTTATGACGATCATCGATTTCGTGGACCCGCGGCTTGACCGCAGAGATTCACGTTGCCCAGATCCCGGCGCTCGTCCTGGCCAAGGGCTCGAAGGTCGGCGAACGGCTTCGCGAGCCGAGCAAGGGCGCCGTGCGCGACAAGGACCTCGGGGACCTCTGGCGCCTCATGGCGGTTGCTGACCCGGGCGAGACGGCCCGCGTGATCGCCGAGTTCGTCGATCACCCCGAAGTCGGCGTCGACGTGCGTCAGAGCGTCGAATGGACCGCTGCAGTCCTGCGCGACCCAGTGAGCAGTGAGCGGGCCAAGTCCACCTTCGATACCTTCGTCGATCCGGCAGAGATCGACTGCGTCTTCGACTTGTGGGGAGAGGTCCTGCCGGACTAAGGCAACTGAACTTTCCTACGTCTGTCCGCCCGGACTTGACCGCGTGGGCGCCCGCTGTCGTCACTCGGGGGATCGGAAAACCGATCGGACGAGATGTCGGAACGCCCGCGCACCTTTGAGACCAGCAACCCGACTGCGGGCTGCACTCTGGTGTGGAGGTACTTGAGATGAGCGGTGGCGGTGGCGACGGTGGTGGTGGCGAGTTCACGACGAACCCGTGGCCGGATGCAGGCACGGGCGGTGGGTCGAGTGCACCGGGCGGTGGCCCAGCTGGCAGCGACCATGGTGGCGGTGCGCCCGGGCAAGAGGGCTGCGAAGGGCTCGTGTTCGAAGCCCGGCTTCGGAACGTGAACCCGGACGAGCTTGCGCACGTAAGCGCGGGTGACGTGCTTTCGGTGGTGTTCGAGTCGAACCCGACGCCGCACGTGGCGGTGTTCAGTCATGTCGCTGGTGGGCTTGCGGCATCGCCGGTCGGCGCTCTGGTCGAGCGGCTCGTGGAGCTCCTCCCCTGCCTGGAGATTCTGGAGTTCGAGGCAGAGGTTCTGGAGGTCGACGGCGGCAACACGAAGGTGCAGGTGCGTCCGGCGTGATGCGCATCGTCGGCGGCACCTACGTGGAGCGGTGTGCGTTCCCTCGCCACGACGAGATGGTCGGGTCAGGGAGGCGTGCGGCGGCCACGTTGGCGGACTCGGGCACCGACATCATCTTGACCTCGGCTCGGCATGCGTCGGAGGCGATGGTCGCGGCGGTAGCCGCGGGCACGTACCGGGTGACGGCGGACTGGGTGGACCGGTCCCGGCCGGTGAAGTTCTCGTACTTCACCCCGTTGAACGCGCCAACCATCGACGGGTTCGGTGCGGAGCTCGCAGCGCCGATCGATGTGTCCGGGGACGTCGTCCTCACGTTTGGGCTCATCGAGACCAGTTCGGTGAAGGTCACAGGAAAGCGGGTGTTCGTTGACCCGCAGCGACCCCGGAACCTGACCGCGGACGACCTGCCGGACGTGACGGCAAGCCAGACCATCTGGACCTTGAACGAGCGCGAGACCCGGCAACTGGGCGGCACAATGGACGTAGAGGCGGCGGCCCGCAAGCTCATCGACAACCGGCACCTGGCAGCGGTCGTGACCAAGCGTGGCCCCCGCGGAGTGCTGGTCACGACCGCCGGTGGGCCCCAAGAACCCGTCGGTGCCTGCATCACAGAGACGGTTTTCCCCATCGGGTCTGGTGACGTGTTCGCGGCCGCGTTCGCGTGGTCGTGGGTCGAAATGATGGACGTGCCACTCGTCAGGAGTTATGGCCATGACCAACCGGTTAGCCGGCGCAACCAGTCCCTACCTGCTTCAACACGCGGAAAACCCGGTGGATTGGTGGGAGTGGGGACCCGAGTCGTTCGAGGAAGCGAAGCGCCGTGATGCACCAATCCTCCTCTCGGTCGGCTACGCCGCCTGTCACTGGTGCCACGTCATGGCCCACGAGTCGTTCGAGGACCAGACCGTCGCCGCGGTGCTTAACCGTGACTTCGTCGCGATCAAGGTGGACCGGGAGGAACGCCCCGACATCGACGCCGTGTACATGCAAGCCACCCAGGCGATGACCGGACGCGGCGGCTGGCCGATGACGTGCGTATTGACTCCCGAGGGCGACCCCTTCTTCGCCGGCACCTACCTACCCCGAGACGCCTTCCTGCAGCTACTGGACGCGGTGACCGCCACCTGGGCGCAACAGCGCAGCCGGGTCGTCGATCACGGCGCACGGGTCGCTGCCACACTGCGTCGAGCAGGCGCCGACGGCACCCCGGTCGGGGTCGACGCCGTTTTCCTGGACGCGGCACATGACCGTCTCGCGGGATCCTTCGATGCCCCTCGAGGCGGTTTCGGTGGGGCTCCGAAGTTCCCCCCGTCCATGGTGTTGGTGTGGCTGCTGCGGCAGCACCACCGCACCAAGTCCGCCCCAACGTGGCAGATGATCGACACAACGTGCACCGCCATGGCGCGCGGTGGCATGTACGACCAGCTCGCCGGTGGGTTCGCTCGGTACAGCGTCGACGCGGACTGGGTCGTGCCGCACTTCGAGAAGATGCTGTACGACAACGCCCAGCTGCTGTCGGTGTACCTGCAGTGGTGGCGTGCGGGCGGCGGTGACCTGGCCGCCCGGGTCGCTGCGGAGACGGCCGACTTCATCCTGCGGGACCTGGGCACCCCGGAGGGCGGGTTGGCCTCCGCGCTGGATGCGGACACGGCCGGGGTCGAGGGACTGACCTATGCCTGGACCCCGCGCCAGTTACGGGAGGCGCTCGGCGACGCCGACGGCGACGCCGCCGCCCGGCTGCTGTCCGTCACCGACGCCGGGACCTTCGAGCACGGTACCTCGACGCTTCAGCTGCGGTCCGACCCCTCGGGACCGGATGGCGCAGCCTGGTGGGCGGGGGTCCGCCAACGGCTCCTGCTGGCCCGGTCCCGACGCCCGCAGCCACCCCGGGACGACAAGGTGGTTACCGCCTGGAACGGGTTGGCGATCGCCGCTCTCGCCGAGGCGGGAGCGCTTCTGGCCGAACCCCGCTACCTGATCGGTGCCCGGGACGCGGCCGAGTTGATCTGCGACCGGCACATCGTCGGCGGCCGACTGCGCCGCGCCTCGCTGGGCGGTGCCGTTTCCGAGGCCGCCGGGGTCGCCGAGGACTACGGCAACCTGGCCCTTGGCCTGGCGAAGCTGACCCAGGCCACCGGGGACCCCAGTTGGCTGCAGACTGCACACGGACTGCTTGACGTGGCCCTGGCGCACTTCCGCGCCGAGGACGGTGGGTTCTTCGACACCCCCGACGATGGTGAACACCTCTTCCTGCGACCCCGTACCGAGACTGACAACGCAGAGCCATCCGGGCAGTCCGCCCTGGCCGCGGGGCTGGTGGAGGTCGGGGCGCTGACCGGCAACGCCGACTACCTCATGGTGGCAGCCGCGGCGGTGCGGGCCGCGGCACGCGTGGCCGGCGCCGCGCCACGGTTCGGCGGCTGGGCGCTCGCGGTTGCTGAGGCTCAGCTCGCCGGTCCGGTTCAGGTGGCGATCGTCCACCCCGAGCGGGAGCCGGATCCGGCCGCGTGGGCTCTGGTGGACGTGTCCCGCCGGTCGGGATCGGCCGGCCTTGTGCTGGCACACGGCCGTCCGGACACTCCGGGCGTGCCGCTGCTGACCGGCCGGCCCCTCGTCGGGGGGCGCAGTGCGGCGTACGTCTGCCGGGGTTTCGTGTGTGACCGGCCGGTCACCGACCCGGACGTCCTCGCACGCGCCCTGTCGTCGGGAACCGGCTGAGCGCGCACTCGGTCAGCGCACCGCCCACCGCATCAGAGGCGGGTCACCGCCGATCCGTCATGGTGGACCGCCGGGCTTGTCTGTGTCGAACCTGTCAGCTGCCCGCACAGGGGGGGTGGGCACGGTGCACGTTTCCGGTGGGTGAGACGGTGGCGCCGCAGATGGGCAAACCCCCTGCTGCCCGGCAGGATGGGGCCATGCCGCGGGTTCCCGAAGTGTGCCGCGCCGTCGCCGGTGAGGCCCTGGCTCAACTGTCCGCGGAGGCGCGCGAAATCTTCGAGCTCCGGCTGGAGCGGTGGTGGCCGGACATCCTGGCCGGCCTGTCCGACCTGTACTCTCGGGCGGACGCCCAGGAGCTGGGACCACGCCTGGTATTCCTGGCCGCGTGTGCCTACCGGGACCGGGACCCGGAGCTGCGCCGTCTGGACCAGGCCCGCCAACTCACGCCGGACTGGCTGCAGACCCCCAATATGATCGGGTACGCCGCCTACACCGAACGGTTCGCCGGCACCCTCGACGGGGTCGCCGAGCAGCTGCCGTACCTGAAGGAACTCGGGGTCACCTACCTGCACCTGATGCCCCTGCTGGCCACCCGTGAGGGAGACAACGACGGGGGGTACGCGGTCGCCGACTACCGTTCGGTCCGTCCGAACCTGGGCACGATGGCCGACCTGCGGGCGCTGACCCGCAAGCTGCGCTCCCAGGGGGTGAGCCTGGTCCTCGACCTGGTGCTCAATCACGTCGCCGCCGAACACGACTGGGCCTTGAAGGCTCGCGCCGGGGACCGGCACCACCGGGAGTACTTCCATATCTTCCCCGACCGCACCATGCCGGACGCCTACGAGGCGTCCCTGCCGGAGGTTTTCCCCGAGTCGGCCCCCGGCAGCTTCACCTGGGACGACGACGTCGCCGGCTGGGTCTGGACCACCTTCAACTCCTGGCAGTGGGACCTGAACTGGTCCAACCCGGAGGTCATGCTCGAGTTCTCCGACATCGTCCTGTTCCTGGCCAATGCCGGCGTCGAAGTCCTCCGGTTGGACGCGCTGGCTTTCATGTGGAAGCGACTTGGTACAAACTGCCAGGGACAGCCTGAGGTCCACTCGATCACGCAGGTGCTACGGGCGCTGGCCCGGACCGCCTGCCCAGCGCTGGCGTTCAAAGCCGAGGCCATCGTCGGACCCCAGGAGTTGGTCCAGTATCTGGGCCAGGGCCGCTTTTACGGAAAGGTCAGCGACCTCGCGTACCACAACAGCCTGATGGTGCACATCTGGTCAATGCTGGCCACCCATGACGTCCGGTTGGCGGCGCACGCGCTTCGGTCTTTGCCGCCGCCGCCGCCGACCTCGACGTGGATCACCTATCTGCGCGGTCACGACGACATCGGCTGGGCCATCCGCGACGAGGATGCCGCCGCCGTTGGGTTGTCTGGTTACGGGCACCGCGCGTTCCTGTCCGACTGGTACACCGGAGCGTTCCCGGGGTCACCGGCACGGGGACTGACCTTCCAGTACCAGGCGCAGACCAACGACCGGAGAATCAGCGGCACGGCGGCGAGCCTGATCGGGCTCGGTGTTCCGGGCAGTACCGCCGAGGTGGACCTGCGGGTCCGGGCGTTGCGGCTGGCGCACGCGATCATCATCGGCTGGGGTGGGATCCCCCTGATCTGGAGCGGGGACGAGGTCGCTACCCTCAACGACGCCGACTGGGCCCTGGAGCCCGGACACCAGGACGACAACCGGTGGGTGCACCGGGTCAGTCTCGACCACGAGCGCACCACCCAGCGACACGACGTCTCCTCGGTTCCCGGCCGGGTCTTCCAGGACCTGACCGCCCTCATCCAGGCCCGGCGCACCCTGCCGCATCTGCACGCCAGCGTCCCGGCCTACGTGGGCGACATCGACGACCCGGGCGTGTTCGTGGTCAGCCGGCCGCACCCGCTCGGGCCGTTCCTGGCCCTCTACAACGTCACCCCGTACTGGCGGATGTGGCCCGGGTACCGGCTGCAGCAGTACGGCTTCGCGGACGCCATCGAGGTGCTGTCGAACGAGGCGCCCCGGCGCGGTGACGATGGGAACTTCTGGCTGCCCCCCTACGCCGCCTGGTGGATCGTCGACCGAGGCGTGCTCTCCCGATGAGCAGGTCCGCTGGAACCTGACGCCCGACGCCAGCAGGGCAGCAGTGACACCGCGGACCCGGGGCTGGTGGAACTGGCGGGCGGGGCCTCGGTGGTGGCCAGCTGGGTCCGAGGCTGCTCTCGCCCGTCACTCAGCCGAAGAGCTGGGCCAGCACATCCCAGCCGATGCGGATGACGAAACCCACGACGACGAGCACGAACACCGTCCGCACGAAACCGCTGCCGCGGGCGATGGCTGTCCGGGCGCCCAGGTACCCGCCGGCCACGTTGGCCGCGCCCATGAGCAGACCGAGCCGCCACGGAACCACCCCCTGGGCGGTGAAGACGAGCAATGCCGCCAGGTTGGTCGCGGCGTTGGCCAGCTTCGCCTTCGCGGTGGCCTGCAGAAACGCGTACCCGCTCCAGCCGACCAGGGCGAACACCAGGAACGACCCGGTTCCCGGCCCCAGCGCGCCGTCGTACAGGCCCGCGCCCACCCCAACGAGCATCGTCGCGCCCAGGTGACGCCGGCCGGCGAACCGTAGCTGGGTGTGCCTGCCCAGCTCTGGTCGCAACAGGGTGTAGGCGCCCACCCCGACCAGGACGACGAGGATCATCGGCCGGAACGCCGACAGCGGGATGCGGGAGGCCAGCAGGGCCCCGACGATCGAGCCGGCGAAGGCTGCCAGGACCAACGGGACCGCGGTGGCCCGGTCGGGCCGGATCCGGCGCAGGTAGGTGGCCGCGGAGACCGACGTGCCGCAGATCGAGGCGAGCTTGTTCGCGGCCAGCAGGGTGACGGGGCTCGCCTGCGGGAACGCCACCAGCAGGGACGGCAGCTGGACCAGTCCTCCGCCGCCGACCACCGCGTCGATCCACCCGGCCAGGAACGCCGCCAGGCCCAGCAGTGCCGTGGTTGTCGCCGACGGGTCCAGGCTCACGGCCTCACCGGTCCGCCGGGCGCACCCTCTCCAGCAGGTAGGCCAATGCCTGCCCGACGGGCACGTCACGGCGGTCGGTCCCGCGTCGATCCCGCACCTCGACGGTTCCACTGTCCAGGCCCTTGCCGACGACGACGACCACGGGCACCCCGAGCAGTTCGGCGTCCTTGAACTTCACCCCCGGGGAGACCTTGGGCCGGTCGTCGTAGATCACTTCGACCCCGGCCGCGGCCAGCGCACCGACCAGGTCGTCAGCCACCTCGAAGACATGGGCGTCCTTGCCGGTGGCCACCACGTGCACCGACGCCGGAGCTATCTGGGCCGGCCAGGCCAGGCCGAGGTCGTCGTGGTACTCCTCGGCCAGGGCGGCCACCGCCCGGCTCACCCCGACGCCGTAACTGCCCATCGTCACGGTGACCAGGCGGCCGTGTTCGTTGAGGACCTGTAGGCCCAGCGCCTCGGCGTACGTGCGGCCGAGCTGGAAGATGTGGCCCATCTCGATCCCGCGGGCGGTGCGCAGCACCCCGTGCCCGATGGGCCCGGGGTCTCCGTCGCGGATCTCGGCGGCCTGGATCGGGCCGTCGGCGGTGAAGTCGCGCCCATGCACGAGGTTGATCACGTGTACGCCGACTCGGTTGGCGCCGGTGACCCAGGCCGACCCCTCGGCGATCCGCGGGTCCAGCCGGTACTCGATGCCGTCCGGTTCGCCGTCGGGGTCACCGTTGGGGTCGCCGTTGGGGTTGCCATCAGGGTGGACCGACCGGTTGCGGCCCAGCGCTGTCGGGCCGATGTAGCCGCGGACCAGCTGGGGGTAGGCGGCGAAGTCGGCGTCGGTGAAGTCCGCGATCTCGGCCGGAGCGACCTGAGCCTCGAGCCGCTTGGGGTCGATCTGCCGGTCCCCGGGGAGCCCGACGACGAGCGGGCGGCGAGTCCCGTCTGGGTAGGCGAGCATGACGACGACGTTCTTGAGGGTGTCCGCGGCCCGCCAAGGGCGTCCATCGGGCCGGGGGTAGCGGGCGTTGAGAACCTCGACGAGGGCATCGATGGTGGTGCTGTCCGGGGTGTCGACCTCGAGCGCCGGGGGCACGGCCGAGGCGTCCAGCGGCGCCGCCTCGGGGATAACGACCGCCTCGACGTTCGCGGCGTACCCGTCGTCGCCCTGGACGAAGGTGTCCTCCCCGACGCCGGAGACGGCCAGGAACTCCTCGCTCGCCGAGCCGCCCATCGCCCCGGACATGGCCCGCACGATGACGTAATCCAGGCCGAGCCGGTCGAAGATCCGAACATAGGCGGCCCGGTGGGCGTCGTAGGAACGCTGCAAGCCCGCGTCGTCGATGTCGAAGGAGTAGGAGTCCTTCATGATGAACTCGCGGCCGCGCAGCAGCCCGGCCCGGGGGCGCGCCTCGTCACGGTACTTGGTCTGGATCTGGTAGAGGGACAGCGGCAGGTCCTTGTAGGAGGAGTACATGTCCTTGACGACGAGGGCGAACATCTCCTCATGCGTCGGACCGAGCAGCATATCTACGCCACGCCGGTCTTTGAGGCGGAACAGGTTGTCGCCGTAGTCGGTCCAGCGACCGGTGGCCTCGTAGGGCTCCCGCGGCAGCAGCGCCGGGAAGGACAGCTCCTGGGCGCCGATGGCGTCCATCTCCTCGCGGACGATGGCCTCCACCCTGCGCAGCACCCGCAGCCCGAGCGGCAGCCAGGTGTACACCCCGGGTGCGGCGCGGCGGATGTACCCGGCGCGGACCAGCAGCTTGTGCCCGGGCAGTTCGGCGTCGGCCGGGTCTTCCCGCAGCGTCCGCAGGAACAGTGTGGACAGGCGCAGAACCGACGACACGGGCGACTCCTGGGAGGCGATGGCCCGAAAGGCCCGGACAGCGACAGCACGATCGGAGGGCAGGGCGCCCCGGTCGAGGATAGCCGACCGCCGCCGCTTCCTGGTCAGACCAGGATGGTGGTGAAGACTCCCATCTGGACGAACCCGACCCGGCGATAAGCGGCCAGCGCCGCGGTGTTGTAGTCGTTGACGTACAGCGTGACCAGGGGTGCCACATCACGGCGGGCCAGTTCGACGACGGCGGCCATCGCCGGGGCGCTCAGCCCGCGCCGGCGGTAGCCGGGGTCCACCCACACACCCTGGACCTGACAGGCACCGACGGCGACCGACCCCAGGTCCGCCTTGAACACCAGGCGCCCGTTCTCAATGACGACGAAGGTGTGACCGCGGGCGACCAGGGCACGCACCGAGCTCCAGTACCCCGAGTGGCTGACCCGGTCGGCGTAGGGGGGGTAGCCGATCTCCTCGGTGAACATGGCGGCGGCCGCGGGCACGACCAACGGCACGTCGTCCGCGGTGGCCAACCGGACCCGCTCGTCGCCGGCGACGGTGATCGGCTGGTCCGGCGCAACCATCATGAGCGGTTGATTGGCCCGCACGTCCAGCGGCGCACCCCACGGCTGGCGCAGCTGCTCCCACAGTTGGCCCACCTGGTCTGCGGGCCCGAAGATGGAGGAGGTCCGGCTGCGTTGTCGGCGCAGTCGCTCCGCAAAGGCGCGGGTGGCCGCTTCGTCGCCGCCGACCGGCACGACATTGGAGGCAACCCAACACAGCGCTTCCAGGCGCCGGCCGGGGTAGTAGCCGAGCAGCGAACCGGACCCGCGGTCGAGGTCGGTCTCCAGAATGCGGGCTGCCACGTACACGTTGGCCGCGGGGTCGCGGGCGCACAGGTCCAGAGCCTCGTCGCGGTCGGCGGTGCGCAGACTCCGCACCTGGCTCGCCGACCGCAGCATGGGAGTCAGTCTGCCCGGTGGCCGAGCCCGATTCCCGTTCTGCGCCGCCGGGTCCTGGCATCGGGCCGGCCCCGGGGTCGTACGCTCGCCGGGTGAGCGACCCGACCGACCCCGTCCTTCCGGCGCCCGACCCGAGGTTTCGGGCAGCTGACCCGGGGGTGCCGGCGACCCTTCGCCCCGGCGACCGGGTGGAGGTCCAGTTCCTCAAGTACGACGGATCCCCGCACTGGCGATACCCGGCGGCCTTTCTGGGGGCCGACCGCTACGGCGACTGGCTGGGCGGTGGAGCCGGCACGGTGATCGCGCGTCCGGGACGTCGGTTCGTCTGGGACGGTGACTTCGTCCTGCTGATTCCCCGGGACCGGCACCACGTGGTCACCCTCAACGGCCCAACCGAGCTGGTGAGCACCGAGTTCTACGTGGACCTCACCACCGTCCCGACCTGGCACGCGGGGGACTCGGCGGCCGACCCGCCCCGGGTGCGGGCTGTGGACCTGGACCTGGACGTCGGGCGCAGGTTTAGCCAGACCGAGCCCTACCTGGACGATGAGGACGAGTTCGCCGTCCACCGGGTGGTCTTCGGCTACCCCGAGGAGCTGGTGGACGCGGTCCGGGCCGAGGCCGCCCTGCTGATGACGCAGCTGCGAGCCGGGACCGAGCCGTTCGGCAGCGTCGCGCACGCCTGGCTGGCCCGGGTTGTCGGCCGCGAGGCGAGTGACCGCCAGCGCAGCGGGTCCGGTGGCGGGCCGGATCCGGGGTCAGCCGACCACGACCGTGGGTGACCCCGCGGCGCTCGACCCCGTCCCCGGTCTGGCGGCGCCGTCGTCACCCTGACCGTCGGAGGCCTCACCGTCGGCTTGGGCCTGCTCGGCAAGGCGGAGAGCCTCCTCAATGAGGGTCTCGACGATCCGGCTCTCCGGGACCGTCTTGATCACCTCACCCCGGACGAAGATCTGGCCCTTGCCGTTGCCGGAGGCCACGCCCAGGTCGGCCTCGCGGGCCTCCCCCGGCCCGTTGACGACGCAGCCCATCACGGCCACCCGCAGCGGCAGCGTCATCCCCTGTAGGCCGGCGGTCACCTCGTCGGCCAGCTTGTACACGTCCACCTGAGCGCGACCGCATGACGGGCAGGAGACGATCTCCAGCTTGCGCGGGCGCAGGTTGAGCGACTGGAGGATCTGGCTGCCGACCTTGACCTCCTCGACTGGGGGGGCGGACAGGGACACCCGGATGGTGTCCCCGATCCCCTCAGCCAGCAGCACCCCGAAGGCCACCGAGGACTTCACGGTGCCCTGGAAGGCGGGTCCGGCCTCGGTCACCCCCAGGTGCAGGGGCCAGCGGCCGCGCTGCGCCAGCATCCGATAGGCCTGCACCACGACGACCGGGTCGTGGTGCTTGACCGAGATCTTGAAGTCGTGGAAGTCGTGCTCCTCAAACAGTCCCGCCTCCCACACGGCTGACTCGACCAGCGCCTCCGCGGTCGGTTTGCCGTACTTGGCCAGCAGCCGCTTGTCGAGCGAGCCGGCGTTGACGCCGATCCGGATGGAGACCCCGGCGCTTGCGGCGGCGGCCGCGATCTGCTTGACCTGGTCGTCGAAGGCCCGGATATTCCCGGGGTTGACGCGGACCCCGGCGCAGCCCGCGTCGATGGCGGCGTACACGTACTTGGGCTGGAAGTGGATGTCGGCGATGATCGGGATCTGGGACTTGCGGGCGATGGCCGGCAGGGCGTCCGCGTCGTCCTGGCTGGGGCAGGCGACCCGGACGATGTCGCAGCCGGCGGCGGTCAGTTCGGCGATCTGCTGCAGGGTCGCGTTGACATCCGCGGTCAGCGTTGTCGTCATCGACTGCACGCTCACCGGAGCCGTGCCTCCGACCTCGACCTTGCCGACCCGTATCCGGCGGGATACCCGCCGGGGGGCCAGTACGGGCGCTGGCGCGGTGGGGATGCCCAGTGACACAGTCATATGCCCAGTATCCCGCACCACATCCAGTACCACCGCCCACGCCGATGCTGGGTGGCAGGTGGTTTCATCACCGCGCCGGCCACCGGGTCAGAACCGAATTGGCTTGACGATGTCGGCGTAGATCAGCAGCGCGGACATCCCGATCAGCACGATGGAGGCGGCATAGGCGATGGGCAGGGCGCGGGCCACGTCCACCGGTCCCGGGTCGGGCCGGCCGAACGCGCGGGCGGCGCGGCGGCGCAGGCCCTCCCACAGGGCGCCGACGACGTGCCCGCCGTCCATCGGCAGCAGCGGGATCAGATTGAACACGAACAGGGCGATATTGAGTGCGGCCAGCAGCTGAACCAAGAACGGGAAGACGTCGATGTCGTCGATGATCGACCCGGTGATCTGACCGCCGGCCTTCTCCCCCGCGACGCGCCCGACGCCGACGACGGAGACCGGGCCGTTGGGGTCGCGCTGCTCACTGCCGAACGCGGCCTGCCAGACCCCGACCATCTTCTCGGGAATCCGGGCCATCAGTGCCGCGGTCTGGCTCACCTGGCCCCAGACGTAGCCCGCAGCGGAGCTCAACGGCTGCGGCACAGTCTCGTACACCTCGCGCTGGCCGATCCCGATGAATCCGCCCCGTTCGGTGAGCGGCTCGCCGGCGGCGTCGCGGCGCACCTGTCCCTGGTCGCCCAGCTGGTACAAGGTGGCGCTGGTCGGAGTCACCGAGAGGGTGATCCGTCGCTGGTCGCGCCCCTCGGAGCGGATCACCTCGACGGGCAGGGTCCGCCCGACGTTGGGACGGATCAACGGGGCCAAGTCCTGGGGAGAGGTGACGGGCACGCCGGCCACGGTGACGATTCGGTCACCGGGGCGGATCCCGGCCGCGTAGGCCGGTGCCGGCGGCCGGCCCTCGCAGTTGACCGCCTGGTCGCGCTGCAGCGGCGCCGAGTCCGGGATCACGCACATGGTGACGCTGCTGACGGCGGCGCCGATCGGCCGCTCCGCGTCCGGCACCCCGTAAAGGGTGACGTACCCGGTCAGCAGAGCGGCACCGATGGCCAGGTTGACCAGCGGCCCGCCCAGCATGGTGACGACCTTCCGGGGGGTCGACAGCTTGTAGAACACCCGGTCCTGCTCACCGGGCTGGATCTCCTCCATCGACTGGGCGCGGGCCTGGTCGGCGAGCTGACTGAACCGTCCGGTGCTGCTGGCGCGCAGGGTGTCCGGGGCATCTCCCGGGCGGGGCGGGAACATGCCGATCATCCGCACGTACCCGCCGAGCGGGATCGCCTTGATGCCGTACTCGGTCTCGCCGCGTCGGCGCGACCACAGGGTGGGACCGAACCCGACCATGTACTGGCGGACGGTGACCCCGAACTTCTTGGCGGGAATGAGGTGTCCGACCTCGTGCAGAGCGATGGACACGCCGATGCCCACCACGATGAACAGCACCCCGAGGATCGCCGTGATCCAGGACAGCGTCCTCACCTCACTTCCAGGTCGGCGGGCCTGTTCGGCGCGCGCTCGTCATAGGCCTTCAGGGTCAGTACGAGCGGCCGTGGGGGCCAGACCAAGCAGCCGGTGGGCACGCTCGCGCGCCCACCGTTCGGCCGACAACACCGTTGCGACGTCGAACCGACCGTCATGCAGAACGCCCAGGGAGGCGGAATTGTTCTGCCCGCGGCGGGCTTTGTTCTGGGCGGCGGCGTCCCAGTCCTCGACCACCCGAGCGAGGGTGTCGACGATGTCGAGGAACCTGATCCGCCGGTCCAAGAACGCGGCGACACACTCCTCGTTGGCCGCGTTGAAGATGGCTGGGTAGCAGCCTCCTGCCTGGCCGACCTGGCGCGCCAGCCGGACCGCGGGGAACGCGGCGTCGTCGAGGGGGTAGAAGTCCCACCGCGACGCCTGGTTCCAGGAGCAGGCGGGGGCCGCCACGGGGACCCGGTCCGGCCAGCCCAGTCCGAGCGCGATCGGCAGTCGCATGTCCGGCGGCGAGGCCTGCGCGATCGTGGAGCCGTCAACGAACTCGACCATCGAGTGCACGATGGACTGAGGGTGGACGACGACGTCTATCCGTTCGTACGGCACCCCGAACAGCAGGTGTGCCTCGATGACCTCCAGCCCCTTGTTGACCAGGGTCGCCGAGTTCGTGGTGACGACCGGGCCCATGTCCCAGGTGGGGTGGGCCAGGGCCTGGTCCGGCGTGATCTGCGCCAGGTCGTCGCGGGTCCGGCCGCGAAACGGGCCGCCGCTGGCGGTCAGGACGAGCCGGGCGACCTCTCCGGGCGACCCGGACCGCAGACACTGGGCAAGAGCGCTGTGCTCGGAGTCGACCGGGACGATCTGCCCCGGCCGGGCGGCTGCGGTGACCAGCGCGCCACCCACGATGAGGGATTCCTTGTTGGCCAGGGCAAGGCTGGACCCGGCATGCAGGGCCGCCAGCGTGGGCAGCAGTCCGATCGACCCGGTGATGCCGTTGAGGACGACGTCGGCGCCCGAGGCGGCCAGTGCGGTGCTCGCCTCGGGACCGGTGAACAGCTCGGGCTGGTAGCCACTCATCCCGGCCGCGTCGCGCCGCGCAGCGATAGCGGCGCTCAGGTCGGCGGCAGAACCGGTGGCCGCCCCCACCACCGGGACGGCAAACTCGACAGCCTGCCGAGCCAGCAGGTCCAGGTTTCCGCCGGCGGACAGGCCCTCGAGCCGGAACCTGCCGGGGTTGCGGCGGATGACGTCGAGGGCCTGGCTCCCGATCGATCCGGTGGACCCGAGGACGACGACGCTGCGGGGGTCTCTCACGCCTTCAGTCTCCCATCGGCGGGGTGAACGCCCGGTTCGCCGCCCGGCTCGAGCAGCGCGGCGACCAGGTCGCCGACCCTCGCCGCGGGAACGGGATAGGCGATCAGCGGGCTGGGTGCGCCGACCCGGGCGACAACCCGGTGGCATCCGGCCGCGCCAAGGAAGAACCCGGTGAGGTCGGGCGGGTGGTCGGCGTCGGCGCCGTCGCCGATCTGCCGAAGCACGACATCTGCGGTGACGGCAGCCTGTGCCAGTGCCCCGATGTCCGGCCCCGGCCGTGGGTCCGCCTCGGCGTTCCCAGTGGCCTGGCCCAGCCGGACCGGAGCCGTGCCATCGACCGCGTCCGGGGGGACCAGGAACGCCTGCAACAGGCCGGGCAGGTCGGCCCGGTCGAGGACCCCGAAGAGGTGGACCCCCTCCGCAGTCACGTCCTCCACCAGGACGGTGTCCTCGACGAGGTGCAGGTAGCGCAGCAGGGGCGGCCCGGCCGGGGTGGTCCGCTGGACGGCGAGCACGGCCTCGGCGTTGTCCCGGACCATGAAGAGGTCGCAGACCATTCCGGCCATTCCGGTTATTCCGGCTATTCCGAACGTGCCGTCCCAGCCGTCCCCGCCGTTCGCCTGCTCGGGTGGCAGGTGCGCTCTGAGGGCCTGGGGTGAGAGCAGACCGCGCAGCACCAGTCCCCGCCGGGCGGTCTCGACAGCCGCGGCCAGGCGTTCCGGCGGAAGGGTGGCCGCGTACGGGAGCATGACGACGCCACGCGGGTCGTCGTGCAGGGCGAGCAGTTCCTCGTCGGTGACACTGAGCCGCCAGCACGGATCAGGGGTACCGCCCGGCTCCGACTGGCCCATTCCCTCACCAGTTCGGGGCCGCGCCGGGGAGGGGGTCTGCGTGGTGGTCGCGCTGCGCGATGGCATCGATTCCCTTTCTCACTGCGTCGCTGAGGCCGTCCCGGACTCCGTCGGCCCCCGCACGGGCCGCGTCACCGGCCCGGGACAGCCCGTCCGTGACGGCGAGCCGGGCCTGTTCCAGCCTGTCCCGGAGACGTTCGCCGCCGTCCCGCAGGCGGGCCGCCCCGCGCCGCACTGCGTCCGCTCCCCGATCGATCGCCAGCGCGCCCGCTTCGCCGGCTTGTCGGGCGAACAGCGTGGCGACCTGAGCGGCAGCCCGGACCCCGCCCGCGATGGCCTCCCGGTTGTCGTACACGGCGGTGCCCAGCTTCCACAGCCCATACCCGGTGACCGCCACGGCGGCAACCCCGGTGCCGACCCCGCTCGACCCAACCACCAGCAGCCACCCGGCGCCCCCGGCCCCGATGCCGCCAGCCACCCGCGCGGTGACGTCACGCCAGCCCGGCCGCTCCAGGTCGCCGACGACCAGGTCGCGACCCCCCTCCAGGACCGTCCCGACCAGGCCGGCCCGCCGCAACAGGCTCACCCCGGCCGAGACGCTGGTCACCTCCCGCAACGCCAGCGGCTGGGCACCGCCGGGCTTGACCCCACCCCGTAGCGCGGCGACGGCCCGGCTCATCCGGGTCTGGGCCGCCGCCAGCGCCGCGGTCTGCCCGTCGGTCAGTGGTCCGATGAACCGGCCTGCCCCGGTCAGCCGGGACGCGGCCAGCAGGGCGCTCCAGTAGGAGACCATCGGCAGGACCCGGCCCAGGCTGGACAGTCGGCCGCTCACCTCCCGGGCGCCGAGGAAGCCGTTGCGCAGGGCGGCGACGGTCGAGGGGAGCCCAGCCCACGGGTCCGTGGTGGCCAGGACCTCTTGCAGGCTCCGGGCCTTGGCCTGGAGCGTGTCGGCCACCGCGTCGGCCTGGGCCTGCAGCTGACGACTCCCTACCTCCCCCGGGCCGGGAAGCCCCAGCGGGGTCGAGTAGGCCTGACCGGCCGATTGGGCCAACTGGGCCTGCTGGGCTCGATGCACGAGCTGCGCCTCCCGCACCCCGGCGGCGTACCGATCGGTGGCCTCGGCGACCCCTCGGAGCTGGTCGGCACTCCTGCGGACCCCGTTGCGCAGGGCGGTGGCCTGCCCGGTGTACGCCACTGCCGCCGTCCCGGTCCAGGAACCGGCGACAGCGGCGGCTGCGGTAGCGATCCGGCGGCCCTGCTCCTGCAGTCCGTCGGCCTGCGCCCGCAGTCCCGCCGAGGCTGCGCGCAGGGCCTCGGGGTCGGCGCGGGTCCAGGTGGTCAAGACGGTCGGGGTGGTCAAGACGGCCGCGGTGGTCATAGGGCTCGTCATCGGCCCGGGCGCGACTCGAACGACCCGGCCGTCACCAGCTCGGTGTCACGGTAGGCGTGCGCGGCGAGCGCAGCGGCGGCACCGGCTCGTGCGGTGCCCTCGGCGACCTGTTGCAGCGCGGTCCGCCAGGTGCGCTGCGCGACCACCGCGGCGCCGGCGACGCCGACATCCCCGGCCGACAGTCCGATCCGGCCCAGGCTCACCGTCGTGGCCAGCGCCAGCACACCCAGGTCGGCGCCTGCACGAGCCAGCTGCGCCCCGGCCTCCGCCACCACCTGCGCGTCCACCGACACCCTCGCCATGGCTCCTCCGATCGACCCGGATCCTGCGGATCAGGCAATCAGGTCGCGGCGCGGGGCCGCGCCGGCCACGCCTCGGGCTGTGGATAACGCCCGAGGACGCGAGCCGGGAAGGGGGTGTGGTCAGCGGTGGGACGGCCTGGCAGGTTACTCCTTCCGCAGCACCTCAGTCAGCGCGTCCAGGACCCCGGCGTCCTCGATGGTGCTAGGGACCTGGGCCTGCTGGCCCTCGGCGATCTGGCGCATCGTCTTGCGCAGGATCTTCCCGGACCGGGTTTTCGGCAGTGCCACCACCACGTCCACGAGTTTGAGGGCCGCGACCGCGCCGACTTCGCTACGGACCCGCTGAACCAGCTCGTCCCGCAACCGGTCCCGGTCCGCCGGGGCCGAGGCGTCCACGCCGGCCTTCAAGACCACTAGGGCCCGCGGGACCTGGCCCTTCAGCTGGTCGAAGACCCCGATGACGGCGCACTCGGCCACCGCCGGGTGACCGGCAAGGGCTGACTCGATCGAGCCGGTAGACAGCCGGTGACCGGCGACGTTGAGCACGTCATCGGTGCGGCCCATGACGTAGATGTAGCCGTCCTCGTCGATGTACCCGCCGTCCCCGGTCAGGTAGTACCCCTCGAACGCGGACAGGTAGGAGGCGACGTACCGGTCGTCGTCCTGCCACAGGGTGGGCAGCGTGCCCGGCGGCATCGGCAGTTTGATGCAGATGGCCCCTTCGGTGTTCGGCGGGACCTGGTTGCCGGTGTCGTCGAGGATCTGCACGTTGTAACCCGGAGCCGGCAGGCTGGGCGAGCCCGGTTTGATGGGCACCTGCTCGATCCCGACCGGGTTGGTCGCGATGGGCCACCCGGTCTCGGTCTGCCACCAGTTGTCGATGACCGGAATGCCGAGCCGTTCGGAGGCCCAGTGGTAGGTGTCCGGGTCGAGCCGCTCGCCGGCAAGGAAGAGCCGGCGCAGACTGGACAGGTCGGACTTGCGCATCCACTCCCCGTCGGCGTCCTCCTTCTTCAACGCTCGGAACGCGGTGGGCGCGGCGAAAAACGCGGCGACCTTGTGCTTCTCGATGATCCGCCAGAACGACCCCGGGTCCGGGGTGCCGACCGGCTTGCCCTCGTACAGCACCGTGGTGGCCCCCGCCAGCAGCGGCGAATACACGATGTAGGAGTGCCCGACGACCCAGCCGACGTCACTCGCGGCCCAGAACACCTCGCCAGCGTTGACGCCATAGAGGTTGGGCAGGGTCCACGCCATCGCCACGGCGTGGCCACCGTTGTCCCGGACGATCCCTTTCGGCCGTCCGGTGGTGCCTGAGGTGTACAGGATATAAAGCGGGTCCGTCGCCGCGACCGGGACGCACTCGGCCGGGCCGAGGACGTCGGAGGCCATCACCGTGTGCCAGTCGACGTCGTTCTCGCCCAGCTCAGCAACCAGCTGTTCGCGCTGGTAGATGACGCACCGTTGCGGCTTGTGGGCCGAGCGTTCGATCGCCTCGTCGAGCATCGGCTTGTACGGGATGACTCGGGTCGGTTCGATCCCGCAGGACGCGGCGACGACGACCTTGGGTTCGGCGTCCTCGATCCGGGCCGCCAGCTCGGCCGGGGCGAACCCGCCGAAGACCACCGAGTGCACCGCGCCGATCCGGGCGCAGGCCAGCATGGCCATCGCCGCCTCCGGAATCATCGGCATGTAGATGACAACCCGGTCGCCCTTCTCGACCCCGAGGGAGCGCAGTACCCCGGCGAAGTGGGCCACCTTCTCGAGCAGGTCGGCGTAGCTGTAGGTATGCGACATGCCGGTGACAGGGCTTTCGTAGTGCAGCGCCGCCTGCTCCGCCCGTCCGCCGACGATGTGCCGGTCCAGGGCGTTGTAGCAGGTATTCAGCGTGCCGTCGGGGAACCACCGGTAGAACGGAGCCGCCGAATCGTCCAGGACGGTGTGCGGCTGGTGGATCCAGTCGATACAGCTGGCGGCCTCCCCCCAGAAGCCGGACGGGTCTTGACAGCTGCGTTCGTGGAGGGCTCGATAGACGCCAGTGCTCATGTCGTCATCTAAGCGTTTCCCAGGCCCGCGGGCCAGTGTTACCCGCAGCGCCCCGCACACCGAAGGGCCTCACCCACCGGTCTCACCGACCAGCCGCACCTGCCGGTCAGTGCCCGCCAACTGACCGCAGGCCCCGTCGATGTCGCGTCCCCGGGTGTCCCGCACGGTCGTGGGAATGCCGCGTGCCCGCAGTCGCTCGACGAACCGGCGCTGCACCCCCCGGCGCGACGCCGTCCAGCGCGAGCCCGGGGTGGGGTTGAGTGGGATGGGGTTGACGTGCACCCATCCCCGGCCCCGGGCCAGCAGCAGGTCGGCGAGCAACTCGGCCCGCCACGCCTGGTCGTTGACGTCGCGGATCAGCGCATACTCGATGCTGACCCGGCGCCCGGTGGACCGGTGGTAGCGCCGGGCCGCATCGAGCGCCGCGGCCACCGGCCACCGGCGGTTGATCGGGACCAGCTCGTCGCGGCGCTCGTCATCGGGGGCGTGCAGGCTGAGCGCGAGAGTGACCGGCAGCCCCTCAGCGGCCAGTGCGTCCATTCCCGGGACCAGCCCGACCGTGGAGACGGTGATGCCGCGGGCCGACAGCCCCAGGCCGTCGGGAACCGGGTCGACCAGCCGCCTGATGGCGTTCACGCAGGCCGAGTAGTTGGCCAGGGCCTCCCCCATCCCCATGAAGACGACGTTGCCGACCCGCCCCGCCGACCCGGCGTAACGCGCGACGTCGACGACCTGGGCGACGATTTCGGCGGTGGTCAGGTTGCGAGTCAGCCCTTGCTGCCCGGTGGCACAGAACGGGCAGTTCATCCCGCATCCGGCCTGGCTGGAGATGCAGACGGTGACCCGATCGGGGTAGAGCATCAGCACCGATTCGATCAGGGCCCCATCGGTGAGGCGGTACACCGTCTTGACAGTGCTGCCCTTGTCGGCGTCCAGCCGCCGCTGCGCGGCCAGCAGCCGAGGCAGGAACGCCCCGGCCAGGCGGTCGCGATCCCCGGCGGGCAGGTCGGTCATACCGGCCGGATCGTCGCTCCACCGCCCGAAATAGTGCCGAGACAGCTGGGCGGCCCGGAACCCCGGCTCACCGACCTGTTGCAGCGCCGCCGTCCGCTGCGGCATGGACAGGTCGGCCAGATGCCTGGGCACACCGGCCCTGCCCACGGCGCGGCCGGCGCGACCGGCGGCGGCCGGTGGGGGCTGTGGCTGGGTCAGCGACAGGGGTGTTGGGTTCGAGGATGCCTCGGGGTCGGGCAGGCTGATGATCATCGCCTGGCCAGTCTGACAACCAGACAGGCCAGCGGCCAAACGGGGCCTCCGCCGGGTTTCCGGGCTTCGGTAGCACGCCTGCGTGTCGTTCAGTAGGCTGACGACGGTGGCTGACGACGGGAGACCATCGTGAGGCTAGGCGACTGGATCACCCAGCGTTTGCGCTGTTCAGCGCCACTCCATCGGCCGGCGAGCGGACCGTACGACCAGCCCTGGACCGGCCTGATCGAGGAGCGCCGGATGGCCCTGCGCCGGGACCGGCGGGATCGGCGGACCCGGCTGGCAGCACCGCCCACGAGTGGCTCACCGGCGACGCACCCACTCGGTGCCGCGCCGTCGGCGGACCCCTCTCGGGTGCTGCCCACCGGCTCCGACCCTGACCCGGTGGCACGCACCGTCACGGCCGGATCGGACCCGGCCACGAACCCGCCGTTTGTCCCGCCCGCGAGCTCGCCTGCCATCCCACCCTCACCTCACAACCTGGTGGACGAGGCGCTGCCGCTGCTGACCCAGCAGGAGGCGGCCCGGTTGCGACGTCTGGTCCGGGTGGCCTTCGCCGAGCGGGGCCGCGAGTGCAGCGTGGCCGGGTTATGGGCCGTCGACGCCACTCGCACGAGCTTCGGGCTGTGGTCGATGGCCACCGCGTGTCGCGGTGCCCCCGACGACGCCTGGCTGGACATCATCCGTGCGCATGTCGGTGCCGCCCTGTCCGTCCACAGCGGCTCCCGGACCATCCCGGCCAGCGTGCTGACGTCCGTCAAATTGCGCCTTGTCGCCGTGGACGCACTGCCGTCGCTGGAGAACCTGCCACACTGCCATGCGGTCGCGCCGGGACTGGTCGAGGTGCTCACGGTGGACCTGCCGCAGGCGGTGATCACGCCCACCTCGGCCGACCTGAGCCGCTACGGAGCCACCCTCCAGCTGGTGGCCAGCGCCCGCAGCAACCTGCTCGACGTGCTGGACAAGTCTCTGTCCGTGGCGACGATCCGCACCCGGGACGGGCTGTCGTTCACCGAGGTCCACGGCCGCTCCTTCCATATCGCCAGCCTGGCTCTGGTCATGCCCGAGGTACTGACCTGCCTGGACCCCGACGCCGACGCCCGGCACGGGGTGTTCGTGGCGGTCCCCAACCGCCACCAGCTGGCTTTCCGCGTGGTCTGTGGGTTGTCGTCGCTGATGAGCCTGCGACCGCTGGCCGCGTTCGCGCAGTCCCGCTTCGAGGGCGGGGTCGACCCGATCAGCCCGAACGTCTACTGGGTCCACGAGGGCAGGTGGGAACAGCTCACGTTCGCCGACGGGTCACGCGTCGCCATCCACGTCAGCAGAGAGCTGACTGCGGCGATCGACGAGAAGCCCTGAGGGGTGGCAGCCCGGAGCCGGGGGGTGTCCCTATGGGTTTGTCAAGCCGCGGAGGCTGTTCGTGTCTCGTAGAGGGTGCCGTTGCGGAGCATGGCGAGGAGGACGTCGCAGCGTCGCCGGGCGAGGCAGATGATGGCGGCGTTGTGCTTCTTGTTTTGG
>DASQEP010000076.1:0-4463 GCA_035633615.1 Dermatophilaceae bacterium
AAGTCGGCCTGGGTCACCCGGGCGCGGACCCGTCGCAGTGAGCCACCACGGCCGGGTCCCTGACCTGGATCAGCAAAGTTGTGGCGCCTCGGTTCTGAATCACTATCGCGGGCAGTTCGCGGCCCACGGTGGGGGCAGCACGGCGGCCTCGACGGCATCGGTGCGGGCGCGGACGGTGCCCCGGCGAGCCGCTCGCTCGCGGCCATCAGGTCCGGCAGGGTTGGCGCGGCGACCAGAGCCCCATTGCGGAACGCTGTGCTGCTCGGCGAAGGCCAGGCACACGAACAGCGCGAATCGGTCCGCCAGCCGCAGCAAAGGCGCCGCGACGTGGGCGTAGGCGTAGGAGTAGGCGTAGGCCAGCGCGAAATGTTGAGGTTGGGGTGGGGTACTACCGACGAACGGCGTGTAGCCGGCGCCCCGGCACAGACTGGTCCGGTCATGGGCTCAGCCGCGCGGGGCGGCGCTCGTCGTTTTCCTGGCGCGCTGGGGGTCCGCGAGGGGCTCTCAGCGCAGGTGGCTGGTGTCGTTGACGAACTCCACCTGAACTCCTCCGTCGGGCCACAGCCGCAGCGAGGTGAGCGACGCCGGAGCGGTCATCAGTGGGGCCAGCTGCCGGTGGCCGACACCGAGCACCTCGGTCAGCATCGACAGGATCGGCCCCCGATGGGTCACGACAACCACGGTCCCCGGGTCGGCGTCGGCGGTAGCCCGGTCCAGGGCCGAGCGGACCCGGTGGCGAAGCTGAATGCGGCTCTCGCCGCCTGGTCTGGCCAGGTCGTCGTCGCGCCACGACGCGGCCAGGAGCTCTGGCTCCTGCGCCTGGATATCGGCGATTCGCCGGCCGTCCCAATCGCCGAACGCCATCTCGTCCCACCCCTCATCCATCGTGCAACGGGTGTTCAGCGAGGCGGCGATGGCCTGGCCGGTCTGATGCGCCCTGGCCAACGACGAGGACACCACCCGCGCCGGGGTCTCGCCCAGGAACGACCGCACCCCCCGAGCGACGGCCAGCGCTTGACGCTGACCCTCCGCATTCAGCGGAGGGTTTGCGCCACCACGACCGTCCAGCCGCCCTGAGGTGGTGTAGTCAGTCACCCCGTGACGGACGAGGACCAGGCGGGTTGCCGCGGTCGGGTCGAGCACCGGGCCGAGACGGGTGGGCACCGGATCGGCAGTCACTAGCGGACCAGCCCCAAGTGCCTCCTCGGCGAGGCGCTCCTCAGCCACCAGGTGGGACTCGCCCGTCTCGTCGGACCCATCCGGACGCAGCAGCCGTTCGATCCGGTTGCCGTCCATCGCCTCGTTCGACAACCGGTCCGCCGCCGCGTTCTGCGCCCGGGGAACCCAGCGGTACTCGACCGATCCACCGGCCTGGGCCACCTGCTGGGCCAGGGCACCAGCGTCAGCGGCCAGTCGACGCATGTCTTCGTGCTTGATCTTCCAGCGTCCGGTCATCTGCTCGACGACCAGTCGGGAGTCCATCCGGGCCTCGACCTGGGCCGACGGGTCAATGGCCAGCACCATCTCCAGCCCCAGGACAAGGGCGGTGTACTCAGCGACGTTGTTGCTCGCCTGGCCGAGCGGTTCGGCCCGTTCGGCCAGGAGCCGCCCGGTCCGGGCGTCTCGCACCAGGGCACCGCTGCCGGCGACACCAGGGTTACCCCGTGACCCCCCATCGGCCTCCACCAGCAGGGCGCGCCCGGACGGCCCACTGCGCCGATCGTCTGGCTCCGGCGGGGGTGGGGTCACAGGCCGGACTCCGCCGTGCGCACCAGGATTCTTCGGCACTCCTCGCAGCGGATGACCTCGTCTGGGTGGGCGGCGGCGATGCGCTGCATGTCGGCACCAACGAGTTCGAGACGGCAGCCCTCGCAGCGCCGCTGGCGAAGTACCGCAGCCCCGATCCCGCTACTGGTGCGGATCTTCTCATAAAGCGTCAACAGGTCGTCCCCGACGCCCGCCGCCACGTCCTCCCGGCGTCGCAGGATGTCGTCGCGCTCCTCATTCAGCTCCGCCAGGGCGTCGTCTCTTCTCGTCGTGGTCTGTGCGACCGCCTCCGCCAGCTCGCCGCCGCGGGCTTCCAGCGCGGTCAGCTGCTCCTGCAGGGCTTCTGAGCGCTCCATCACCGTCAGCTGGATCTCCTCCAGCTCCCCCTGCCTCCGGTTCAAGGAGGCCAGCTCGTGCTGCAGCCCCTGGAGGTCCTTGGCCGACCCACTTCCACTGTCCAGCAGTCGGCGGTCCCGGGCGGCCCTGTCCCGCACCAGATCGACGTCGGCCTCGGCCTTCACCAGCTCCCGCTGAAGGTCCTGCCAGGCTGTCCGGGTGGCCACCAGATCGGCCTCCACCTGCTCGAGCCCCCGGTGCCGCTCGGACAGCTCGACGTCCTGGGGTAGCCGAGCGCTGCGGTGCGCGATCTGTCCCAGCCGGGTGTCCAGGGCCTGTAGGTCGAGCAGGCGCCATTGCCGCCCCGGGTCAGCTTTCATGGCGGTCCTCTCGGCCGACGCCGGCATCGCGGTCGCCGCGGGCAGGGGTGGTGAGGCCGGCCAGACGGGCCTCCTCCCAGCGGTCCCCGGCGCCCAGGTATTGTCCCGGCGCCCAACCCGCCGCGGGTGGCCCGGCCAGGATCGCGTCCCACGGGTCGGTCCGTACCGTGCTGAGGTACATCTCCAGGTCATCGCCGTCGGCCCCCAGGTTGGTGCGCAGGGCTGCGGCGGCATCGGCAAGCCACAGCTGTTCACTGGCCCAGTGCCCCGCGTCGATCAGGTAGGGCGGGCCACCCGCGGCCTCCTCTCGCGCCTCCAGGGCCGGATGATGACGCAGGTCCGCTGTGACATAGAGGTCAGCGCCGCTGTCCCTGACCGCGTCGAAAAGACCGTCGCCAGAGCCACCCAGGACGGCCACGGTGGTGACCGGTGCCGCGGCCGGCCCGCTGACCCGGATACCGACCGGAGCCGGTGGGAGTGCGGCCGCCAACCGCTGCGCCACCGCCCGCAACGAGGTCGGTTCGGCAAGCGTCCCGACCCGTCCCAGGGGCTGGCCTTCCTGCGTGCTCAGGGGACCCACGTCGAGGAGCCCACAGGCGTGGGCCAGCGCGTCGCACACCCCTGGGTCCGCCGCGTCGGCGTTGGTGTGTGCGGCGTACAGGGCGATGCCGGCGACGATCAGTGCGGTGACGGCTCGGCCTTTGGCGGTGACGGTGGCCACGCTGTGCACCCCTCGCAACAGCAGCGGATGGTGCGTCACCAACAGGTCGGCACCGGATTCGCGGGCCTCGGCGATAACGTGGGCGGTCGGGTCCACAGCAAAGTGGACCCGGCGCACCGGTTGGGCTAGGTCACCGGTGACTAGGCCGACCCGGTCCCACGACAGGGCCGTCGAGGGAGGGTACATCGCCTCCAGCGCGGCGACAACCCGGCTCAGCGGGACCTGACCGGTCTGCCTGGAATTGGTGCTCTTCATGTGGGCCCGGCCGGGTTCGAACCGACGACACCCGCGGTGTAAACGCGGTGCTCTACCAGCTGAGCTACAGGCCCGGTGAGACCGGGGCCGGCCTCCCAACCATTCTGACAGCCCGCGAAGCCCCGATCGGCCCGCCGCCCGGAGCTCAGCGGGTCCCGAGGGTATCCATCATTTCGTGGAAAGGCGCGAAGTCACGCCGTTCTCCCGGCCCGTTGATCAGCGACCAGCGGACGGTTCCGTCCACGCCGACCAGGAACGTTCCGCGCCGGGCGAAACCGCCGACGTCCTCGAACACCCCGTACGCCTTGGCGACGTCGCCATGCGGCCAGAAGTCCGACAGCAGCGGGAAGAAGTATCCCTCCTTGTCGTCCCAAGCGCGCAGCGCGAACATCGGGTCGCATGAGAGCGCCGCCACCTCGACCGCGTCGTTCTGGAATCGGCCCAGGTCGTCCCGGATCTCCTGTAGCTCGCCGGTACAGATCCCCGAGAAGGCGAAGGGGTAAAAGACCAGCAGCACCGACTTGTCGGCGTGCAGGTCGGTCAGCGCGACCGGCTTACCGTACTGGTCGGGCAGGGTGAACTCCGGGGCGGGCTGTCCGACGGCGGGTGGCATGGAACTCATGCGGCAAGTGTGCCAGGCCGCCCCGACAACCACAGCCCTGGCCGACCTGGCGGGTGTGCGTCAGGTTGGTGGTGCCGGCCAGAGGATGTGGTTGCGTCCGGACTGGTGCAGGGTGCGCAGCGCGAGGACGGGGTCGAGTCCTTGGATCGTCCAGTGCATGCCGGCCCGTTTGGCGCGTTGTTTGACGATGGTGTTGCAGGCTGATTCCACGGGGCCGGAGCCGATGTAGTAGCCGTTGGCACGGAAGTCGGCGTACTGCATGCGGTGGTGGTTGCCGGTGAAGTAGCTGGTCTGGGTGGCGGCGGGTTTGGCCAGTTCGCAGGCGGTGCCGGGTAGGTCGAGGGCTTCGACAGTGGCGGCGATCGCGGTGGTGTCGCCGAGG
>DASQEP010000077.1:0-24361 GCA_035633615.1 Dermatophilaceae bacterium
CATAGCCGAGCCGCCGCCGGGCGAGAGCCCGGTCGACGTCGGCGGAGGTCACCCGGACCCCGGAGGGCAACCCCTCCAGAATCGCCACCAACGCCGGCCCGTGCGACTCACCGGCCGTCAACCACCGCACCATGGCCCGTATGCTTCCACCTCGGGGGAGGTATCGCCGGGCCGGGTTCAGGCTGTGGAACGGCCCTAAGCCCCAACCCAGACCGCTTGTGCGAGCGTGCGACGACCCCCGGGTGCGACCCGCCGCGGCTAGGGGGATGGCAGACCTGGGCGGGTACTAGCGTGGGGTCATGAATCAGTCATCGTCTGAGACCCGATCGCAGGGTTCTCCCACCGCCTACACCCCGGTTGACTCGGGTCGTCTCGCGGGGCTACGCCGGTACAACATCATCGTCGGCATCGTCCTCATCGCACAGGCCGTGGTCGTGTACCTGCTGTCCAACGACTTCACCCTGCCGGTCACCGCCGCCTACCTGCAGGGGCCTCCGGGAACGACACCGGGCGACCCGGTGACTTTGGTGAACACCCAGATCGGGCTGGCGGTCGCCGGATTCCTCGCCCTCTCAGGTCTGGCGCTGCTCATCGTTTCCACGGTGTGGTCCCGCGGGTATGCCGCGGATCTGGCACGGCAGCGCAACCGCGCCCGATGGGTCGAGTACGCGCTCACATCCTCGATGATGATCGTGCTGATCGCGCAGCTCACCGGCATCTCCGACGTCGCCGCACTGGCGGCCATCTTCGGCGTGAATGCCGCGATGATCTTCTTCGGGTGGCTGCAGGAGAACTACGAGCAACCGGGTGGCGGATTGTTACCATTCATCTTCGGAAGCATGGTCGGCATCGTCCCGTGGCTGATCATCGCGTTCTTCGTCGTCGCCCCCGGGTCCACGTCCCCCGCTGATCCGCCCGCCTTCGTCTACGGGATCATCGTCTCGCTCTTTCTGTTCTTCAATGTGTTCGCGCTTAATCAGTACCTGCAGTACAAGCAGGTGGGCCGCTGGGCGGACTACCTGGTCGGGGAACGGACCTACATCACGCTGAGCCTGGTGGCCAAGTCTCTGCTCGCCTGGCAGGTCTTCGGCGGCGCTCTGGCCGGATAGCAGACCGCCGCCAGGCGGCCACCGGGTCAGGTCCCCATGGTGAATCGCCGTGACCAGCAACGCCGATGTATCACCAGGAAGCCAGACCAACCGCCGCTGCCATCGCTGCCTCCGGCGCGTCCCGCCCGGTCATCAAGCGCACCTGTTCGGCTGCCTGGAAGACGAGCATCCCCAGGCCGGAGTGGACTCGGGCACCGCCCGCGGACGCCCACCGAGCCAGCGGCGTCGGCCAGGGGTCGTACCCGACGTCCAGCAGCACCGTCCGGCTCAGGCGGTCTCCCGCTGTCGGCGGCCATCCCGGGTCGGTGCCGCCCGGCAACGTGCTCACGACCAGGCCCGACTGCCCGGCAAGCAGCGGGACCTCGCCCATCGCGCATACCTCCAAGGCCACCCCCAAGGCCACCGCAGCCGTCACCGCCTCGGGTCGGATCGCGCCCCGGACAGCCACCCTCACCCGTCTGCACCCCAGCACGGCCAGGGCCTGTAGCACTGAGCGTGCCGTCGCCCCCGAGCCCAGGACCAGCGCGTCCTCGACCCGCCCGAACCCCGACCGGCGCAGGGCGGTGACCAGTCCTTGCGAGTCGGTCGTCGCGGCGTGCCAGCCGTCCGGGTGCCGGATCAGGGTGTTGGCCGACTGGACGAGCCGGGCCTCATCGCTGACCCGGGCGGCCACCCGCAACGCGGCCTCCTTCAGCGGCATGGTCAGGGACAGTCCCACCCATGCCTCGTCCAATCCGGCCATGAAAGCCGGCAGACTCGGCTCCCCGAAGCCGCCCACCGCGAATCGCTCGTAGGTCCATCCCGACAATCCGAGCGCTCGGTAGGCGGCCCGGTGCAGGGGTGGGGACAACGAGTGCCCGATGGGTGAGCCCAGGACGGCCGCACGCCGGGCCGTTCGGGGGCTCAGCACGTTCCCGGTCGAGTCCGGCACCACGCTTGGAACAGCTTGACGTTCGCCTCGTGTTCGGCGGCGGTGACCGCGAACTTGGTCAGCCCCGTGTCCGGATTAACGGTCACGAAGTACCTCCAGCCGCCTGGTGTCGGGGCCAGCGCGGCCTTGATGGAGGCCAACCCTGGGTTTCCGATCGGACCGACGGGCAGGCCGGGGTGGGTGTAGGTGCCGTACCCATTGCGGGCGGCCCGCTCGGCGTCCGTCGTGGTGATGGAACGGCGCTTGACCCCGTAACTCACGGTGGAGTCCAGCTGTAGGTTCTGCTTGGCCGCGAGCCGGTTCTCGATCACCCTGGCCACCTTGCCTCGGTCGGCGTCGAGCCGGGCTTCACCCTCGATCAGGCTGGCCACGATGATGGTGCGATGCCAGGCGGCCTGCGGCACGGCGAGGTCGTTGAGGGTCCGGACCGTCTGACCGACCATGGCCCGCAGGTGATCCTCGGCGGTGTCCGACGGCTCGAACGAGTAGGTCGACGGGAATAGGTAGCCCTCCAGGTTGCCGCCGGCCGCGGTCGGCAGGCCGAGCAGCCCGGGGTCCTTCGCGGCGGCCTGGTACTCCGCCAGAGGTCTACGGGTCTGCGTGACCAGCAGTGCGAAGACTTCGTCACGCCAGAGGCCCTCAGGCACCGTGACCTTGATCTGCGCGCGAGTCAACGGGTCCCGTAGCAGGGTCAGCGCCGCGGCGGCGCTCATCTCCCGGCGCATCCGGTAGGTGCCGGGCTGCAACTCCGCTCCCGGGGTGCGATCCAGCGCGGACTCGAACGCCCCAGCGGTGCGAACGACCCCCGCCTGCTGCAGGTTGTCGGCGATGTCCCGACCTGAGTCACCGACCTTGATGACGATGCTCACCTCACCGGCGCCGGACCCCTCGTAGTCCCTCGCACCGGTCAGGCCACTGAGAATGGGGCTCCACTGCGCCACCGCGTACCCGCCGCCACCCAGCATCAGCGCACCGGCGGCCACGATCGTGACAACGCGTCGCCGACGGCTCGATCGCCGGCGCCGGCGGGTCTGACCCGCGGCGTCGAAGATCGCCTCGTCCAGTCGGTCGGTCATGGCCGCGGCCCTTCGGTCGATGGTGCTGGTCGGCCCGGGACGGGCTCTCCAGGCGCCTCACCGCGGCTGCGCTCCAGGTCGAGAGCCCCCTGAAGGATCAGGACGGCAGCCACCTGGTCGACGACCGCGCGGCGGGAGCGACCGGGGCGTCCCACGTCGCGCAACACCCGCTGTGCATCGATGGTAGTCAGCCGCTCGTCGACCAGGCGGACGGTTGCCGGAAACACCGCGTCGGCCAGCTCCTGGGCGTAATCCCGCGCGGCGGCGGCGGCGGGTCCCTCGGCGCCGGACAGCGAGCGCGGCAATCCCACCACCACATCGATGGCGAGCGACTCGGCCGCCATCTCGGCGATCCGGCGGATGTCGGCCCCGTTCTCGGGTTGCCGCCGCAGCGTCTCGACGGGGGTCGCGAGCAAGCCCGCCGGGTCGCTGCGGGCCACCCCGACCCGGACCGTCCCGACGTCGACCCCGAGCCGCACGCCCGTGCGCACCAGTTACCGGCCCGCAGTCACGCGGCTGCCGACCTCGTGCTCGATCCGGTCGAGCGCCTCGGCGATCAGCCCGGGGTCGGTGCCGCCGCCCTGGGCGATGTCATCCTTGCCGCCGCCTCCTCCGCCGAGAAGCCCGGCCGCCACCCGGACCAGGGCGCCGGCGCTCAGGCCCCATTCGCGGGCCAGGGCGTTCGTGGCGACGATGACCAGCGGCCGCCCCTTGCACACCGAGGCGCAGGCGACCACGCTGGGACGGTCGTTGCCCAGCCGCGAGCGCAGGTCCAGGACCAGGGAGCGCAGGTCGTCGGCGGCGACGTCACCCGCGGCGGTGTGCGCGGTGTCGTGCACGACCAGGCTGACCCCGAATACGTCCCGGGCTGCCGCGGCGACCCCGGCGGCCGCCGCGAGGACCTGCTTCTGCCGCATCCGGGTGATGTCCCGCTCGGCGTCCTTGAGCTTGGCCAGGATGCCGGCGACCCGTTCGGGCAGCTCCTCCGGACGCGCCTTGAGGGTCTCGGTGAGTTGCCCGACGATGGCCGACTCCCGGGCAAGGAACTCATAGGCGTCGGTGCCGACCAGTGCCTCGACGCGGCGGACCCCCGACCCGATGGAGGCCTCGCCGAGCAGCTTGACGACACCGAGCTGCCCCGAGCGTTGCGCGTGGGTTCCGCCGCACAGCTCTCGGGCCCACTCGCCGACCGAGACGACCCGCACCTGCGAGCCGTACTTCTCACCGAACAGCGCCATCGCACCCACGTCGATCGCGTCGGCCTGGCTCATCACCTGGGCGTAGACCGGCAGGTCCTCCAGCAGCATCTGGTTGACCCGGCCCTCGACGTCGGACAGGACGCTGAGCGGGACCGCATGCTGGGCGTTGAAGTCGAACCGGAACCGGCCCGGGGCGTTCTCCGAACCGGCCTGGGTGGCCGTCTCCCCCAGCGCTTCCCGGATCGCCTTGTGCACCATGTGGGTGGCGGTGTGCGCGCGGGAGATGGACCGGCGTCGACCGATGTCCACCATCCCCTGCGCCGCCTCCCCGACGCTGACCTCCCCGCTGACGACCTCGCCCCGGTGCACGACCAGGCCCGTCACTGGCTTCTGCACGTCGCGAATCTCGACCACGGCCCCGTTGGCCAGCCGGATCCGGCCGCCGTCGGCGAGTTGGCCACCGCCCTCGGCATAGAACGGGGTTCGGTCCAGCACCAACTCCACCTGCTGCCCGGCGTGCACGACAGGAACGCCCTCGCCGTCGATGAGCAGCCCGGCAACCCGGGCCTCGGAGACCACCTCGTCGTAGCCGGTGAACTCGACCTCCCGGCCAAGGGCATCGGCGATCTCCCGGTAGCCGTGCACGTCACCGTGGGCGCTCTTCTTGGCCTTCGCGTCGGCCTTGGCGCGGTCCCGCTGCTCGCGCATCAGCCGCCGGAAGCCGTCCTCGTCGACGCGCAGGCCCTGCTCGACGGCCATCTCGAGGGTCAGGTCGATGGGGAAACCGTAGGTGTCGTGCAGGGTGAACGCGTCACGGCCGCTGAGCCGGGCCTGTCCCTCGGACTTGGTCCGAGCCACCGCGGTGTCCAAGATCGTCGTGCCCGTCGACAGGGTGCGCCGGAAGGCGTCCTCCTCGGCGTAGGCGATGGTCGAGATCCGCGCCCAGTCGCGCTCCAGTTCCGGGTAAGAGCGGCGCATCCGCTCCAGACTGACCGGCAGCAGCTGGGGCAGGCACGGGTCCTCGACGCCCAGCAGCCGCATCGAGCGGACCGCCCGCCGTAGCATCCGGCGCAGCACATACCCGCGCCCCTCGTTGCCCGGGGTGACCCCGTCGCCGATGAGCATCAGGCCACTTCGAACGTGGTCGGCGACGACCCGCAGCCGTACGTCGTCGGGGTGGGAGTGCCCGGCGTCCTGCTCGCTGTGCTCGCCGTAGCGCTTGCCGGCCAGCTCGGCAGCACGCTCCAGGACGGGGTAGACCTCGTCGATCTCGTACATGTTGTCGACGCCCTGCAGGATGGTGGCCATCCGCTCCAGACCGGCGCCGGTGTCGATGTTCTTCTTCGGCAGGTCGCCGAGGATGTCGAAGTCCGCCTTGCTGCGCACCTGCCCGAGCTCCGACTGCATGAACACGAGGTTCCAGATCTCCATGAACCGGTCCTCGTCGACGGCCGGCCCCCCGTCCGGGCCGTACTCGGGGCCCCGGTCGACGTAGATCTCACTGCACGGGCCACCGGGGCCGGGCACCCCCATGTGCCAGTAGTTGTCCTCGACACCACGGCGGACCACGCGCTCGGCGGGTATGTCGGTCAACTGCACCCACAGGTCCGCGGCCTCGTCGTCGTCCCGGAAGACGGTGACCCACAGCTTGTCGGGGTCGAAGCCGTAGCCGCCGGTGTTCTGCGCGGTGGTCAGCAACTCCCAGGCGTACTCGATGGCCCCGGCCTTGAAGTAGTCGCCGAACGAGAAGTTGCCGTTCATCTGGAAGAAGGTGCCGTGTCGGCTGGTCTTGCCGACATCCTCGATGTCCCCGGTGCGCACGCACTTCTGGACACTGGCGGCGCGCTGGTACGGCGGGCTCTCCTGGCCGAGGAAGTACGGCTTGAACTGCACCATGCCGGCGTTGACGAAGAGGAGGTTCGGGTCGTCGTAGATCAGCGAGGCGCTGGGGACCCCAGTGTGGCCCTTGCTCTCGAAGAAGCTCAGCCAGCGGCGCCTGATCTCGGCGGTTTCCATCGTCGTGCCCTTTCGAGAACAGGGGTGCTTCGAGGACGAGGGTCCTGCGACAAGAGCTAAGCGTATGCCGTGGACGTGACGCCCCTCCGCTTCGGATCGACCGCGTGCCGGGTCGGCTGCCGGGTCGGCTGCCGGGTCGGCTGCCGGGCTCGTCGTGACCACTGTGCCCCACCACGGCAGCCGCGCTACCGGTGGAGACGATCAATTCGACTGTCACGATTGGGTCTCGGAGTCAGGTGATGGTCACGAACGGATCTATGTTGGTACTGGTTATGCCGGTCTTTGGCCAATAGGGGTAAGCCCGACACTCGGCCGGCCGACCCTGTTGCCAGCGTCGAGCGGTGTCGTTGACGGCGCGTCATCGCACTGTCAACGGACACCGCAGCGTCGACAGGGTCTCGTCGTTCGTCCGCACCAGCCCGGGGCGGACTCGTGGAGGAGGAACGCATGCGTCGTCTGACTGCTCCGGCCGTGGTGGCCGGCTTGTCCGCCACCGCTTTGATCGCCGCCGGTTGTGGCGGGTCCGGATCCAGCCCCGGCGCCGGCGGTGACGCCACCAAGAGCATCAGCGTCTTCGGCTGCAACCCCGAACGTGCCCTCATCCCGGCCGACGTCAACGAAAACTGCGGCGGCCGGGTCTTGGACGCCACGGTGGCACGGTTGGTCCACTATGACCCCAAGACGGCGCAGCCACAGAACGACATCGCCGAATCGATCACTACCCCGGACAACACCACCTTCACCGTCAAGATCAAGAAGGGCTACAAGTTCTCCGACGGCACCGAGGTCAAGGCGAAGAACTTCGTCGACGCCTGGAATTTCTCCGTGGCCAACGCCTACATCAACACCGGCTTCTTCGAGCCGTTCAAGGGCTTCAGGGACGTCAGTGGCGGCCGGGACCCCGACGGTGACGGCCCGCAGACCGCTCCCCCCGGCACATCCAAAACGATGTCCGGCCTGAAGATTGTGGACGAGCACACGTTCACGATCACCACGGTGCAGAAGATCTCCAATCTGCCGGTTCGGCTTGGGTACTACGTCTTCGCCCCACTGCCGGACGCGTTCTTCGCCGACCCCAAGGCGTTCGGCCAGAAGCCGATCAGCGCCGGACCGTACCGGGTCGACTCGTGGACCAAGGACCAGGAGATCAGGGTCTCGAAGAACCCCAGCTATGCCGGGGCCTTCGGTGGCAATGTCGAGGCCATCACCTTCCGGATCTTCCCCAACTCGGATGCGGCCTACATCGAACTGTTGGCGGGCAACCTGGACGCCACCGACGACATCCCCAGCAACGCCCTGATCAACGAGAAGTACAAGCAGGACCTCAACGGCCGCGCCGCTCAGGACGACTCCGGTGCGATCCAGTCGCTCGGATTCGCCCCGGTCTCGGTCGACCCGCTGTACAAGAACCCCAAGCTGCGGCAGGCGATCTCGATGGCCATCGACCGCAAAACGATCACCGACAAGGTGTTCTCCAAGGCCCGGGTCCCGGCCGACGGATGGGTGCCCCCGGGCATCGACGGCTACAAGGGCGGGGCGTGCGGCGAGTACTGCACCTTCGACCCGGCCCGGGCCAAGCAGCTGCTGGCCGAGGCCGGCGGTTTCACCGGGAAGATGACGGTCGCCTACAACGCGGACGCCTCGCACAAGGATTGGGTGGAGGCGCTGTGCAACAGCGTCAAGAACTCCCTGAGCATCGATTGTGTCGGCTCCCCGGTCAGTACCTTCGCGACCTTGCGCCAGAAGATCAACGCCCGAAAGTTGAAGGGCGCGTTCAGCGCAGCCTGGGTCATGGACTACCCGTCGATCGAGAATTTCCTGTCTCCGTTGTTCTCCACCAACGGCCCTGCGAACGACAACCTGTACAGCAACAAGGCGTTCGACGCCAAACTCAGTCAGGCTGCGGCGGCCACCACCCCGGCGCAGGCGAACAGCCTGTACCAGGAGGCCGAAGTAATGCTGCGGAACGACTTCCCGGTCATCCCGCTGTGGTATTTCAAGGTCAACAGCGGCTGGT
This sequence comes from Dermatophilaceae bacterium, assembly GCA_035633615.1. Classification (GTDB taxonomy): domain Bacteria; phylum Actinomycetota; class Actinomycetes; order Actinomycetales; family Dermatophilaceae; genus JADJTI01. The sequence goes on from DASQEP010000077.1 coordinate 8,349, forward strand.
CGGAGCGGGTCGACAATGTGCGGGCGACTCCGTTCAACCGGTTGGAAGTCGCCGGTATCACGCTGAAGTGAGGCCCCCCCGCACGGCGCTCCCGGGTGATAACGCCCGGAGTGCAACGGCGACGCGACCGTTCTGACGGCGGCCCCTTTCGGACACAGCGAGAGGGGCCGCCGTCATCCGGTGGCGTCTGCTCACCCGATACGATCCACCCGACGTCTACCAGGATGTCCGACCCCGGCGCAGAGGAGGCCGCGTGAGTGGATACGTGATCCGCCGCCTACTGCAGATGATCCCCGTCATCATCGGGGCGACGTTCATCATCCACGCCATGGTCTTCGCGCTGCCCGGTGACCCGACCGCCGGGATGTGCGGGCAGCGGGCCTGCCCCGAGGCGTTCGTGGAGAGGTTTCGTGCGGAACACAACCTCGACGACCCATTGGTCATCCAGTACGGCAAGTACCTCGGCAAGCTCGCCCAGGGGGACCTGGGCACGACGTTCAACGACCTCAAGGTCCGTGACGAACTGGCCCGTCGCTACCCGGTCACGGCCAAGCTCGCCCTGGTGGCGCTGACCTTCGAGATCATCATCGGGGTCAGTGCCGGGGTGCTGGCCGGGGTCCGCAAGGGTCGATTCATCGACAGCCTCGTCCTGGTCAGCACCCTGTTCGTGATCTCCATCCCGATCTTCGTCATCGGCTCGGTCCTGCAGTTGGTGGTGGGGGTACGGCTGGGCTGGTTCCCGGTGACCGTCGCCGGCCAGGGCACCCTGTACGAGCTGATCCTTCCCGGGTTCGTACTGGGGGCCGTCTCGATCGCCTACGTGGCTCGGTTGACCAGGACGAACCTGGCGGACAACCTGCGCGCCGACTACGTGCGCACCGCCATCGCCAAGGGCCTGACCCGCAACCGGGCGATCGGCCTGCACGCCCTGCGCAACTCGCTGCTGCCGGTGATCACGTTCATCGGTGCCGACCTGGGTTCGCTGCTCGGCGGCGCCATCATCACCGAGCGCATCTTCAACGTCCAGGGCATCGGGGGGTACATCTACCGGAGCATCAACACCCGCGACGGAGCCGCCGTGGTCGGCGCGGTCACCGCCCTGGTACTGGTCTACCTCATCGTCAACCTGATCGTCGACCTGCTCTACGGCGTACTCGACCCCAGGATCAGCCATGACTAGCCCCGACACGACGGCCGTCGCGGCCCCCCCGGCCGGGCCGGTGCCGACTCTCGACGAGAATCGCTCCCTGTCGGCGGACGCCTGGCGCGCCCTGCGCCGCAACCCCATGTTCTGGGCCTCGGCCGTACTGATCTTCGTGTTCGTGCTGATGGCGGCGGCACCGGGGCTGTTCACCCAGGAGGACCCCGCCTACGGCATCCTCGAACAGGCTCGGGAACTACCCAGCTCACAGGCCTGGTTCGGCCGGGACAACCAGGGCTACGACCTGTTCGCTCGATGCATCTACGGGGCCCGTGCGTCCATCCTCGTGGGGGTGCTCGCCTCCCTGTCGACGATGCTGCTGGGCTCGCTGGTCGGCATCATCGCCGGTTATGCCGGCGGCTTCTGGGACGCGCTGGTCTCCCGCATCGGGGACATCTTCTTCGCCATCCCGCTGCTGTTGGGCGGCATCCTGTTCCTGAGCGCTTTCCCGAACGAGGACTCCGGCTATCTGCTCATCGTTCTCAAGGTGGTGGCCATCCTGGGCCTCCTGGGCTGGCCGAACATCGCCCGGCTGATGCGTTCCAGCGTCCTGCAGGTCAAGCCGAACGAGTACGTGCAGGCGGCGCGGGCGCTTGGCGCCAGCCCATGGCGAGTGATCCGCTCGCACATCCTGCCCAACGCGATGAGCCCGGTCATCGTCGTGACCACCATCAACCTCGGCGCCTACATCGCCGTCGAGGCGGCGCTGTCCTTCCTCGGCATCGGCCTGGTGCCCCCGACGATCTCGTGGGGTGTGATGATCTCAGATGGGCTGGTGGCGATGCGAACCACCCCACACGTGCTGCTGTTCCCCAGTGCCTTCCTGAGCCTGACCGTGCTGGCGTTCATCATGCTCGGTGACGCCGTCCGGGACGCCTTCGACCCGAAGTCCCGGTGAGACCATGAGCTCAGCCAGCCTGTATACCCCGGTCGACGGAACGCTGCTCCAGGTCGACGACCTGTACGTGGAGTTCCATACCGCCGACGGCGTCGCCACCGCGATCAATGGGGTGTCCTTCGACCTGCGCCAGGGGGAGACGCTCGCCGTCCTCGGCGAGTCCGGCTGCGGCAAGTCCGTCACCGCCCAGGCCATCATGGGGATTCTGGACATGCCCCCGGCCAGGATCCCCTCCGGGGCGGTCCGATACTGCGGTCACGACCTGCTGACCATGCCTGAGGAACAGCGACGCCGCACCCGAGGCCCGCAGATCGCGATGATCTTCCAGGACGCGCTGTCCGCGCTGAACCCGGTGTTCCCGGTCGGGTGGCAGATCGGGGAGATGTTCCGGGTGCACCGCGGGATGAACAAGTCCGACGCCCGCACCGAGGCCATCCGGCTGATGGAGCGGGTCGCCATCCCTGGCGCCCGGCAGCGGGTCAACGCCTACCCGCACCAGTTCTCGGGCGGGATGCGGCAACGGATCATGATCGCGATGGCGATCAGCCTGGACCCGGCCGTGCTGATCGCGGACGAGCCCACCACCGCCTTGGACGTCACAGTCCAGGCGCAGATCATGAAGCTGCTGCGCGAGCTGCAGCAGGAACGACAGATGGGCCTGATCCTCATCACCCACGACCTCGGGGTGGTCGCCGACGTCGCCGACCGGATCGCCGTCATGTACGCCGGCCGGATCGTCGAGCAGGCCTGCGTGTACGACCTCTACCGCAAACCGGCGCACGCGTACACGAAGGGGTTGCTCGACTCGATCCCACGCCTCGACCAGAAGGGGCAGGAGCTTGCCGCGATCGGGGGGCTGCCGCCCAACCTGACCCGGATTCCACCGGGCTGCTCCTTCAACCCGCGCTGCTACCTGGCCCGCGACGTGTGCCGAACCGAGCTGCCGCTGCTGCGCGAGGTCGCCCCCGGCCGGCTGAGCGCCTGCCACTTCGCCGAGGAGGTGCTCGGTGCCTGAACCGGATGTCATCATCGCGGCCGAGGACCTCGTCAAGCACTACCCGATCAAGGGCGGGGTGCTGCGCCGGACCGTCGGTCACGTCAAGGCCGTCGACGGGGTGAGTTTCGAGCTGCGTCGCGGCGAGACCCTGGGCATCGTCGGGGAGTCCGGTTGCGGGAAGTCCACGCTGGGCCGGCTGCTGATGCGCCTTGAGGAGCCGACCTCGGGTCGGGTCACCTTCGACGGGATCGACCTCTACGCGCAGAGTGGCGCGGCGATGCGCAAGATGCGCAGGGACATCCAGATCGTCTTCCAGGACCCCTACACCTCGCTCAACCCGCGCAAGACAGTCGGTGACATCGTCGGGGAGCCCTTCGCGATCCACCCCGACGTGGTCCCGAAGCAGGGCCGCCGCAAGGCGGTTCAGGACCTGCTGGAGCTGGTCGGGCTCAACCCGGAGCACATCAACCGCTACCCGCACCAGTTCTCCGGTGGGCAGCGACAACGCATCGGCATCGCCAGGGGCATCGCGCTCAACCCCAAGGTGCTGGTCTGCGACGAACCGGTGTCCGCATTGGACGTGTCCGTGCAGGCCCAGGTGGTCAACCTGCTGGGGTCCCTGCAGCGGGAGCTGGGCCTGTCCTACGTGTTCATCGCCCACGACCTGTCCGTGGTTCGGCACATCTCCGACCGGGTCGCGGTGATGTACCTGGGCAAGATGGTCGAGCTGGGCGACGAGGACGAGATCTACGCCCGGCCCACCCACCCGTACACCCAAGCACTGCTGTCGTCGGTGCCGGTGCCGGACCCGACCCTGCGGGACCGCAAGGACATCATCGTGCTCTCGGGTGAGGTGCCCTCCCCGGCCAACCCGCCGACGGGGTGCCGGTTCCACACCCGGTGCTGGCGCGCGCAGGAGGTGTGCTCGGTGCAGGTGCCCGAGCTGGTCGACCGGCCGGACGGGGTCGGTCAGCACCGCAGCGCCTGCCACTTCGCCGAAGTGCGCACCATCATCGACACGGTCGACGTCAGCAGCACGATCCGACCTCCGGGAGCGGGGTACGCCGGGGATGCCCCGGTGATCGAGTCCAGGTGGTAACCGCCAGAGCATCTGGTGACCAGATTCGGCTGACGTGCCGGGGTCAACCCGACCGGCCCGGGACCTGCCCGTCCGGTTTGCCGAGGCGGTCCCGCAGCCAGCGCCGGCGCACGCCGAGGCGCTCCTCGAAACCCCGCTCGGTGGGGTGGTAGTAGTCCGCGTCGCGCAGTGCGTCGGGCAGGTACTGCTGGGCGGCGACGCCATCGTCCTCGTCGTGGGCGTATCGGTAGCCCTGTCCGTGCCCCAGTGTCGCGGCCCGGGCGTACCCGCTGCCTCGCAGCGCCGGGGGAACCACCCCGATCCGGCCCGCCCGCACGTCGGCCAGGGCGGCGTCGATGGCCAGGTAGGAGGCGTTCGACTTGGGCGCCAGGGCGATGTGGACGACGGCCTGAGCCAGGATGATCCGGGCCTCGGGCAACCCGATCTGCGCCACCGCGTGCAAGGCCGCCACCGCGGTCTGCAGGGCGGTCGGATCGGCCATGCCGACCTCCTCGCTGGCAGCGATGACGACCCGGCGAGCGATGAACCGCGGGTCCTCCCCAGCCTCCACCATCCGGGCCAAATAGTGTAGCGCCGCGTCGACGTCGCTGCCACGCATCGACTTGATGAACGCACTGGCCACGTCGTGGTGCTGGTCTCCGGTCCGGTCGTAGCGCACCGCGGCCCGCGCGACGGCCTGCTCGACGTGGCCCAGTGCGATGGACACCACGCCCTGGGCCACGTCGGCGGCGACGGCCCCGTCCAGGGCAACCCCGGCGGCCGCCTCCAACGCGGTCAGAGCCCGGCGCGCGTCTCCCCCGGCGATCCGGACCAGGTGCTCCCGTGCCGCCGCGTCGATGGCGAACCCCCCAGCCAGGCCACGGTCGTCGGTCGCTGCGGCGACGAGCAGGTCGGCGACGTCGTCGTCGGCGAGCGGTTCCAGGGTGATCAGCAGTGACCGGGACAGCAGTGGCGCGATGATGCTGAACGAGGGGTTTTCGGTGGTCGCGGCGACGAGGATGACCAGGCGGCTTTCGACGCCGGGCAGCAGCGCATCCTGCTGAGCCTTGCTGAACCGGTGGATCTCGTCGAGGAACAGCACGGTCTGGCGCCGGTACAGGTTGCGGTGCCGGGCGGCGTCGTCCATCACGGCCCGAACGTCCTTGACCCCAGCCGTCACCGCCGACAACTGGACGAAGAGTCGGTCGCTGGCCAGCGCGACGAGGTGGGCCAAGGTGGTCTTGCCAGTGCCCGGCGGACCCCACAGGATGGCCGAGACCGGTCCGGCGGGCCCAGTGGATCCTTCGACGAGGCGGCGCAGCGGCGACCCGGCGCGCAACACCGCCGCCTGTCCACGCACCTCCTGAAGGCTCCGCGGTCGCATCCGAACCGCCAGCGGGGGCACCCCGGCCGAGCCCGACGAACCGGGCATCCCAGCCACGTCCACCGAGCCTGAAGAGTCGGACGGATCCGTGAGATTGGCGCCCCGGGTGGCGCCGGCCGTCGCCGCGGCCTGCCAGGCACCGGCGAACAGGTCCGGCCCGTCGTCGCTCACGCTGGCCAGGCTATCGACCGGTACCGACGGGACCCGGCTCGGCCATCACCCTGGTACCGGCGCCCCGGGCGTCCGCGGGCGCGCCTCCGGTGTGGCGTCGACGCCGGCCTCCCGGCGTTGCTGCGCCGTGATCGGCGCCGGCGCCGCGGTCAGCGGGTCGTACCCGCCGCCGGACTTGGGGAACGCGATGGTGTCGCGGATCGACTCGTAACCGCCGAGAAGCATGACCATCCGGTCCCACCCGAAGGCGATCCCACCGTGGGGGGGTGCACCGAAGGAGAACGCCTCGAGCAGGAACCCGAACTTCTCCGCCGCCTGGTCCGGGCTCAGCCCCATCACCGCGAAGACCCGCTCCTGGGTGTCGCGGCGGTGAATACGGATCGAACCGCCACCCAGTTCGTTGCCGTTGCACACCAGGTCGTAGGCGTGGGCGAGAGCCGCGCCGGGGTCGGTGTCGAGGGTGTCGAGGTACTCCGGTTTGGGGGAGGTGAACGCGTGATGCACGGCGGTCCAGGCACCGGAGCCCACGGCGACGTCACCGGCGGCCTGTGCGTCCCCGGCCGGCTCGAACAGAGGGGCGTCGACCACCCACAGGAAACCCCATGCGTCCTGGTCGACCAGCCCGCAGCGGTGCCCGATCTCCAGGCGGGCCGCGCCGAGCAGGGCACGGGAGGACTTGGCGGCTCCGGCGGCGAAGAAGACGCAGTCGCCCGGGTCGGCGCCGACGCGCCCGGCCAGCCCGGCTCGCTCTGCGTCGGTGAGGTTCTTGGTGACCGGGCCGCCCAACTGGCCGTCCTTGCCGATCAGGACGTAGGCCAGTCCCCGAGCTCCGCGCTGCTTGGCCCAGTCCTGCCAGGCGTCCAGCTGCTTGCGCGGCTGCCCCGCCCCGCCGGGCATCACCACCGCCCCGACGTACTCCTGCTGGAAGACCCGGAACGTGGTGTCCGCGAAGAAGTCCGTGCAGTCGGTCAGTTCGGCGCCGAAGCGCAGGTCTGGCTTATCGGTGCCGAACCGGGCCATCGCCTCCGCGTACGGCATCCGGGGGAACGGGATGGGCAGGTCGGCGCCGATCAACCGCCAGATCCGCTTGACGAGGGCCTCACCGAGCTCGATGACGTCGTCCTCGGTGACAAAGCTCATCTCGATGTCCAGCTGAGTGAACTCCGGTTGCCGGTCGGCGCGGAAGTCCTCATCTCGGTAGCACCGGGCGATCTGGTAGTACCGCTCCATGCCGGCGACCATGAGCAGCTGCTTGAACAGCTGCGGGCTCTGCGGCAGGGCGTACCAGCAGCCCGGCGCGAGCCGGGCCGGGACCAGGAAATCGCGCGCCCCCTCGGGGGTGGAGCGAGTCAGGGTCGGGGTCTCGATCTCGACGAAGTCCCGCTCGGCGAGCACCTCCCGGGCGGCCGCGCTGACCCGGCTGCGCAGCCGCAGCGCGGCGCCCGCCGAACCGGCGCCCGGCCGGCGCAGGTCAAGGTAGCGGTACCTCAGCCGGGCCTCCTCGCCGACGGTGACCCGCTCGTCGATCTGGAACGGCAAGGTCGCGGATTCGCCGAGCACCTCGATGGCCTCGGCGACCACCTCGACGTCACCGGTGGGCAGGTCCGGGTTGATGTTGCCGTCCGGCCGCTGCCGGACGCCGCCGACCACCCGGACGCAATACTCGTTGCGCAGCTCATGGGCCCCACCCGAATCGAGCACCTCGTCCCGAGCGACGACCTGCACCAACCCCGAAGCGTCTCTCAGGTCGAGGAAGGCCACGCCGCCGTGGTCACGCCGCCGCGCCACCCACCCGGCGAGGGTGACGCTATGCCCGGCGTGCTCGACGCGAAGGGTTCCGGCCTGGTGGGTACGCAGCACGATGGGTCCTTCGACGGAGCGGCACGACGACGTCGAGTCTGGAGCGGAACGACGACGTCGAGTCTAGGGCCGCGCGGGCCTGCGCCTTGTTCCGTCGATGCTGTCGCGGGTGTTGGGCTAAGGTGCGATGCCCCTCGTGGGGTGTTGGGGCCACGGTGTGTCGTGCGGGCGCAGGCTGGTCCACCGGCGTTCCCGGGCCACCTCGACCGCCAGGACCCCGACAATGGCGCCGGCGTTGTTCAATCGGCCGGTCAGCGCGGCGGTGACGGCGTCGGACAGGTCCACCCACCCGGTCGGCATCCCGGCCTCCTCCGCCTGTCTGGTGTGCCGCTGCTGCTCGGGCACGTCCGACAGACCCCTGGCCAGGTAGATCCGCAGCGCCTCGGTCATCCCGCCGGGCGAGGCGTAGTAGTCGGCGAGCACGTGCCAGGTCTGCGCACGCAGGTCGGCCTCTTCGGCCAGTTCACGGGCCGCGGTGTGCCAGGGTGGCTCTCCCGCAGCGTCGAGCAGGCCGGCGGGCAGCTCCCACTCGATCGCCCCGACCGGATGGCGGTACTGCTTGATCAGGAAGACCTGGGCCGGTCCGGCCTCCCCGCGCAGTTCCCGCAGGGCGACCACGATGACCGCCCCGGGGTGCCGGACGTACTCGCGCTCGACGACGCCCCCCTCGCCAAGGTCGACGGTGTCCCGCTGGAGGTCCCAGACCAGCCCGTGGTGGACGGTGGCGGAGGCCAGCACCGGCCGGACAGTGGGCTCGTCGACGAGGTCGGCGAGGGTCAGCATGGGGGCGGTCAGTGTCATCGGGCGCTCCGGTGGGTCAGGCCGGCGCCGACCAGCCCGGCGAACAGCGGGTGGGCCCGGTTGGGCCGGGACAGGAACTCCGGGTGAGCCTGGGTGGACAGGTAGTAGGGGTGGACATCGGTGGGCAGTTCGACGTACTCCACCAGGGTGCCGTCCGGGGAGAACCCGGAGAAGACGAGTCCGGCCTCCTCCAGGCGGGAGCGGTAGGCGTTGTTGACCTCGTACCGGTGCCGGTGTCGCTCGTCGACCTTGGTGGTCCCGTACACCCCGGCGGCCAAGCTGCCCTTGACCAGCCGGGCCGGGTAGGAGCCGAGCCGCATCGTGCCGCCGAGGTCACCGGCCCCCTCGACATAGGCGAGCTGCTCAGCCATCGTGGCGATGACCGGGTTCGGGGTGTCCGGGTCGAACTCCGAGGACGAAGCGCCTTCCACCCCGGCCACCTGGCGGGCGTACTCGATGACCATGCACTGCAGACCAAGGCACAACCCCAGGGTGGGCACTCGGTTGGTCCGGGCCCAGGTCAGGGCGCCGAGCTTGCCCTCGATCCCGCGGATGCCGAACCCCCCCGGGACCAGGACTGCGTCCACGCCGGCCAGGGCCCGGTCGGCGCCGTCGGGGGTGTCGCAGGTGTCCGACGCGACCCACCGGATGGCGACCCGGGCGTCGTGGTGGATGCCGGCCGCGCGCAACGCCTCGGTGACCGACAGGTAGGCATCCGGCAGGTCGACGTACTTGCCGACCAGGGCGACCTCCAGGTCATGCGCCGGGTGGTGGACCCGCTGCATCAGCTTGTCCCACCGGTACCAGTCGACATCCCGGAACGGGAAGGACAACCGACGCACTACGTAGGCATCCAGACCCTCTCCGTGCAGCACCTTCGGAATGTCATAGATGCTTGGTGCATCGACACATGCCGCGGTCCCCTCCTGGTCGACGTCGCAGGCCAGCGCGATCTTCCGCTTGAGCGCGGTGGGGATCGTCCGGTCGGCGCGCAGGACGATCGCGTCCGGCTGAAGACCGAGTTGGCGCATCGCCGCGACCGAGTGCTGGGTCGGTTTGGTCTTCAGTTCCCCGCTGGGGGCCAGGTAGGGCACCAGCGAGACGTGCAGGAAGAACGTGTTGGCCCGGCCCAGGTCGTGTCGAACCTGCCGGGCGGCCTCCAGGAAAGGCAACGACTCGATGTCGCCGACGGTCCCGCCGATCTCGGTGATAATCACGTGCGGCGCCGGGCCGGCCTCGACGTTGGCCTGCTCCCGCATCCGTTCCTTGATCTCGTTGGTGATGTGCGGGATGACCTGGACTGTGTCACCGAGGTACTCCCCGCGGCGTTCCTTGGCGATGACCCGGCTGTAGACCTGACCCGTCGTGACGTTGGCGGTGGCCGACAGGGGGACGTCCAGGAACCGCTCGTAGTGACCGATGTCCAGGTCGGTCTCGGCACCGTCGTCGGTGACGAACACTTCCCCGTGCTGGAACGGGTTCATCGTGCCGGGATCGACATTCAGGTAGGGATCGAGCTTCTGCATGGCCACCCGAAGGCCCCTGGCCCGTAACAGGAACCCGAGGCTGGAAGCGGTCAGTCCCTTGCCGAGCGACGATGCGACGCCCCCGGTCACGAAAATGTGTTTCGTCGGCTCCACGGGCTTGTACTCTACGCGCCCACGGCGCCGCACCCGGCACCCGCCGCAGGGCGCACGGGTCGGATGGCCCCTGGCCGACCGGGCCGGGTGGGTCCGGGTCCTTTCCGGATCGTGGCGCGCGCGTGCTGCAGCAGGTCGCGGGCGTGGTCCAGGGCCGCTGTGCCATCGACTCCGGCCATCATCCGGGACAGCTCCGCGAGCCGCCCCGGCTCGTCGAGGACGCGGATGCCGGCGGCGGTGACCTGGCCGTCGGTCTCCTTGTCGATGACCAGGTGCTGGTCGGCGAACGCGGCGACCTGGGCCAGGTGGGTGACCACGACGACCTGGCTGTGCCGGGCCAGCGCGGCCAGCCGGCCCCCGAGTGCAAGCGCTGCGCGACCGCCGACGCCTGCGTCGACCTCGTCGAAGACGAACGTGGGGACGTCGGAGCTGCCCAGGACCACCTCGACGGCGAGCATGACCCGCGACAGTTCGCCCCCGGAGGCGGCCTTGGCGACGCTGCGCGGCACCGAGCCGGGGTTGGCTGCAAGCTGGATCTCTACGTCGTCGATACCGGTGGGACCGTAACGCAGCGGGGTCCGGTGACCCGGGACCGCCAGCCCGTCCGGGTCGTCCCGCTGTTCCACCGACATTCTGATCCGGGCCGAGCCCATGGCCAGCTGGGTCAGTTCGGTCTGGATCGCCGCGGCCATCCGATCGGCGTGCTCGGCGCGGACCCTGGACAGGACCGCAGCTCGCTCGCCCAGCTCTTGCCGCTGCCGCTGGATGACCGCGGCCAGGTCCGACCGGCGCCGACCGTCCCCGTCGAGACCGGTCATCCGCTCCGACGCCCGCAGCGACCAGTCCGCCAGGTCTGCCACCTCGACCCCTAGCCGACGAGCCAGCCTGCTCAGCTGGCCGCGACGCTCCTGAACCCAGGCCAGCCGGCCGGGGTCGGCCTCCACGCCGGTCACGTAGCCGGCCAGGTCCCCGGCCAGGTCGTCGACCTGATAACCCAGCTCAGCGCAGCGGGCGTGCAGGTCGGCCAGTGTGGGGTCGTGCTCGCTCGCCGCGGACAGCGCGGCCCGAGCCTGCGCCAGCAGGTCGAGGGCCCCCAGGGTGGGCTCACCGTCGCGGGAGTCCGCGCCGGCCAGGCCGGCGTGCGCGAGGCCCGCGGCGAGCCGCAGGGCCTCGGCGTGGCCGAGCCGGTCCTCCTCGGCGCGGAGCCGTTCGTCCTCCCCGGGGGTCGGCTTCAGCCGCTCGATCTCCTCCACGTGCGCCCGAAGGGCGGTCACCTCGGCGTCCCGGGTGCTCTCGGCGGCGGCGGCCCTGGCGTGCTCCCGCTCCAGGTCGGCGAGGGTGGCGTAGCAGGACCGGTAGGCGCCTGCGGCCCCGACAAGCTCCGGACCGGCGTAGGCGTCCAGCAGGCTGCGGTGCTCCTCGGGCCGCCGCAGCCGCCACTGGTCGGCCTGCCCGTGCACGGCGATGAGGGTCTCGCCCAGCTCAGAGAGGACCGACAGCGGCGCGGCCCGTCCGGCCACGTGTCCGCGGGACCGGCCATCGGCACCGACCGTGCGAACCAGAACGAGGCCGTCGGTGACGTCGTCCGCATCGGCTCCGGCCGCTATCGCCCGAGCAGCGGCCGGATGATCCGTGCCGACCTCGACGATGCCCTCGATGATCGCGGCGGCGGCGCCGGTTCGGATCAGCCCGGGGTCAGCCCGCCGCCCCAGCAGCAGGCCCAGGCCGGTGACGACCATCGTCTTGCCGGCCCCGGTCTCCCCGGTCAGGACGTTGAGGCCGGGGGACAACCTCACCTCGGCGTCGTGGATGACGCCGAGGTTGCGGATCCGCATCTCCCGCAGCATGCCCTCAGCCTAGGTGCGGTCACCGTCACCGCTCGCGACGCAACGCCCCACGCCAGCCGGCAACCGACAGGTCGAACTTGTTGACCAGCCGGTCTGTGAACGGCTCTCGGGTCAGCCGAGCCAGCAGAACCGGGGTCTGGCTGCGCACCACCTCAACGCGGGCACCCCGCGGCAAGTCGACCGGGCGGGCCCCGTCGCACCACATGACGCTGCGGCTCCGGGTGTCCGGAACCAGCTCGACCGCGATGTGCGACTCGGGACCGACGACCAGCGGCCGGGCGAACAGGGCATGCGCGGAGATCGGGACGATGAGCATGGCCTCGACGTCCGGCCAGACCACCGGGCCACCCGCCGAGAACCCGTACGCTGTCGACCCGGTGGGGGTGGACACGATGACTCCGTCGCAGCCCCACGTCGACAGTGGGCGCCCGTCGATCTCAAGGATGAGCTCGAGCATGCGTTCCCGGGCGGCCTTCTCGACGGTCACCTCGTTGAGGGCCCAGCTGGTGGCGATGACGTCGGCCCCCGAGCGGGCGACCACCTCGAGGGTCATCCGCTCCTCGACGGCATAGTCGGCGGCGACGATCCGTTGCACCGTGGCGCGCAGGTCCTCTCGCTCGGCCTCGGCAAGGAATCCGACGTGTCCGTAGTTGATCCCGAGCAGGGGCGCGCCAGCACCGCGGGACAGCTCGGCCCCCCGCAGGATGGTCCCGTCGCCACCCAGGACGCAGACCAGTTCACACCCCGCCGCGGGGCGCCCGGGATCGGCGGGCAGGATGTTGGCCGGGTCGAGGTGTGCGGTCTCGACGTCGGTGGCCAGCACCGCGACCTCGATCCCCGCCGCCCCGAGCAGGGCCGCAATTTCACGGGTGTGCTGTTGTAGGTCAGCGCGTTCGGCGTGGGTCAGCAGGAGGACACGCCTGGTCACGAACCCACCTCCTGCCACACGAGCCGTTCCGCCCGACCCCGGGCCTCCTCGGCGGTCAAGGTGGCGGGGGCCAGCGCCCGTCCCGGTCCTGGATCGTCTCCGGCGACGGATGAGGTCCACAGTAGGTACTCGTTGTTACCGCTGCCGCCGCGAATCGGACTGTGGACCAGGTCGTGGACGGCCAGCCCGGTCGCCCCGGCGGCGTCCAGCACTCCCAACACCGACCGGAGCCGGTCCGCCCGTGACGCGACGACACCGGTGCGACCGAGGTGTCCACGCCCCACCTCGAATTGGGGTTTGACGAGGAGGACGACGTGGGCCCCTGGGGCGATGACGCCCGTGATGGCCGGCAGCACCAGTCTCAGCGAGATGAAACTGAGGTCGGCGACGACGAAGTCGATGGGTCCACCGACCGCGTCGTGAAGTTGGCCCGGGTCTGCGTACCTGATGTTGATGCCCGACAAGTCGACGACGCGTGGGTCCGCGGCCACCCGCGCGGCCAGCTGACCGTGGCCGACGTCGAGCGCTACCACCCGGCCTGCGCCGCGGCGCAGGAGGACCTCGGTGAACCCGCCGGCGCCGGCGCCGACATCGAGGCAGCGCCCGCCGGCGGCGGTCAGGCCGCGGTCCCGCCAGAGCAAGAAGGCGTGCTCGAGCTTGACCGCGGCGCGACCCACCCACGGCTGCGCGGCGGGGTCGCCGGCATCCAGCTCGACGTGTTGTCCCGGGCGCACCGCGGTGCTGCGGCGGCGGACCGGGGTGCCGTCCACCAGGACCGCACCGGATTCGATGAGGTCGCGGGCATGCCCCCGAGATCGGGCCAGGGCGCGCTCGACGAGGGCCGCGTCGAGTCGGGTGGTGCTGGGCGCGGGGGCGTCCGGACCGGTCACGCCCCGTCGAGATCGGTCAGCCGGCGTTGCAGCTGATCCCGGACGCGCTCCCCCCGGGCGGCCAGATCCTCCAGTTCAGCGAAGCCCAGGGGCGCACCGGAGTCGAACGGGGTGGCAAGGTCGGCCGCACGCAGGATGGCGTCGATGCGGTCATCTCCAGTCGGCGCCGCCGCGGTGGGAGCGGTCGGAGCCGCGCGGATCGGGTCCGGGACGGGGGGTTGCTCACTCACCTGCTCTGTCCTCTCATCGCCTCGTCATACCAGCCGGCGAGCCGCGCCAGCGCGGCGTCGGACGGCACCCAGCCTCCATCTCGGGCCGCCCAGGCCGCACCGACGATCGCGCGCAGCCGGTGGTCGGCTCGGTCGAGCTGGTCGGCACGGCACGACGGGGCGGTTGTCTGGGTGCATCGGACGTCGCCGTCGTGCAGCACACTAACCCGCGCGGCGCCACACTGCGCCGAGGCGCGCACTGCCGCGGACCCGTCGGCCCCGCCCAGGCTCGCCCCCCGGGCGACCGGCTCGGGCGCTGCCCCAGGGGAGCCCGGGACCGACGCCGGCAGGTACGGCCGGTGCAGCGCCCGCAGGTCGGTGGCCAGGAATCGGGGCCGGCGCTCCCCCTCGGCCATGACCAGGTCCTCGACCCCGGTGACGCCCGTCAGAACGTGCAGCGAGGACGCCCCGCACCGGTTGGCCCCAGCGATGTCCGTGTCCAACCGGTCACCGACGGCCAGGAGGTCACCCAAGGCCACCCCCAGCCGTGTGGCACATACGTGGTACATCGCCAGTTCGGGTTTTCCGGTGACGATCGGGGGGGTCCCGGCGGCAGGGGCGACGGCGCCGATCAGCGCGCCGTTGCCGGGGCACAAACCCCGGTCGGTCGGCACGGTCAGATCCCGGTTGGTCGCCACCCACAGTGCGCCGCACTGCACGGCCAGCGCAACCTCGGCGAGATCGGCCCAGCTCACGTCCGCGCCGAGCCCCTGCAGGACGGCTTCGACGGCGGGTCCTGCGGCGGCCTCGAAGCGATCGACCGGGTGCAGTCCCGCCTCGGCCAGAGCCCAGGACACCCCCGGCCCACCCACGGCGAGCACACGGGCATCAGGGGGCAGGACCCCGGCCAGGTGGGCGGCCCCGGCATGAGCGCTGGTGACCACGGCGTGGTCGTCGACGGCGATCCCCAGGCGACGCAGGTGAGCGGTCACCTCGGCGGGCGTCCGGGCGGCACTGTTGGTCGCGAAGACCGGCTGCACCCCCAGCCGGATGGCCAGGGTAAGGGCGTCGACCGCATGCGGAACGGGAGCCGGACCGAGATAGACCACCCCGTCGAGGTCGCACACCAGGCCGCGGAAGCCGCAGATCAAGTCCGAAGCCGTTGATTCCGAACCCGGCCTACCCGGGGACCGCATCATTGGCTCAATCCTGAGGTGATCGGTCCGCCGGTTCGCCCTCCTCGACCGGCATCCCGGGCTTATTGATCGGTTCGGGTTCCGGCTCCGGTTCCGTCTCGTCCTGCTCGTCGGGTGCAAGGTCCTCCATGACGACACCGTCCAGCTCGTCGAGCCGGTCCGAGGCGTCCGTCACCCCGTCGCCATCGGCCACCGCCGCATAGGCGAACCATGTCCTGGCGGCCGCGTCATCGCCGGCGGCCAGCAGCGCCTCCGCGTAGGCGTAATACAGGCGCGACGCCCACGGCTCCATTCGCCCCGGCTGCAACTCGGGCACCCTGAGCGTTGCCAGTGCTGCCTCGGGCTGGCCGAGCTCGCGACGTATCCCCGACAAGACGATAAGCAGCTCGATGCGCTCCGCGATGTGCAACGCGTCGAGGGGCACCTCGGCCGCCAGCTGCAGGGCGCGATCGGGGCGGCCCAGCGCGCGCTCGGTGTCGGCCAGCAGTGCCGCGAGGTGATGGGAGCCGGACAGTCGCCGGGCGGTCCGGAACTCGCTCAGGGCCAACTGCCAATCCGCCTCGCGGTAGGCCACCAGACCCCGTGCCTCCCGGACGGCGGCGACCCGGCCCGCTCGGCGGACCGCGGTGTCGGCGTGCGCCCGGGCTGCCACGAGATCCGCGTCCCGATCGGACTGGAGTAGCCGCCCGACCATCACCAGATGGCCGGCAACACCCTCGGCGTTGTCCTTGGACAGGGTCCGTAGCTCGTGCTGGGCCGAACGCTCCAGATCCCGGATCCCGACCCCCTCCGGGATGGCCGGATCCGGCACCCGCACGACCCGATCGGAACGCCGAGGACCCTTGTCGTTCGAGGCCGTGCCGCGACGTTCGGGACGGACCGGTCGACCCCTCCCCGAGGAGGACGCACCTGC
>DASQEP010000078.1:0-45072 GCA_035633615.1 Dermatophilaceae bacterium
GGGCCAGAGCCCGGCGTCGTACGTCCTGCGGTTCTCCTGCCCGAACCAGGTGGGCATCGTCGCCGCGGTCACCTCGACGCTGGTGCAGCTAGGCTGCGACATCACCGACGGTCAGCAGTTCGACGACCGCCTGACCGGGACGTTCTTCGGACGGATCGAGTTCGACGCCCTCCGCGCGGACCTGGGTCAACAGGGCTTCTTCGACGGGATGACGCCGGTACTCGCCTCATTCGGTGCTACCTGGGGGGTGCGCGCCGTCGGTCACCTCGGCCGGGTGCTCATCATGGCTTCCCAGTTCGACCACTGCCTTGTCGACCTGCTGTACCGCTGGCGTATTGGCGAGCTTCCGATGCACGTCGCTGCGGTCGTGGCCAACCATCCCCGGGAGACCTACCGGGCCGCCGATCTGGCCGACGTGCCGTTCTACCACCTGCCGGTGTCCCCCGAGACGAAGGACGACCAGGAGGCCGAAATCCTTCGGCTCATCGAGGAGCTCGACGTCGATCTTGTCGTGCTCGCTCGGTACATGCAGATCCTTTCCCCGGACCTGGTCGAGCGATTGCGGGGTCGCTGCATCAACATCCACCACTCGTTCCTGCCCGGCTTCAAGGGCGCCAAGCCCTACCACCAGGCCTACGAGCGGGGGGTCAAGCTGATCGGAGCCACCGCCCACTACGTCACCGCCGAGCTGGACGAGGGCCCGATCATCGCCCAGGACGTCGAGCGGGTCACTCACCGGCACCGTCCCGAGGACCTGGTCCGGACCGGCCGCGACATCGAGCGCCGGGTGCTCGCCCAGGCCGTACGGGCGCACCTGGAGGACCGGGTCATGCTGCGCGGCGGGACCACGGTTGTCTTCTCTTCCTGAGCCGACCGGTACCGACCCCGACGAGCTGCTCGGGGCGTTCACCGACTGGGCGGCCGCTCAGGGGCTGACCCTCTACCCGCATCAGGAGGACGCCCTCCTGGAGTTGCTGACCGGCGCGAACGTCATCCTGTCCACCCCCACTGGGTCGGGGAAGTCGCTGGTGGCCGTCGGTGCCCACTTCGCCGCCCTGGCCGCCGGCGGCCGCAGCTACTACACCGCGCCGATCAAGGCGCTGGTCAGCGAGAAGTTCTTCGACCTGTGCGAGACGTTCGGCCCCGAGCAGGTCGGGATGCTCACCGGCGACGCGGCCGTCAACCGAGACGCCCCGCTGATCTGCTGCACCGCGGAGGTGTTGGCCAACATCGCGCTGCGGGAAGGGCGCAGCGCGGACGTCGCCCAGGTCGTCCTGGACGAGTTCCACTTCTACGCCGACCCGGATCGCGGGTGGGCCTGGCAGGTGCCGATCCTGGAGCTGCCGCAGGCCCAGTTCCTGCTCATGTCGGCCACGCTCGGGGACGTCGGCCGGTTCGAGGAGGACCTGACCCGTCGCACCGGACGCCCCACGATCACGGTGAGCAGCGCCCACCGGCCGGTCCCGTTGACCTTCCGGTATGCCATGAGCCCGCTGCACGAGACGGTCGAGGACCTGCTGACCGCCGATCAGGCGCCGGTCTACGTCGTGCACTTCACCCAGGCCGCCGCCCTGGAACAGGCTCAGGCCCTGCTCAGCATCACCGTGGCGACCAAGTCGGACAAGCAACGGATCGGCGAGCTCATCGGCGGGTTCCGGTTCGCCAAGGGGTTCGGGGCCACCCTGGCCCGGCTGGTCCGCAACGGCATCGGGGTCCACCATGCCGGCCTGCTGCCCAAGTACCGCCGCCTGGTGGAGACCCTCGCTCAGGCCGGGCTGCTCAAGGTCATCTGCGGCACCGACACCCTCGGCGTCGGCATCAACGTGCCGATCCGGACCGTGCTGCTGACCGGGCTGAGCAAGTTCGACGGGTCCCGGCAGCGGCTGCTCAAGGCCCGGGAGTTCCACCAGATCGCCGGCCGGGCGGGCCGCGCCGGGTACGACACCGCGGGCACCGTCGTCGTGCAGGCTCCCGAGCACGTCATCGAGAACCACCGCGCGATGATCAAGGCTGGCTCGGACGTCGGCAGACAGCGCCGTCTGCAACGCCGCAAGCCCCCCGAGGGCACCATCACCTGGTCGGAGGAGACGTTCGACCGGCTCGTCGCCGCCCCGCCGGAGCCGCTGACCTCACGGATGCGGATCAGCCACGCGATGGTGCTCAACGTGATCCAGCGCGAGGGCGACCCGGTGCTGGCCATCCGGCGCCTGCTCACCGACAACCACGAGGACGCCCACCGGCAGGCTGAGTTGCAGCGTCGGGCGATCGACATCTACCGCAGCCTGGTCACCGCGGGGGTGGTGGAGAAGCTGCCCGAACCGGACCCCACCGGCCGCACCGTGCGGGTCGTCGTCGACCTGCAGCGGGGCTTCGCCCTCAACCAGGCGCTGTCCACCTTCGCGCTGGCCTGCCTGGACCTGCTCGACTCCGACGACCCGGACTACCCCCTGGACGTCGTCAGCGTCATCGAGGCCACCCTGGAGGACCCCCGCCCGGTGCTGCGCGCCCAGCAGTTCGTCGCCCGGGGTGAAGCCGTGGCGCAGATGAAGGCCGACGGCCTGGAGTACGACGAGCGGATGGAGCTGCTGGAGGAGGTGACCTGGCCCAAACCACTGGAGCAGCTGCTGGAGGTGGCCTTCGACGCCTACCGGGTCACCCACCCGTGGGTCGCCGAATCGGAGCTGTCGCCCAAGTCCGTGGTCCGCGACCTGTTCGAGCGGGCGATGACGTTCGGCGAGTTCGTCGCCTTCTACCGGCTCACTCGAGCTGAGGGGGTGCTGCTTCGGTACCTGTCTGACGCCTACAAGGCCCTGCGGCACACCGTGCCGGACACCGTCAAGACCGCCGAGCTGGACGACATCGTCGAATGGCTGGGCGAGCTGGTCCGCCAGGTCGACTCCTCGCTGCTGGACGAGTGGGAGGCGCTCAGCGACCCCGGCCAGGGCGGTCCCGGCCGGCCGGGCGGTGACGAGGTCCTGATCCGTGGCCCCGCCCTGCCCCGCCCGTTCACCGTCAACCAGCGGGCCCTGCGGGTGGCCGTCCGGGGCGCGATGTGGCGGCGGGTGCAGCTGGCGGCCCTGCGTCGCTGGGAGGCACTGGCCGAGCTGGACGGGGACATGCCGGCGGGTGCAGGCGGGCCCGAGCAGGACGAGTCACCCCGGCCACTGACCGCCTCGCAGTGGCGGGAGGCCGGCGAGGAGTACGACGCCGAGTACGCCGACATCGGCACCGGGCCGGCCGCCCGCGGCCCCCAGATGCTCGTCGTCGACACTGACTCCGAGCCGGGGTATTGGCTGGTCGAGCAGATCCTCGACGACCCCCACGGCGACCGTGACTGGCGAATGTTCGCCGAGGTGGACCTTGCCGCCAGCGACGAAGCCGGCGAACTCGTCCTTCGGGTGACCGACTTCGACCGCCGCTGACCCACAATGGATGGAACGCCCGCCCTCCGTCCAGCTCGCGCAGCCGCGTGACACCACCCGGCACGTCCCCGCCACCGCCCACCCCACCCACCAGGAGGCAGGTCCGCATGACCGTCACCGGAACCTACCGGCTGCAACTGCACGAGGGGTTCCGTTTCGCCGATGCCACCCGCATCGTTCCCTACCTGGCGCGACTGGGTGTCAGCCATCTCTATCTGTCGCCGATTCTGCAGGCCGCCCCGGGGTCTCGCCACGGCTACGACGTCATCGACCACACCCGCATCGCCGACGACCTCGGCGGCGCAGCGGACTTCGATGCCCTCGCGGTCAGGGCCGGGGAACACGACCTTGGCCTCATCGTCGACGTGGTGCCCAACCACATGGCCTTCGTCGCCCCGCAGTTCACCAACCGTCCGCTGTGGCAGGTGCTCAAGGAGGGCCGGGACGCGCCCACGGCCACCTGGTTCGACATCGACTGGAAGTCCGGCGGTGGCCGGATCGGTCTGCCGGTGCTCGGGGACAGCCTGGCGGAGGTCCTGGAGCGGGGCGAGCTCGTCTTAGGCACCCTGGAGCGGGACGGCGTCGACGAACCGGTCATCCGATACCACGAGCACGTCTTTCCGGTCGCACTGGGGACGGAGACCGGCGGGCCGTCGGATCCGGATACGGTCCGGGCCGTCCTGGACCGCCAGCACTACCGACTGGCCCCCTGGCGGGACAAGGACGATGTCCTCAACTACCGCCGGTTCTTCGAGGTCGACCAGCTCATCGCGGTCCGGGTGGAGCTGCCCGAGGTCTTCGAGGCCACCCACGCCCTGCTGCTGGACCTGAACCACCGCGGACTCATCGACGGGTTCCGCATCGACCACCCGGACGGGCTGGCCGACCCCGCCGGCTACCTGGAACGGCTGCGGCAGTCGGCGCGCCGGGGCACCCACGTGTGGGTGGAGAAGATCCTCGAGGCCGACGAGGCCCTGCCCACCACCTGGCCCTGCGACGGGACCACCGGCTACGACGCCCTGCAGGCCATTCAGGCGGCCCTGGTCGACCCCGCGGCGGCCCCCGCGTTGACCCGGGCCTGGCAACAGGACGGCGGGGACCAGACCATCGAGGAGGCCGTCGACAAGGCCAAGCGCCAGGTCGTCGAGCAGTCCCTGGGCCCCGAAGTCGAACGGCTGAACCGTCGCGCCCGGGAGGTGCTGCCCGGCCTGGAACCGGACCGGCTGCGCCAAGCCATCGTCGAGGTGCTGGTCGCTGGGGAGGTGTATCGCGCCTACGTCCGCCCGGACCACCGGCTCAGTGACGAGGCTAAGCAGCGACTCGCCGACGCCTTCGCGCGGGCCCTGGCCAGCCGCCCCGATCTGGGACCGGAGCTGCATGCCCTGCTGCCGGTCGCGGCCACCCCCCAGGACAGCCCCGCCGCGCTCGACTTCTCCGTGCGCCTGCAGCAGACCTGGGGACCGGTGATGGCCAAGGGCATCGAGGACACCACCTTCTACCGGTGGCACCGGCTCGTCGCGCTCAACGAGGTCGGCGGCGACCCGCCCGCCCTGGAGAGCGGTTCACCCCAGGTGCTGCACGACTGGGCGATCCGTCAGCAGCGGGACTGGCCCGGCGGCATGACGACGCTGTCCACCCACGACACCAAGCGGAGCGAGGACGTGCGGGCCCGGATTCTGGCCGTGGCCGGCGACCCGGACTCGTGGTCCGAGTGCTCGGCGGTGGCTCGGCTGCGGGCCGTCGAGCTGAACATCGACGCCCCCACGGCGCACCTGATCTGGCAGACCCTGCTGGGGGTGGGCGACATCGGCTCCGAGCGGCTCGAGTCCTACCTGGTCAAGGCGATTCGGGAGGCCAAGCAGCACACCGCCTGGGTGGACGGCGACCCTGACTACGAAGCGGCGGTCCTCTCGTTCGCCAACCGGGTGCGCCAATCGGGGCCGCTGCACGACGCCGTCTCGGCCGCGGCAGTCAGGAACGCCGGCCCCATCCGGGCCACCATCCTGGCCGCGAAGTCACTGGCGCTCACCCTGCCCGGCGTCCCCGACGTCTACCAGGGTTGCGAACTGGTCAAGCTGTCCCTGGTGGACCCGGACAACCGGCGACCCGTCGATTACGGACTTCGCGCTCAGGTCCTCGCCGCGATCGACAGTCCCGCACCGGCGGGCGGCCTGGACACTGGCCCACCACCCACCGCTGCGATGGACCTGGACGAGGCGAAGATGCTTCTCACCACCCGGGTGCTGAAGCTGCGGCGGGCCCATCCGGAACTGTTCGGCGCCGGGGCCGGTTACGCGCCCCTGCCGACGGACAGCGAGCACGCCCTCGGTTTCGTCCGGACCGGCCCGGGCGGACTGCTCGGGGCCATCGGGCTGGGCCGGCCCCGCCAACTGGTGACGGTGGTGACCCGCGCACCCGCCCGGCTGGGTCGATCCGGGGGCTGGACGACCCAGACCGTCGAGCTGCCCGATGGGTCCTGGCGGGACGTCCTGACCGAGCGAGTCTTCGACGGCGGTCAGCGTCGGTGTGCCGAGCTGTTCACCGACCATCCGGTTACCGTGTTGGTGCGCGAATGAGTCACCGTCGGCGGTTCCCACGGCCCTCGCCTGAGCCTGAACCGCAGCACCACCGGCCTCGCCGTCGCACCCGGCAGCACCACCGCGACGAGTCGGCGAGCGTAACGGGGGCCACCGAGGCCGGCCCCACCGGTGCCGACCCTGGTCAAGACCCCGTGGCGGAGGCTGCCGAGGCCCGCTCCCTGCGGCCGCCGCTGGCGCCGGCCGAACTGGGCGTATGGGCCCCGCTGGCCAGGACCGGTGTCGACCTCGTCGTCGCACCCGCCACCCCGCAGGAGCGCCGGGTGCGGTTGCGCCCGGGCGAGCGCGGGTGGTGGTGGCACGACCAGGCCCTTGCGCCCGGCACAAGGTACGGATTCAGCATCGACTCCGGGCCGCTCACCCCGGATCCCCGCTCGCGGCGGCAACCTGACGGTCCCCACGAGCCGAGCGAGGCCTTCGACCCCGGCGCCTTCGCCTGGAACGACGGCGACTGGACCGGTCTCGAGCTGGCCGACTGCGTGCTGTACGAACTGCACCTGGGCACCTTCACCCCGGCCGGCACCTTCGATGCGGCCATCGAACGGCTGAGCCACCTCGTCGACCTCGGCGTCGAGGCGGTCAGCCTGATGCCGGTCGCCGCCTTCCCGGGGCGGCACGGATGGGGGTATGACGGGGTGTGTCCCTGGGCGGTACACGAACCCTACGGAGGCCCGCCGGGCCTGCAGCGCTTCGTCGATGCCTGCCACGTGCGCGGCCTGGCCGTCGTCCTCGACGTCGTGTACAACCATCTGGGCCCCGACGGCAACTACCTGGGCAGGTACGGACCCTACTTCACCGACCGGTACGTGACCCCCTGGGGTGCCGCGGTCAACCTCGACGGGCCCGGGTCGGATGAGGTGCGCGCCTACCTGCTCGACAACACCCTGTCCTGGCTCGCCGACTTCCACCTGGACGGGGTCCGCTTGGACGCTGTCCACGAGATGCACGACAACCGGGCGATCACGCTGCTGGAAGAGCTGGCCGAGAGCGTGGACCGCCTCGCTGAGGCCATCGGGCGCCGCCTGTGGGTGATCGCGGAATCCGACCGCAACGACCCGGCCACCGTCCGGCGCCGGGACGAGGGTGGGCAGGGCCTGACCGCGCAGTGGGCCGACGACGTCCACCATGGCTTGCACGTCGCGCTGACCGGCGACACCCAGGGGTATTACCGCGACTTCGCCGCTGACAACGCTCTGGCGACGGTGCTGACCAGGCCGTTCTTCCATGCGGACAGCTACTCCAGCTTTCGGGGCCGCACCCATGGGCGAGGCTTCAACCCGGCCGACATCCCCGGGTGGCGGTTCGTGGCCTCGTTGCAGACCCACGACCAGGTCGGCAACCGGTGCGCCGGGGACCGGTTGTCGGCCAGTCTGTCGCCGAGGCGGCTGCGCTGCGCCGCCGCCCTGCTGCTGACCGGCCCGTACACCCCCATGCTGTTCATGGGGGAGGAGTGGGCCGCCGGGACTCCGTGGCAGTTCTTCACCGACTTCCCCGCCGATGGGTCGGGACTAGCTGACGCGGTGCGGCAGGGTCGGGTCGCCGAGTTCGCCGCGCATGGCTGGCCCGCCGAGCAGGTTCCCGACCCGCAGGACCTGGCCACCCTGGTGCGCTCCCGGTTGAACTGGTCGGAGCTGGAGCGGGAACCGCATTCGAGCGTCCTGGGCTGGTACCGCGCCCTGCTCGCGTTGCGGTCGGCCCGGGTCGACCTGCGCGATCACGACCTGGCGGCGACCCGGGTGGGTCACGACGAGACCACCGGTGCCGTGCTGGTGCATCGGGGGCAGCATCGGGTGGCGGTCAATCTGGGCGGTGAGCCGGTCCGGGTGCCGTTGGACCTGCCGGAGGACCCCCGGTGTGTCGTGCTGCTCAGCCTCGACCCGACCCTGGCGGTCGAGGACGGCGCGGTCACCCTCCCGGCCGAGGGCGCGGTCGTCATCGGTCCGACCCGGGCGACCCGGCCACCGGGCAGGCACTGAGGCCATGGCCTACCCCGCCCCCGGCCCCCACCCCGACTCCGTGCCCGCCCCCGGCCCCCGGCACCGCCGGCCGGCCCCACTCGATCCGAGCAGCATGGACGCGTTCGCCGTTCACGAGCTGGATCCGGCCGTCATCACCCAGGTCGCCCACGAGACGGCGGCGGCCATCGTCCGAACCGGACGCGGCGCCCACGACCCGGCCCTGACCGCCCGGCTGGTGGGGTTGGTCGAGGAGATCGGGCTGATGACGCTGGCCGAGCTGTGGTCGCACTGCCCGGCGCGCAGCCTACCGGGGGTGCTCTGGCGGCTGTACGTGCTGCGGGAGTGGGTACGCCGGGACCCGCCTGGGGCCAGCGCCGACTACGCCGCCGGGGTGCGGTTCGCCGGCGTTTCCGACGTGGTCGCCGGGCCGGCCAGCCCGCCGGGACCCGAGGAGCTGCGTGACCTGGCCGACGCCATCCTGCGTGGGGTGTTCGAGGGAGACCTCGGCGTCGCCCTGCACCGGGCGGCCGCGTTCTGCCGGGTGGTCTCCGCCGGCCGGGCCTGCCGCGACCCAGAACCTGACGCCGCCGCGCCCAGCACCCTGACAGCCCGCGCGAGCCCGGCCCACCCGGTGTCCGGCCCGTCCGGCTCGTTCGGCGGCTCCGATCATCAGGCGCGCCAGGCCGCGCTGGTCCTGACCATGGGGGATGATTTGGAGGCCGCAGCCGGGCTGTGGCGACGCGGGGGACTGGACTGACCCAACAGCTGACAGAACCTCACCTGGGGTCGCGCCGACCATGCGTGTTAGCCGGTTCCCGTTCACCTCGTGTTCGCCGATGCAGCGCATCTGCTTCACCGCCGCTGTGTAGCTTCGTCGTGGCGTGGGCAAGCCGCCCCGCTGGGCGCAGCGGCCCCGATCGGACCCCGAGAGGCACACAGCAACGTGAACACCACCACCTTGTTCCGGATCTCTGGACTGGCCCTCGTCGGTGCAGTCGCCCTGAGCGCCTGTGGCAGCAGCAACACGAACACCGGTTCGGGCTCCGCAACCGGGGGCGGTGCGGCCGCCCTGTCCGGCGAGATCATCGCGGATGGTTCGTCGACGGTCCAACCGCTGACGGCTGCCGCGGGGGAGTTGTTCGGCGTCGAGAATCGTGACGTCAAGATCTCGGTCGCGACGTCCGGGACCGGCGGCGGGTTCAAGAAGTTCTGCCAGGGGGCCACCGACATCTCCAACGCGTCCCGCCCGATCAAGGCCGAGGAGAAGAAGGCCTGTGACAAGGCCGGGATCACCTTCACCGAGCTGCGCGTGGCCACCGACGCCCTGACCGTCGTGGCCAGCAAGGACAACGCCTTCCTGAGCTGCGTCACGGTGGCCGAGCTGAAGAAGATCTGGGAACCGGCCGCCGAGGGCAAGATCAAGACCTGGCGGCAAGTCAACCCGTCGTGGCCGAACGAACCGCTGCAGCTGTACGGGCCCGGTACCGATTCCGGCACGTTCGACTACTTCACCGCCGAGATCAACGGCAAAGAGGGCGCCAGCCGCTCGGACTACAACGCCTCCGAGGACGACAACGTCATCGTCCAGGGCGTGTCCGGGTCCAGGCAGGCGATGGGCTACTTCGGCTACACCTACTTCGAGGAGAACCAGGACAAGCTGAAGGCGGTCCAGGTCGACGGCGGCAAGGGCTGTGTCACGCCCAGCGCGGACACCGCGGCCAACGGGACCTACGTGCCGCTGTCCCGGCCGCTGTTCATCTACGTGAACAAGAAGGCCTACACCGGCAAGCCCCAGGTCAAGGCGTTCATCGATTTCTACGTCGCCAAGGACGAGGAGATCGCCAAGACCGCGCAGTTCATTTCCCTGAACGAGCAGCAGAAGGCCGACCTGACGAAGGCCGCCGCGGCGATCGGCAGCTGAGTCCGAGTGGTTCCCACCCATCCACGCGTGGTCCCGCCGGCCGGCACAGGGGCGATCAGGTGAGCACCGCACTGGTCACCCGCCCGGCGGGGCCGGGGGCGCCCGACCCCCGCGCCGGCACCTCGCTGCGCCGTACCAGACGCCGCATCGGCGAGACCCTCACCATGGGCGGTCTGATCGGTTCGGCGGGTCTGTCGGTCGTCATCACGCTCGGCATCGTCGTCGCATTGGCACTACCGGCGATCGACTTCTTCCGCTCCGTCAGCGTTGCCGAGTTCCTCACCGGAACGCGTTGGGCGCCACGGTTCGGCGACCCGTCCTTCGGGGTGCTGCCCCTGGTCACCGGGACGATGTGGACGACCTTCATCGGCTTGCTCATTGCGGTTCCGTTCGGGCTGGGGGCGGCGACCTACCTGTCGGAGTACGCCCGCCCGCGGGTCCGCAAGGTGCTCAAGCCCGTCCTGGAACTGCTGGCGGGGATCCCGTCAGTGGTCTACGGCTACTTCGCCCTGACGTTCGTCACGCCCAACCTGCTGCAGGGACTGGTCGGGCTGGATGTCGGCTCGTTCAGCGTCCTGGCCGCCGGGCTGGTCCTGGGGATCATGATCATTCCCACGGTCGCCTCGTTGTCCGAGGACGCCATGAGCACGGTCCCCAACAGCCTGCGGCAGGGCTCGTACGCGCTAGGTGCGAACAAGATGCGGACCGTGACGCGGGTGGTCTTCCCGGCCGCCATCTCCGGGATCACCGCCTCGATCGTGTTGGCCCTGTCCCGGGCCGTCGGCGAGACCATGATCGTCGCCCTGGCCGCCGGGACCCGGGCCCAGATGGTCTCCAGCCCCCTCCAGAACGGCCAGACGATGACGGGATTCATCGCCCAGACGGCCACCGGCGAAAGCACCCCGGGCACGCTGACCTACAACGCGCTGTTCGCGGTCGGGCTGCTGCTGTTCGTGACCACGCTGGTCATCAACATCATCGCCGGGCGGATCGTTCGCCGAATCCGGGAGGAGTACTGATGGCTGGCCAGTCGAGCCTTGCCGCTGAGGGGCGTGCGGCGCCGTTGCGGGCCCAGCGGCACGGGGACCGAACACCGCAGTCGATCGCCTTCCTGATCGCCTTGTGGTTCGCCCTGGCATTCGCCATCGTCGTCCTCGTCGTGCTGTTGGTCGACTCCTTCCTCGACGGGATGGGACGCCTGGACGCCAACTTCTTCACCAACTACGGCTCGCAGGTCCGACCGCGCAGCTCAGGGGCTCGGGCCGCCATCCTGGGGTCGGCGTTCACTATCGTCGTCACCGCCGCCATGGCCCTGCCGCTCGGCGTCGCCGCGGGGGTCTACCTGGAGGAGTTCGCCGACCGGTCCAGGTGGTACAACCGGCTGATCGAGACGAATCTGAACAACCTGGCGGCGGTCCCAGCGATCATCTACGGCATGCTCACCGCAGGGTTTGCACTGGCCGTCGGGATGCCACGACGGGTGCTCCTGGCCGGGGCCATCGCCCTGGCGCTGGTGATCCTGCCGGTCATCATCATCGCCACCCGGGAATCGGTACGGGCGGTGCCACAGGAGATCCGGCAGGGTTCGCTCGCGCTGGGCGCCACCCCGCTGCAGACGACGCTGCGCCAGACCCTGCCCGCGGCCGTCCCCGGGATCGCCACCGGCTCGATCCTGGCCCTGTCCAGGGCGCTGGGCGAGGCCGCCCCGCTGCTGCTTCTCGGCGGCGCCGTGTTCATCACCTACGACCCGGACAGCCTCATGTCCGGCTTCACCACCCTGCCGATCCAGATCTT
The DNA here is from genome assembly GCA_035633615.1 of Dermatophilaceae bacterium. Classification (GTDB taxonomy): domain Bacteria; phylum Actinomycetota; class Actinomycetes; order Actinomycetales; family Dermatophilaceae; genus JADJTI01. The sequence goes on from DASQEP010000078.1 coordinate 11,693, forward strand.
CAACTGGGCGTCCCAACCACAGGCGGCCTTCCAGGAGGTCGCGTCCGCCGCCATCATCGTGCTGCTGGTCCTGCTACTCGTGATGAATGCGGTGGCCATCGTCATCCGAAACCGCTACCAGAAGCGATGGTGAGCCCGATGACCACGTTCCGGACCCTTGCCGGGGCCACCACGGCACCCGATCCAACCCACGAAAGGGATCCGCAGGTGGATCACGTCGTCCAGCCGGCTACCCGCGCCGACCGCGAGGAGCGCCGGCTGCGCCGCAGCGAGGGCCTGGCGACCGCTCCCATCTCCGTGATGGACTGCGAGCAGGTGGACATCTTCTACGGGTCGTTCCGGGCCCTCGCCGACGTGACCATGGGGTTCGGCAGACGGGAGATCACCGCCCTGATCGGGCCGTCCGGGTGCGGGAAGTCGACCCTGCTGCGCTCTCTGAACCGGATGAACGACCTCATCGAAGGTGCCCGCGTCGAGGGTCGCATCAGCTACCACGACCAGGACATCTACGCCAAGGAGGTCGACCCGATCGAGGTCCGTCGGCGGATCGGGATGGTCTTCCAGAAGCCGAACCCGTTCCCCAAGTCGATCTACGACAACATCGCGTTCGGCCCCAGGGTCACCGGGATGAAGACCGGCAAGAACCTGGACGAACTGGTCGAGGAGGCGCTGACCAGGGCGGCACTGTGGGACGAGGTGAAGGACAAGCTGAAGCAGTCCGCCTACGGCCTGTCGGGCGGGCAGCAGCAGCGGCTGTGCATCGCCCGAACCATCGCGGTCCAGCCCGAGGTGATTCTCATGGACGAACCCTGCTCCGCCCTCGACCCGATCGCCACGGCGCGCATCGAGGATCTGATGCTGGAACTGGTCGAGCAGTACACGATCATCATCGTTACGCACAACATGCAGCAGGCCGCCCGGGTGGCCGACCGGACCGCGTTCTTCACCGCAATGCCCGACGAGACCACCGGCAACCGAACCGGCCTGCTGGTCGAATACGACCGCACGGCGAAGATCTTCTCCCACCCGTCCGACAAACGGACCGAGGGCTACATCTCGGGTCGCTTCGGCTGATCGGGTCGGCAGGCTCAGTCCCGACCCGGTGGACCGCCAGCGGGCACTGCCGCGGATCTCGGCTCTCCTGGTGGAACGCGGTCCGCCCCGGCGCGACGCCGCACGCGGGTTTGAGGGGGGAACTGTGGTGCGCCGGACCGGGAGCGCCTCTCGGCGCACGGCCGCTCGTGGCGGCGTAATTCGGGACCCGGGGCTGCCGCGGCCCGGCGCACCATTAGGCCAAACTGGTGGCGGGGCAGGAATGTTCCCCAACGTGTCCGCCGGGGGATCATCGACCGGGCCCCAGGGCGTCGTGCAGGGGTTTCGGCCGGATCGTCAGGCGGGCAAGGTCGGCTGGCCGTCGGCGGACCGGCAGGTGCCGCTCCAGGGCCACCACCCGGGCCTTGGGTCCGTGCCCGACCAGGTGGGCGACGACGACTTCCCCCTTGGCCATCGTCCGGCCCCGATTCGACGCCAGCACGTCGGCGACCGGCTGGTCCTTGGGGTCGACGCGGGCGGCGAGCAGGTCCAAGAGGTCCGGGATCACCGGCCCATGGGTGCAGATCGCGACCGGGCCACCCCGCAGGATCTCCGCACGCAGGGCGTCCCGGGCGCGGCGTGGACGCCGAGCGTAACCCTCCTCGGACAGCCACGCGGACGCATGCAGGGTGGCGCTGCGGTGGGCCCGGGTGAACGGCTCGAGGGTCTGGGTGCAACGGGTCGCCGACGAGGTGATCAGCCGGCGGATCCGATAAGCCTCGATCAGCCCGGCCAGATCCTCGGCTTGGCCGAAGCCGCGCTCGTCCAGCGGGCGTAGCCAGTCGTGACCGGACCACCGCCGGCGTGGGGTCGCCTTGGCGTGTCTGACCAGCAACAACGGCCAGGCGGCCAAGTGCTTGCCGGTGGCGGCGGCGGTCAGTGCAGCCAACTGCTCCCTGTCCCGGGGGTAGCTCAGCCGCTCCTGGGCCGCCGCCGGGGTCAGCCAGCAGACGGCGTCCACCTCGTGCTCCAGCCGTCCGTGTCCGCCGGTGACCACCGCCGTCCAGTACCGCACCAGCTTGGCCGCTGGCTGCCCGTTCATGCCGCTGACCTCGTAAGACGCCGACGGCAGCGGTAAACCCAGACGGACTCGCAGCCCAGTCTCCTCGGCCACCTCACGGGCCGCGGCCCCCGGCCAGGTCTCACCCGGGTCCAGCTTGCCCTTCGACCACGCCCAGTCGTCGTAGCGGGGGCGGTGGACCAGGGCAACCTCCAGCTTCCCGTCCCGCTCCCGCCAGGGCAGCGCGCCGGCCGCCTCGATCGGGGGGGCCGGGGCCGTCTTCGCCGTCACCGGGGTGACCGGCGGCGGCATGGAGGGTTCCGGATGCGGCTGCGCGGGCAGCAGCGCGTAGAGGTCTTCGGGTCGCTCCGCCCGGAGGTCCGCCGGTGGTAGCGAGTGTGGTTCGCGGGGTCGTGGCGTCGGCTCAGTCACTGACTGGTAGCCTCCGCCGCCGGGCCGAGTGCTCCTCGATGAGCAGGTTCTGCAGGTCGATCAGGGGGCCCCCGGCGGCATCGGCGCGGCGCCGGACCCACTCGCCGTCGGCCTGCAGGTGCCAGCTGGCCACCCCGGCCCCCATGCCGCGGCGCAGCATGTGGACCAGTTGTTCGATGTGGCCCGGGTCCCGAAGGAACACGAGCGCCTCGACGCGACGGTCGAGGTTGCGGTGCATCAGGTCCGCGGAGCCGATGAGCACGCCGTGTTCTCCCTCCCGGCCGAAGACGAAGCACCGCGAATGCTCCAGGAACCGTCCCAGGATGGAGCGAACCCTGATGTTCTCCGACAGCCCAGGCACCCCGGGACGCAGCGCGCAGATGCCCCGGACCAGAGCGTCCACGTCTACCCCAGCGCGAGACGCCCGGTACAGGCCGTCGATGACGGACTCGTCGACCATCGAGTTGACCTTCAGCCCGATGTAGGCATCCAGGCCGGCTTTGGCTTTGGCGGTCTGCTCCTCGATCTTGTCCAGCAGGCCGGAGCGTAACGAGTGCGGGGCCACCAACAGCCGCTTGTAGGTGCTGCGCGGGGCCCAACCGGAAAGCTGGTTGAACAGCTTGGTCAGGTCCTCGCCGACCTGTGGGTCGCAGGTGAGCAGGCCGAAGTCCTCGTACAGGCGGGCCGTCTTGGGGTGGTAGTTGCCGGTCCCGACGTGGCAGTACCGGCGCAGCCCGTCCGACTCCTGGCGCACCACCAAGGACAACTTGCAGTGCGTCTTCAAGCCCACCACGCCGTAGACGACGTGGACGCCCGCCTGTTCGAGCTTGCGGGCCCAATCGATGTTGTTCTGCTCGTCGAACCGGGCCTTGATCTCGACGACGGCCAGCACCTGCTTACCTGCTTCGGCAGCGTCGATGAGGGCATCGATGATGGGGGAGTCGCCACTGGTCCGGTACAGGGTCTGCTTGAGTGCGAGCACCTTCGAGTCGGCCGCGGCTTGTTCGATGAAGGCCTGCACCGACGTCGAGAACGCGATGTAGGGGTGCTGGACCAGCACGTCCTTGTACCGCATCGCGTTGAAGAGGTTGGCCGGCTTGGCGCTCTCCACCCGGGCCAGATCGGGGTGGGTGCGGGGCACGAAGCTGGGGTACTTCAGCTCGGTGCGGTCCAGGTCGGCGATGGCGTGCAGGCTGCGCAGATCGAGCGGAACCGGGAGCCTGAACACCTCGCGGGGGCTGACCTGCATTTCCCGCATCAGCATCCGCAGCAGCCGCTCGTCCATGTCCGCGGCCACCTCCAACCGGACCGGGGGCCCGAACCGGCGGCGGGTCAGCTCCTTCTCCAGCGCAGTCAGCAGGTTCTCGGCGTCGTCCTCCTCGACCTCCAGGTCCTCATTGCGGGTGACCCGGAAGGCGTAGTGCTCCCGCACCTCCATGCCCGGGAACAGGCGGTCCAGGTGGGCGGCGATGATCTCCTCAAGCGGGACGAAGCGAGCCAGATCGCCCTCGCCGTCGGGTGAGCCGGGATCGGAGACCTTGACCAGGCGAGGAAGGACGGGCGGTACTTTCAGCCGGGCGAAGTGCTCCGTCCCGGTCTTTGTGTTGACCAGGACGACGGCCAGGTTCAGCGACAAGCCGGAGATGTACGGGAAGGGGTGGGCCGGGTCGACCGCCAAAGGGGTGAGCACCGGGAAGACTTGGTTGCGGAACCACTGCCCGAGGCGATCCCGCTCCTCGCGGCTCAGTTCCGCCCAGCTGATCAGGTGGATCCCCTGTGCGGCCAGTCCGGGGCGGACCGCGTCGTGGAAGACCCGGGCGTGCGCGGTCATCAGCCTATGGGTGCACGCGAAGATCCGTTCCAGCAGCTCACGAGGCTCCAGCCCGGCGGCGGACCGGACCGCCAGCCCGGTGGCGATCCGTCGCTTGAGCCCAGCCACCCGGACCATGAAGAACTCGTCCAGGTTGCTGGCGAAGATGGCCAGGAACCTGGCTCGCTCCAGCAGGAAGAGGCTCTCGTCGGTGGCCAGCTGCAGGACTCGCTCGTTGAACTGAAGCCAGGACATCTCCCGTTCCAGGAACCGGTCGGACGGCAGCGCCTGCCCGCCCGGAGCGCTCGCCCCCACCCGGACGAACCGGCCGTTCGATCCTCGCGCCCTCGGCGGCCCCGAACCGGGCCGGCTCACCGATGGCAGGACCCGCACGGCAGCGTCGGTGCCGGACGCCCCACCCGCCCGGACTCCCGCTGCTGCGCCCGACCCGCTGCTCGACGCCAGACCCGCTCCAACCATCGACGATGTGGCTTTCACCAGTGCAGATGCCCCCTCCTGGGGGCCCGTGGTGGGCGCGGATGGCCCCCTTCGGGCAGACCCAGCCGGCATCGCACGCGGGCGGTCCCAAGGGGTCTGGCTCATCGGCCCATAGTGCCATCTTCGCCGTAATACCGGGAGGTGCCTCAGCCTCGGCCCGGGCGTGGACGGGCGGGTGTCGCGTCGTCAGCCGACAGGCCGGGCGTACATGACGTCGACGCCCAACCGGGCGAAGCCGAGGCGGCGGTAGATCCGCACGGCCGCGCTGTTGGTCGCCTCCACGTACAGCCGCACCTGCGAGACTCCGGCCGATCGAAGGTGCTCCAGCCCCACCGCCGCCAACGGCTCGGCCAGGCCCCGGCCCTGGTAGTCGGGATCGATGCCGAGCACGTATATCTCCCCGACCCCGTCGAGGACCTTGGTCCAGTGGAACGCGGCCAGCCGGGGGTCCCCCGCGGGGAGGGCCGGACCGGCCGACGGCGCTGTGGGGTGGGGGTTGTGGTCGATCACTAACAGGAACCCCTCCGCGTCGAACCAGGGCTGGCCCAACAGCGTGGCCAGCTCACTCGGGCCGAGTCGGCCCTGCTCGGGATGGTCGGCGAAGGCCCGGCCGTTGACGGTGAGCCAAGCCTGAGCGTCGGCCGCCTCGAACGGCCGCACCCGGAAACCGTCCGGCAGGTCGGTGTGCAGGTGGGGGCGAGGGTCGAGGGTGGCCGTCATCTGCCACAACTCGCGCACGACGCTCAGGCGGTGACGCCGGGCCAGGGATGCCGCGGCGGGCAGGTCGCCATGCGCCCAGACCCGAACCGCCGGATCGCGTTCCCACAAGGCCCGCAGCAGGGCGGTGCCGACGCCACGGCGTCGTGCCCGAGGCGCGACGACGAGCTCGGCACTGGCTGGGGCCGTCGCCGAGCTGGGGATCATCGAGGCGTAGCCGACCAGGTCCGGCCCGTCCCAGGCCAGGAGGTGCCGCCCGTCGGTGTGCGTCGCCCCCTCGAGAGGTTCGCCGGGATCGTCAGGCTGGTCCAGGGCCAGCACAGTCGCCTCGGACAGCGCCGCCACCTCGTCGGCGGCGACAGCCTCGTCGGCGAGGTCGAGGACCGTGCGGCGGTCCGCCGGGCTCAGGGTCGAGTGATCCGAGACGCCCCAGATCGCTGGGCCGTTCAACGGGTTCGTCGTCACGCTGAGTCTCCGGGAACGGGGTAACCGTCACCGGCGACGTGCTGTCGGTGGCCTGAGGGCCCCGCACCACCGGTCGGAGCACTCCCTGCCGGCTTGTCGGCCACGATGGAAGGGGTCGTCGCGCTCTGGTGGTCTGCCTCGGGAACGAAGCGGTAGCCCACGTTGCGGACGGTTCCGATCAGGTTCTCGTGGTCGGCGCCCAACTTGGCCCGCAACCTCCGGACGTGGACATCGACCGTCCGGGTTCCGCCGAAGTAGTCGTACCCCCAGACGTCCTGCACCAGTTGGGCACGGGTGAAGACCCGGCCCGGGTGTTGTGCCAAGTGTTTGAGCAACTCGAACTCCTTGTAGGTCAGATCGAGCAACCGACCCCGAAGCCGTGCCGAGTAGGTCGACTCGTCGATGACCAACTCACCCGCGGCGATCGGTCCCCCCGGATCCGACTCGGATGTGCCCCGGCGCCCGATCGCCAGACGCAACCGGGCCTCCACTTCGGCCGGTCCTGCCGACGTCACCAGCACGTCGGTGATGTGCCACTGGGCCGTGAGGGCGGCCAATCCGCCCTCGGTCACGACGACAATCACCGGGCAGCCGCCGACCACGGTGTCCAGCAATCCACACAGGGTGCGGGCCTGGGCGAGGTCTCGGCGCGCGTCCACGAACACAGCGTCGATCGGCGTGTCCACGGCGAGCGCGGCCACGCCTGCCGGGACGACCCGGATGCGGTGGCTGAGCAGGCCCAGCGACGGCAACACCTCGACGCTGGGAGTCAGCTCGTTGGTCATCAGCAGGAGATCCGCCATTCGTGCCAGGATAGGCAGCCATGATGACCGCTCCGATTCACGGCCCGGTCGCTGAGACCTTCGGCCGCCACCGCGGACCGTCGGGATCTCTCGGGCGTCGTCGATGACCGGGATGCACGAGGGCGCACCGCGACGGCCGGACCCCGGCGCATCGGTCACCCTGCGGTATTGGGCGGGGGCACAACAGGCCGCCGGATGCCCCGACGAGCCGGCCCGGGCCGGCCTGTTGGCGCAGATCCTGGGGGACGCCGTCGAACGACACCCGCACCTCGAGCCGGTCCTAGCGGTCGCCTCGATCCTCGTCGACGGGGTCACCGTCAGCGGTACCACCGGGGGAATGGCCGGGGCGGTCGAGTCCGGGCTCATCGTCGCGCCGGGCGCCACGGTTGAGGTGCTCCCCCCGTTCTCGGGTGGCTAGTGGCAGGATGCTCAGATGACCGTTGTTGCGCAGCCGGCCGTCACCGGGGTGCGCCTCTGGCGTCCGCTGGTCAGCGGTTCGGCGATGGTTTTCTCCGTTGTGCTGATCGTTGGTACCAGGTTCGGGTTCCCGGTGGCCACCGTCGCCTCCGCGGCCGTGATGGCCTGCCTGGTGTCGGGCTGGGCCCTTCTCCTGGGGTTGCCGAGCCACCAGGGCACGACGGCTGTGCTGGGGGTCGGTGCGGTGGCCGTGCTCGTCGGTGGCAGCCTGTTCGCTCAGGACGGACTGCTCTGGCTGTCCGCCTCCGTGGCGCTGGTGACCCTGCTGGCGTTCGTCCACCAGCTGGCTCGCGGCGACGGTCGGCCGCAGCTGGTGGAGTCGATCTCGGCCAGTGTCACCGGAATCGTGCTGCTCGCCTCCGGCGCGAGCTTGTTGCCGGCCATCGCCCTGCCGACCGGGCGGTCGGCCGTACTGGTGGTGCTGGCCGCGGTGCTAGCAGCGGCCATGGCCGACGTCGGGGGCCGGTGGGGTCGGTCGCTGCGAACCTGCGCGGTGGCCTCGGTGATCCTCGGTGGTGGTGCTGCGGCGGCGGTTGCGGCCTGGGCGGTCACCGGCGGCCCGGCTCCGGCTCTGGCGGCGCTGGTCGGCGGTCTGGCCGGCGGGGCCAGTCACGCGGTGCGTCAGGTCAATTCGGTGCTGCCACGGATGCCCGCGCGACGGGCTCAGCTGGCCAGCGCAGCAGCTTCGGTCCTGGCCGTCGGGCTGTTCACCCACGTGGCTACCTGGCTGTCGACCCTGCTGAAATGAACGGTGAGGAGTTGCCCCACACCCTCGATGCGGATCTGTGTCCGGAGCTGGCCCCATTGGCCTGGCTGGTCGGCCGGTGGGAGGGAGCGGGAGTGTACGGGTACCCGACCATCACCTCCGGCCATTTCGGGCAGGAGATCGTCGTCTCCCACGACGGCAGGCCCTTCCTGGAAATGCACAGCCACAGCTGGTTGCTCGACGACCAGGGGAAAGCAACCCGCAGGTCGGCCACCGAGCTGGGCGTGTGGCGGAAACTGCCGGACGGTGAGGTCGAGCTCCTGCTGACCCATCCGACCGGGATCCTCGAGATGTACGTCGGTCGACTCGAGGCCGGGCGGAACTCCATCCAGTTGCGTACCGACAGCGTGGTGCGCTCGACAGCCGCCAAGGAGTACAACGCCGGCAGCAGGATGTACGGCCTGTTCGACGCCGACCTCATGTGGGTCATGGACATGGCCGCGATGGGTCACGAGATGCTTCCGCACCTGTCAGCGCGGCTGAAACGAGTGGGCTGACCGGGAGGCCAGCCAGGGCACACACCGGACGTGCCGCACCGGTTCCTCACCCTGACTCAGCCTGCGTCGGCCTCCGCCAGAGCCTCTGCGCGCTGCCCCGCCGACCAGGTCAGCCACCCCCCGTCGAGGTTGGCCACGTCGTAGCCGAGTTGGGACAGCAGCCGGGTGGCGACATGACCGCGCTGCCCTACCTGGCAATACACGGTGACCGGCCCGGTCCCCAGCTCGCTGTGTCTGGTCCGCAGGTCGTCGACCGGGATATTGACGGCACCGGGGATCGACCCACGACGAAACTCCCCGGCCGTACGCACATCCACCAACGTTCCACCGGCTTCCAGGACGTCGGTGGCGGCATCCCAAGGGACGGTGCGGTCGGTGCTCAGCACCCCCTCCGCCACATACCCCAGCTGGTTGACCGGGTCCTTGGCCGATCCGTACGGCGGGGCGTAGGCCAGCTCCAGGTCGATGAGGTCGATCGCGGACAGCCCGCCGGCGATGGCGGTCGCGATGACGTCGATGCGCCGCTCGACACCCTCCGCCCCGACCCCCTGCGCGCCGAGGATGGCGGCAGTGATCGGGTCCACCAGCAAGCTGAGGTGCATCTGCTTGGCCCCGGGGTAATAGCCGGCATGCGAGGACGGGTGGGTGTGCACGCTCACGTGCGGCAGCCCCAGGGCCTCCGCTCGGCGGCGATTCAGACCGGTGGAGGCGGCGGTCAGGCCGAAGACCTGGACGACCGCGGTGCCGATGCCGGTGTTGGTCCGCGCGCTGCTGCGCTGCGCGATGCTCACGCCTGCGATCGCGTCGGCGGCGCGGCGGCCCTGCTTGTTGGCCAGGTTGGCCAGCGGAATGAGGCTGGCCGCTCCGGAGATCCCGTCCCGCTTTTCCACCATGTCACCCACGGCGAAGACGTCTGGCGCGCTGGTGCGCATGGCGTCGTCGACGACGACTCCGCCACGTTCCCCGACGGCGATGCCGGCGGCCTCGGCCAGCGTGGTCTCCGGTCGGACTCCGATGCTAACGAGGACCAGGTCGGCGGGCAGTCGCTCACCCGTGTCGAGCACTACCTCGGTGTCGGTGATCTCGGTGGCCTGGCGTCCCAGGCGCAGGTCCACGTCATGGCTGGCCAGCTCGTCGGCCACCAGGGCCGCCAGTTCCGGGTCCAGCGGCGGCATCACCTGCTCGGCCAGCTCCATGACGGTCACGTGCAGCCCTCGGTGCCACAAGTTCTCGGCCACCTCGACGCCGATGAATCCGGCACCGATGACCACGGCGGACCGGCCCTTGAGCAGTGCCCGGTCAGTGGCGGCGGCCAGCCGGTCGACGTCGCTGACGTTGCGCAGTGTCATCGCTCGTTGGATTCCGACGATCGGTGGGACGACCGGTGATGCTCCCAGGCTGAGGATGAGGTGGTCGTAACGCTCGACCAACTCCCCGGCGTCCCGGCCCTCTTCGCCGGGCCCGGTGGCGTCCAGTGCGCGGACGGTCACCGTCTTGGCGGCCGTATCGATGGCGACCACCTCGTGCCGCACGCGCACATCCAGCCCGAAGCGACTGCCGAGAGAGGCCGGGGTCTGCAGCAGCAGATCGTCGCGACGTGCGATGACTGAACCGACGTAGTAGGGCAGCCCGCAGTTCGCGAACGACACGTGCTCGCCACGCTCCAGGACGAGGATGTCAGCGGTCTCGTCCAGTCGACGCAGCCGGGTGGCCGCCGACATCCCGCCAGCGACACCCCCGACGATGATCGTTCGCATACCGCCGCACTTCCTCCCGGTCAACCAGGCCCGCCTCATCGTAGCCGGATGCGGTTGCGGGGTAGCCCCGCCGGAGTTCGACGGTGCCGTGCGTGCCTAGCGCCGGTAGCCCTGCATGCGGTCCTCCCGCAGCGCCTTACCCAGGGCGGACATCCCGGCCCGGTCAGGATCGATGACCATGGCGCCCCCGGCGGTAGTGAAGAAACGGCCCTGCGGCGCGGTGATGAATCGAATGTCGTCGGAGCGCAGGTTGCGCATTCGCAACGCCTCGGTGCGCAGGTCCGCAACGCTGAAGTTGTTGTCGACGGTCAGGTTCTTGGTGGCGGCGTCGACGAACGAGGCGAAGCGGACCGGGTTGCCCAGCACGTCTCGGCTCAGGGCCTTGAGTAGCAGGGCCTTGATGAACGCCTGCTCCCGGCGTCCGCGGGAGATGTCCCCCTGGCTGAGCATCTTGCGCTCCTGGACGAAGCGGAGGGCCTCGTCTCCGTTCATCCCCTGACTGCCCACCGGGAATCCGGGGGAGGCCTCCTCGACCCGGACGTCCACCCCGCCCACCGCATCCGTCATGGCGGTGAAGCGCTCGAAATCGACCTGGGCCGCGTGATCGACCTGCAGCCCAGTCAACGAGCGGATGGTTGCGGCCAGCAACGGCACCCCGCCGTACCGGTAGGCGGCGTTGATCCGATCCCGGCCGGAACGACCCGGGATCTCCACATACAGGTCGCGGGGGAAATGCACCAGGGTCACCGAGTTCCGGTCGGCGTCCAGGTGCGCGACGATGATGACGTCAGAGCGAGCGCGCGTCTCGCCCGGGAGTTCGTCGGATCCGACCAGCAGGACGTTCATGGACTCCAGCTCCGCCGCGGTCTGCGGAGTCGGTGCGGGCTGGCCGGCGCCGGCCGACCCGTTCGCCCCGGCCGCGGGCAGCAGGTCGGCATGCCGCACGTTCTGATCGACGGTCCGGTTGAGGTAGAACAGGTACCCGCCGACGGCGGTGACCAGCGCAACGGCGAGCGCAACGGCGAGCGCGACGACACTGATGATCGCCCGCCGCACCCACCGCCGACGTGGCGCGGCCCGATCGTCTCCCAACCCCTCGCTGGGTTCTGCCGCCGGCCGGGTCGGCGTCGGTGTATCCGACTGCATTCGTCTGTCCCCCAAAGTCTCTGGCCCCACCTCCAGAATAGGTCAAGGGTGCACAACGTGTCAGCGTTGTGGGTAACCCCGGTGACCCGGCCGACGGTATCGGCCCGACGGTACCCGAGCAGTCGGGCGATAGCCTGAGAGTGATCCATGTGCATCGGTGTGTCGATCGGGAGCGGAGGAGCGCCATGGGGAAGGGCTTGAGCGGGCCGGCCGGCGGGCGCTCCCGCGCCGACCTGTCAGGGCAGGGCAGCAGCTCAGGCCATCCCGGGAGCGATATCAGCGCGGGGGCGGCTCAGGCAGACGTCGGCGCCTCGCTGCGGGCGCGCGGGATGCGAATGACGGCACAGCGGGAGCGGGTGCTGTCGGCGGTGCGCCGCCTGGGACACGCCACCCCGGACGCGGTCGCGGAGGCGACCGCCGCCGACGGGGGAGCGGGGCTACCGCTGTCGACGGTGTACCGCAACCTGGAGGCTTTGGAGAACATCGGCGTCGTCTCGCACACCCATCTCGATCACCGAGCTCCCACCTATCACCTCAGCGTGCACGCCAATCACCTGCATCTGGTCTGCCTGGGCTGTGGAACCGTCACCGAGAGCGGCACCGACCTGGCTGACGACTTCGTCGCCGAGGTGCTGGCCCAGCACGGCTTCACCGCCGACGTGCGGCACATGGCCATCCACGGCTGGTGTATGACCTGCGGGATCGCTCGGGACTGATCGAACCGGACGGACTCGACCGGAGCCGCCACCACCCACCCGAGGAGCCCGCATGACACTGCCCCCGGCCGCTCGGCCCGAGCAGACCACGACGGCCGCCATCCGGCGTAGCCCCCGACTTTCGGACCCGGCCGCCGTGCCCGGCGAGGGTGTGGACGCGGGGGTGGCCGCCCACTACGGCGATCCGATGCGCGAGCAACGCCTCCTGGTCGAGGGCCTGGCCGTGGTCGACCTGTCCCACCGGGACGTCATCACCGTCGGCGGGCCGGACCGACGCTCCTGGCTGCACTCGCTGACCAGTCAGCAGCTGAGCGACCTGCCGCCGCGGACCTCCGTCGAGAGCCTGCTGCTCAGCCCCAAGGGGCACATCGAGCACGACCTGCACGTCGTCGACGATGGAGAGCTGACCTGGATCACCGTCGAACCCGGCAGCGGGCCTGCCCTCGTGGCCTGGCTGGACCGGATGCGCTTCATGCTCCGCGTCGAGGTCACCGACGTCTCCGAGGCCTACGCTGTCATCGGCGAACCACACCGGTGCGAATCGGCCGAGGGGGAGCCGTTGGCCTGGGTGGATCCGTGGCCCGGGCCGTGCGCAGACACGGCCTTGTACGGCCCACCCACCGGCCCGGAGCACCCGGGCTCTGGGTGGTGCTGGCGTGAGCTGCTGATTCCGCGCGCCGACCTGGTGGCGGCGATAGGAGACCGGCCGCTGGCGGGGATGTGGGCCGCCGAGGCCCTCCGGGTCGCGGCATGGCGGCCCCGGCTGGGGCACGAGACCGACCATCGCAGCATCGCTCATGAGCTGGATTGGCTACGCACAGCGGTGCACCTGCACAAGGGCTGCTACCGCGGTCAGGAGACGATCGCCCGGGTGCACAACCTGGGCCGCCCCCCGCGCCGGCTGGTGTTCCTGCACCTGGACGGGTCCGGACACGTGCTGCCCGAACCGGGTACCTCACTCACCCTGGCCGAGGGGGAATCCGGCGGCAGGGTGGTGGGCCGGCTGACGACGGTGGCCCGCCATCACGAGGACGGACCCATCGCCCTGGCGGTGGTCAAGCGCAACACCCCGCTGGACGTGCAGTTGTACGCCGGCCCGGTCAGCGCCGCACAGACGACGATCGTCGCCCCGTAGGCGGCGCAGGCCCGGGAGGCCGCCTCAGCCCGCAGGCCCCGTCCCCGGCACCACACGGTCGCACCGCGGGTCCGGCGGTGTCATAAGGATCACTGCGACACGGCCTCGCGCAGGTTGCCGGGTGCTAACTACAGCAAGCATGATGGAGGTATGGCCCCGCTGGCGCCCGCGATCCCGCGGATGCACGACCTGGGCGGCTACCTGCGTGAGCAACGTGAGTTGGCCCAGCTGTCGGTGCGTCAGCTCTCGGCCGTGACGGGGATCAGCAATCCCTACTTGTCCCAGATCGAACGTGGTCTGAAGCGACCCAGCGCAGAGATCCTCAAGGCCCTCGCGCAGGGGCTTCGGCTCTCGGCGGAGTCGCTGTACGTCCGGGCCGGACTGCTCGACCCGGAGTCGGACCTGGCCGCATCGGCGGGCGCTCGCGGGGGCGGTGACGCGCGGGCTGCTCTGCGCAGCGACCCCCACCTCGACGACGACCAACGGCGCGCCCTGCTCGACCTGTACGACTCCTTCGTGCGGGTCGAACTGGCCGGTGCCGGCCCGGAGCCGGCAGCGAAGACATGAACTGAACCCGAACGACGTGGCAGCGCATCAACCCGACATGAAAGAGAACCTGATGAACAGGCCCACTTTGCCCAAGGGCGTCGAACCCCTGAACCCGCTGTACGCGGCCGTCGGCGTGGCCGACCTGGCCCTGGAGAAGGTGCGCGCAATGGGCGGCATGGCCGTCGAGAGCGCCTCTCACCTGGCCGAACCGGAAACCGCGGCCAACGAGGTCCACAAGGCCGTGGACGGGGCCCGGCACGCCCCGCTGCGCGCCCTCAACCAGACCCTGGACGTGGTCACCCGAAGCCAGAACCGGTTCGACGAGCTCGCCGAGCGTGGCCGGCGCGTCATCTCACGGACCCGCTCGGAGGCGCACATCCCCAGCGGGCCAGAGTTGCTGCACCAAGCCGAGGACACCATGGCCATGGGGCGTGACCTGGCCGTCCGGGCCGCCGGGGACACCCGCAAGGTGGCCACGTCGACGCTCAAACAGGTTCGCATGGAAACCGACCACCTGGTCGATGACACCCGCATGGCGGCCACCGCGACCCTGAAGTCGGTACGCGCCGAGGCCGACCACATGCGCGAGGTGGTCACCCGCCGGGAACTGCCCAAGCGGCCGCACGTGCCGACCACCCTGCGCCGCCGCACCGAGGGGCAGGCCGCAGCGGCCGCCGCCGTCGGCGACGGGCCGGTCGCCACCACCAAGCCGCGCCCGAGACGGCCCGCCCCAGGAGCCGGCACGACTGCGGCCAAGGCCCCCACGAAGACGGCAGCCAAGCCGGCCAGCAAAACCGCCGCACCTCGACCGGCCCGAAAGGCGCCGGCCCGCAAGCGCACCGCGGCAGCGACCAAGACGGCTGGAGACGGCGCTCCCGCCGCCGAGGCACCGGCTGCCGAGGGCGCGGAGTAAGCCCAGGCCCGGCCAGGCGGGAGTGACTGATGCGCGCGGTGCTGCAGCGTGTCAGTCGGGCGCGGATCACCGTCGCCGGGAGCCAAGTGGCCCGGATCGACGGACCCGGCCTCCTCGCCCTCATCGCGGCGACCCACACCGATGACCTGGATACGGCCTCCCGGATGGCACGGAAGATCGCCGAGCTGAGAATCTTGGACGACGAACGTTCGGTGCTCGACCTGGGCGGCTCGGTCCTGGTCGTCAGCCAGTTCACCCTGTACGGGCAGACCCGGAAGGGCCGTCGGCCGTCCTGGAGCGACGCAGCCCCACCGGAGCTGGCCAGGCCTCTGGTCGACCGCGTCGCGGCCGCGCTGAAGACTCGCGGCCTGACTGTCGCCGTGGGGGTCTTCGGCGCGGTGATGTCCGTCGACCTGGTCAACGAAGGCCCCTTCACCCTGCTGGTCGAGGTGTGAGGTGGGAGGTCTCGCCCCGTAATCTTGGCGGTGTGAATGTTGTCTACGACGTGCAGTCCCTAATCAACCTCGTTCTGGGCGTGCTTGCGCTCGGACTGGAGGTCTTCGCTCTGGTGGATGCGTCCCGCCACCAGCCGCGGACTTATCAGATCGCCGAGAAGCGCACCAAGTCGTTCTGGCTGATCCTGCTCAGCGTGTGCGTCGCCATCGGGATCGTCGCACTCTTCAACGTGCTCAGCTTGTTCGGCCTGCTCGCCGTTGTGGGTGCTGGAGTATTCCTGGCCGATGTGCGCCCCGAGTTACGTCGTTACGCCGGCCGTCGGGGTGGCGGATCCGGCCCCTACGGCTCCTGGTGACCACCCGGCATCCGGCGGCGGCACCCGCGACCCGGGCCGGACGGCGACTCACCGCGCCCGCGACCACCATCGTGACCGGCCCGGCGGGGCGCCTCGAGGTGCTGGTCACGGGATCCGGTCAGCCGTCGACGGTGTTCGCTCATGGCCTCGGCGGCACCATCGACAGCACCCGCCCGTTCGGTTCCGGTGTGCCCGGACGACGGGCGTTCATGCACTTCCGCGGGTACGGCGCCAGTGACGCCGGCCAGGTCCAGTGGACCTACCAGGCCCTCGGGGAGGACCTGCGCGCCGTAGCCGACCAGCACCGATCCACCCGCGTCCTGGGCGTCAGCATGGGGGCCGGCGCCGTGTGCGCGCTGCTTGAACAGACCCCCACCAGATTCGAACGGGTGGTCCTGATGCTCCCGGCGGTGATCGACCGCCCCCGCCGGGACGCCTCCCTGGACCGCCTGCTGCGACTGCAGGAGCTGAGTGACCAGGCCGACGTGGCCGGTATCGCCGATCATCTGCTGACC
Source organism: Dermatophilaceae bacterium (assembly GCA_035633615.1). GTDB lineage: Bacteria > Actinomycetota > Actinomycetes > Actinomycetales > Dermatophilaceae > JADJTI01. The sequence continues at coordinate 27,792 of DASQEP010000078.1, forward strand.
GAGCAGCCGCCGGAGTATCGCAAGCGCCCGGAGATGCGGGTCTGGATCGACAGCCACGCCCAAGCTCTGGCAGGCATCGGCTCCAGGCACGCCTTGCGGGCGCTGCCGAACGTGGTGCCGGTCAGCCAGCGCGGTCGGTTACGCGAGGTCACCTCAGAGGTCTTGGTCGTCGGGCAGGAAGGCGATCTGGCCCACCCTGCCGCCCTGGCCCGGGAGCTGGCGACGCTGCTGCCTCGCGCTCGGGTGGTGATCCTCCCTCCGGGCGGCGTGATGTGGGGCCATCGTGCCCGGGTTCGGGCCTTGATCAGCGACTTCCTGGCCTGACTGGGTCGGTTCGGGGTCCGACCGGGTGGCACCAGAGGTGGCGGGCTGGCCAGAACCAGATGGCCTCGCCGACCACCGCTGATAAGATGATGTGGCCCTTGGGGGGGCCGTGCCGGTGCGTGGGCTCATCGGCGGACAGCGACTCTGGAAGCCATCCACTCGAACCGTACGGGGGAGCAGTAATGAATCCGCAGGCCGTGGCCGACCTACGTGATCGTGAGGAATCCATGACCCCGTGGCTGGACCGCAGAGACGAGGTATTCGTCGAGGTGCGCCCTTGGGGGGCGTTTCAAAGCTTCGTGACCAACGAGCAGGTAACCGTCAAGGTCATTACCGTCAACCCTGGGCAGCGTCTCTCGCTGCAGACCCACGTCGGCCGCGCCGAGATGTGGCAGGTGCTGGATGACGCGGCGCTGGACGTCACCGTCGGTGACCGCAGCTGGCGGGCTCGTCGAGGTGACCTGGTCTGGGTCCCGCAGGGGGCCACTCACCGGCTGGGCAACAGTGGGCCCACCCCGGGCCGGGTGCTGGAGGTCGGTTTCGGGCAGTTCGACGAGGATGACATCGTCCGGCTCGACGACGACTACTCCCGCTAGCCACCTGTCCGGCCGCCCGGCTGGCACCCCACCGCGTCCGCCTGGGCGATCAGGGGTGGTACTCCTGCCTCGGGGGTGACCGACTCGGCGGGACTCACCGCCGACCAATCGACGGTGAGCTCCCCCAGCCGCCACCGTGCGGCCGTGCCGCGGATTGGCCAGCCGTCGTCTGCGAGTGCCTTGAGCGTCTGGGCGAATCGGTGCCGGGGTCCGAAGGTGCGACCGCCGCCTGTCGCTGCCACCCCTGGTCCAGGCATGTCAGCAGTTCGTGCACCGGCTCACCGGGGACATTGCGGTGGATCAGCGCCTTCGGCAGCCGCGCCGCCACCTCGGAGGGCCGGCTCATCCGGCGCACGTCGATCGACACCGTGAACCAACGGGGTCCGGTCCCGTCCAACGTCACCCACGAACAGAGCCGACCCAGCTCGTCGGTGGTCGCGTCCACGACCATGCCGGCGGGGGCCAGCGCCGAGCGCATCCGCTGCCAGGCTGCGCCCACCTCTTGCGGGTCGTACTGCCGCAACACGTTCGCCGCCCGTACCAGCAGCACCGGCCCGCCCACCGGGATCTCGAAGCCCCCGAGCACGAAGGTGACCCCCGGGGCATGCAGAGACGCGGCCTGGGCCACCCGAGCCGGGTCGATCTCGACCCCCACCACCCGGACCGCCGGGTTGACCCTGCGCAACCGGTCCGCCAGCTCCAGGGTCGTCGTCGGCCGGGTCCCGAAACCGAGGTCCACGACCAGCGGGTCCGGGGCCCGCCGCAACACCTGCCCGTGCCTGGCCAGCACCCACCGGTCGATCCGACGCAGCCGGTTCGGGTGAGTCGTCCCCCTGGTCACGGTCCCGACCGGTTGCTGTGCCCGCACGGCTGGAAGGCTACCCCGGCATCCGGGACCCGCCGGGCCCCTGGCCTTTCCGGCCCACGACCGGGGAATGCGGCTGTGCCCGTGGAGGTTGGCTTGTCGGGGGCCCACACCGGGGTGCGGGTCTCCTGCCGGCAGGTGCAGTCCGAATCTCCAAAGGACCCTCATGAGCCGTTTCGCCCGGATCCGTCGGGTCGCCATGCTCACGGTGCACACGTCGCCCCTGGCGCGGCCGGGGACCGGCGACGCGGGCGGTCTCAACGTCTACGTCTTGCATACGGCCAATGAACTGGCCGCCCGTGGCGTGGACGTGGAGATCTTCACCCGGTCCACCTCAGGCGCCGAGCGCCCGGTGGTCGATCTGGGCGCCTCGCCCGGGCGGATCGTCGTGCGGCACATACCTGCCGGTCCGTTCGAGGGGTTGGGCAAGCTCGACCTTCCGGGGCAGTTGTGCCCCTTCACGGCCGGTGTGATGGGGGCCGTCGCCGCCCGCCCGGAGGGCTATTACGACGTCGTTCACTCGCACTACTGGTTGTCCGGGCAGGTCGGATGGCTCGCCGCGGAACGCTGGGACGTGCCCCTGGTGCACACCATGCACACGATGGCCCGGGTCAAGAACGCCGCCCTCGCCGACGGTGACGTGCCCGAACCGGCGGGACGCCAGATCGGGGAGGCCCAGATCGTCCGCGTCGCCGACCGCCTCGTCGCCAACACCGACCTGGAGGCTAACCAGCTCATCGAGCTCTACGGGGCGGACCCGGCCCGGGTCGACGTCGTCCATCCGGGAGTCGACCTCGGCGTCTTCAGCCCCGGGAAACGCTCGGCCGCCCGCACCGAGCTCGGTGTCCCAGCCGACGCCGTGCTGCTGGCCTTCGTCGGGCGTATCCAGCCGCTCAAGGCCCCGGACCTGCTGATCAAGGCCGCCGCCGACCTGCTGCAGCGGCGTCCCGAGCTGGCCGGACGCTTGCAGGTGGCTATCCTCGGCGGACCCAGCGGCACCGGGTTGGACCGGCCGCAGCTGCTCGTCGAGCTAGCGGCGCAGCTGGGTATCGCCAATCGCGTCCGGTTCGTCCCCCCGGTCGACCGGACCCGGTTGGCGCAGTGGTACCGAGCCGCCGACCTGGTGTGCGTCCCCTCCCACAACGAGTCGTTCGGGCTGGTGGCGCTGGAAGCGCAGGCCTGCGGCACGCCCGTCGTCGCGGCGAACGTGGGTGGGTTGCCCGTGGCGGTGCGTGGTGGCGTCCTGGTGGACGGACACCACCTGCGCCAGTGGAGCCAGGCAATCGAGGGGCTCGTTGACGATCCCATGCGGCGAGCCCGGTTGAGCCGGCTCGGAATCGAGCATGCAGCCGGGTTCGGCTGGGGTCGTACCGCGGAGTCGCTGCTACGGGTCTACCGTGAGGCCGTCGCGGCCCGGTACGGGACGCGGATGGTGTCTGCGGTAGCCGAGGCCGGTTGACCGGGTGGAGGGAAAGCGGACCACCGCGCGGCTTGAGATGGTTGGACGACCGCGGGCTTCTCACCTGCACCGCACCCGCCGGGCTGGGCGTCCCCGGCAGAGTTCCCGGCAGAAAGGAATGACATGACCACAGCCGAGCAGGCTCACGTCGTCGACCTGATCACCCGGTTCGCGACCCAGCAGGAGCTGGAGCTGGACTTGGGCACCCGGCCGGGGGAGTTGGTCGTCGTCCTACCGGGCGAAAAGAAGCTCAAAACCGTCTGCTCGATCCTGGTCGGGGACACTGAGATGGTGCTTGGCGCTTTCGTCATCCGCAACCCCGACGAGAACCACGCCAAGGTCTACCGGTACCTGCTGCGCCGTAACCTGCGGATGCCGGGTCTGGCGTACGCCGTCGACGCCATGGGAGACGTCTACGTCGTCGCCCACGTGCCGTTGCGCGGGATCGGCGAGGCCTACCTGGACCGACTGTTCGGGGTCGTCCTTGAGGCGGCGGACTCGTCGTTCAACGAGCTGCTCGCGCTCGGCTTCCTGGAGTCGATGCGTAAGGAGTGGGCGTGGCGGCAGTCGCGCAACGAGTCGCTGGCCAACCTGCAAGCCTTCCGTCACCTTCTGGAGGACACCAGCGACGAGGCGCCACCGCTGGTCTGACATCCTCGGCCTAAGGCCTAAGGGCCTGGTCTGAGTGGGCTGGTCTGAAGGGTTCGATGATCCACCGACTCAAGGATCCGACCCCCTCGTCGCGACCGGCCTGCGCGACCGGCATCACCCCTCTTAGTCGTCCGCGCCCTTGGCCTGGCCAATACACTCGGGCGCATGACCTACACCCTCGTGCTGCTGCGTCACGGCGAGAGCCTGTGGAACGCCAAGAACCTGTTCACCGGTTGGGTCGACGTCGACCTGTCCGACAAGGGCCGCGCCGAGGCCATCCGCGGAGGGGAGTTACTCAAGGCCAGGGGGATGCTTCCGGACATCCTGTACACCTCTGTCCTGCGCCGGGCCATCACCACGGCCAACCTGGCCATGGACGCCGCAGACCGGCACTGGATCCCAGTGCGCCGTTCCTGGCGGCTCAACGAGCGCCACTACGGGGCGCTGCAGGGCAAGGACAAGAAGCAGACGATGGAGGAGTTCGGCGAGGAGCAGTTCATGCTCTGGCGCCGGTCCTACGACACCCCACCGCCGCCGCTGGACAAGGACGACGAGTACAGCCAGTCCAGGGACGTCCGCTACGCCCACATCGACGGGGTCAACCCGGACACCGAGTGCCTCAAGGACGTGGTGGCCCGGTTGCTGCCGTACTGGGAGGGCCAGATTCTCCCTGACCTGCAGGCCGGCAACGTCGTGTGCGTCACCGCCCACGGCAACAGCTTGCGTGCCCTGGTCAAGCACCTCGACCAGATCAGTGACGAGGACATCGCCGGGTTGAACATCCCGACCGGTATCCCCCTGATCTACCAACTGGGTGACGACTTCATGCCGGTCGGGCCGGGTGAATACCTCGACCCCGAGGCCGCCGCGGACGCCATCGCGGCGGTGGCCAACCAGGGCCGGTAGTAGCCCAGCGGGACGGCCGGCGCCGTCCGATCGGCCGGGGTCGCCCGGCTACGGAATCGGGGCACCTCCGCCCTGGCTGCTCAGCCGGGCCTCGGCCGCGTCGCGCCATTGCCATTCCCCGGTCACCAGGAAGACAACCCGTTGGGCCACCGCCACCGCATGATCGGCGAAGCGCTCGAAGTACCGGGCCAGCAGGGTGATGTCGACGGCTGTCGCCGTGCTGTGCGGCCAGTCCTCTCGCAGCAGCATCTCGAACACGTGCACGTGTAGGGCGTCCATGGCGTCGTCGTCCCGGGCCAGGGACTCGGCTTCCGCGACATCCTTGGCCGCGATGATCGAACCGGTCTTGCTGACGATCAGGGTGGCCACCTGGTCCATCTCGACGATCGTGGAGCGCAGCTCCGGCGGCACCGCAGAATCCGGATACCGCAACCGGGCCACCTTGGCGACGTGTCTGGCCAGGTCGCCCATCCGCTCCAAGTCCGAGGCCATGTGCATCGCCGTGACGACGATCCGCAGGTCGGTGGCGACGGGTTGTTGGCGGGCCAGCAACAGCAGGGCTTGTTCGTCGAGGTCTTCCCGAATCCGGTCGATCTGCTCGTCGGCGGCGATCACGCTCTCGGCGAGCGTGACGTCGGCGTCCAGCAATGCGGTGGTGGCCCGGCTGATCGCGGACCCGGTCAGCCGGGTCATCTCGACGAGCTGGTCGGTGATCCGGTCGAGGTCCTGATGGAACGCTTCGCGCATGGTGTCCTTCTCGTCCTAGACGGCCTCCGCGGGAAGCCCCCGGGGAGGCCGGGCCGCACCCCTCGGCTGGCCGTGCCGGTCGACGCGCCGGCTTCGTCCGTCCCGACGCTGCCAGTTCGCGGTGAACGATGTCCGGCGGCGAGGTGAACAGTATGACGTCGGGAGCCTGCGCTGGCACGGTGTCCGGTCCGCGGCCGCCATCATGCGTACGCTGCATGTCGTGGAGGTGACATCAGCGGTGGCCCTCGCGGCGGTGCCGATGGTGCTGCTTGGCTGGTGGGCCGGCTACCTTGTGATGTCCCGCCCGGCCCGGGTCAGGCGCAACGGATCCGCCGACGATGTGGGCCTGGGGGCGGGTGCCGCCGCGGTCCTCGGTGTCCTACGCAGCAGCGCCATCGTGCTGGACAGCGCCGACGTCGTCGTCCAGGCCAGCCCTGCGGCGGTGGCCCTGGGCCTGGTTCGCGGAGAGGACCTGACCCACAGCGAACTGAACACCCTGGCCCGGGCGGTGCGCCGAGACCGGACCATCCGCGAGGTGGAGCTCGACCTTCCCCGAGGGCCCATGGGGCCGGGGGTGCTGGCCGTGTTCGCCCGGATCGCGCCGCTGGGCAGATCCCACGTCCTGTTGCTGGTCGAGGACCGCACCCAGAACAAGCGGCTTGAGGAGGTCCGCCGCGACTTCGTGGCGAACATCAGTCACGAGTTGAAGACCCCGGTCGGGGGGATCGCGTTGCTGGCCGAGGCGGTGCTGGACGCGCGTGACGACCCGGAGGCGGTGAGTAGGTTCGCCCGGCGGATCGGTGTCGAAAGTGACCGGCTGTCCCGGTTGGTGGGCGACATCGTCGACCTGTCCCGGCTGCAGGCCTCCGAGTCCCTGTCCGACCCGGTGCTGCTCGACGCCGCCGCCGTGGTCCGCGAGACGGTCGACGCGCTGGCCATGCAGGCTGCAGCAAGGGCGATGAGCCTGATCATCGGCGCGGACCAGGAGGCGTTCATCTACGGTGACGCCCACCTGTTGGCCACCGCCGTCACCAACCTCGTCACCAACGCCATCAACTACTCCGGGGAGGGCACCCGAGTGGCGGTGGGGGTCCGGGAGGTCCGCAACGTCGTCGAGATCACCGTGTCCGACCAGGGCGAGGGGATCGCGCGCTCGGAGCAGGAACGTATCTTCGAGCGGTTCTACCGGGTGGACGCAGCCCGGTCCCGGGCCACCGGGGGGACCGGGCTCGGCCTGGCCATCGTCAAGCACATCGCCACCAACCACGGAGGCGAGGTCCGCGTGTGGAGCGAGGTCGGCCAAGGCGCCACCTTCACCCTGCGGCTGCCGGCGGCCCCCGCCGGATCCGGGACGGCCCGAACGGTCGAGCCGGGTGCATCAGTCGATCGTGACGCCGAGGAGGTCAGCCGGTGACCCGGATCCTGCTGGTGGAGGACGAGGTGTCGTTCTCCGACCCGCTGTCCTACCTGCTCACCAAGGAGGGCTACGACGTCGCCGTGACCGAGACCGGGCCGGCCGCCCTGGACGAGTTCGACCGCAACGGGGCCGACCTGGTACTGCTGGACCTGATGCTGCCGGGGCTGTCGGGGGTCGACGTGTGCCGGGCCCTGCGGCAACGCTCCGGGGTGCCGGTCATCATGCTGACCGCCAAGGACAGCGAGATCGACAAGGTGGTCGGTCTGGAGCTGGGCGCCGACGACTACGTCACCAAGCCGTACTCCTCACGAGAACTGCTGGCTCGCATCAAAGCCGTCCTCAGACGCCTCCAGGATCTCGACGAGCTGCTGCCGGCCACCCTGACGGCCGGGCCGGTCCGGATGGACATCGAACGACACGTCGTCTCGGTGTCGGGGGTGCCCGCGGCCCTGCCGCTCAAGGAGTTCGAACTGCTGGAGATGCTGTTGCGCAACGCTGGTCGAGTGCTGACCCGAGCCCAGCTGATCGACCGGGTCTGGGGCAGCGACTATGTCGGCGACACCAAGACCCTCGATGTTCACATCAAGCGGTTACGCGCCAAGATCGAGCCCGATCCGGCCAACCCGCAGCACATCGTCACGGTGCGTGGGCTGGGCTACAAGTTCGAGGCAGCCTGACGGGGTCAAAGGGTGACCGGGCTCAGCGGGTTCGGCGGGGTTGGCGGGCTCGGCGCGGTCGAGCGCGGTCGAGCCGAGCCCGCGCCCGATTCGACACCGTGCGGCGGTTGAGCCGAGCTATCGCCCCGGTCAGAACCGTGGCGAAACCACACCACCCGGCGTAGGGAGCCAGCACCACGGCATGGCCACGACCGGCCGAGCCGGCCCGCCGAGCCAGGTCCGCACTGCTGGCCGTCAACAGCGCCGCCGTCACCGTGGCCAGGTCGAGCCGCCGGGCGCGGAAGAACACCGCGGACCAGCCGGCGTTGAGCGCCAGGTTGATCCCCAACGCGGCCCAGTAGCGGCGGGCCTGGTCGGCTCTCTCGTCGTCCTCGAACGCCGTGATCGCCGACGCCGACGCCCCGGCCAGCGCGGCGTAGAGAGGGGTCCAGACCAGCCCGAACGTGCTCGGGGGCGGCTGCCACGAGGGTAGGTCGAGGCGGCGGTACCACTCGCTGGAGGGGTCGGTTGCGGCCCCTCCAGCGACGGCGCAGGCCAGTACCGCGGTCGAGGCGAGCACCACGTTGCGTCGGCCGTTGCTGTCGGTGGTGTGGGCCATGGCCGCCCGGACCGCGTCGTCGAACCCGGTCAGGCCGCCGGCAGGGTCTGGCACGTAGGCGGCGATGTCATGTTCGGCGGCCACCACCTCGTGGACCAGGCTGCCGACGAGGGGCCGGGCAATGCCGGCGGCCACCGGTGTCACCAATCCCACCCAGTGGCTGGCCAGGCCCGGGGTGAGTACCGGCACCGTGGCGATCAACCGGCGACGCCGCCCGGTGACGACAGCGAAACGTTGCATCATCTCGGCGTAGGTCAGCACGTCGGGCCCGGCGATGTCGAAGGTCCGGTTCACCTCCGGTGGCATGCCGGCCGCGCCGACCAGGTAGTGCAGCGCGTCGCGGACCGCGATCGGCTGAATCCGGTTGCGCAGCCATGTCGGCGCCACGAAGGCCGGCAGTCGCTCCGTCAAGTGGCGCAGCATGTCGAACGACGCGGATCCGTCTCCGAGCACGACACCGGCCTGCAGGCAGGTCACCGGGACCGGCCCGTCCAGCAAGATCTGCCCCACCTCGACCCGGGAGGCCAGATGGGCAGACAGGCGCTCCCCCGCCGGGTGGATGCCACCGAGGTAGACGATCCGGCGCACCCCGGCCGAGCCGGCCACTTCGGCAAAGGACCGGGCCAGTCGGCGGTCCCGCTCGGCGAAGTCGCCTTTTCCGTCCATCGAGTGCAGCAGGTAATACGCGACGTCGACCCCGGCCAGGGCACGACCCAGGTCGGCCGGCTCGGTGGCGTCGCCTTCGACGACGTCGACCCGCTCCAGCCATGGGCGGCCGGCCAGTCGCTGACTCGACCGAGTCAACACCCGTACCGACCACCCATCGGCCAGCAGGGGGTCGACCAGGAGTCCACCGATGTACCCGGTGACCCCGGTGACGAGTGCGGTGCCGCGGGAGCGGTCGGCCCCAGCCGGGGCCTGGGTCGTCGGACCGGTTTCGGGAACTGCGGGGATGGTCATTGTCACCTCAACGAGTCGAGCATCGGGGGAAGGACGAGCAGCATGGTCAACGACCAGGCCACGTGGGTAATCATGGGGGCTAGGACGCCCCCGGTCACCCGGCGCTGCAATCCGGTGATGAGGCCGAGCACGGCGGCGGCGAACACCAGCATGGGGTTGCCGGTCGCGATGGTGGTCAGGGTGTACAGGCCGGTGGTGACGGCGACCGGGCTGCGTCGACCGGCCGCTGCGTAGCAGGCACCCCGGAAGTACAGCTCCTCGGCGATGCCGTTTGCCACCGTGATGACTGCCACCAGCCACAACTCACCGAGGCGAGCGTGGTCCAGCAGCTGGTCGGCCGGATCGCGCAGCACCGGGATCCGGGCCACCACGAAGGCACCGGCCAGAAAGAGGACGTTGATGGCGGTGGCCAGGGCCAAGCCCTGCACGACCGGCCTGGCCAACCGGGCCCCGGACCGGGTGTGGGCATACCCCAGGTGCAGCGGTCCGGACAGAACCCCGCCGACCGACCAGACCAGCGCCAGGGCTGCGGTGGCCAGGTAGAACCAATCTGATCCGGGCGGAATGCGCAAGGCCAGACCCAGGACACCTGCGCCGACGATGAGTGTCGCGCCGGCAACCCACCGGCGACGGCGCACCGCCGAGGCTGACTCTCGGTGGTTGCTCGGGACCGGTCGGACCAGCGCCGCTTGTGCGAAGGCGACCAGTTCGCGCCCCATCTCCTGCACCGGGTTGGGCATGCCGACAGCCCGAGGAAGGAGCGGTGCCTAGCTCTCCACCGCTGGCGCGGTGCTCGCGGCGGGTTTCGGTGCCGGGGTGTACCCAGCGGGGGCCAGGGTGCGGTACGGGGAGTTCTCGTACGGGTAGAGGACCGGCACCTCGACCGGGACTGACCCTGCCGAGCCCGTTGAGATGGTGATGGGGGTCAGCCCGCCGGGCGGGTTGGTCACCGACGACAGGGCCGCGAGTCGGTCCGGTTGGCCGCTGAGCGACGCGGTTCCGCCGGCCGGCACGAGCAGGTTGATGGGTTTGTTCTGACCGGCCGTGAAAGTGAGGGTGACCGGCGCGGTCGAGGGGTTGTCCGCCCAGGCGACCAGGGTCCCCGGCCCGGTGGCCTTCCCCGAGACGACCAGGATGTTGCGCAGCTTGACCGGGCCCACCGTGGCCGAGACCCCGTCGGAGGGTTCATAGTCCTTCTGGGTCTGCAGCGGGGAGGTCCCTTGACAGCCCGACAGGGTCACTGCCGCGGTCAGCGCGAGCGCCGAGGTGAGGACCGTCGACCGACGGCGGGTGGGCTGCTGAGCGGCACGGCGCGAGCGTGGGGTCACGCTGGTCAGCCTACCTCCGCGGCGGGGCGGATGGTGGGCAGGAGTGGGGTCGCACACCCGGTCGTGAGGTGCGCATCCGGGGCGGCCTTTCGGCCTTGCCTGCCGAGGCAGGCGGTAATAACCGGGTCCCGCCGTGAGCGTCCGGCTGCCGGGTCATGTCGAGCGTGACCCGGAGCAACCCCGACATGACGGGCGCCCCGGGGGCCGCCAGCCAAGGTCGGGCGGCTGGGCCGCCGTGACTGCCAGACACTCGCACTGCTGTCAACACCTCGACGGGCCCAATTTTCGTCATTCGGTCCTCTGACCAGCGGTTATACGCTAGGCCGGGTTCACGCGTCTCCGGCTGGCGTGGTACCATAGAGATCGCGAAAGGGGAATACACACCTATGGTCTTCAATGTGGGCGAGACGGTCGTATATCCGCATCACGGAGCGGCACTCATCGAGCAGCTCAGGAAACGGACCATCAAAGGTGAGGAAAAGCTGTATCTGGTCTTAAAAGTCGCCCAGGGGGACCTGACCATCGAAGTCCCCGCCGACAATTGCGACCTCGTCGGTGTCCGCGATGTCGTCGGACAGGAAGGCCTGGACCGCGTCTTTCAGGTGCTGCGCGCCGCCCACACCGAGGAACCCACCAACTGGTCCCGACGTTACAAGGCCAATCTGGAGAAGCTTGCGTCCGGAGACGTGATCAAGGTCGCCGAGGTGGTTCGTGACCTGTGGCGCCGCGACAAGGACCGAGGCCTGTCCGCCGGAGAGAAGCGGATGCTCGCCAAGGCCCGCCAGATCCTGGTCTCCGAGCTCGCACTGGCCGAGAAGACCGACGAGGGTAAGGCCGAGACCATCCTCGACGAGGTGCTCGCCTCCTGAACGTCGGCGTCGTACTCGTTGCTGCCGGAGCTGGTCGACGGCTCGGGTCGGCGCTGCCAAAGGTCTTCGTGGAAGTTGCGGGCCTGCCCCTGCTCGGCCACGCGTTGGGTAACGTGTTGGCCTGCCCCGAGGTAGCCCACGTCGTGGTCGTGGCTCCCCCGACCGAGCTGGCACGCGCTCGGGCCCTGGTCGCCGGCCTTGCTGAGGCACCAAGTGGCATCGTCGCGGTCGCGTCCGGGGGCCCGACTCGCGCCGAATCGGTGGCCAACGGCCTGGCTGCCCTGCCCGCGGACGTCGGCATCGTGCTGGTGCACGATGCGGCCCGGGCGCTGACCCCGCCTACTCTGTTCGCCGCAGTCGTGGCCGCTGTCCGACGCGGTCACGGCGCCGTCGTACCGGGCCTTCCGGTCCGCGACACCATCAAGCAGGTTGATGAGCACGGACGCGTGGTCGCCACCCCGGCCCGTGCCAGCCTGCGCGCGGTGCAGACCCCGCAGGGGTTCCTGCGGGAGACGCTGCAGCATGCTCACGAGCGTGGCGGGGCCGCACACCCGGGCCGGCTCGAGATGACCGACGATGCCGCCCTCGTGGAGGAGGTCGGCGGCACCGTCGTGGTCGTCGACGGTGACCCCCGGGCCTTCAAGGTGACCACCGCCGAGGACCTTGACCTCGCCGAATGGTGGCTGCGCCGAGGGCGGCCGTGACCGCCGTACCACCCGCGCCCCCCGACCTGCCCGCGCCCCGCGTCGGTGTCGGCACGGATGTGCATGCTTTCGCCGGGGCAGGCTCTGGCCGGGCTTTGTGGCTGGCAGGACTGATGTGGCCGGGCGAACCCGGTCTTGCCGGGCACTCGGACGGGGACGTTGCCGCGCACGCCGCCTGCGATGCGATCCTGACCGCCGCCGGCCTGGGTGACCTCGGCGCCCACGTCGGTACCGATCGCCCCGAATGGGCTGGCGCATCCGGGGCGGCTCTGTTGACTGAATGCAGTCGGATCGTGGGAGAGGCTGGCTTCCGGATCTGCAACATCGCCGTCCAGGTCATCGGCAACCGGCCCCGCGTCGGCACCCGTCGCGCGGAGGCCGAACGGGCGCTGTCCCTTGCGTGCGGCGCCCCGGTGTCGATCTCCGGCACAACGACTGATGGGCTCGGCTTGACCGGACGCGGAGAGGGAGTCGCGGCGATTGCCACCGCGCTGCTGATGTCTCAGGGGTCGCCGGCAGGGCTGTGAATCGGGGTGCGCCCCGCAGCAGTTGCGCTGAGCGGCGCGGCTCGGCACGGTAACAGGCCGGAAATCTGCGAAAAAAGCCGAAAAAAGGGTGCGCCCGCCGGTATCACGCTGGGTGCGTGACGGCACCTAAATCCTTGGGCGGCAACGCCCGCCACGAGCTTCGCCGCGATCGAAGGGACGGGACAGGAGGGCAGCCCGCAATGACCCACGGCACCGCTCGGACCGGGGTGAGCCGCCTTCACGCCACGACGCCCGACGGATGGGTACAACGGGCCGACGGGTCCGGGGACGGTCGGATCGCCCTGGGCGGTCCTCGGGACGCCCACGGGGTCAGACCTCGGGTGGAGATCTGGGCCCAGTTGTTCGGCTTCGACGGCATCGAGGCGGCGTCCCGCGCGGTGCTGGACAGCTTGCGCCAGGATCGCCCGGGCGCCCTGGTGGCCAGCTGTGACGTCTGGCCGCACCCCAGGTGGGGGGAGGGCAGGCAGTTCCAGACAGCGTTCATCGTCGATGGAGCCGTCGTGGCTCACGATCGCTACATCTTCCTGGATGGGGGAGTGATGATCACGCTCAGCATCGACTGCCTCCTGCAGGACCTGTTGCGGTGGGAGGAAACGGTGGCCCGGATCGTGTCGTCGGTGCGATGGGCGGAGGCCCGATGAGCTTCGGTGAGTCCGTTCCGCTGGATCGGGTCGCGGCCGTTCACGGCGTCCGGTTGGAGAGCCTGGCCCGCTCGGGCGGGGCTGGAGATTCGAGTTGGTGGGACCTGATTAAAACGGTGACCACTGGCGCGGTGGTCAGCCGGGGGGTCGTGAGCGGTGTTCTCGGCTCCGTCGCCGGTAGCCTGACCAAGGCCGGCGCCAGCGAGGCGAGCCGGGCCAGGCCGCAGGACAGCAGCCAGGCGGACCGGGCGGCGCTGATCGACCTGGGGTGGCTGGGCAACGGCGGCGAGGTCACCGCCGCCCGCCGGCGGCTGCGAAAGGACCTCGGCGCGACACCGGTGACGTGGACCTTGTCCGCCGCCGACCCGGCGGGAGAGCGTCGAGCCCGCGTTCTGGTCGGAGTTACCCAGGCGGTGGTGATCGAGGAGGCCACGCGTCGGCCGTGGCACGTCCGTGATCATCCGGCGGACGACCGGGTCCACGTCGGGCTGGTCTCACGCTCGGCGTTGCCCCTCGTTCTGGCTGCCTGGGTAGGCCTGGGCCCGGCCTGGAGCGTGGACACGGACGTCGCCGTGCCTGCCGACCTCGTCGAGGCTCGGCTTCGCAGCGCAGAGGTACCGGCTCCTCGCGGCGCTGACGCCGCGCTGTGCGCGATCTGGTCCAACCCCTGGGTGCTCTGGTCGGTGTCGTGCCCGAACTGGCGGGGGGCGGAGGCACACCTCAGCGCGGGGGACCGCGGGCAATTCCTCGTCCGGCCGATCGGCGACGGTCGCACGGTCCGCCTCGTGGCCCAGCCCGCCACCCTCATCTGGGGTCGGCTCCTCGAGGTCTGCCATCCCCCCGAGATCATCGCGGACGACTGGGGCAGGTGAGTTGGGCCGGTAGCCTGGGGCAGTGAGCCTGCGCCTGCACGACACCGCCGCTCGCGCCCTGCGCGAGTTCACCCCGCTGGTCGAGGGTAAGGTCGGCATTTACATCTGTGGGCTGACCACACAGGGCACCCCGCACCTTGGTCACATGCGGTTCGCGGTCGCGTTCGACATCCTCAGGCGCTGGCTGACGGTCGGGCACCGTTACGACGTCACGTTCATCCGCAATGTGACAGACATCGATGACAAGGTCCTGCGCAGGGCGGCCGATGCCGGGCGGCCGTGGTGGGAGTGGAGCTACCGCCATGAGCTGGAGACCTCCCAGGCGCTGGCGACGCTAGGGGTGTTACCGCCCAGCTACGAACCGCGAGCCACCGGGCACATCCCGGAGATGCTCCAGCTCATGGACATGTTGGTGGCGGCGGGGCACGCCTATCCCGCCCCGGATGGCAGCGGTGACGTGTACTTCGACGTGCGGTCCTTCCCGGGCTATGGGGCGTTGACGCGCCAGTCGATCGAGGACATGGAGGCGGCCCAGGACGCCGACCCACGCGGCAAGCGCGATCCTCGCGACTTTGCGCTATGGAAGGGACACAAGACGGATGAACCGGGGACCGCGAGCTGGGCCAGTCGCTACGGCGCCGGCCGGCCGGGGTGGCACCTGGAGTGCTCGGCCATGGCCCGTAAGTACCTGGGTGACACCTTCGACATCCACGGCGGTGCCATCGACCTGCGCTTTCCGCACCATGAGAACGAACAGGCCCAGTCCCACGCGGCGGGTCTCGGGTTCGCCCGGTATTGGCTTCACAACGCCTGGCTGACGGCATCCGGGGAGAAGATGAGCAAGTCACTGGGCAACGGCATGACCGTCGCCGAGATCACCCAGTTGGCCTCCCCGCTTGCGTTGCGCTACTACCTGTCCGCTTCGCACTACCGCTCCACCATCGAGTACCACCAGGGTGTCCTGGCCGAGGCGGGGGCGGCCGTAGAGCGGATTGAGGGCTTCCTACGCCGTGTCCTTCCGCAGGCCGCCGCCGCCGCCCGCGACAGTGATGCCACGGCTGATGCCACGGCCGACGAGGCGGGCGGCGCGAGCCCCACCGATCCGCTTCCGACTGCCTTCGTCGAGGCCATGGACGACGACCTGAACGTGTCGGGGGCGTTGGCCGTCGTGCACGACACGGTTCGGGTCGGCAACACCGCTCTGGACGACCGGGACGAGCCGGCTGCCCGGGCGGCTGCGGCCGCGGTGATCCAGATGACCTCCGTCCTGGGGGTGAACCCGCTCGACGAGACGTGGGCCGCCCGCGGACCTGCCGGCGGAGATGACGGCGCCCACCGTGCCCTGGACGTCCTGGTCCGGCAGCGCCTGGAGGCGCGGGCTGCCGCCCGGCAGGGACGCGACTTCGCCACAGCCGACTCCATCCGTGACGACCTCGCCTCGGCCGGCGTCCTGGTCGAGGACACTGCTCGCGGGGCACGCTGGTCGCTGGGGCGGCGCTCCGACATGATGAGCGTCTCCCATGGCCGGTAACGCGCGACGGCCCGGAGCGGCCCGCAAGACGTCCCGGAAGGGCCCCAGCGTCGGCACCGGGGGCCATCGACGCAAGGGGCTGGAAGGCCGGGGGCCGACCCCCAAAGCGGAGGACCGGGAGTATCACAAGGCGCATAAGCGGGCCGATCGCGACGCCGGTGCAGCGTTACCTCCGACGAGCCAGCGGGCGCGCGCGGGCAATACCGGCGCGCCCGGGACCGCCCGGTCCGCTGCGACCGTAACGGCCGGACGACGGCGCCCCCGTCCCGGTGGTGACGTCGTTGTGGGTCGGAACGCGGTGGCCGAGGCGTTGTCGGCTGGCGTCCCCGCGACCGCCCTCTACCTGGCTCCTCGCGGGGAGGCCGACGACCGGATCACCGCGGCCCTGCGCGCCGCGCAGGACGCCGGCATCCCCATCCTGGAGACGACCCGGCCCGATCTGGACCGGCTCAGCGGCGGGGTGATACACCAGGGCATCCTGGCCACCTTGGCCCCGTTCGAGTACGCCGACCCCATCGATCTGCACGACCCGCTCGCCCGGGGGGTGCCCCTGGTCGTCGCATTGGACGGGGTGACGGATCCGCGCAACCTGGGGGCGGTGATCCGCTCGGTGGCCGCCTTCGGTGGGCACGGTGTCCTGATCCCACAGCGGCGCTCGGTGGAGGTGTCCGCCGGCACCTGGAAGGCGTCGGCCGGCACGGTGGCCCGAGTCCCGGTGGCGAAGGCCACAAACCTGACCCGGGCCTTGGAGGATTTCCAACGGGCGGGTTTCTTCGTCGTCGGCCTGGACGCCGACGGGGACGTTCCGTTGCCGCAGCTTGCCCTGGGTACCGAGCCGTTGGTCCTGGTCGTGGGGTCCGAGGGTAAGGGGCTGTCCCGGCTGGTCCGGGCGACCTGCGACGTCGTGGTGTCCATCCCGATGGCCAGTGCGGTGGAGTCGCTCAACGTCGGGGTGGCCGCCGGAATAGCGTTATACCAGGTGGCGTGCCAACGAGCCGTGGCCTCGCTCTCCTGACGACCGGAGGCTCTGGGGAGTGTGTCCCCGTTTCGGCGCACCGCTCCACGACAACCCCTACTCCATGGGGCAGTTCAAGACCGTGACTTTCCGGCCCGACTCCCCCTACCTGTTCGGCTGCATCGAGGGCGCCCGCGGTTCATGCGACCAGTTCTTCCGCTGGTACGCCCACGAGCAGCACCGCCACTGCGGGATCGGGTTACACACCCCTGCCGACGTCCACTACGGCCGGGCCCACGTCATCCACCAGGGCCGCGGCTGCGTCCTGAACGCCGCTCACGTCACACACCCCGAACGCTTGGTCCGCAAGCCCCATCATTGCCCGGCGCCGCGTGGATCAACAATCCCGAAGACAAGGGGGCGACCCCAATACCTTCCGCTTAGGGTCCACCCTTGGGTGTGTCCTGGGTCATGGGGAGCATGACGAGGGTCAGAGGGCCGCGGGGGGTGGGGCGTCTGGCTGGGTCGGCGGGCCTGCTGGGGTAGCTCAGGCTCCGCTTGGCCTGGCGAGGGTTGGACCGGCCGCGCCGATCGGGGTTGGTGACGGCGGCGACGGCAAGCAGCCCGGCCAGG
>DASQEP010000079.1:0-21443 GCA_035633615.1 Dermatophilaceae bacterium
GAGGCCGCTCACGCGCCTCTCCAACAGGTAGAAGCTCGCGGCCGCCAGCAGCACGGAGACCAGCACCAGCGCCGCGCTTTGCACCCACCCGGCGCCGATCACGAGACGGCCCAGGATCAGCGCCGGCCAGTGCCACAGATACAACGAATACGAGACGTCGCCGAGGAACTGGATCGGGCGCCAGCCCACCGCCCGCTCATACCTCACCGGGCCCGACGCGCCCGCCCACGCGAGGAGCGCAGTCCCCACCGTGGGTACCACAGCTGCGATTCCTGGGAATGCCGTGGACTCTGAATAGCCGAACGCCGACCAGAGGACGGCGAGGAGGCCGACGGCGGCCGCCCAGTGCCGCACCGGCAGCTTCACCCCGGAGAACACCGCCACAGCCACCCCGGCACCGATGGCCAGCTCCCATGCACGCGTAGCAAGCGAGAAGTACGCGTGCCCCCACTGCGACCCGGTGAGCACCACGGAGGCGAGCAGAGAGCCCGCAAGGATCACGACGAGCAACAAAGGCAGAGAGCCCCTCCACCGCGCTCCAGCCACCGCAGCGAGCAAGATGAGCAGCAGCGGCCAGATGAGGTAGAACTGCTCCTCGACGGCGAGGGACCAGAAGTGCAGTAGCGGCGACTTCTCATCGCCGACGAAGTAGCCGTCCGGGCTCATCCCGAATCGCAGGTTGGCTAGGTAGGCCGTGGTCCACATCGCATCCTTCACGATGGCGATCAGCTTCACGGGGCCGGCGAGCAGCGCCGCGACCGCGACCGTGACCACCGTCGTGGTCAGTGCGGCAGGCATCAGCCGCCGGACTCGGCGCGCGTAGAAGGACCACAGGTTGATTCGGCCCGTGCTCTGAAGCTCTCTCAGCAGCAGCAATGTGATCAGGAAGCCGGAGATGACGAAGAACACGTCCACGCCGACGAACCCTCCCGGGACCACCGTTGGGAACGCGTGGTAGACGAGCACCAGCACGATAGCGAGCGCACGGAGAGCCTGCACGTCCAGCCGCTTCTTCGACGGGCGCGATCGCATGGGCGCCAGCGCACCGCCAACCGCCGAGCCCATCGGCTCTCCCCCTCGTCAGCGAAGCACCACGCTCATGACAGCCGACCCTAATCCGGCCGTGGCCACGCCCAGCGGATCAGCGACGGCGACACCCGCCTATCCCAGAGTGACCGCGAGCACCTGCAGGTAGGCCCCCTTGACGTTGAGGATCTCGCTCGCCCCGGCGTGCATGAACCGCAGCGGCAGCAGATTCATCAGCCCGAGCAGGCCCACAATGACTACCGGTCCGGTGGCGAGTGGGCTGGGACACCCGCCGCGCCCGGCCGGTGACCACGTCCGGTGACCAGGCCCGGTGACCGCAACAGTCGCAGGGCCTTGCGACGACGGTGCCGCCTTGCGACTCAGTGGCCGCGGCGAGGTTGCACGGGCACAGCTCGCGAGACTCCAACAAGGCGTTGAGCAGGCGCACCCGGATGGGGTCGCCGAGCAGGTCCGGCCATCGCCGTCACCCAGGTCTGGTCCGCCACCGTGGGGACGCCGACGCGTGCTTACAGCGGCGCCGGCTTGTCCTGGCCCGGAGCGGGTCGGGCCCGGATGATGGCCAGCGGGCAATGGGTGCGCTGGATCATCTCCCGGCTGGTCGAGCCGAGCAGGAGGCCCTGCCACCCGCCGCGTCCGCGACTGCCTAAAACCACGAGCTCGGCCGATCCGGACGCATCCGCCAACGTGGCCACCGGGTTGGCTGAAACCACTCGGGGCAGCAACTCGAGGTCGGCGTCAAGTGCCCGCACCTTCTCCGTCGCCCGGTTGATTCGGTCCTGGGCGTCGGCCTCGATGGTGGCCCACTCGCCGCTGCCGGACACGCGCCGGATTGCTCGCCACATGTCAGGGGGCTGCCAGGCGTGGATCATCACCAGCGGCTTGCCGAGCACCTGAGCAGCCTGGACGGCGAAGGTGATCCGGGGGCTTCCGGTCTCCGGGTCGTCCACCCCCAGCACTACCGGGCCATCCCCGGACAGCGGCACGTTCGGCGGGACGACGACGAGGGGACCGCGGGCGTGAGTGGCCACCTTGTCGGCCACTCCTCCCATCAACAACCCCTGCCACCCGCCCAGGCCCCGCGTGCCGAGCACCAGAACCTCGGCGTGCTGGGACACCTCGACGAGGACGATCGCCGCATCGCCCCAGACCACAGTCGTGTTCACGGTCAGTCCCGGATGGCGGTTGCGCAGTTCGCCGGCGGTTTGAGCCAGCATGTCTGCCACGCTGTTACGGAACGCGTCGTACATCACCGTGGCGATGGCCTGGCCGTCGGGCCGGTCCCGCGGCATCACCCCCAGGGCGGCGACGAGGCCGAGGTCTCGCCCGGTGCGGGCGGCCCAGACGGCGGCCCATTCCGCCGCGTGCGCGGCGCTGGGTGAGCCGTCGACACCGACGACCACCTGATCGGCGAATGTTGCCTGAGGGAGCATGGCGCCAGGGTAACTCGCCCCACCCCCCGCGTGGGGGCCCGCCTTGTCTGGTGTTGAGTTCGTCGAACGACATACCCGGCTCACCAGACGAGCACGACCCGGCGCCCGACTCCTACTGCCGATATCTGGATCGCAGATCCGACTTGAGGGTCTTGCCGGCGC
This sequence comes from Dermatophilaceae bacterium, assembly GCA_035633615.1. Classification (GTDB taxonomy): domain Bacteria; phylum Actinomycetota; class Actinomycetes; order Actinomycetales; family Dermatophilaceae; genus JADJTI01. The sequence goes on from DASQEP010000079.1 coordinate 2,640, forward strand.
CGGACAGCGGCAGCTCGTCGATGAAGTCGACCGACCGGGGGCACTTGTACTTGGCCAGCCGGGCCTGGCAGTGCTCGATCAGGGTCTGCGCGTCCACCGCCACCCCCGGGCGGGCCACCACCACCGCGTGGACACGTTCGCCCCAGCGCTCGTCGGGCAGGGCGATGACCGCACTGGCGGCCACCGCCGGGTGCTGGGCCAGCGCGTTCTCCACCTCAGCGGAGTACACGTTCTCGCCGCCGGTGATGATCATGTCCTTGATCCGGTCGACGATGAAGACGTAACCGCCGTCGTCCATGTAGCCGGCGTCCCCGGTGTGCATCCACCCGTTGCGGATCGCTTCGGCGGTACTGCCGGGCTTGTGCCAGTACCCGAGCATGACGGTCGGCCCGCAGACGATCACCTCACCGACCGTCCCCCGCGGGACCTCATTGCCCGCCTCGTCCACGATCTTGACTTCGGAGCAGAAGGTGGCCCGGCCGGCCGAGCGGACCCGACCGGCGACTCGGCCCTCGGGGGTGTGGTCGCGAGGCGGCAGCATGGTGGCGATCGACCCCAACTCGGTCATGCCGTAGGCCTGGAAAAACTGAGCGTTGGGAAAGGCCGCCAGGGCCCGGTCCAACGTGGTCTCGGCGATCGGAGAGGTCCCGTAGATGATCTTTCGCAGGCTGGACAGGTCGTGCCCCTCGGCCATCACCGGGTGCTCGAGCACCATTTGCAGCATCGTCGGGACCAGCAGCACGTCGGTGACGCGCTCGGCCTCGATGACCTCGACCAGGGCGCGGGGGCTGAAGGCGGACATCATGACGTGGGTGGCGCCTTGCAGCCACTCGATGGTCGAGTTGGTCAGGTCTGCTAGGTGGAACATCGGCGCCAGGTGTAAGTAGGTCCCGCCGGGGGTGGGGAAACCCTCGCCGTTGATGGCCAGCGCATCGATGAGGAGATTGGCGTGGCTGAGCATCACCCCTTTGGGAAAGCCCGTTGTACCTCCCGTGTAGAACAAGCCGAGCAGGTCGTCGCCGTTGCGGCGCGCGTCGTGAGCCGGTTGGTGGGTGGCGATCAGCGTCTCGTAGCTCAGCATCCCTTCCGGGGCCGCGCCATCACCCGCGTACACGACCACTCGCAGGGGCGTTCCGGGTGCGGTCAGCTCACCGAATATCTCGGTGAACGGGTCGTCGACCAGGAGGATCTGGGTGTCGGAGTCGGTGAGGGAGTGCGCGATCTCGTTGGCGTGCCAGCGGAAGTTCACCGGGTTGAGGGCACCGCCACCCCACGGCACGGCAAAGGTGTACTCCATGTATCGGTCAGAGTTCAGTCCCAGCATCGCCACCCGGTCGCCATGGCGCATGCCGAGCGACTGCAGGGCTCCAGCCAGGCGGGCGACCCGGTCGGCGAACTGCGCGAACGTCCTGCGTCGACCGTTGAACACGCTCGCCGCAGCGTTGGGCCGCTGCTGCACGGCACGGTGCAGCGACTGGGTGTAGTACACGGCGTCCTCCTGCCCTGGACCCCTGACGAGCCGTGGCCCGTCGTCGACATCAGCAACGCTACTGTCTACAGCCGGGCCGACAACGCATCCGCAGGTGTGCGATGCCCAAAGCCGCCGCCCGGGTGCAGCGCGGCAGCGGGTCAGCCTCAGTCAGCGGGCGGACCGCATCGGGCTACGCGGGTACCAGGCGGCCGGTCGGACCGGCGTGGCAGAGCAGGCGCAACGGTCTTGCGGTTGGACGTTGGCCATGACCCGGTCCACGTGCATGCCGCATCCGGTCCAGGTGGCCCCTCCGCATTGGGGGCATCGGGCTGGGCTGCACATGAAAGCTCCTTCGTGTTGATCACTCTTCTGACGGCTTGGCGGTGCGCCACGTCCAACATATACCCCCCGGGGTATATTCCTCGTCGGGACGGCACGTGCCGCATCGGGACCGATTGACCGTGTCGTGCGCCGGGCCGGCGCCCAACTGCCGGCCCCAGGCTGTCGACCGGTGCCCGCCGAACGGCAGGCCGTTGGAGAAGGCGTGCTACTGGATGACCTACAACCGGCCCGCCTTAAGCCGGGCGGTGTGCCCGGCTTAAGGCGCTCGGTCCACGGGGCTGCTGCTGGCCCATAGCTGGTGTCGTTGGCTCGGGGCAACCCCGACGACCTGCACTCCGCCAGAACGTCCGGGGCGTCCTGGTCCACGAACACTGAGGCCACCCCAGGCGAGATCAGCCGCAGCGCCGGACGGTCTCGATCACGACGTCCCAGAACCGTTGACGGTCCAGCTGGGTGGCCACCAGGGTGGTCCCTGGGTTCGGCGCGTCCGGCCGCGTGTCGACCACGGTCATTCCGCGGGTGTGACGGCCGGTTAGTTCCACCTCGACCCTGGCCCGGCGGGTCGTGACCAGTCCGGGGTCGATGACGTAGCCCACGGCGCAGGCGTCGTGGACCGGTGGGTGCGGGAATCCCCGGTTGGCGCGGTAGGCACGCCCCAGGGCGGTCAGGGCCTGCTCGACCAGGCGCCCGGAACCGGTCTCGATGGCGGCCAGCCGAGTCAGCACCTCCGGAGTGGCCAGCGCCTGGTGGGTGAGATCCAGCCCGATCATGACGACCCGCCAGGATTCGCCGAACACGATGTGGGCCGCCTCGGGGTCGGTCCAGATGTTGAACTCGGCGACTGCGGTGGCGTTGCCGGTGGCACGGCCACCGCCCATCAGCACCACCTCCGCAACCCGGCCGACGATCCTGGGCTCGCGCCGCACCGCCATCGCGATGTTGGTCAGGGGCCCGGTCGGGATGAGCGTGATGGTGCCTGGATCGTGGGACATGACCAGTTCGACGATGAGGTCGACCGCGTGCCGGGGGTCCGGCTGCACGCTGGCCGGAGGCAGGTCGACCCCGTCCAGGCCCGATGAACCGTGCACGTGCTCGGCGGTCCGCAGCGGCTGGACCAGGGGGCGGTCACATCCCGCGGCGACTGGCACGCCGTTCAGGCCCAGGACGGTCGCGACGCTCAGGGCGTTGTGGGTGACCTTGTCCAGGGTCTGATTGCCACCCACCGTCGTGACGGCGAGCAGGTCCAGCGCCGGGCTTCCATGCGCGAGCACGAGTGCGACCGCGTCATCGTGCCCGGGGTCGCAGTCCAGGATGATCCGTCGAGCCATGGGGGCCATCATGGTCCCAGTCGCCCTTGACGCGACCGTCGCGGTGCAAACGGCGGAAGGCCTCGGGCGGCGACCGCCGACTGCAGACCGGCTCCGAGTCGGCCTCGGCGGAAAGCGCCGCCGGCCCGGTGAGTTCGGGTGCCCGCCGTCCAGAGCCCCCGATTTCCCGCCACCGCACCGGCCGCATGCACCAATTGCGACGGTAGCGTGGAGATTTCCCCGTGGAGGTGCGATCCGGATGATTCGACTACCTGCGGTGCTGCAGCGGGTCTATGGGCGGCTGCCCGACCTGTGGCCCCTGCCTGCGACAGGTGCGCTGCCGTCGAAGTTGCCCGACCTGCCCGCCCTGCTGGACATGCCCGGCCTTGTTGCCAGGCCCTCCGCCATCGCTTTCTTTGGCTACTCAATCACCGGATACGAGGGTGAGACGACCAGCCAGGAGGACATCTTCGAGGTCTCCCCAGCCTCCGGCGCCGTCCGCCGGATCACCGATCACCGAGACCTGCCGGTCATGCGCAGCGACCGGGACCCGGCCTGGTCCCCGGACGGCTCACGGCTGGCCATTCACGCCGCCAGCACCTCCGATCCCACCGCGACTCTGTACCTGATCTCCCGCTCCGCGGGTGTGGTCGTGCAGGCACTCGTCGATGGGCATTCGCCGTGCTGGTTGAACTCCAACACGCTGTTGTTCCTCGACACCGTCGCCGCCGGCACGGACGAGGCGCATGACGAGGCGTTCTGCGTGAGCCGTAGCACCTTGGCGGTCACTCGACTCACCGACCTGGGCGTGGGCGTGGACGTCACCGGGCTGTCCTGGCATCCCAGCGGCGGCCTGGCCCTCGCCGTGTCCGAGCCTGCGGCGGACCGGTCCGGCATCGCCGTCGTCCCTGCTGCCGCAATCGGGGCCGCGCGAGCGCCTAGTGGCACGCCGATCGCCCGGTCCGGGCTCACCATGGTCACCCCGCCCGGGTTGCACGCGGCTGCCCCGGACTGGTCCCCCGACGCCGCTCGGCTGGCGCTGACCACCTGGCAGGCCGGGCAGCCCAGCCGAGTCGGCCATTGGAGCGTGCCCTCCGCGACCCTGACGACGCTGCCCGGACCGGCCGTCGAACCCGAGCTATCCGATCACGGCGCCGTGTTCTCGCCCGACGGCGCGTCCATAGCCTTCGCCCGGGGCTTGGAGGATGCCTGGTCGGAGATCTGGATCTATCGGTTGCGCGGGAGACGAATGCGCCAGCTGACCGACGACTCCCGACAACGCTTCAAGGGCGGGCTGGACTGGGCCACCGTGCGGCGTCCCTGGCTACCCACCGTGTTCCGCTGAGCACGCTCGCCTACGGCGCCGTGCCCCGGCCGTTCGCCCGTCCAGGCGCCGCCGGTCGCACCCAGTGGGTCCAGTCGAGCGGGACTACGCGCGAACCAGGTCCTGGACCGACCGGCAGCCAGCGCCCAGACGCTGTCCGAGGCCATGGCCATAGGCGCGAGGACGACTCCATGGAGGCCCATCTGTAGCCCCATCCGCCCGGATGTTGTGTCGACGAACTGAAACGCCAAACCAGCACATGCAACCTGTCAAAGACAGACATAAGATGAGCTGACAGCCGATGCCCGCCCGGCACCAGAGCCGTGCCCGACCGAAGGGTTCCCTGCATGTCCGATGGCCCCGACCTTGTGGTACTTCTCGACGACGCCGCCCAGCCGATCGGGACCGCCCCCCGCCTGACGGTCCACTCCGACCAGACCCCGCTGCATCTGGCCTTCTCGTTCCACGTGCTGCAGCCGGACGGACGCACCCTGATCTCGCGCCGGGCGTTGAGTAAAGGAACCTGGCCGGGAGTGTGGTCGAACGCGTGCTGTGGGCATCCGCGCCCGGGCGAGGACACTACGGACGCGCTGGTCCGCCGGGTCCGGGAGGAGCTCGGGGCCGAGGCCGTCGAGGTTCGATGCGTCCTGCCCGGTTTCCGCTACCGGGCCGTTGACGCCAGTGGGATCGTCGAGAACGAAGTGTGCCCGGTCTACGTCGGACAACTCGCCGACCCGGAGGCGGTCCGGCCCGATCCGACCGAGGTGGCCGACTACGCGTGGGTTGAGTGGGCCGGTCTATGCGCCGCCGCCGGCGCGGCCCCGGCGGTCTTCAGCCCCTGGTCGGTGCTGCAGCTGGCCCGGCTGGGTGACGTTCTGGCCTGAGCAGAGCCTGATGACACTGCCACCTGCGCCCGAGGCCGTCACCTGCCTGGGGTTGTTCTGGTCATTGCCGCCGCCAAGCTCATTGACCGTCGTCGGCTGACGCACGGCTGAGGCCGAGGCGGCTGCCCAGGAGCAGGGCGGGCAGTTCTCATCGGCTCTGGCCGGAGCCGACCCTCGCTACATCTGCTGGCCCGGGTCGGAGGTCATCAGCGCGAAAGGCTCGCGGTCCGGGCCGTAGGCCGCGACGAGGCGGCCATAGTCGGAGTCGTGCGCGGGACGCACAACTCCCCCTCCAGCTGCCACGATTCGGGCCTGCGCGGCGTCGGCGTCGGCGACCTCGAAACACACCGCCCAACCCGGCACGCTGTCAGGGTAATCCGCGGGCGTGACACCGATGCCGCCCGCCGGGCGATCCTCGCCGGGCACCGTGAACATGGCATAGTCACCCGGCTGTGGCCCGATGTCCTGGTACTGATAGCCGAACACCCGGGCGTAGAAGTCGCGTGCCCCGTGCGCGTCCGGCGTGGTCAAATCGCACCAGGTGACCGCCCCGGGCTGGTTGGACAGCTGATACCCGGTGTGCAAGCCAGCTTGCCACGCGCCGAAAGCGGCCTCCGACGGGTCGGTCCACACGGCCATCGAGCCCATTGTGCCGATAGCCATGGGCGCTGCGAGCACCCTGGCGCCGGCCTCGCGTGCGGCATGATCGGTCGCGGTGACATCGTTCGTGGCCAGGTAGACGGTCCACACATGGGGGGCGTCCTGCATCCCCGGCATCGTCGGACTCATCCCGGCCACCACCAGGTCCCCGACCCGGGCGTTGGTGTAGCCACCCAAGGCGGGATCACCATCGTCGAAGGACCAGCCCAACACCTCGGCGTAGAAGCGCTGGCTGCGCTTCAGATCGCCCACCATGATGTCGACCCAGCACGGAGTCCCCGCCGGCCAGGGGTTGTGTCGCGTGGTCATCTCAGCCCTCCGATCGGTTGCTCCTGCCGTGACCCCCATCACATACGGGCACCGGTGAGGCCACTGGCCGGTCACCTTACCGCTAGGCACAGACGACGGGATACCCCATCACCGAGTGGGCTTGCCGAGCGACCCGGGCGGTCGGGATGCTCGTGCCGCCCGAGCGAACTGTCAGGCCGAGACCCGATTCAGGGTGCGGGTGCGACCCGGGCGTGGCGCGCGCGCCGGGACCTGCTGGGCCTGCGAGGCGCTGGAGGCAGTCGACGACACCGGGGTCACCTGCACCGCTGGTGCGAACCGGGCCACCCAGTAGCGTTCCTCGGCCGGCAGACCGCTCGGACGGTTCAGCGGCCCGTGCGGTGAGAACAACACCGGCATTTGACTCCGGTAAGCACCTACCCGCCGGCTCTTGGCGACGCGGTCGACCCGAATACGCTTCTCATCGATGTGAACTGACGACGATTCCGAAATACGCCGCACCTCGGAATCCGCGCCTAGACTCCACGAATACGGCAACTCCTCGTAGAACACGACGGTTACGCCGTGGAAATCCTGGAGCGCTTTCCACACGGTGTCGCGAACGAACCGGTGATCTTCATGAGATACCGGAGGTTGGCGAAGCTTCGGGATCGCCGGCCAACGCTGTCGCCCCTTGCGCCTGGACGATGCGGTGCGCCCGGCGGGCCGGGTGAACGGCCACGCGGAGCGAATCCGAAGGGCCGCGTCCAGCATCATCCACACGACGCGCGCCGCAGCAAGGCGCAATGGCCGGGGCAGCATGGGAAGTCCGCTCGGCCCGTTCGCGGTCAACTCAACCGCTCCCGCCGGCGACTCCTCCTGACCCGACGACGCCGGGCGTGGGAGGGTGCCGGCAATTGCCGGAATGGCGACGACAGCGACTCCGTCGTGCCCGTCCACCCAGGCCCGGACCCAGTCGACCAGCGCCGTTTCTTCCGTGGCCCCGGCAGGGTGGCCCCGGTACTGGCGGTCCATCAAGCCGAGGTGGTGCAGTCGGTGCGGCGAGTCGGAGAACGCGCGATGCTCTTCCTCCAGGCGTGCCGACGCCGCCTCGTCGGAATCGGCGAACCCGGACAGCAGGTCCCACCGGGTCCACAGCGTGCGCCGAGGACCGGCGGTGAAAACCGTCATGACGTCGGCAGGCTCGGTGCGGTCCAGCAGTGCGTGCGTAGAAAGCGCCGCATCGTCCAGGTGCGGCGAAATCACCAACAAGGGTGCATCCGCACCTACTCCGTCGAGTTGCTGGGGTCCCCCCCGGGACGCCGTTACTGACATGTCTTAGCCCCCATTGAAACGTCATCACTTAGTCACGCTTGCTTAAAGGTAACGTAAAGTTCACCAAGAATCAGCCAATCACCCTTTTCCGCCAATTCGCCTGAATAGGTGAGGACTTCGGCATTGCCATCACCGCAGAAGCCGTCGGAGTGCGCCTCGACGGCTGGTTCGCCGTCCAGCCCAGGGTGTAAGCCGGGTGGGTCGGCTGCGGCTCACCGGGCGCAACGGGCTTGACCGACCTCGGCTCCCCCCCGGCCTCCGGGCCGGCCGAGCGCCTTGGGGAGTCTGCGCAGCTGGCGGGGTTGTCGGGGAGATGGTGCAGGATGACAGCCACCCAGACGACATCAGGAGGCGAACATGTCACGCGTCGTGCATTTCGAGATCCAGGCAGATGACGTCGAACGGGCCAAGGCGTTCTACGCAGCTGTCTTCGACTGGTCCTACGAGGACTACAGCGCGTTCACCGGGTCCCCTTACTGGGGAGTGGTCACAGGACCCGAGGACAGCTTGGGCATCAATGGCGGCCTGATGCCCAGGCCGGGTCCCATCCCGTCTGCCGGGGGCGGCAGCAACGCGTTCGTGTGCACCGTCGGGATCGCGGATTACGAGGAGTGCGAGCGGCGCATCGTCGCGGCGGGTGGGGTGGTGACGTTGCCCAAGCATGCCCTGCCGGGAATGGCCTGGCAGGGGTACTACCAGGACACTGAAGGCAACACGTTCGGCCTCCACCAGCCCGATCCGCAGGCCCGGTGACCCGCGTGGCCTGGGCGAGGGGGGCGGTCCGCCTGCGCTCGCAAAGTCGGGCGGCGACAGCCGACGACGGCTGGTGCGACAGCACCCAGGCATAGCTCAGCCATCACCCGGGTCGCGACCCAAGTCCGGAGCTCGCGACCCAACCGCGTCAACAGCTCAATGCTGAGCGGTTCCGGTCGATGACGTAAGCGAGAGCCTCGTACGCCACTTCGGGGGAACGAGGCCTCGGGGTCACCCGCGGAGGGGTTCGCCACGAGCCCCTCCGCCGTGACCTGGACGGCGCCAGACTGCCGCCGTCCCGGGATTTCGTCGCGCTTGCGCGGCGAGGCACAACAGGAGGCATGGATGCCACTGATGACCTGGGGGCCTGCGCTACAGGTCGGATACGGGGACATCGACGTCCAGCACCAGCGGCTGGTGCGGTTGTGCAACGCGCTGGCGGAGGCCCAGCGGGAGGGACGTGGCCGGGAGCTGCTCGGTGCGATCCTGGGAGAGTTGGCCCGCTACACCAAGCTGCACTTCGGCTTCGAGGAGCGGCTGATGGCGCGGTACGGCCTGACCGACACCGACGACCACCGCCGCGAGCACGCCGATCTCACCGCGCGGGTGATCGACTTCCAGTCCAGGTTTGATGCTGGCAGGTCGGACGTGTCCGAGGACCTGCTGCTGTTCCTCAGTGACTGGCTGAGGGTGCACATCCTGCAAACCGACCGGGAGCTGGTAGGACAGTTGCTGGCCCGTGGAGCCGTCTCGGCGGCCTGACCGGCCGAACCAAGCGTCCCTTCCCTCTCATTCGGCAGCCGCCAGTCGAAGCCGCAATGCCCGGACGCGAGGCGAAGCCGCACGAAGACGACATCCCTGAGGTCATCACCCCACCCGACACCGAGCCCGGGCCGTATTCACGGGTACGGTCGCGGGGCTGGACACCGCCCGCACCTGGATCATCGGGTCGGCCGCGATCACCGGGACCGGCCAAGCCGGCGCCGAGATGCCTCATCTCTGACCGGCTGAACCGCTCACCCGGGAGGAGATCCGCGGGCTGGTCGGGCGGATCCACCACAATCACGGGGGTACCTCGCGTGGGGGGCCACGGGGCCACGGCCTCCGACGCCACCGTGTATCAGGTGACCTGTACATACCTGGACGCCCTGACCCGAGACCAGTCCCGCTCCCTGCTGGCTCGGGCCCTGCAGTTCCCGCGTTCGACGGGGACTTCACCACCGCCGGTTCGGGAAACCGACTGGCGGCCGGGTGGGGGCTGGTGACGACTGCGCCAGCCTCAAGGCCGACGTCGCCTCTGGGCAGGCCCACGTGGCCTGGACCGACAGCGGGCAGAACCGAGCCGTCTGGCTGACCGCCCTGGCCCACTCCCGCGCCGACGCGCCCTGACCGACCCCCCTATTCTCGCGGACATGACCTTTGCCTCGGCGGACCCGACGAGCGCCGGGGGCGAGGCGGCCGGGATCGCCGCGTTCCGGAAGCGACACGACCTGCCGGGCCTCGTCGACGTGCACACCCACTTCATGCCGGACCGGGTGCAACAAAAGGTGTGGGAGTACTTCGACGCCGCCGGACCCCTGGTCGGCCAGGCCTGGCCGGCCGCCTACCGCTTCGACCAGACCACCAGGCTGCGGCTACTGAGAGACTTCGGTGTGCGCGTGTTCACCGCGCTGGCCTACCCGCACCGGCCCGGGATGGCCGCCTGGCTCAGCGACTGGACTCTCGGCTTCGCGGTCGCCACCCCCGGCTGCGTCCCGTCGGCGACGTTCTTCGCCGAACCCGGTGCCGGCGATCACGTCGCCGCCGCCGTCCGCCGCGGAGCGCAGGTGTTCAAATGCCACGTCCAGGTGGGTGGATTCGACCCGACCGACGACACCCTGGACGACGCCTGGGGGGTGTTGGCCGAGGCCGGTGCGCCGGTCGTCATTCACTGCGGCAGCGGCCCGGCCCCGGGACGTCACACCGGGCTGGCCCCCATCCGGGCCGTACTGCGGAGGCACCCGCAGCTGCGGCTCATCGTGGCGCACATGGGGATGCCCGACTACGAGGCTTTCCTGGACCTTGCTGAGGAGTTCCCAGGGGTATGCCTCGACACCGCGGTGGTGTTCACCGATTTCGTCGAACGGATGGCCCCGTTCCCCCGGACCGCATTGACCCGGCTGGCCGGGCAGGCAGACCGCATCCTGCTGGGCACCGACTACCCCAGCACTCCCGGTGACTACCTGCACCAGCTGGAGGTCCTGGAGCGGCTGGACCTCGGCACCGACTGGGTCCAGCAGGTGTGCTGGCACAATGGGTTGCGCGTGCTGGGGATCGACGAGGTCCCCCTGGTCCCGACCGTCTCCGGAGACTTGGCGACCTGACCGCGCGCGGTCCACGAACACCCGTTCCGAGGTGTGGTTGCGCACCGCGATGGCGACGGACTGCCGGCCGAACCCGGCAGTCGGCGGGCACCCGCCTGGCGGCCTACCTTGTCAAGACCGTTGCGTCGGCGATGGCCGGGTGTCGTACGTCGCCGGAGGACTTTCGGTCGCGGTCTACCCGAGGTCGTCACGTCGGGTGAGATCCGGCGGTTCGACGCCTACCAGCCATGCGCCGTGTCGTCATGCCAGGTGCACCGGCAGTCACCCGCAGCCACAGCCGCCGCCGCAGCAGCCACTCCCACCGACCGGGGTCGTCGGCTGAGCCGTGGAGCCGCTCAGGCCGAGGGTGGTCAACAGCCTGACCGTATCGTCGTGGCCGGTCGGACACGGAGCGGGCTCGTCGCTGGCGCTCATCGGGCGCTGGATTGCAAAGGTGGTGCCGCAGGCGCGGCACCGGAACTCGTAGGTCGGCACGAGGTCAGGGTAATCGCCCGTTCCGCGAGCCTAGATGTTGGCCGTGGTGGTGGCGGCATGGTGAGTGACGCCGTCGGCCGGCAAGACACCCCCGCAGAGCAAATTAGTTGATCTCAGCGGCCTGACCGGGGCCTGGCCATCCTCCAGGTAGCCAAGCCTGCCTCTCTCACGCGGCTTCTTCGTGGTGGTGTTCTGGGGTGCGTGACTGGTGTGGACGGGGACGCGCTGGTTAGCCGAATACGGTGCGTTGGTATGCCGGTGGCGAGTGCTGCGGCCCAGTGCCATGCGTTGTCGATGCGCAGCCGGGTCTGCCCGGCCGCTTCTGGTCAGCTGCGTTGGGACCGGCCGAGATGGGCCGCGTCGACACCGTCCCGGCTCGTGGGCGTTGCTCCGGCGCCGCTCGGGACCCCGACCCCCCACACGAGCGAAGGGGCTGGTCACAGGGACGTCGCGGCCGCGTGGCCCGGGTGAGCGGGGCATCCGCGCGGGTGGTAAACGGGCGCACGCCTCCCCCCGGTGCTCGACACCCGCCGGTTAGGATGCGAGCAAGGACCAGTTCGGTCTCACAACGATGTCGTCGCGCCGCGACGAGCGGCCATGACGCTGTCGTGGTCATCCGGTCCGGTGCCGCTGACCGGCGAAGGGAGCCGCGCCATGACCCACACGTGCCGCATCGAGTTGGATGGGACCTCCTACGAGATGCCCGTGGTCAAGGGGACCGAGCACGAACTGGCCATCGACATCAGCAAGCTGCGCGACAAGACCGGCTACATCACGCTGGACGACGGGTACGGAAACACGGGTTCGTGCACGTCGGACATCACCTACATCGACGGCGACGCGGGCATCCTGCGGTACCGGGGGATTCCGATCGAGGATCTCGCTGACCGGAGTTCGTTCGTCGAGACCGCCTGGCTGGTCATCTTCGGGCACCTGCCGACCGTGCAGGACCGGGAGCGCTTCAGCGAACTGCTGACCGAGAACTCGATGATGCATCAGAGCATGCGCAAGCACTTCGAGGGATTCCCGCCGAACGCCAATCCGATGGCGATCTTGTCAGCCATGATCAACGCCCTCTCGGTGCACGAGCGGAAGTTCATGGACATCGACGACGAAACCGAGATGGAAGAGGCGGCGGCGCGGCTGATGTCGAAGGTCCGCACCATTGCTGCGGCCGCCTACAAATCGTCCGTCGGAGAGCCGATCAACTACCCCCGGTACGACTACAAGTACTGCGAGAACTTCCTGCACATGATGTTCTCGGTGCCGCATCGCGAACACCTCCCCTCCGCCGAAGCCGCCCGTGCGCTCAACCTGTTCCTGGTACTGCACGCCGATCACGAACAGAACTGCTCCACCAGTACCGTCCGGATGGTCGCCTCAAGTCAGGCGAACATGTTCGCGAGCTGCTCGGCCGGGGTCTGCGCGCTATGGGGCCCGCTGCACGGCGGCGCCAACGTCGCGGTCATCGAGATGCTGGAACGCATCAAGAATTCCGGCATGACCGTGGCGGAGTACGTCGCCAAGGTCAAGGACAAGGACTCCAAGATGCGGCTCATGGGCTTCGGTCACCGCGTGTACCGCAACTTCGACCCGAGGTCCAAGATCCTCAAGAAGGCCGGCGACGAAATGCTGGCGCACATGAACATCGACGACCCGCTGCTGGAGATCGCGCAGGAACTGGAGGAGGCCGCCCTGAGTGACCCGTACTTCATCGAGCGCAAGCTCTACCCCAACGTCGACTTCTACAGTGGCATCATTCTGCGGGCCATGGGGATCCCGTTGAACATGTTCACCGTCATGTTCGCCATCGGTCGGATGCCCGGGTGGATCGCCAACTGGAAGGAAATCCACGACGACCCGAAGTCGCGGATCTACCGCCCACGCCAGGTGTACACGGGCAACCCGCTCACCGAATGGAAACCCCGCGAAGAACGCTGAGACCGTCGGGCCGCCAGGACCCCTCACCGAGCCTTCACCAGGGACCCCGCGAGATGCTGCGGTCTGCGGCCTGGTCAGGTGGTGCCCCGGGCGCGTGCGCACAGCGTGGTCACACTCGGGCCGGCTCGCGCGTCAGTGGGGTGACCAGCAGACGCGGGAGGGTTGAGGCCGTGGACCAGACGGACATGTTCGAGGCCGAACGACCGTTGGCCTCGCGGGCAAGGGCCAAGGTCACCCAGCCCCATCCCGAGGACCGGCCAGCCGACTGGGACGTGGTCGACGCCTTCATGGCCGCGGCCAAGAACGGTGACTTCGGACGGTTGCTACGTCTGCTCGCATCCGACGCCGCAGTGACCGCTGACGATGCCGCGGTCCTGGTCGGCACGCCGCGGCAGATCCAGGGCCGCTGCAAGGTCGCGACGTTCTTCAACGGCAGCGCCAAGGCCGCACTTCCGGTCTTCGTCGGTGACCGGCCCGGTGCCGCCTGGTTCCATCTCGGCGCGGCCATGGTCGTCTTCGACTTCACTGTCCACGAGGGCCTCGTGCGCGCCATCACCTTCCGCGCCGCGCCCGACATGCTCTCGCGAGTCGTGCGCCGCGACGGCGGTCAGCCGCGCGGCTGACCCCGGTCACATCCTGATCGTTCCGATCGTCAGCACATCAGGACACCCCAACAGAAAGGAGATGACCATGAAGACCATGAGCTGCCGGTCCCTCGGAGGGCCCTGCGATCTCGAGCACCACGGCGAGAGGGCCGACGACGTCATCAACGCCCAAGACCGCCACCTCAAGGAGGCGGAGAAAGCCGGCGACGCGACCCACCAGGAGGCTCGCGACGCCATGAAGAGCCGCTGGCGGCACCCCAAGAAGTCGATGGGGTGGTACCGCGACACCAAGCGGGCCTTCGCCGCCCTCCCCAACGACTGACAACGCTACGACTGACACCGCTGGTCGAGCGGGGCGACAGCTGTTTGCCGACGCAGAGAGAAGGATGACCGGACGTCGAGTTTCGAGAGCAGCACGAGGTCGAGGATCACGTGCTGGTCAAGAATGTGGAGTCCCTAGGCCACTACCCTCCGTGGTCCACCTTCCGGTCGACGACCGCGACCAGCTCCCCCACGTCAGCGAACCCAGCCAGTTCCACATCGCTGAACGCGATAGCGAACTCGGCCTCGATGCTGAACATGAGACTGACGTGCGCCAGGCTGTCCCAGCCGGGGACCTCGGAGGCCACCGTTCGGTCGGACACCACCAGGTCGGGCAGGTCCAGGACGTCGCGCAGGATCTCCTGAATCCGGTCGCGCGTGTTTGTCATAACGCTTCAATGCCGCCTCTCGGTCAGGTGTGCAGTTGCAGCACGTCGAGCCGGACGAAGCCGGGGTCGCGAACGCTCGCATCATCCAGCGACAGCCGCCAGACCTCAGCCGGCGCAGGCGCGCCCAGCGACTGGTCCGGGCCCCCGGAGCTCCCCGCCCCCGCCCATTCGGGGTGGGAAGTCCGCTGAAACCCCGCCTCGGACAGTGCACCGGCAGCGGGGGCGTTGCGCCCCGACGGGACGAAATGGCCGACGATCTCACGGAAGCCCCGGTCCAGGGCCCACTGCCGGAGAGCCGCGAGCAGGCTGAACTCCGCGGTCCGCCCTAGAACCCGACACGAGAGCACCATGGTGTCGATCTCAAGGATCTCCGGGTCCTCCTTGTTGGGCACGGCGATCAGCACCCCGACGAGGCCGTGGTCGTCGAACCGGTCGCGCAGTCGAACCGCCCACACCACGGACCGGTGGTCCGCGTCGAAGCGCTGCACCGCCTCCGTGCCGTGCCGGCGCCCGGTGAGATTGAATTGGTTCGTCTTGCCGACCAGTTGGACCACCCTGGCCAGGTTGGTGTCAAGCAGCGGTTCGATCGTGCCGCGCATCTGCAGACTCGCGAGGAAGTCCTCGCGCGAACCGGCCTGCCCCGCGGCCTCTCGCGCCTGACCCCGCGCCCGGTACGCCTGGGTGCGACGGCTGTCCTCAGCGGTGATGCCGACGGTCTGCAGACCCGGGAAGTCGGCCAGCGCAGCCCGGAACAGCTGCGGGTCGTCAGGTAACTCCACGACCCCCACCTGCGGCAGCGCCACCCGGACCGCCTCCCGTTCGGCGGGGTTGTCATCCACGAACACCACCGATTCCAGCCCCAGATCCAACGAGGCGGCCAGGCGTGCGATCACCTCGGGTTTGGGATCCCAGGATGCCTCGAAAGCGACGAAGTCGGCCAGCGTCAGACGCATGTCCGGATGCGCCTCGAACGGCAAGCGCGCCTCATCCGGGTTGTTCTTGGAGCACACCGCCAGGACGAGGCCGCGGGTCTTGAGGGCGATCAGAAAGTCCTGGAGGTCCTGGAAGGCCTCACCGGCGGGTCCACCGCCCAGCACGATGCCGGCAAGCCCGTCCTCGCCGATGACCCCGCCCCACAGGGTGTTGTCCAGATCGACCACGACGAGCTTGCGGGCCAGGCCGATGGCCGCTGCAACGACGTCCATGACGGCCGTAGCCAGCGCAGGCAGCGCGGCCAGCCCCACCGCATGCTTGGACAGATACCAGTACCGTTCGTCGGTCCATGCGGGTGCGCCCGTTCGGAAAGCGACCATCTCCGCGTCCACGAGGTGCACGCCGGGCGGGGCCTGCACTGCCAATTCCAGATTGAGCCGGCGCAACTGGTGACGCCGGCCAGCCGGGTGGCTGGCCCCGTGATTGCCGAGCGAGTCGACGGCCGGGGGCACGAAGGACGTCTGCACCACCACCGAACCGGTGCGCTCGCGCAGCCGCTGCCACAGCCCTCGCCAGCGCTGCAGTTCCGCAGCCAACTCCGCCGCGGGTTCCTCACCGACCTCGGCGAGCCGGACCTCGCGCTGGTCGGCGACCAGGACCACTACATCAGGCGCGAAAGTGCTCAGCCAGCTGGAGGGGTCAAGGATGTCCTGCTCGAAGGAGCGGTAGCCCGACTCCGCGGTCACCAGGTCGAGGCCGTGCGCGGCGGCGGCCACCCGGAGGGCGGCGGTCAGCTGCCCCGAGGTGTGGCTGGACAGCACGGCCACCCGCAGCCGCCGGCGAGCGCCCCTGGCGGGTGGCTCATCCACCACCAGAAAGGGCGCCTGTGTGCTGGTCTGGCTCATCCGGCTGAGCAGCCGGTCGGCCGCGAGCCAGGTCGCGATGTCGCGGGTGTCGGTGGCGAGCCGGGCCAAGCGGCGCCAGGCCCCGACAGGATCGCCGTCCATCAGCAGGGCCCTGGCTTGGGTCAGCAGCTGGTCGCTCACCGCGACGCCTCAGCTACCGCTGCGGAGGGCGCCCGACGCACAATGCGCGGCTGTGCGGGCAACACCATGGCGCCGGCGGGGATGCTCGTCATCACCGTGACGTTGGGCCCGATGCTGGCCCCCTCGCCGATGGTGACGCCGCCGATGACCGCACATCCGGCTCCCAGCGACACCCGGGACCCGATCTTGGGGCCTTGTTTGAGGAGCTTGACCGGGTTGTCGGTCGCGCCGCCGAGCGTCACACCCTGTCGCAGGATGCACTCGTCACCCAGCACTGCGTGCGGGTGGACCACGATGCCGCTTTGGTGGCCCACCTCCACCCGGCGCCCGACGGTGACGGTGCGCGGGATTTCGATGCCGTACACGCCCCTGACGAACAGGTAACCGGCTCGATAGGCCGCCCGGGCCGGTGTCCGGGCCCAGGACGGGGCAGCGTCACTGGTCGACCAGGCGCCGAGACGGTGCACCGCCAGGGCATGGAATCCGGGCGCGTACCAGCCGTAGTTGACCTCGCGATCCTCCCGGAGGACCTCACGCAGCGGGGTCCCGTCGGGGATCCGTGGCCGGGCTCGATCGTAGGCGTCGGCGAGTCGTGACCGCAGTCCAGCTAGCCGTCCAGCCCGAGTCGAGCCGGGTTTCCGGCCGGTCAACGGCGCTGTGCCCGGGATGGTCACCACGAACCTCCGTGCGCTGGGATCCGGGCACTTGACCCGGCTGACGGCACAATCCACAGGCTCATCTCGTCTGCCCCCCCGTTCGACATCCACGACACTGCCCTTTCAGGTCACAGGGTTTCCGCCCAAGACCACGTCCGACTCTGACGCCACGGCAGTGTTGCCTTGAGGTTATCACCGGGCCGCTGGGGGCGGTAGCCGAGCGACCGGTGCCGCCTGCTTGCCCAGGGAAGGTCCGCTGCGCCGCTCGGCCCGCGTGCCGCCGTGACTGGGCGTGCCGAAGTGGCTTCGGAGTGGCCTAGCTAGGGGTGGCCGTCGGGTGGCGGTGGGCTCGGAGCTCCGGCGCGGTCGTCCCGGTCGGCCCAGTCCAGCAGCTTGTCCAATCGGTGGGCCACGTCGTCGATCGCCGCGTGCGGATCGCCGTCGGCGGCGAACCTTCCCGGCACGGTCGCCAGGGTGAATGCCCGGGGGTCGACGTCGGCCAGCTCGGACCATCCGAACGGGGTGGAGACAGTGCCGTCGGTGACCCCGCGCACCGACCACGCGCAGGCCATCGTGTGGTCCCGGGCGTTCTGGTTGTAGTCGACGAAGACGTGCCCCGGGTTCCGGTCCTTACGCCACCAGGTAGTGGTCACCTGGTCCGGCAGCCGCCGCTCGACCTCACGAGCGAAGGCCAGCGCCGCCCGCCGGACCTGCCCGAAGTCCCACTGCGGCACGATCCGCACATAGACGTGCAGGCCGGCCCCCCCGGAGGTCTTCGGGAAGCCGACGATGCCCAGCTCGTCGAGCAGTTCGTGGACGGTGTGGGCGACCCGGCGGACCCGCTCGAAGCCGGCCTGCGGCATTGGGTCGAGGTCGATGCGCCACTCGTCGGGGCGATCGACGTCGACGCGTCGCACGTTCCAGGGGTGGAACTCGACCGTGGACATCTGCACGGCCCAGATGACCGAGGCGAGTTCGGTGACGCACAGTTCGTCGGCGGTCCGGTTCCATCGCGGGAAGTGCAGCCGGACCGTCTCCAACCACGGCGGCGCACCCCCGGGGATGCGCTTCTGGTGCACCTTGGCGCCGGCCACGCCGTCCGGGAACCGGTGCAGCATGCACGGCCGCTCCCGTAGCGCCCGCACGATGCCGTCGCCCACCGACAGGTAATACCGGACCACGTCCAGCTTGGTCCAGCCGTGCGCAGGAAAGTACACCCGGTCGGGATTGCTGATCCGCACGGTGCGCGCGCCTACCTGCAGCTCGACGGACGGGGGGGACGCCTTGCGCGCGGGACCGGCCATGGCCACACGGTAGCCTCGGCGCGGATGGTTGCGACTGGATCACAACTGACACAGGCCGTTTGCTTCTGGTGCCGGGTGGGTACCCGTGCTATTGCCCAGCGCCCGGTGGCTTCACCGATACCGGACCCAACACCAAGCCGAGGACTCTTGATGAACCCTGCGCCACAGACCGAGACCGCAACCGACTCTGCCCTGCAAACCTCCGACGGCAAGACGACGATCGCTGACCCGGTGGTCGCCAAGATCGCCGGGATCGCCGCTCGCGAGATCAGCGGCGTGTACAACCTGGGCGGGGCCGCCGCGCGCGCCGTCGGGATGCTGCGTGAGCGCATCCCTGGCGCCAAGGAGGATCACACCCAGGGAGTCGACGTCACCGTCGGTGAGACCACTGCGACCGTCGAGATCGGTGTCATCGCCGAGTACGGCGTG
>DASQEP010000080.1:0-23778 GCA_035633615.1 Dermatophilaceae bacterium
GGTGGGCGATACTGGACTCGAACCAGTGACCTCTTCCGTGTCAAGGAAGCGCGCTAGCCAGACTGCGCCAATCGCCCGTGCTGAAACAGGTAATGCTCGAGGTGGAGACGGGATTTGAACCCGTGTACACGGCTTTGCAGGCCGTTGCCTCGCCTCTCGGCCACTCCACCGCAAAGGCCCCGAGGCCTTCCTCGAAGGCTCGACCCTCGAGCGGACAACGAGACTCGAACTCGCGACCCCAACCTTGGCAAGGTTGTGCTCTACCAACTGAGCTATGTCCGCACTTCGCAGGCCGGGCGGGGCCGCTCGGCTGCGCGTCGACCCTAACCGATCCGCTGCCCTGGAGTCCAACCGACCGCCCCCTGGTCGTCTCCGCTTGAGCCTCCACTATCACGCGCCTCACCAGCCGTTATGCCGCAGTTGTCGGCGGGCGGCCCCCACTGTCGTCTCGCTTGTCGACGCCCGGGTCGAGTATCCGGTCTCTTGGCAGTCCTCGGTGATCGCACCGACGAGCCACCACCGGCCAGCGAGCCAGGCGATGCCTACCACGCGGGCCGTGGGATGTCTCACGAACCACACGATTCTGCCGTTCGGTAGGTTGGGGGGCGGCTCCGACGCGGGAGCAGGACAACGCCCCTCGCCCCCGTGCCGCTGGTCGGCCCTCCCCCGCGGTCGAGGGCCAGACTGGATGGCTGGTTCCCCTTCAGGGACCGACGCGCACGACGAGAAGGGATCCATGGACGTCTGGCCTGGTAAGCCCTACCCCCTCGGGTCCACTTTCGATGGATCCGGGGTCAACTTCGCCCTGTTCTCCGAGGTGGCCGACCGAGTCGAATTGTGCCTCGTGGACGACGATGACAGCGGACACCTGGTCGAAAGGCGGGTCGAGCTGACCGAGGTCGACGGTTACGTCTGGCACGGCTACCTCCCCCAGGTCCAACCGGGTCAGCGTTACGGCTACCGCGTCCATGGGCCGTACAAGCCGAACCATGGGCACCGGTGCAACCCGGCCAAACTCCTCATCGACCCCTACGCCAAGGCCATCGACGGCCAGATCTCCGCCGACGAGTCTCTGTTCTCCTACCGGTTCGGCGACGCGGAGGCCTTCAACGACGACGACTCCCTGGGCAGCCAGATGCTCTCCGTGGTGACCAACCCGTTCTTCGACTGGGGACACGACCGGCCGCCCAGGCACGAGTACCACGACTCGATCATCTATGAGGCCCACGTCAAGGGCCTGACCATGCGCCACCCGGACATTCCCGAGCGAATCCGCGGGACATACGCCGGGATCGGCCACCCGGCCACCATCGGGCATCTGTCGGATCTGGGCGTGACCGCGATCGAGCTGCTGCCGGTGCACCAGTTCGTGCAGGACGCCCACCTGCAACGCGCCGGGATGCGCAACTACTGGGGGTACAACACCATCGGGTTCCTCGCCCCGCACAACGAATACGCAGCCACCGGAACCCGAGGCCAGCAGGTCACCGAGTTCAAGGCCATGGTCAAGGCGCTGCACGAGGCAGACATCGAGGTCATTCTCGACGTCGTCTACAACCACACCGCCGAGGGCAGCGAATTCGGTCCGACCCTGTCTTTCCGCGGCATCGACAACGCCGCCTACTACCGGCTCGTCGATGACGTCAAGGAGCACTACTACGACACCACCGGGACGGGCAACAGCCTGCTGATGCGGCACCCCCACGTGCTCCAGCTGATCATGGACTCGCTGCGGTATTGGGTGACCGAGATGCACGTTGACGGGTTCCGGTTCGACCTCGCCGCCACCCTGGCTCGCCAGTTCCACGAGGTGGACAAGCTGTCGGCGTTCTTCGACATCATCCAGCAGGACCCGGTCATCTCCCAGGTCAAGCTCATCGCCGAGCCGTGGGACCTGGGGGCCGGCGGCTATCAGGTGGGCAATTTCCCGCCACTGTGGACCGAGTGGAACGGCAAGTATCGGGACACCGTTCGGGACTATTGGCGGGGTGAGTCGGCGGCCCTCTCGGAGTTCGCCTCCCGGCTGACCGGCTCGTCGGACCTGTACGCCCACTCCGGTCGCAAGCCGATCGCCTCGATCAACTTCATCGTCGCTCACGACGGATTCACCCTGCGCGACCTCGTCTCCTACAACGAGAAGCACAACGAGGCCAACGGCGAGGGCGGCGCGGACGGGGAGAGTCACAACCGGTCCTGGAACTGCGGAGTGGAGGGAGAGCCGGCCGCGCCAGCGGTCCGGGCACTCCGGCGGCAGCAGATCCGCAACTTCCTGACCACCCTGATGGTCAGTCAGGGTGTCCCGATGATCGCCCATGGGGACGAACTGGGCCGCACCCAGCGCGGCAACAACAACGTGTACTGCCAGGACAACGAGATCGCCTGGCTGGACTGGGACCTCGACCAGAACCAGCGGCAGCTCCTGGAGTTCACCTCGATGCTGGTGGCGCTGCGCAAGGAGCACCCGGTGTTCCGGCGGCGGCGCTTCTTCAAGGGCAGCGCCGACCATGGCGCGGCCAGCGACCTCCACGACATCGTCTGGCTGGCCGTCGACGGATCCGAGATGCAGGAACGGCACTGGCAGACCGGTTATGCGCGGACCCTTGCGGTGTGGCTCAACGGGCATGCGCTGGCCTACCCCGACGCTAACGGGCGCCCCATCGTTGATGACGACTTCATCCTGATGTTCAACGCGCACAGCGAGCCGGTCGCCTTCACCATCCCCGTGACCCGGGATCGGGTCCGCTGGCGGGAAGTGACCAACACCGCGACGCCCAGCGGTCGCTCAAGGCATCCCCAGCGCCAGCACACGCCCGGGGCGGTCGTGTCGGTGGCGGGGCGCTCGGTGATCATCCTGCAAAGCTCGGATCCCAACAAAACCCAGCCGTCGGCCGCCGAGGACGTCGACGCGAGCCCCGGGGATGAGGCCGAAGCGCAGATCCCGGCCGAGGCCGATGTGGTGCGGGCGACCCGAGAAGCCCAGGACGCACAATGGCAGACTGCCGGTGTGGTCGAGGCGGTCTCCGATCCGCTGCCCGATCCACGGTCCGAGCCGGTGACCGAGCCAGGGCCGCCCGCAGCGCCGGACTGAGCCGCCCACGCCGGTGGCACCCCGGGGGCGCCCCGACGTCAGGTCTCGGCCAGGCGCTGCTTCTCGGTCTCGACGTCGAAGTGCGCGACCGGCCATGGCAGGTCCATGGCGCGCAGGTGCTCCAGCACCAGCCGCTGAACGGCCAACCGCGCAAACCACTTCTTGTCGGCCGGCACGACGTACCAGGGAGCGACGTCGGTGCTGGTCCGGTCCATCACTGCCTGGTATGCGTGCTGGTAGTCGTCCCACCGGCGGCGCTCGTCGACGTCGCCGGGGTTGTACTTCCAGTGTTTGTCCGGACGGTCGAGGCGCTCCTGCAGGCGCCGCTTCTGTTCGGCGTTGCTGAGGTGCAGCATCACCTTGATCTGGGTGATACCCCGATCGGCTACGGACTTCTCGAAGGCGTTGATCTGTCCGTATCGCCTCGACCAGGTGGACGGGGGGACCAGGTTGTGCACGCGTACCACGAGCACGTCCTCGTACTGGGACCGGTCGAACACCATGACCTGGCCGGGGCGGGGCAGGGCTCGGCGGATCCGCCAGAGGAACGGGTGGGCCCGCTCCTCGGCGGTGGGTGCCTTGAACGCCGTGATGTCCACCCCTTGGGGGTCCATCCGGCCGACGACGTGCCGCATGATCCCGCCCTTGCCGGCGGTGTCCAGCCCCTGCACCAGCAGCAGCAGACTGCCCGCCCCTCCGGCTCGGGCCTGCGCGTAGAGCCGCTCCTGCCATTCGGCGATCTCGTCGGCCATGCCGGACAGGTCGCCTTCGGCCGAGTCCTTGTCGCCCCGGTACCCGGGGGTCGAATCTGGGTCCAGGTCGGCCAGGACGAAGCCCGGACGAACCCTCAGGATCTCCGAGAACGACTCAGACGCCGATCCTCCTGGCGGCCACCGGGAGTCCTGGTGGGCGCGGTGATCGGCTGGGGCCGCGGCGTCGTCCTGACCCAGAGCCACGGCAGCCTTGTTCTGAGACCCCGAGCGCTCGCGCACCGACTCGGCGGCCTTGCCCGTGGACTTCTTGCCCGTGGACTTCCTGCCCGTGGACTTCTTTGTCGCCTTGGCCATAGGTCATCTTGACACCGCGTGGAACGGAACGGCAGAAGGGCGGCGTCGAGGCTGCCCCGCGTGCCGACGCCAAACCCCGCGCGCCCCGTGGCTCCAGGGCTGCCCGACGGAGATGATGGGTAGGTGAGACTTCTGCTGTGGGGCGACCCCCGGCTATCCCAGCCCCCCGCCCCGCTCGGCCAACAGCTGCCCGACGACCTGCTCGAGCACGTCTACGCAGCTCCGAAGCGATGGGTCCGAGCCAACATGGTCAGCACCGTCGACGGGTCCGGGGTCGACGCCCATGGCCTCACCGGAGGCATCAACACCCCAGCCGACCATCGCGTCTTCGGTCTGCTGCGAGCCCTCAGCGACGTCGTCCTGATCGGTGCCGGGACCGCCCGCACAGAGGGGTACTCGCGGATCGCAGTCGACCTCGGCTGGCTGTCTGTGCGCCAGGCGCACGGGTTCACCGCACCTCCAGTGCTGGCCGTTCCGACGGCCAGCGGTGAGCTTCCGGACAGCCTGCTGTCGGCGACCCCGGACGGTAGTGACGTGCTCGTTCTGGTGGGACCGGAGGCGCCGGCGGCGGCCGTGGCGGGTCTGCGGCGGCGTCTGGGCTCCGAGTGGGTGGTGGCGGCCTCGGACCGGCCGATGACCCCGGTGGGCATCCTCGCCGCGCTGACCGATCGTGGCCTGACCAGCGTGCTCCTGGAGGGCGGACCATCGCTGCTGCATGCTGTGCTGGACGCCGGGTTGCTGGACGAGCTGTGCCTGACCTGGACCCCGATGCTCATCGGTGGGCCGTCCGGGCGGATCCTGTCCGGCGGGAGCCTACTCAGGACGCTGACCCCCACCGCCCTGCTTGAGGAGGAGGGCACACTGCTGGGGCGCTGGTCGGTCGACTAGCGGGTCGCTGCCCGCCCGGCTGCCGGCCAGACCCACCAGACCGGACAGCTCGCGCCGGACAGCCGTCACGGACCGAGGAACTCGGCGACCACGGACTCCCACCGCTGGACGTCGGTGTTCCACTCCCGGGTGTGCCCGGCGTCGGGCCAGGTCTCCAGCCGGACCAGGTCGGGGCGCCGCCGGGCCAGGGCAACGGAGGGCCCGATCGGGACCAGTTCGTCGGCAACACTGTGGATGATCAGCAGCGGGTGCCTCAGCTCCGCCGAGCGGCGCACCCAGTTGGTGGCGGCCACGTCCAACGGTTCGGCGACTCCAACCAGGTGTCGAGCCCAGCCGGCTCCCATCAAGGCTTTCATCAGGTGCATCAACGGCCCGGGCACATCGGTCAACCGAGCGTGGTGGGCGATGACGTCGCCCCAATCGATGACCGGGGAATCGACGACGACGGCGCTCACCGCATCCGCCAGAGGCGACCGGTCCACCATCTGCAGGCAGGCTGCGGCGCCCATGGACCACCCGACGAGTACCACCTCCCGGGCCCCGCACACCAGCGCGTACCTCACGGCTGCCGCGCAGTCGTGCCATTCGGACAACCCCAGGTTGTACCGGCCGTCCGGGCTGGCTGGCGCAACGTCGTCGTTCCGGTAGCTGATCAGCAGGCTTGTGATCCCCAGTCGGTGCAAAACCGGCACCGCGCGGACGGCCTCCTGCCGAGTCCCGCCACGACCGTGCACCAGCACCGCCCACCGGCCACTGGCGTGTGACGGCGCAGCTCGCGAGTCACGCGGATCGGCCGGCACCAGCCAGCCCGGCAAGGCGCCGATGTCCGCAGGAACGCAGACGTCGTGGCTGGTCAACCCCAGCGCGATGTCCGGCCGCTGGGCGTAGTAGAAGCCGTTCCACCGTGCCCCGCCTGGGGTGGGCGTGCCGAAGTCGACGCCGAGCAGTCGCCTGGTGATCGTCCCGCGGCCACGGTCGACATCGACGACCTCCCCGATGCGCAGATGGCCGGTTCCGCCGCCGCACCACACCCCGTAGCGACCGCCCCTGACCGTGTCCTCGGTCACGTCGAAGACCACTCGGTCCGAATGGATCGCGAGGATGCGTACGTCGTCTGACCGGTGTCGCTCAGGGGTCAGCAGCCTGCGGGCGAGGTAGCCGGCTGCCCCGACGACCCCGGCCGTACCGGCCAGCACGGCACTGCCCATGATCGCTGCCGCTCGTGATGTGGGTGGCCGTCCGTTGCGGATGGTGGGTCCGGGGCCGGTGGCGGTCACCGTCACATCGTGCCAGGTGTCCACCAGGGGAGAATGGCGCGATGGACCTGCCCCTGTCGTTGCCCGTCTCACCGATGCTGGCCAAGTCGGTGCCGACCATCCCGGAGCCGGACAGCGTGGCAGGTGGCCTGTGCTACGAACCGAAATGGGACGGCTTCCGGTGCATCGTGCTGCGAGACGGGGACGATGTGGAGCTTGCCAGTCGTGGGTCCCGGCCGCTGACCAGGTACTTTCCGGAAGTCGCCGACGCCGCTCGCCGCTTCCTGCCGGCGCGGTGCGCCGTGGACACCGAGATCGTCGTCCGTTCCGGGCCTCCCGGCGCGCAACGGCTCAACTGGGAGGCCCTGGCACAGCGGATCCACCCGGCCGCGTCCCGGATCGCCCGGTTGTCCGCCGAGACCCCCGCCGAGCTGGTCTGTTTCGACCTGCTCGCGGTGGGTGACGAGGACATCACCGGCCAACCGTTCTCACAGCGGCGCGCCCGGCTGCAGGCCGAGCTGGCCGGGCTGAGCCGTGGCGACCCGATCCACCTGACCCGGACCACCACCGACCCCGCGTTGGCCCGCTCGTGGTTTGACACGTTCGAGGGCGCCGGGTTGGACGGCATCGTCGCCAAGCCGTTGGCCGCCCCCTATCGGCCGGGAAAGCGGGCGATGTTCAAGGTCAAGCACTCCCGTAGCGCTGATGTGGTGGCCGTCGGCTACCGGGTCCACAAGTCGGGCCATGGTCTCGGATCGCTGTTGTGTGGGCTCTACGGGGCGGACGGGGTGCTGCGCAACGTCGGGGGAATCGTCGCCTTCAGCAACGCCCGCCGGGTGGAGTTGATCGACGAGCTGGCGCCCCTGGTGATCCGTGACGACGCCGGGCAGGTTGTCGCAGCCCAGACCGACCGGTCCCGGTTCTCGTCCGCCACGGACGTCGGCTACGTACCGCTGCGGCCGGAGCGGGTGGTCGAGGTCGCGTTCGACCAGCTGGAAGGGCAACGCTTCCGGCACGCCGTGACGTTCGTGCGGTGGCGCCCCGACCGGGAGCCGAGCTCCTGCCTCCTCGACCAAGTCGACCGCGCGACCGCCTACGACCTCGACGCGGTCCTGCTGGACAGCTGACCCGGCGCGCTATTCGGTGTGGTGAGGCCACTGACGCCCCTGCCGCCCCAGCCGCCCCAGCCGCCCCAGCCCTCAGTCCCCCCAGTTCGCCGGGTTCTTGCGGCTCGGCTGTACCCGGGGCGGCTCCCCCGGCATCTTGGGGTAGTCCGGCGGGAACGGCATTTCGCCGAGGCCGCGGCCCAGATCCGCCTCCCACAGCGCCAGCGCCATCCCGATGTCGCCGACGGCGTCGTTCAGGCCCGCCCAGGCGTCCGGTTGCCTGGACAGGATCCCCGGTACGGTTCGCACCGTGAAGTCACCTGGGGTGACCCGCGGCAGCTCCTCCCATGGGACCGGGAAGGAGACCGTGCCACCCGGCTGCGGGCGCGGACTGTACGCGCCGGCAATGGTCCGGTCGCGGGCCGCCTGGTTGAAGTCGATGAAAACCCGCGCGCCCCGTTCCTCCTTCCACCAGGCGGTGGTCACCAGCTCGGGTAGGCGCCGTTCCAGCTCGCGGGCGATGCCGATGATCGCGTGGCGGACGTCCAGAAACTCGTGGGTCCGCCGGATGCGGGCGTACACATGCACGCCCCGGTTGCCTGAGGTCTTGACCCACCCGGTCAGCCCGAGCTCGGTCAACAGCGACCGGAGCTCTACTGCAGCGGTGATGGAGTCGCGGAAGCCCCGACCCGGTTGCGGGTCGAGGTCGATGCGCAACTCGTCGACCAGGTCGTTGTCGTCTGCCCGGACCGGCCACGGGTGGAAGGTGACGGTGCTCATCTGAGCGGCCCACACAGCCGTGGCTATCTCGTCGACCACCACTTGGGGATGCTGGCGTCCCGAGGGGTACCGGCAGGTGACCGTGCGCACCCATGCGGGCGTCCCTTTCGGTGGGTTCTTGGAGTAGAACTCCTCCCCCGTGACCCCACCCCGAAACCGCTGCAGGGTGACCGGACGCTCACCGATCGCCCGGACGAACGGCTCCGCGACAGCGATGAGGTAATTGGCCAGGTCGCGCTTGGTGATCGGTGACCCCTGATCGCCGGCCGGCCAGACCGGCTGATCTGGATGGGAAAGCCGGACCTGCCGGACCTGCCCGGCCGGGCCCGGGATGTCCAGGACGACCGCATCGGGGGGCATGGCCCGAGCGTAGGCCAGCCGGTGCGCGGGAACCTCCGGGCACGTTCCGTGGTTGTCCCCGATATGACCGAACGCAGCTACCCCGTCCAGCGGACCGACGACGAGTGGCGGCGCCAGCTCAGTCGCGAGGAATACCGGGTCCTGCGGCAGGCCGGCACCGAGCCCCCGCACGTCGGGGAGTACACCGGCACCAAGACGACGGGGGTGTACATCTGCCGGGCCTGCGGTGCGCAACTGTTCCGCAGCGAGACCAAGTTCGACAGCCACTGCGGGTGGCCGTCGTTCTACCAGCCGTCCGCGGGTGACGCCGTCGAGCTGTTGGAGGACCGGAGTCTGGGAATGCGACGGGTCGAGGTGCGCTGTTCTGCGTGCGGCTCCCACCTGGGCCACCTCTTCGACGGAGAGGGATACCCTAACCCCACCGATCAGCGGTACTGCATCAACTCGGTGTCCTTGCGGCTCAACGCCGAGCCGGGCTGAGGCCGTCACCCCGAGCCAGACCGACCACGACCCGCCCCGGACTGCCGCGACGCCTTCAGCGGGTCGACCCGCTGCCGATAGGAGCGCGACCGCCCCCACACGGGGGCACCGGGCGGACGCCAGGTGTGTTGGTCTGGGGGAGCAGCAACATGATGAATCGGGACCTTCTCATCACGGCTTTGGCCGCTACCGGCGAAGGTGGCACTCCCGCTCACGACGCGGACATCGCCACCAGGGTCGCCGAGGACTGCCTGGCCATCTTCACCCTGGAGATGACCGAGGTGAGCCGGCAGATCCGTCGCGCCACCGCGACCAGCCCGCAACCGCGATCCGAGCACGGCGAGGACCTTCGCTACGACCAGATCGCGCGTCCCCGCCTGCGCCTCGGCG
Source organism: Dermatophilaceae bacterium (assembly GCA_035633615.1). GTDB lineage: Bacteria > Actinomycetota > Actinomycetes > Actinomycetales > Dermatophilaceae > JADJTI01. The sequence continues at coordinate 9,416 of DASQEP010000080.1, forward strand.
ATGACGACATGGTGCGGGTCGACGCCGTCCGGCAGCAATCCCACTGGTACGGGCCGCTCGGCGACGATCAGATCTGAGCAGCCCCCAAGCCCGCTGGGACGACTGCTTCAGGGAAGGGTCTCGACCAGGCGCTCCACCGACACCCGCGCGCCGGTGTAGAACGGCACCTCCTCACGGACGTGCATCCGGGCTCTGGACGCCCGCAACTCCCGCATCAGGTCAACGATGCGATACAAGTCGTCGGCCTCGAAGGCCAGCAGCCATTCGTAGTCGTTGAGCGCGAACGAGGCGATGGTGTTGGCCCGTACGTCCGGGAACTGTCTGGCCAGTCGGCCGTGCTCGACGAGCATCTCGCGACGCTCGGTCTCCGGTAGGAGATACCACTCGTAGGAGCGCACGAACGGGTAGACAGAGAGGAAGGTCTTGGCCTCCTCATCGGCCAGGAACGCTGGGACGTGGCCCTTGTTGAACTCGGCGGGCCGGTGCAGACCGGCGACCGACCACACCGGCTGCAGGTGGCGGCCGAAGTCGCACCGACGCAGCCGATGGTAGGCACCCTGGAGTCGTTCGATCAGGTCCGAGTGCCACCAGACCATGAAATCGGCGTCCGCGCGTAGCCCGGCCACGTCATACAGTCCGCGGATCGTGACGCCATCCTCCTCGATGCCCGCAAACAGCTCTTGGACGTCGTTGACGATCCGGTCCCGGTGTACGTGATCCGGTGGCAACGGGGTGGCCACCTTGAACACCGACCACATCGAGTACCGGATGGACTCGTTGATCTCGCGTAGTCGGGAGGCATGGGTCTGGGGTGACATGACACCAGTGTCCCTGACGGCGGCCCGCGCAGCAGTTCCCTCGCCTGCGGGCGTGAGGCGGTGGCCGTCAGTGTGGCGGGATCAGGTTGGCGGGATCAGGTTGGCGGCTCCAGGGCCTTGATGTGCTCGACCACCCGGGTCAGCATGTCCGGGTCGGTCTGCGGCAGAACCCCGTGGCCCAGGTTGAAGATGTGCCCCGGGACGGCCCGCCCCTCGGAGACGATCTCGGTCACCCTGTCGCGCAGGACCGGCCACGGCGCGAACAGCATCGCGGGGTCCAGATTGCCCTGCAGCGCGTGCTCGGGACCGACCCGGGCCGCCGCGTCGGTCAACGACACTCGGTAGTCGACCCCGACCACCTCGGCGCCGGCCCGGCTCATGGACGCCAGCAACTCCCCCGTGCCGACCCCGAAATGAATCCTCGGGACCCCGAGGTCGGCGACGGCCTCCAGTGCCACCGACGAGTGCGGGCGCACGAACCGCTCGTAGTCGCGCAGCGACAGGGCGCCCACCCAGGAGTCGAACAACTGCACGGCGCTAGCCCCGGCCTTCACCTGAACCCGGAGGAACGCACCGGAGATCTGGGCCAGCCGGGCGCACAGGAGGTTCCAGAGCGCCGGGTCTCCATGCATCAACGCTTTGGTACGTTCGTGGTTCTTGCTGGGCCCGCCCTCGATCAGGTATGACGCCAGCGTGAACGGGGCTCCGGCGAACCCGATCAGCGGGGTGGCACCCAGTTCGGCCACGATGATGCGCACCGACTCAGTGATGTCGGTGACCTGATCGGGCTGTAGCTCGGGCAGCCGCTGCAGGTCCGCCGCGCTTCGGAACGGCTCGGCCACCACCGGGCCGACCCCGGCGACGATGTCGACCCCGACCCCCACGGCCGCCAACGGCACCACGATGTCGCTGAAGAAGATGGCCGCGTCCACCCCGTGCCTGCGCACCGGTTGCAGGGTGATCTCGCTGACCAGGTCCGGCCTGCGGCACGCATCGAGCATCTCCACCCCGGCGCGGATCGCCCGGTACTCCGGCAAAGACCGCCCGGCCTGGCGCATGAACCACACCGGCGGGCGCGACCCAGGCCTGCGCCGAGCGGCCCGCACCAGCAAGCTGTCGACGGCCGCGGAAGCTGGACCGGAGGCGGCGGCCGGAGCTGGGCCGGCGGGGTCGGCGATCACGTTGAGATCCTCGCACGGAGATCCTGGCCCAGGGTCGGCGTGGTGCGGGGTGACCGGACCCACCCGGACGTACAGTTCCCGGGTGGGCGGCCCGCAGGCGTACCGAGAGGACGCGCAGTTGTTCGCCGAGGCCGTGGCCGGTCTGGGCGATATCCGGTTGCGTCCGGAAGTGAGTGTGCAGGAGGCCCCCGCCCCGACCCGGATCGCGCCTTACGCGCTCGCCTTGTCCGCCGAGGTGCATCTGATCCCCGCGTCATGGACCGGGCCACCACCGGCCGGCCACGACGCCGCCGACCCGGTGGCCACCGGTCGATTCATCGTGCTGCACGACCCGTCCGGGCCGGAGGCGTGGGAAGGCACCTGGCGCATCGTCAGCTACGCCCGCGCCACGATGGAGGCCGAACTGGCAAGCGAGCCGTTGCTTGGCGAGGTCGGCTGGTCGTGGCTGACCGAGACGATGGACGCGGCGGGCGTGCCCCGGCATGCCATCGCGGGCACTGTCACCCGGGTGGTCTCACAGAGCTTCGCCGCGCTGGCGGACCGACCGGATTCGATCGAACTGGAGGTACGGGCCTCGTGGACGCCCCGTGGCGACGACCTCGTCGACCAACTGCACGCCTGGACCGAGGTGCTCTGCACGATCGGAGGCTTGCCGCCGCTGCCTAGCGACGTCGCCGTGCTGCCCCGGCCGCGCCGCTAGGCTGGCCGGGATGAGCTCGTCGCCGGAGCAGGCACAGGAGGAGGCCGGCGCGTCCGCACCCCTGCCGTTGCTGGCGGCCCCTGCTGACGGTATCCCTCGGGTCGTCGTCGAGGAGTCCGAACTGGTCGCTGCGGCCACCAGCCTCTGCGCCGGTTGCGGCCCCGTCGCCGTCGACGCCGAGCGTGCCTCGGGGTACCGCTATGGCCAACGCGCGTATCTGGTGCAGGTCCGCCGGTCGGGGGCCGGCACCACGTTGATCGACCCGATCGCCTGCCCCGACCTCAGCCCCGTGAACGAGGCACTGCGCGACGCGGAATGGGTGGTGCACGCTTCGACTCAGGACCTGCCCTGCCTCGCCGAGGTCGGATTACGCCCCACCCGGTTGTTCGACACCGAGCTCGGCGCCCGGTTGGCCGGGCTGCCCCGGGTCGGCCTGGCCGCCGTGGTCGAGCACTATCTGGGCCTGTCGCTGGCCAAGGAGCACTCCGCCGTGGACTGGTCGACCCGCCCGTTGCCCGAGCCCTGGCTACGCTACGCGGCGCTGGATGTCGAGGTGCTCGTGGAGGTCAGGGACGCCATCGAGGCCGACCTGGCCGACCAGGGCAAACTGGACTGGGCCTTGGAGGAGTTCGACGCCCTCACCTCGTTTCTCGGTCCGCCGGTCCGGGTCGACCCGTGGCGGCGGACCTCCGGGATGCACAAGGTCCGAACCCGGCGCAGCTGCGCCCTGGTCCGCGAGCTCTGGCTGGCAAGGGACGGGATCGCCCGTACCCGGGACATCTCCCCCGGCCGAATCCTGCCCGACCCGTTACTCATGCAGATCGCCGTGGCGGCTCCGCGCACCGCTGCGGCCCTGAAAGCGGTCTCCACGAACAGGTCGCTCCGGCGCTACCAGGGCCAGTGGCTGCAGGCCGTCGACCTGGCCCTGGGCCTACCGGAGGCCGAGCTGCCACCGCATGTCATACCCGCCGAGGGGCCACCGCCGATGCGGTCCTGGGCCGATCGCGATCCGGTGGCCGCCGCCCGACTGATAGCGGTACGGGCCACGATGGCCGCCTTCGCGGCCCAGCACAAGCTCCCGGTCGAGAACGTGCTGTCCCCGGATGTGCTGCGCCGGGTGATCTGGCAACCACCACCTCCCGACGACGCCGCCGTTGCCGCCGCGCTGTCGGGTCTGGGCGCCCGGCCCTGGCAGGTGAGGTTCGCCACACCGATGATCCTGTCTGCCCTGGCGTCCGCCACCAGCACGGACTGATCCTCCCCGGCCGGACGATGAGCCCATGAGGGCATACCGGCGAGTAATGTAGGCCCATCCACCCATCTCCAGGAACGGCATCGGCCACCGGTGCCCCACGCCCCCTAGGAGGCGTCTGTGTCCCGTGAGCGTCAAGAGGTCGTCTTTGTCGATGGTGTCCGAACGCCATTCGGCCGGGCCGGGGACAAGGGCATCTACGCCCAGACCCGAGCCGACGACCTGGTCATCACCTGCATCCGCGAGTTGCTGCGCCGCAACCCGAACCTGCCTCCCGAGCGGATCGGGGACGTCGCCATCGCCGCCACCACCCAGATCGGTGACCAGGGCCTGACCCTGGGGCGGCTCGCCTCGCTGCTCTCCGGGATCCCGAACACCGTCCCCGGGTACTCCGTGGACCGGATGTGCGCTGGTGCGCTGACCGCGGTGAGCACGGCCGCCGGATCGATCGCGTTCGGTGCGATCGACGTCGCCATCGCCGGCGGCGTCGAGCACATGGGGCGCCACCCGATGGGTGAGGCAGTCGACCCCAACCCGCGGATCGTGGCCGAGAAGCTGGTCGACCCGTCCGCCCTGTCGATGGGCTCCACGGCGGAGAACCTGCACGACCGGTACCCGAGCCTGACCAAGGAGCGCTCGGACCGGTACGCCATGTCCAGCCAACAGAAACTGGCCGCCGCATACCGGGCCGAGCAGATCCAGCCGGACCTGGTGGCGATGGCCACCCGCCACTCGCAGCTCGGCTACGGCCTGGCCACCACCGACGAACCACCGCGCCCGGACGTGACCATGGAGGGGTTGGCCACGCTCAAGACGCCGTTCCGTCCGCGCGGAAAGGTGACCGCCGGCAACAGCGCGGGCCTCAACGACGGCGCCACGGCCTGCATCCTGGCCTCCGAGGGTGCGGCCGGCGAGCTCGGGCTGAGCGTCAAGATGCGACTGGTCCACTTCGCCTTCGTCGGGGTCCAACCAGAGGTGATGGGCATCGGGCCGATCCCCGCAGCGGAAAAGGCGCTCGCCCTGGCCGGGTTGAGCATCGAGGACATCGGCCTGTTCGAGCTCAACGAGGCCTTCGCCGTTCAGGTGCTCGCCTTCCTGGAGCACTTCGGCCTGCCCGACGACGACCCGAGGGTGAACAAGTACGGCGGAGCCATCGCCGTTGGCCACCCCCTGGCCGCCTCCGGGATACGCCTGATGAACCAGTTGGCCCGGCAGTTCGCCGAGCATCCCGAGGTCCGCTACGGGATGACCGCGATGTGCATCGGCATCGGCATGGGAGCCGCCCTGATTTGGGAGAATCCGCACCACGCCGACTACCTCAGCGGAGTAAAGAACCAGGAGGCCGCCCGATGAGCACCGTCGACTTCTCCGCCGTCTACCCTGACGAGGTCATCACCAAGGCCCTGGTGCAGGACGTGCAGATGCCTGGCGCTGCCGGCACGATGGCTTTGATCACCCTGGACAACGGGTTCGACCACACCCGCCCGAATACCTTCGGGCCGGGTTCCCTGAACTCGTTGAATCAGGCACTTGACACAGTGGCGGCCCGGGTCGCAGCCGGTGAGATCGCCGCGGTGGCCGTGACCGGGAAACCGTTCATCTTCGCCGTCGGGGCCGACCTGTCCGGGGTGCCGACAATCAGCAAGCGCGAGCAGGCCCTGGCCATCGCCGACCTCGGGCACTGCGTGTTCGGCCGGCTCGGCAGCCTCGGGGTGCCCAGCTTCGCCTTCGTCAATGGCGCGGCCATGGGTGGCGGCGTCGAGGTGGCACTGGCCTGCGACTACCGCACGGTGTCCTCCTCGGTCCCGGCGATCGCGCTGCCGGAGTGCTTCCTGGGCCTGGTCCCGGGCTGGGGTGGCTGCTGGATCATGCCCAATCTGGTGGGCATCGAGAACGCCCTCAAGATCGTCATCGAGAACCCGCTGGCGATGAACAAGATGCTGGACGGCAAGGCCGCCTACGGACTCGGCATGGCCGACGTCATGTTCGAGGGCGCGGATTTCCTGCTGGAATCGATTCGGTGGGCAGCCAAGGTCGTCACGGGTGACATCACCGTCACGCGGCTGGAGATCAACCGGGACGAGCAGGCGTGGGAGGGGGCGATCAAGGCCGCCACCAAGGGGGTGTTGATGCGCACCGGTGGTCAGGCCCCGGCGCCGCTGCGGGCCCTGAAGCTGCTGTCCGCAGCCCGGACCAGCACGAAGGAGGAGGGATTCGCGGCGGAAAACGAGGCGCTGGCCGACCTCATCATGAGCGATGAACTGCGTGCGGGGTTGTACTCCTTCGACCTGACCCAGAAGCGAGCCAAGCGCCCGGCCGGCGCCCCGGACAAGTCCCTGGCCCGGCCGGTGACCAAGGTCGGCATCGTCGGAGCCGGCCTCATGGCCAGCCAGCTGGCGCTGCTGTTCATCCGCCGGATGGGCATCCCTGTCGTCATGACCGATCTGGACCAGGAGCGGGTCGACAAGGGCGTCGGCTACGTGCATGCCGAGATCGACAAACTTGCCACCAAGGGCCGGCTCAACCCCGACAAGGCCAACCGGTACAAGGCGCTCATCTCCGGGTCGACGAGCAAGGACGGCTTCGCCGACGCCGAGTTCGTCATCGAGGCCGTGTTCGAGGAGATGTCGGTCAAGAAGCAGGTGTTCGCTGAGTGCGAAGCAGTTGTCGGTCCGGAGTGCGTGCTGGCCACGAACACCTCCTCGCTGTCGATCAGCGAGATGGCCGCGGACCTGGCGCACCCCGAGCGGGTGGTCGGATTCCACTTCTTCAACCCCGTCGCGGTCATGCCGCTCGTGGAAATCATCCGCGGCGAGAAGACCGACGACGCGACCCTGGCGACCGCATTCGCCACCGGCAAGGGACTGAAGAAGACGACGATCCTGGTCAAGGACGCGCCTTCGTTCGTCGTCAACCGGCTGCTCGGGCGGTTCATGGCCGAGGTCAACCGGATGGTCGACGAGGGCAGCCCGATCGAGACGGTGGACGCGGCCTTCGCCGGGTTCGCCCCGATGCCCCCGTTCCACCTGCTGGGTCTGGTCGGGCCGGCGATCGCGCTGCACACGTCGCAGACGCTCAACCGGGCCTTCCCGGACCGGTTCCCGATCTCGAAGAACCTGCGCAAGCTGGTGGAGTCCAAGAAGCCGGGCGCCTACCTGTGGGAGAACGGCAAGCCGGTGCTCGACCCGGAAGTGGCGGACATGTACGCGCCGCCGGTGGATCCCAAGGTCCGCACCGGCGAGGAGATCCGGCACGAGGTCCTTGCCGCCTTGGCCCAGGAGGCGAAGCTCATGCTCGACGAGGGCGTGGTCGGCTCCCCGATGGACCTCGACCTCGGCATGATCACCGGTGCCGGCTTCCAGTTCTGGAACGGCGGACTGACCCCACTACTGGACCGGACCGGCGTGTCCGAGCAGGTAGCCGGCAGACGGTTCTTGCCGCCAGGGGTGGCCAGCGTGCCGATCGACTGATCGGGACTCCGAGACCGACCAATGAGCACCCAACCTCAGGGTGGTAGGTCATGCGTTCGGTCGGGTGCGGCGTGGTGAGTGTCGCGTCACGCCGCACCCGACAACCGCAGGGCTATCTCATATGTGAGCTAGATTGGAGACATGCGGGAGGACTACCTCGTCCGGGTGGGCGGGCTCATCCGTGACGCTCGTCGGCATCAGCGCCTGACTCAGAGTGACCTGGCGAACCTGCTGGGCACCAGCCAGAGCGCCGTGGCCCGGATCGAGCAAGGAGGCCAGAATCTGAGTCTTGACACCCTGGCCCGAATTGGGGCCGCCCTCGATTCCGAACTTGTGTCGATCGGCCGCGGCGGACCCCAGCACCTGCGAATCCTCGGTGGCACCAAGCTGTCCGGCTCGATCGCCGTCCGGACCAGCAAGAACGCAGCTGTGGCACTGCTCTGTGCGGCGCTACTCAATCGCGGCCGGACGACGCTGCGGAACATGGCCCGCATCGAGGAGGTCAATCGCATCCTGGAGGTGCTGGCCAGCATCGGCGTGCGAACCCGATGGCTGCCCGGGTCCAACGACCTCGAGATCGTCCCCCCCGAGCACCTCGACCTGGCCGGGATGGACGAGGAGGCGGCCCGCCGGACCCGGACCATCATCATGTTCCTCGGTCCCTTGCTGCACCAATACCCCGACTTCCGGCTGCCCTACGCCGGAGGGTGCGATCTGGGCGCTCGGACCGTCGAACCCCACCTCAGCGCGCTGCGGGCCTTCGGGCTCAACGTCGAGGCACGGATCGGGTTCTACCACGCGAGTGTGCGCCCCGGGGTCAGCCCGCAGCGGGCGATCGTACTGCTGGAACGCGGTGACACGGTGACCGAGAACGTCTTGATGGCCGCGGCCCGGCACCCGGGTAGCACCGTCATCCGCAACGCAAGCCCCAATTACATGGTCCAGGATCTGTGCTTCTTCCTGCAGAAGCTCGGGGTGGGCGTCGAGGGGATCGGGACCACCACACTGACCGTGCGAGGGCTGGCCGACATCGCCGTCGACGTCGACTACTGCCCTTCTGAGGACCCCATCGAGGCGATGAGCCTGCTCGCGGCCGCCGTCGTCACCGAGTCCGAGATCACCATCCGTCGGGTGCCGATCGAGTTCCTCGAGATCGAGTTGGCCCTACTGGCCGAGATGGGGATGCGGTATGAGTTGACCGCCGAATACCCCTCCGCCAATGGACACACCCGCCTGGTGGACCTGACGACGCATCCCGGTCCGCTCACCGCGGCCGTGGACAAGATCCACCCGATGCCCTTCCCCGGGCTCAACATCGACAACCTGCCGTTTTTCGCCCTCATCGCCGCGGTGGCGCAGGGTCGCACGATGATCCACGACTGGGTGTACGAGAACCGAGCCATCTACCTGACCGAGCTGACCAAGGTCGGGGCCAAGGTCCAGCTGCTCGACCCGCACCGGGTGCTGATCGACGGACCGACCCGGTGGCGCGCCGCCGAGGTGGTCTGCCCACCCGCGCTGCGGCCGGCAGTGGTCGTCCTCATCGCCATGCTCGCTGCACCAGGGGAGTCGGTGCTGCGCAACGTGTACGTCATCAACCGGGGCTACGAGGACCTCGCTGAGCGACTCAACGCCCTCGGCGCCAGCGTGCAGGCCTTCCGCGACCTCTGAATCCAGCCGTCCCGCTCCCACCCGCTGAGGCGTGTCGTTCGTGGACGTCGCGGCACCCCCTGGTCGCCGAATCGGTCTACCAGGGTCCGGTGCGTTCCGGCAGTTCGATGGCCCGTTCCAGGGCGTCGACCACCGCGGTCACACCGCGGTGGTGCAGCAGGATCGAGAAGTGGTTGCTGTCGGGCACTGCGGTAGTCCGCACCGGGGGCGGGATGCCCAGGGCGGCCAGCCGGGCCTCATCGTAGATCCCCTGCGGCTCGTCCATGAGCCCGCGGGCAGCCCAGAGCAGCTCCAGCCGGACCCCCCGCCCCGCCGCGACGGCGACCGCGGCGTGGGTTTCGGGGTCGTCCAGAAGGCCGGCACCGTCAGAGCGGATCGCCTCCCGTACGCACGACGACCCCAGCTGTCCGGACCCGTCCTCGGCGGGGATCAGGTCATGAAGGAGATAGGCGCGCACCTCCTCGGCGGTGCTGCCGGACAGCAGTGGGCCCATGGCCGGATGCGATTGCCAGAACTGCAGATAGGCGTCCTCGTCGGCGAAGCGCATCCCCAGCCGCTGCAGGGACGGCCCGAGCAAAGCGGCCAGGGCGTCGTCCAGGTCCAAGCCGGGCGGCGTGGGAAAGGCCAGACCCCCGTCGACCAGGACCACCCGGGAGACCAGGCCGGGCTCGGCAGCCGCCGCGAGCGCCGCGACATAGGCGCCCATCGAGTGCCCCACCACCACCAGCGGCGCGCCCGGGTGGGCCCGGGCGACGGTCAGGACGTCGTCGGCGTCCACCAGCAGGCCGTACGGGGGGCCGAGCGACCGACTGCAGGCTCGCCCGCGGACGTCGACCGCCAGAAATCGCACTCCCCAGACACCGGTGCGGCGGCGCAGCTCCCGCTCCACCGGCCGCCACGACATCGCGTTGGCGGTGATCCCGTGCACGGCCAACACGATCGGGGCGGACTCCTCTCCCACCGGCTCCGGGACGTCCGGGGGCGGTACCCCCAGCTCGTGTACCACCAGTTCGCCACCGGCGACGGCCACCCTGCTGATCCGGTCCACCCGGACTCCCTTCCTACTGCCCGGCGGCCTCACGCCGTGGGCTCAGCGGCAACGGGGTGACCTCGGCCGCGCGCCCGTTACGGGAGGCGGTGCCGCGGTCTTGCAGCCGGGTCAGAATGCGGTCGGCGCGCAGACCGGCGTCGGCAAGCACCTCCTTGCGGGAGGCGTGCGCCAGGAACCGCTTGGGTACTCCGAACGTGCGCACCGGGGTCGTCACCCCGGCGGCCTGGAGGGCCTCGGTGACAGCCGAGCCGACCCCGCCGTGCGCAAGGCCGTCCTCGATGACCACGACCCGGCGCGCGGTGCGAGCCAGGTCCACCACCGCTCCCGGCACCGGCAGCGCCCAGACCGGGTCCACCACCCGCACCGTGTGACCCTGCCCGCGCAGGGCTTCGCCGACCTGCAAGGCCATCGGCACCATGGCTCCGACGCCGACGACAAGGTCGTCGGCGACCGCCTCGGCCACCCCGGCCAGATCCGGGTCCTCGGCGAGCACGTCGACCCGACCGAAGCCGGCATCCGCCTCGCTGCCCAGCGAGCGGACCGCCACCAGTTCGGCCGGTGGGTTGCCCTTGGCGAACCGCACCACGGTCGGCCCGTCCTCGACGGCACAGGCGGCCCGCACCGCCTCCCGGAGCCGGCGGGCGTCGCGTGGCGCGGCCAGCCGCAAGCCCGGCACCATCGAGACCAGGCTGAGGTCCCACATGCCGTGGTGGGAAGGCCCGTCGTTACCGGTGATCCCGGCCCGGTCCAGCACGAAGGTGACCCCGGCCCGGTGCAGCGCGCAGTCCATCAGCAGCTGATCGAAGGCGCGGTTCAGGAACGTCGAATAGATCGCGACGACCGGGTGCAGACCCGCGAAGGCCAGCCCGGCCGCCATCGTCACCGCGTGCTGCTCGGCGATCCCCACGTCGAAGACGCGGTCCGGGTAACGCTCGGCGAACCCTTTGAGGCCGACCGGGATGAGCATCGCTGCGGTGAGTGCGACGACGTTCGGTCGCTGCTCCCCGATCTCCTCGATGACCTCGCTGAAGTCGTCGGTCCAGCTGCGACCGGAGACCTCCAACGGCAAGCCGGTCTCGGGGTTGATCGCCCCGACCGAGTGGAACCGGTCGTCGACGTGGTTGCGGGCCGGCTCATACCCCTCGCCCTTTCGGGTGATGACGTGCACGATGACCGGCGCGCCGTAGTCTGCCGCCCGGTGCAACGCCGCCTCGACGGCGTGAACATCATGCCCGTCGATGGGCCCGAGGTATTTCAACCCCAAGTCCTCGAACAACACCTGCGGAGCGACGATGTCCTTGATGCCCTTCTTGACCCCGTGCAGCGTCCAGAACACCGGCCCGCCCAGGACGGGGGTCCGATCCAGGGTCTTCTTGCCCCAGTCCAGCAGCCACTGGTACTGACGGGCCGTGCGCAGCGTGGACAGGTGGTCGGCGATGCCGCCGATGGTGGGGGCATAGGAGCGTTCGTTGTCATTGACGACGATGACAAGGCGCAGGTCCCGGTTGGCGGCGATGTTGTTCAAGGCCTCCCAGGCCATGCCACCGGTGAGGGCGCCATCGCCGATGACCGCGACGGTGTGCCGACCGGTTTCACCGCGAAGCCGGTAACCAGTGGCGATGCCCTGCGCCCAGGACAGCGACGTCGAGGCGTGTGAGTTCTCCACCACGTCGTGCGGCGACTCCGCCCGGGATGGGTAACCAGACAGCCCCCCGCGCCGCCGCAGCCGACGGAAGTCCCGCCGGCCGGTCAGCAGCTTGTGAACGTAGGAGATGTGCCCGGTGTCGAAGACGATGGTGTCCCTGGGGCTGTCGAACACCCGGTGCAGGGCGATAGTCAGCTCGACCACACCGAGGTTAGGGCCCAGATGGCCCCCGGTGCGTGAGACCGAGTCGACCAGGAAGGTGCGGATGTCGGCGGCGAGGCGGATCAGCTCCTCCGGAGCGAGCCGACGCAGATCACCCGGTCCCTCTATCGAGTCGAGCATTGTCACGATGAGTCACGGTTCTTTCTGGGGACGACACTGCGAGCTTACCTGGCGGGATCCTGGCGGGCAGTCCGGCGGGTGGCTCACCACCCCGGGGGCGCGCCGCGCCCTGGCAACCCGGGCGCGGGGCGTGCTCGTGGTGACCGCGAAGACACCTGCTCAGCACGCCCTCCCGCACTCCAACGTTAGAGTGCCCCAATGGGCAGCCACCTCCTCAGCGTCATTGGTGCCGGGTACCTGGGCACCGTGCACGCCGCCTGCTTGGCCGCCCTGGGCCATCGAGTGGTGGCGGTGGATGTCGACGAGGCGAAGATCGCCGCCCTGGCCGCGGGCCGGGCCCCGATGTTCGAACCGGGGCTGGACGAATTGCTGGCCCGGGTGTTGCCGACCGGCCGGTTGCGGTTCACCACCGACATCGCCGAGGCCGCCGACGCGGCTGCCCACTTCATCTGCGTGGGCACCCCGCAGCGGGTCGGCGAGAACCGGGCGGACACGACGGCCGTGTTCGCGGCCGTGGACGCCTTGGCACCGCACCTGCGCTCCGGGAGCCTCCTGGTCGGCAAGTCAACCGTTCCCGTGGGGACGGCCTGCCAGTTGCGCGAACGAGCCCAGGCCACGGCCCCCGCCGGGTCGGCCGTGGGGCTGGCCTGGAACCCCGAATTCCTGCGGGAGGGCTTCGCCATCGAGGACACCCTGCGGCCGAACCGGTTCGTCTACGGCGTGGAGGGACCGGACGCCGAGGCGGACGTCGGCCTGCTGGACTCGATCTATGCCGATGCACTGGCCCAGGGCATTCCTCGCCTGGTGTTGGACTACTCCACGGCCGAGCTGGTCAAGACCGCGGCCAACGCCTTCCTGGCGACGAAGATCTCGTTCATCAACGCAATGTCCGAGGTGTGCGAGTCGGCCGGAGGTGACGTCGTGGCGCTGGCGGAGGCGATCGGACTGGACGACCGGATCGGCCCGAAGTTCCTGCGCGCCGGCCTCGGTTTCGGCGGCGGTTGCCTGCCCAAGGACATCCGTGCGTTCATGGCCCGCGCCGGGGAGCTGGGCGCGGACCAGGCCCTGACCTTCCTGCGCGAGGTCGACCAGATCAACCTGCGCCGCCGGTCTCGGATGGTCGACCTGGCCCGACACGCCTGCGGTGGTACTCTGCGGACCCGGCGGGTGGCGGTGCTGGGCCTGGCGTTCAAGCCGCACAGCGACGACATCCGGGACAGCCCCGCCCTCGATGTCGCCAGGGTCTGCCGTGACGAAGGGGCCGCCGAGGTGAGAGTGCACGACCCCAAGGCGATGCCTAACGCCCGGCGGGTGGCGCCCGAGCTGACGTTCGCCGACTCCGTCGAGGACGCCGTCAGCGGGGCCCACGTGGTGCTGCACCTGACCGAGTGGCCGGAGTACCAGGCGCTCGACCCGGTGGCGCTACGCGAGTTGGTCTCGCGTCCGATGATCATCGACGGCCGCAATGCCCTCGACCCCGGGCTGTGGCAACGGGGCGGCTGGGTCTACCGCGCGCTGGGGCGTCCGCACATCTGAGCCAACGCGCATCTTCCGCCCGGGCATCGGGCAGGTGTGCCGGTGCGGGTAGCCTGACCACCATGCCGAGCGTCTTCAGCCGCATCATCGCCGGTGAGCTGCCGGGCCGGTTCGTCTGGCAGGACGAGGTGTGCGTCGCGTTCCTGTCCATCAACCCGGTCACCGACGGTCACACCCTGGTGGTGTCGCGCACCGAAGTGGACCGGTGGACGGACGCCGACGAGCCGCTCGTGCTGCACCTGATGTCGGTGGCAAGGCTCATCGGCGGGGCCCAGCAGTCGGAGTGGGACTGCCCCAGGCCGGGTCTGCTGATCCAGGGGTTCGAGATCCCGCACCTGCATGTGCATGTGTGGCCGACGTACAGCGCTCAGGACTTCGATCTGCGCCGCAGCCAACTCGACCCCGACCCGAGGGTACTGGACGAGTCCGGGCGACGGTTGCGCGGACGGCTGCGGGCCAACGGCCTGGGCGGGTTCGTCCCGGACGATCCGCGCTGACGTTCCACTGAGCCGGGCTAGGAGACTGCTGAACAACGGGGTGTCTGAGGCGCCGGTTCCCGTGTGGGACGGGCAGGACCTCTCAGGCGGTCTGTGCCGCAGTGAGCGCGACAACGAGTTCGTCCTGCCCGTCTGTTCGATCGTGCGTCCTCTGCCGTGGCCGGTCAAGGCCCTGTGGCCCGCCTGCTCAGGCCAGCGTC
>DASQEP010000081.1:0-7796 GCA_035633615.1 Dermatophilaceae bacterium
CGCGCGCCGACCCCACGGCCGCCGCACCCGCCTGAAGACTCACCGCACACCCCGCGTAAACCCGGCCTCACACCCCGCCGACCCGCTTGGCCGACTCCGTCACCCGGTAAGGATTCTTCACATGACCGCCACCGCCGATACGTCCGCCGCCAGTCACTTCTTCGGGTCGGGCCTCGACCTTGAGAGCCTCAAGCTCATGCTCGAGGCTCTCGACGACTTCGTCGGCGCCAACCTGACCCCTGAGCTCACCCTCGACCTCGACCACGAGGACCGCTGCCCGGAGGACATCGTCCGGGCCATGTCGGACCCCGAGACCCTCGGTGTCCAGCTGGTCTTCCTCCCCGAGGAATACGGCGGCATGGGCGGCGGGGCCTATGACTCCTACCGGGTCTGCGAGGTGCTGGCGCGCAAGGACATCGGCCTGGGCACCGCGGTGTTCGCCACCCAGCTGGGCTCGGACCCGATCATGGTCGGCGGCACCGAGGAGCAGAAGCAGGAATGGCTCGGTGCGATCGCCGAAAAGGGGATCATCTTCGCCTACGGGGCCACCGAGCCGGAGGCGGGCTCCGACCTGGCCGCCCTGACGACCACCGCCACCCGGGTGCTCAACGAGAACGACGAGGTCGTCGCATATCGCATCACCGGCAAGAAGCAGTGGATCTCCAACGGCTCGATCGCGGACCTGACCACCATCCTGGCCGCCACTCCGGCTGGGCCCACCTGGTTCGTCGTGGCCAGGGACACCCCCGGCTTCACCGTCGCGCCGCCGGAGGACAAACACGGGCTGCGGCTGTCCAACACCGCAGCGCTGTTCCTCGACGATGTCGAGGTGCCGGCGGCCAATCTGATCGGCGGCGTCGAGGGGCGGGGCCTCGTCCAGGCCCAGATGGTCTTCGGGTACACCCGCGTCATGGTCGCAGCGTTCGGCCTCGGTGGCGGCTGGGAGGCGCTCGACCGGGCCATCGAGTACTCCAAGCAGCGCGAGCAGGGCGGAGGTCCGCTGTCCGAGAAGCAAGGCTTCACGCACAAGCTCATCGTTCCGCATGCTGTCCGACTGGAGGCCTGCCGCTCCTTCATCGAGCGCGTCTCAGGCCAGCTCGACCAGGGGCTGGGTGTCAACGGGGCACTGAACACCGAGGGCGCGATCGCCAAGTACCTGACCACGGTGTCCGGCAACGCCGCCGCCGACGACGCCATCCAGGCCCACGGCGGGTACGGTTACACCCGGCCCTACGTGGTCGAGAAGGTCAAGCGGGACGTGCGGATCACGACGATTTACGAGGGCACCTCCGAGATCCTGGAGATGACCATCGCGCGGGACCGCTGGCAGATGCACCTGAAGACCCAGTTCCGGTACTACCTGGACAAGGCCGCTGAGCTGAGGGCCCTGCACGCGCACAACCCCACGGTGGGCGCGGACATCGCGGCGCTGGCCATGGAGGCGTTGCAGGTGGTCATGGAGGCGTGCCGGGCCGGTCGGTTGACCCGCGAGCAGCACATCCTGTTCCGGCTCGGTGAGCTCATCGCCTGGGCCGAGACCGCAGGATCGGCCGCCGAACGCGCCGCAGCCGCGGCCGACGGGACGATGCACGAGAAGTCCCCTCGCCGCTTCGACGCCGACGCGCTCGCGGCAATCGCCCGGATCCACGCTCGCGAGGCCGCCAGCAGGATCGTCCAGGACGGCAGCCGCTGGGTGGCCGGAGCCGCCGCGCCGGGCAGCCCGGTGACCGCCGCCCTGGCCGGGCTTCCCGAGGCGCCTATCCGAGCGGCCCAGGCCGGCCTGCTCGCCGACATGAACCACGTCGCGGACGTCCTGTACGGGCGCACCGGCAGTTGACTGCGAACCCGGACCAGGGAAGGACCAGCCCAACCATGAGTAGTAGGGACGTCACACCCGTCGCCATCGTCGGAATCTCGGCGATCATGCCTCAGGCACCCGATGGCGAGGCCTTCTGGGCCAACATCAAGGGCGGTCGGTACTCGATCACCGACGTGCCGCCGGGACGCTGGGACCCGGCGCTGTACTGGGACCCGGACCACTCCGCCCGGGACAAAACGTACTCGAAGGTCGGCGGGTGGGTCCGGGAGTTCAACTGGGACCCGATCCGCTGGCGGTTGCCAGTGCCCCCCACCGTCGCGGGACAGATGGACGAGGGGCAGCGCTGGGCGGTCTCCGCGGCCCGGGAGGCGTTGCTGGACGCCGGCTGGCCGAACTGGAACGTCGACAACGACCGGGTCGCCACCATCGTCGGCAACGCCATCGGTGGCGAGAAGCACTACCATTCCAGCCTGCGCCTGCATGTCCCTGAGGTGCTCAAAGCGCTGCGCAAGTCCACGTCTCTGCTCTCCCTGCCCGTCGACATGCAGGAAGCGATCGTCGCCGAGACGCACCGGGAGTTCCAGGACACCCACTTCGAGATCACCGAGGACAGCATGCCCGGTGAACTGGCGAACGTGCACTCCGGACGCATCGCCAACCTGTTCAACCTGCGCGGGATGAACTACACCACCGACGCCGCCTGCGCCTCCACCCTGGCCGCGATGAACTCCGCCGTGCTGGGCCTGGCCGGCCACCAGTACGACGCGGCGGTCACCGGCGGCGTGGACCGGAACAATGGCCTCGACGCGTTCGTCAAGTTCTGCAAGATCGGCGCGCTGTCCGAGTCCGGCAGCCGGCCGTTCGACGCCGCTGCCGACGGGTTCGTGATGGGGGAGGGGTGCGCCCTCTTCGTTCTCAAGCGGCTCGAGGACGCCGAACGGGACGGCGACAAGATCTACGCCGTCATCCTAGGTATCGGCGGCTCCTCCGACGGCAAGGGCAAAGGCATCACCGCGCCCAACCCGATCGGCCAGCAGCTAGCCATCGCCCGCGGCTGGGAAGACGCCGGGCAGGACCCGGCCACGGCGTCCGCAATCGAGGCGCACGGCACCTCCACCCGGGTCAGTGACGCCGTCGAACTCGATTCGCTCATGAAGGTGTTCGGCGCGGCCGGTGCCCCACCTCGCAGCATCGCGCTCGGCTCGGTCAAGTCGAACATCGGCCACCTCAAGGCGGCTGCGGGAGCGGCTGGCCTCTTCAAGATGGTCCGGTCCCTCCACGAAAAGGTGCTCCCCCCCAGCCTGAACTTCAACGACCCGAACCCCAGCGTCGACTGGGACGCCAACCCCTGTGTCGTCAACACCGAGCTGCGCGAATGGCCCGCTCCCCCCGCGGGCATCCGCCGGGCCGGCCTCAGCGCCTTCGGTTTCGGAGGCACCAACTTCCACGTCGTCTTGGAGGAATACGTGCCCGGTCGGCACAAGCCCCGCCCGAAGGTGTTCGCGTCCGCTGAGGTGCCCGATTCAGCGACCGTCTCGGCTCCCGTGTCTGCGGCAGCAGCGGCCGCGCCCGCGAAGGTGCCGCTGCGTGGCGCCCTGGTTCTCGGCGGTCGCGACGACGCCGAGGTGCTGGCCCAGCTGACGTCGGTTCTGGCGGCCGCGCAGGCCGGCCAGGCGCCCGCCCCGGCGGCACCGGACCCTGCACTGGCCCAGGCCGAGGTCCGGGTCGCGATCGATTACGGGTCGGCCGAGGAGCTGGCCGGTAAGGCCGACAAGCTGATCAAGGCCATGACGACCGGCAACGCCGGGATGTTCAAGCTGCTGCGCTCCCAGGGTGCCTTCGTCGGGCGCGGCCCGGCACCCAAGGTGGCCTTCCTCTACACCGGACAAGGCAGCCAGTACGCCAACATGCTCAAGGCGCTCTCGGCGACCGAGCCGATCGTCAGGTCGATGTTCGAGGAGGCCGACCGGGTGATGACCCCGCTCCTGGGCCGCCCGCTCACCTCCTACATCTTCATCGACGCCGAAGACCCGGCCGCGGTCAAGCAGCTGGAGGCGCAGCTGCGCCAGACCGAGATCACCCAGCCGGCGGTGCTGGCCACCGACCTGGCGCTGACCGACCTGATGGCTGCGTACGGGATCACGCCGGACATGGTGATGGGGCACAGCCTCGGCGAGTATGGCGCCCTCGTGGCGGCGGGATCGCTCACCTTCGATGCAGCCCTGGAGGCGGTCTCCGCCCGCGGCCGGGAGATGACCCGGGTGTCGGTCGGCGACAACGGTGCGATGGCCGCGGTGTTCGGTCCGCTCAACGAGATCCAGCGGATCGTCGAGGAGATCGACGGCTACGTCGTCGTCGCCAACATCAACTCCAACACCCAGGCGGTCATCGGTGGCAACACCGAACCGGTGCTTCGTGCCATCGAGAAGTTCATCGAGCTGGGCATGCGCGCCATCCAGATCCCGGTCAGCCACGCTTTCCACACCTCGATCGTGGCCCCGGCGGCAGGCCCGCTGGTGGAGGCCCTGCGTCGGCTGAACGTCGTCGGGCCGAAGGTGCCCGTCGTCGCGAACGTCACCGGGGAGTTCTACCCGGCCGGCGCCGACACCGAGGTGATGCTCGACTACCTCGGCAAGCAGGTCGCCTCGCCCGTCCAGTTCGTCAAGGGTTTGAACACTCTGTACGAGGCGGGGGCCCGTGTCTTCGTCGAGGTGGGCCCGAAGAAGGCCCTGCACGGATTCGTGGACGACGTCCTGGTCGGACAACACGACGATGTGGTCAACCTGTTCACCAACCACCACAAGTCGGGTGACGATGTGGCCTTCAACCAGGCCCTGTGCGGTCTCTTCGCGTCCGGGCACGGTTTCGCCCAGGCCCCGGTGCTGACCTCGAGTTCCGCCGCGGTCCCGGCAGCCCCGGCTCCGGTTGCCGCGCCGGCCCCGGTTGCCGCCCCGGCGCCGGTGGCGGCTGGGTCGCCGCAGGCCGGCGCCGGTCCGTCCGACGCGACCATCACCGAGCTGGGCAAGCTGTTCGCCGGCGTCCTCGAACAGGGTCTCAAGGTCTACGGGGTGGACCAGGCCACCATGGCTCCGGCCACCCCGGCCCCGGCGGCGGCTTCAGCGTCCGTCACCGAGCCCCGTCGCACCGAGGAGCCCGTCGTCGTCACCGGCTGCGGCCTCGGACTGCCCGGGGTCCCGCAGGTCTTCGACGACGCCAACGTCGCGAACATCCTCGCCGGGCGGCAGTTCATCGAGTCGTTGCCGCAGTGGATCCGCGACGACATGATCGACAAGAACATCGTTCGGCTGGTCAAGGACGAAGCCCGGGGCGCGAGCTGGGCCCGCATCGACGACCCGGAACAGGTCATCAAGCTCGCCGGTCAGCGCGCCCCGCTGGACGTCGTCAAGCTCTACGACATCGACGCCGCACGGGACGAGGCGCTGGACATCTGCACCAAGCTGGCCGTCGGCGCCGGCTTCGAGGCCCTCCGAGATGCAGGAATCCCGCTGGTCATGCGGTACAAGCAGACGACGATCGGCAGTCAGTTGCCGGACAAGTGGGCTCTGCCGGAGGCGATGCAGGACGATACCGGCATCGTGTTCTGCTCCGTGTTCCCGGGCGCCACGAACTTCGGTGAGCATGTCCGCAAGTACGCCACCCACCAGGCGCGGGTGAAGCATCTGCTCGCTCTCGAGGGACTCAAGACGGTCATGGACGCCGGTAACCCGGCGCTGGGGGAGGTCGATCGACTGATCGGCGAGCTCAAGGCCGAAATGGAGGCCGAACCGAACGTCTTCAACCGTCGGTTCCTGTTCCGGGTGCTGGCCATGGGGCACTCCCAGTTCGCCGAGATCATCGGCGCGCGCGGACCGAACACCCAGATCAACGCCGCTTGCGCGACAACGACGCAGGGTGTGTCCATCGCCGAGGACTGGATCCGGGCCGGCCGCTGCCGACGGGTCTTGATCATCGCCGGTGACGACGTCACAAACAGCGAGCTGATGCCGTGGATCGCTTCAGGCTTCCTGGCCACCGGCGCCGCAGCGACGGACGAGAAGGTCGAGGACGCGGCACTGCCGTTCGACCGTCGGCGGCACGGCATGATCATCGGGATGGGCGCCGCGGCCCTGGTCCTGGAGACCGCGGAAGCCGCGCGGGAGCGCGGGGTGCAGCCGATCGTCGAACTCGTCGGATCGGTCATCGCCAACAGCGCCTACCACGGCACCCGACTCGACGTCGACCACATCAGTGGTGTCATGGAAACCCTCATCAGGCAGGTCGAGGGTCGCGGGCTGAACCGTCACGAGATCGCGCCGAAGACGATGTTCGTCTCACACGAGACCTACACCCCGGCTCGGGGCGGTAGTGCGGCCGCCGAGATCAAGTCGCTGCGGGACGCGTTCGGCGCATCCACCGACAAGATCGTCATCACGAACACCAAGGGCTTCACCGGTCACGCCATGGGCGCCGGCATCGAGGACGTCGTCGCCATCAAGGCGCTGGAGAGCGGCATCGTCCCGCCGGTGCCGAACTTCAAGGAGCCCGACCCGGAGCTGGGAAACCTCAACCTGTCCAAGGGTGGGCGCTACGACGTCGAGTACTCGCTGCGCCTCGCGGCGGGCTTCGGCTCGCAGGTGGCGATGTCGCTGTACCACTGGACGCCGATGCCGGACAAGCAGCGGCGGGACCCGCGTCAGATGGGCTACCAGTACCGGGTCATCGACCACAAGGTGTGGCAGGCCTGGTTGGACCGGATGTCCGGTCACCCGGGAAGCATCCTGGAGGTGGACCACCGCAAGTTGCGGGTCGTCGACACCGGCGCCCCGGTCAACCCGATGCCCACGACCGTCACGTTGCCGGTGCCGTACGAAGACACCCTGTCGTCGGCACCGATGATGGGCCTGAAGGGTGCCGTGGCGGCTGCCCCGCCCCCACCTGCAGCGGCCGCTCCATCCGCTCCTGCCGTGGCGGCGCCACCTGCCGTTGCGGCTCCGGCACCCGCGGCAGCATTGGCTCCGGCTCCCCTGGCGACGCCGGTGGCGCCCGCGACGCCCGCGGCGGCTGCGGAACCCCCGCCCGCTCCCGCGGGTGACGGTGTTCTCGACACGGTGACCGGCATCGTGTCTCAGCTGACCGGGTACCCACCGGACCTGCTCGATCCCGAGCTGGACCTCGAGGCGGATCTGGGTGTGGACACGGTCAAGCAGGCCGAGGTCTTCGCCGCGGTGCGGGAGCGCTACAACCTGGAACGGGACGACAACCTCAAGTTGCGGGACTTCCCGACGCTCAACCACGTCGCGGGGTGGGTCCGGGAACGCGCCGGGATCGCCGTCACGCTGCCCGCGGCGTCGGCTCCGGCCGGAGCAGCCGGCCTGGCCGCTCCGGCGCCGGCTGCGGCCGGCCCGGTGGTCGACCCGGTGCTGCAGACGGTGACCGGGATCGTGTCCGGGCTGACCGGATACCCGCCGGACCTGCTCGACCCCGATCTGGACCTGGAGGCGGATCTCGGCGTCGACACGGTCAAGCAGGCCGAGGTGTTCGCCGCGGTCCGGGAGGAGTACGCCCTGGAGCGGGACGAGAACCTGCAGCTGCGTGACTTCCCGACGCTCAACCACGTCGTCGGATGGGTGCGGCAACGGGCGGGGCTTCCCGAGCCCAGTGCCGCCCCGGCCCCGCCGGTGGCAGTGGCCTCGACCACCGTCGAGGTGGCCGCGCCGGCTGCCCCCGGTGCCGCGTTCGCCGGCGACGAGGTGCTCACCGCCGTCACCCGGATCGTGGCGGACTTGACCGGGTACCCGACCGACCTGCTCGATCCGGACCTGGATCTGGAGGCAGACCTGGGTGTGGACACGGTCAAGCAGGCTGAGGTGTTCGCCGCGGTCCGGGAGGAGTACGCCCTGGAGCGGGACGACAACCTGCAGCTGCGTGACTTCCCGACGCTCAATCACGTCGCCGGGTGGGTGCGGGAGCGGGCCGG
>DASQEP010000082.1:0-40700 GCA_035633615.1 Dermatophilaceae bacterium
GTCCCGCCAACCAGCGAGAAGGATCTACGCTGTGACCCGCGGCCACCGCACGATCTTCTTGAGTCCACACAACCCAAGATCCTCAAGCGGTGGCCGCACCCCGCTCCGGACCGACACGCACGCAAAGTCACGAAGTGTCGCTGTCGTACTAAGCCCAGTGGCACGACTCAGGACTGATGTAGCCAGCCCAGGAAGTCGGCGACCTCCTCGTTCGCCCACATCCAGGTCGGCCATCGCTCGAAGTGGCCGAGAATCCCGAACGCGTCGAGATCCTGATCTTCCTGGCCCCGCACCCAGCGGTTGATCCGCCAACAGTCGGGCCAGTCGCCCTCGACTCCGATCCTGCGGAAGCCGTGTTCCTCGATGAGGCAACGGCTCAGCTCCGCCCGCCATTGGTAGTACTCGTGTGTGCCGTGCGATGCCTCGCCGATACAGACGAACCGGCTGGCACCCACTCGATCGACAAGCGGAGCGAGGTCGGCCGGACCGGCCAGCGGCCGTGCCAACGATCGGATCTCAGTAGCGATGGCGAACCCGTTCGCGGTGCGACGTGACGCGGTCATCGGCGTGCCTCCGCCCTGTGCTCGGTGCCGCTGGATAGCAGGTGGTCCACGAACCAGTCGCGGGCACACATCGCCGCTTCGGCCAGCGTTCCGGGCTCCTCGAACAGGTGGGTCGCTCCCTCTACGATGGTCAGGCGGTTGGGGCAGCGCAGCTGGGCCTGAGCTCGGCGATTGAGTTCGAGCACCGCCTGGTCCCTGCTTCCCACGATCAGCAGCGTGGGTGCCTGTACCTGCGCGAGTCGTCGCCCGGCCAGGTCGGGACGGCCCCCCCGGGACACCACCGCTGAGATCCGCGGTCCTGCGTCCGCGGCGGCCCACAGCGCCGCTCCCGCTCCCGTGCTCGCGCCGAAATAGCCGAAGTGGGACGGGGCAGTGTCCTGGCGGGTGCCGAGCCACTCGGTCGCGGCGGTCAACCGGCCGGCGAGCAACTCGATGTCGAACACGTTGGCGCGATCGACCTCCTCGTCCAGGGTGAGCAGGTCGAGCAGCAGGGTGCCCAGGCCGGCCCGATAGAGCACGTCGGCGACAAACCTGTTCCTGGGGCTGTGCCGGCTGCTGCCGCTTCCGTGCGCAAACACCACCACTCCGGCCGACGACTCGGGGACGTGCAGATGCCCTTGCAAGGTGGTTGTTCCGGCAGGGATCTCGACATCGACGTCGGCGTCAGCTCCGCCACCGGCGCCCACACCGGGGTACGCGCCGAACGCCCGGCGCGACGCGGCGTCCAGCAGAACGATCACCTCCTCGTCACTGGTCGGTGAGAAGTCGAGGTAGTGGTAACCGACCGCCAGGAACCGTGAAACCGCGGAGACGCACACCACCTCGTCGGCCGACAGGCATTCCTGCAGGGTCCATTCCTGCAGGGTCCGCGCCGGTGCGACCGGAACCGCGAGAACCACCCTCGCCGCGCCGAGCTGACGGGCCACCTCACACGCCACGCGCGCGGTCGACCCGGTCGCGATGCCGTCGTCCACCACAACCGCAACACGACCGGTCACGTCGACGCGTTCGCGACCCCGGCGATAGCGGGCCACCCGTGCATCAAGCTCTCGGCGTTCCCGCCGCTCGACGCTGCGCAGGTCGTCCTCGCTGATCCGTGCGCGCCGGCACACGTCGGCGTCGAGCACCCTGGCACCACCCTCGCCGATGGCGCCCATGGCCAACTCGGGCTGGAACGGAACTCCCAGCTTTCGGACCACGACCACATCGAGCGGCGCGTTCAACGCCTCCGCCACCTCGAACGCCACCGGCACCCCGCCCCGAGGTAAACCCAGGACCACCACATCCTGGTCGCGCAGGAACGCCAACCGCTCTGCGAGTTGACGGCCCGCGTCGACCCGATCGCGAAAAACGCTCATCCTCAACCCTCCGTCGGTCTGCCAGCTCGCCAACCGATTCACCCGCATCAACTGGACCGGCTCGCCGCGCGGTGCCCGTGCGGGCCGCCGCGACAGGCCGAGGTGATCGTCACACTTCCCGTCGGACAAGTCGCCCGCCGTGTTGTCGCAGACAGCGGCAACCGGGCGGACCATCCGCGAGACGCCGAAGACGTTGACGTCGACCCTTGCCTCCACCGCAGCGCCCGGGACCTCCTCGATTGCTCCGCGGACCGCGCACCCGGCATCGTCGAGCAGCACGTCGATACACGGGTGCCGCCGCGGGGTCGCGGCGACGGCAGGAATGCGTGGCGGCCGAGTCGGTGACATCCAGCACCAGCCCGGTCGAAGCGGCAACACCCTTCAATGACTCCGCGCGTCGAGCGGTGGCCACCACCGCGTGCCCAGGGACCGTCAGGCGCTCCACGACCGTTCGCCCGATGCCCGTGGAACAGCCGGTGATCAGAACGACCCGCAACATCACCTGCACCTCCCCGGGGAGCATCTCGCGTCGCCCTTCATCACCCTGCCTCCTCTGTTCAGCGCGGCACAGAGCCGATGGTCCTCCCAGCAACACGTACGCACCGGAAACGCAACGCTTACCCGTCCCGCAGGCCCAACCCCCTACGGCAACGCCGGAGGTCAGTAGGCGCATACCCGTTCGAGCGTCCCGCAAGGCCCCGCGTTGACTCATGGAGAAAGGTCCGCCTGAGGGGCAGCCCCCGCGGGCTGGTCACCTGAAGGGTTTTGGGTGACCATTGTGGATGGAGTTGACGATGGCGACCCGGAAGGCGATCACCAAGGCGCTGGCCGTGCGCTATCGGGACGGCGCCCGGACCCCTAAAGCGGACATCCTGGACACAGTCTGTGGGCTGACCGGATACCACCGGGATTACGCCCGGCGGGCGTTGAGGACGGCGTTGCGACCGCAGGTGGTCACGCCACGGGCGGTCCGGGCGCCGAAGTACGACGCGGAAGTCGTTGCGGCACTGCAGAAGGGCTGGGTCGTGCTGAACGCCCCGGCCGGCAAGCGGCTGGCGCCGATGCTGCCCGAACTGGTGCCACTGCTGCGCCGTTACCGGGAGCTGGACCTGGACGACGCGACCGCGGACCTGCTGATCGGGATGTCGGCGGCCACCATCGACCGCAAGCTGGTGACGGCCCGCGCCAAGATGCTCCCGCGGGGCCGGTCGCACACCAAGCCGGGCTCGATGCTCAAGTCGAGGATCGCGATGCGGACCTGGGCCGAACACGACGAGAACGTTCCCGGCTACGTGGAGATCGACCTGGTCGCTCACGAGGGCGGCAACCCGCGCGGCAGGTTCTGCTTCACCCTGACCGTGACCGACATCGCGACCGGGTGGACGGAGAACCGGACGGTGCCCGACAGTAACCATTCAGGTGTTGCGCTTGTGACTGGTGTGACGTAGCGCGGCGTGTCCCGTTGGTCTTCGGGGTGCGGTCCTCGAGGATCTCGGGGTGGGCCTGGAGGAGTTGTCGCGCGAGGAGTTGCTCGCGGTGGTCACCGCTCAGGCCGCGGTGATCGAGGAGCAGGCAGCGCGGATTGAGGTGCTGTCGGCGCAGGTCGCGGAACTGACCCGGCGGCTGGCTCAGAACTCGGGGAACTGCTCGTTGCCGCCGTCCTCGGACCGGTTCGGCAAGCCGGTTCGGGATCGGCGTAAGCCCACCACCGGCAAGCCGGGCAAGCAGCCGGGTGCGCCGGGTTCGGGGTTGGAGTTGGTCGCCGACCCCGACGAGGTGCTCGACCACCTGCCCGCCGCGTGCACCGGCTGCGGCGGTGACCTGGCCGACGCGCAGCCGGCCGGGACCGTGGTCCGCCAGGTCCGTGACGTCCCGCGGGTCAAGGTCCGGATCACCGAGCACCGCATGCACAAGCGGGCCTGCGGGTGCGGGGCGGTGAGCTGCGCCGCCGCGCCGGCCGGGGTCGACGGGCCGGCCTGCTACGGACCGAACCTGCGGGCGATCGCGGTGTACCTGGTGGTGTTCCAGCACGTCCCGGTCGAGCGGGCCGCCCGGCTGATCGCGGACCTGACCGGCGCGACACCCTCGACGGGCTGGGTCATCGCCCAGGTCGCCCGGACCGCGCAGGCGCTGATCGAGGTCGAGGAGCTGATCAAGACGCTGCTGGTCGCCGCGGTGGTGATCGGCGTCGACGAGATGACCGTGAACGTGGCCGGGGCCAAGCACTGGCTGCACGTCGCGCGCACCGACCTGCTGACCGCCTACCATCTGCACGCCTCCCGCGGCCGGCAGGCGGTCGAGGAGTTCGGGGTGCTGCCCGGATACGCCGGCACCGTCGTCCGCGACGCCCTCGCGGTCTACGACAGCTACCCCGCGACTCACGCGTTGTGCGGGGCGCACCTGATCCGGGAGCTGACCGCGGTCGCAGAGGCCCATCCCGACCAGGTCTGGCCGGGTCAGGCTCGCTCCGCGCTGGCCGACCTGGCGGACCTGGCCCGCGCCGCGCGAGAACGCGGCGCGACCCGGATCCCACCCGAGGAGGCCGCCGGCCCGCTGCGGCTGTTTCGCGACGCCGTCCTGGTGGGGGCTGTGCGAGCACCCCCGAGCCGAGGGTCGCAAGCAGACCAAGGCCAGAAACCTGCTCGAACTCCTCCGCGACCGCGAAGAACAGATCCTCCGCTTCACCACCGACCTCGCCGTCCCCGCCACCAACAACGGCTCCGAGGTGCGACACGAGGTCGCACGTTGTGAGAGGACTCGCAGGAAGGAGGGCCGACGGAGAACACCCGCGTCGTAGAGGTGCATGGCCCGGCTGTGCCGCAGAATGTGTGGGCTGAGGTGGGCGCTGGCGAGCGCCGGATCGGGTGCCAGGGTCTGGTATTTGCGAAGGATCCAGGCGATTCCGCCGCGGCTGAGTTTGGCGCGGTGCTGGTTGAAGAACACCGGATGATTCTCACGGCCCGGGCCGTCGAGATGCTGCTCGGTCAGGTAGGCGGCCAGCAGCCGTCCACTTCGTCAGAGACCCGACCGCGGCCTCGCGGTCGATTTCACCGGTTGGCCCTTCTCTGGGCTTCATCGCGTGTGTGCCCTTCCAGTAGCGCGTCTGGGCTCAGAGCGCCCAGCGCCGCCCAATAGACTCACTGTTACGGCCCCTCATCATCCATGCTTCCCTCGTTCGAAACCCGCGGCCGAAACGTGCGCCCATCGCTGGGCCCCGGTCGCAGTGAGCCCAAATATCTGACAAGTCGCCGGTCGGAGGCGGTTCGCAGGTCACGTACCGGCTCGCACGCACTGGCACGCAGCCGTCGCCCCTGACCTGATTCCGACTGTCCTCCTGCTTCCCAGCGAAGGACTGGGACACGCTGGCGTCATGCCTTCGATCACCGCCCACGTCACGCTGAAGTGGGCGCGGAATGTCAAGGGCCAGTAGAAACTGCCCGGCGGCTGCCATGACGTCTGCCCATGGGCTGGCCACGGCCGGCTGCCGTTGGACGCAGCACCGGATGTAACGGGGTGTTCCGGCGCAAGCAGGCCGATCGCCGCAACGAGCGCTGACGCCGTGAGCCCGCCCAGGGCCCGGCGCCGACGTCGGCGCCCCACGGTGCCGACACACACGATGTGGCGGGGAACACCGTTGTCGCCGGTGGCGTTGATGTGACCAGTCACGGGGCTCGCGACACAAGCGTGGGGAGTCCTGGCGTCCGCAGATAGCATCGAGGTATCTCGAGCGAGGGAGCAAGTCCATGTTCGAACGGTTCACCGACCGAGCCCGGCGGGTGGTCGTGCTTGCGCAGGAAGAGGCGCGCATGCTCAACCACAACTACATCGGGACAGAGCACATCTTGCTCGGTCTGATCCACGAGGGCGAGGGCGTCGCCGCCAAGGCGCTGGAGAGCCTGAACATCTCCCTCGATGCGGTCCGCGAACAGGTCCAGGAAATCATCGGCAAGGGTCAGCAGGCTCCGACCGGGCATATCCCGTTCACCCCTCGGGCCAAGAAGGTGCTGGAGTTGTCCCTGCGGGAGGCCCTGCAGCTGGGCCACAACTACATCGGCACCGAGCACATCCTGCTCGGCCTGATCCGCGAAGGGGAGGGCGTCGCCGCACAGGTGCTGGTCAAGCTCGGCGCCGACCTGACCAGGGTGCGCCAGCAGGTGATTCAGCTGCTGTCCGGCTACCAGGGCAAGGAGCCGCAGTCGGCGGGGGTCGGTGCCAGTTCCCAGGAGGGCACCCCGGCCGGATCACTCGTGCTCGACCAGTTCGGCCGCAACCTGACCCAGGCCGCTCGGGAGGGCAAGCTCGACCCGGTCATCGGCCGGGAGAAGGAAATCGAGCGGGTCATGCAGGTGCTGTCGCGCCGGACCAAGAACAACCCGATCCTCATCGGGGAGCCCGGGGTCGGCAAGACCGCCGTCGTCGAGGGCCTGGCCCAGGACATCGTCAAAGGCGACGTCCCGGAGACCCTCAAGGACAAGCACATCTACACCCTCGACCTCGGCGCCTTGGTCGCCGGGTCGCGCTACCGCGGCGACTTCGAGGAGCGACTGAAGAAGGTCCTCAAGGAGATCCGCACCCGAGGCGACATCATCCTGTTCATCGACGAGATCCACACCCTGGTCGGGGCGGGAGCCGCCGAGGGCGCCATCGACGCCGCGAGCATCCTCAAGCCGATGCTGGCCCGGGGCGAGCTGCAGACCGTCGGGGCGACCACCCTGGACGAGTACCGCAAGTACATCGAGAAAGACCCGGCGCTGGAGCGCCGGTTCCAGCCGATCCAGGTCGCCGAGCCGACGCTGAGCCACACCATCGACATCCTCAAGGGACTGCGGGACCGGTACGAGGCGCACCACCGGGTCTCCATCACCGACGCCGCCCTCGTCGCCGCGGCCAATCTGGCCGACCGGTACGTCAATGACCGGTACCTGCCGGACAAGGCCATCGACCTCATCGACGAGGCCGGCGCTCGACTGCGGATCCGCCGGATGACCGCTCCGCCGGATCTGCGCGAGTTCGACGAAAAGATCGCCCATGTGCGCCGCGAGAAGGAGGCGGCCATCGACGGGCAGGACTTCGAGAAGGCCGCCAAGCTGCGCGACGACGAGCGGCAGCTCATCGAGGCCAAGAACCGGCGCGAGAAGGAGTGGCGCTCCGGCGACATGGACGTCGTCGCCGAGGTTGACGAGGAGCTGATCGCCGAGGTGCTGGCTGCCTCCACCGGGATTCCGGTGTTCAAGCTCACCGAGGAGGAGTCGAGCCGGCTGCTCAACATGGAGGCGGAGCTGCACAAGAGAATCGTCGGCATGGACGACGCGATCACCGCGCTGTCCCAGGCGATCCGTCGCACCCGCGCGGGCCTGAAAGACCCGCGCCGGCCGGGTGGGTCGTTCATCTTCGCCGGCCCGACCGGCGTCGGTAAGACCGAACTGGCCAAGGCGCTATCGGAGTTCCTGTTCGGCGACGAGGACAGCCTGATCACACTCGACATGTCCGAGTACGCCGAGAAGCACACTGTCTCAAGGCTTTTCGGCTCACCCCCCGGGTACGTCGGCTACGAGGAGGGCGGTCAGCTCACCGAGAAAGTGCGCCGCAAGCCCTTCTCAGTGGTCCTCTTCGACGAGGTGGAGAAGGCGCACGCGGATGTCTTCAACAGCCTGTTGCAGATCCTGGAGGACGGCCGCCTGACCGACTCCCAGGGCCGCGTCGTCGACTTCAAGAACACCGTCATCATCATGACGACCAACCTCGGCACCCGGGACATCTCCAAGGCCGTCTCGCTCGGCTTCTCCTCCGGAGGCGACGCTCACGCCAGCTACGAGCGGATGAAGAACAAGGTCCAGGACGAGCTCAAACAGCACTTCCGGCCGGAGTTCCTCAACCGGGTCGACGACGTCATCGTCTTCCCGCAGCTGACCGAGGACGAGATCGTTCAGATCGTCGACCTGATGATCGCAAAGCTGGACATCCGGCTCAAGGACAAGGACATGGGCATCGTTCTCGCGCCCGAGGCGAAGCGGCTGCTCGCGCACAAAGGCTACGACCCGGTGCTGGGTGCTCGGCCGTTGCGCCGGTCCATCCAACGCGACATCGAGGACGTCCTGTCCGAGAAGATCCTGTACGGCGAGATCGCGTCCGGCGAGATCATCTACGTCGACGTGAAGGGGGAGGGAGCTGAGGCCACCTTCACCTTCGTCGGGACCCGCAAGGAACCGGCGGACGAGGTGATGACGGGTACGGCCGCCACGGGTGGATCGGAGGCGTTGTCGAGCGAGTGATCGCTCCACCACCTGCTCGATGATTGGCTCCCGGGCCACACGGTTGGAAAGCACGGCCGGCCACCGCAGGAGGAGACGTGATCGACCGCGCGGAGCAGTCGCGCATCGCCGCCGAACTCGAGGTGGTGACCCGATTCGACGCGGGTGAGCAAGTCGAGGCGAGGGTGGCCTTCCTGGCCGACTACTTGGTCGGCACTGGGGCCG
This sequence comes from Dermatophilaceae bacterium, assembly GCA_035633615.1. Taxonomy (GTDB): domain Bacteria; phylum Actinomycetota; class Actinomycetes; order Actinomycetales; family Dermatophilaceae; genus JADJTI01. The sequence continues at coordinate 8,398 of DASQEP010000082.1, forward strand.
CCGGGTATGTCCTGGGCATCTCGGGGGGCGTGGACTCGGCCGCCGCCGGGCGGCTGTGCCAGCTGGCCTGTGAGCGGGTCCGGGCCGCCGGAGGCAGCGCGCGGTTCGTCGCGATGCGGCTGCCCTACCGGTTGCAGCGGGATGAGTCGGACGCACAGCGGTCGCTGCAGTTCATCGGGCCGGACGAAACCCTCACCGTGGACATCGGCCCGGCCACGGACGCCGCCTGGCAGTCCTGCCTGCAGGCCGGCCTCACCCTCGACCCGCCGACCCAGGATTACGTCAAGGGGAACGTCAAGGCGCGGCAACGGATGATCGCCCAGTTCACGGTGGCAGGCGCCCGGGGGATGCTGGTCGTGGGAACCGATCATGCGGCGGAGGCGGTCGTCGGGTTCTTCACCAAATTCGGGGACGGGGCCTGCGACCTGACCCCGCTGACCGGGCTGCCGAAGCGTCGCGTCCGCCAGTTGGCCGAGTACCTGGGCGCCGAACCCGACATGGTCGCAAAGGTGCCCACCGCCGACCTGGAGAGCGATCGCCCGCTGCGCGCCGACGAGGCCGCCCTCGGCGTGAGCTATCAGGAGATCGACGACTACCTGGAGGGATTGCCGGTCTCCGCGGAGGCGGAGGCCACCATCCTGGGGTGGTACCGGCGAACCGGACACAAGCGGGCCATGCCGGTGACCCCTGGGATAATGACTGGGTGATCGAGGTCGTCCCGGCCCGGACCGGGGACGTGGCGGGTATCCGGGCATTGGTCGAACCGCATGTGGCGCAACGGGTCATTATCGCCAAGGACGTTGTCGCCTACTTCGAGTCGCTGCAGGAATTCCGGGTGGCCCGGGGGCCGGTTGGGTCGGTGCTCGGCTGCGGTGCCCTCCATGTGATGTGGGATGACCTCGCTGAGGTCCGGACCCTGGTCGTCGACCCGCGCCACGGTGGTCATGGGCTGGGTGGGCGGCTGCTGACGCGGTTGCTGCAGGACGCCCGGGACCTGGGTGTGGCTCGGGTGTTCTGTCTGACCTTCGAGACCGGCTTCTTTGCCCGGTACGGGTTCGTGCCCATCGAGGGGACCCCGGTCGAACCGGAGGTGTACGCCCAGCTGCTGCGCTCCTACGACGAGGGGGTCGCCGAGTTCCTCGACCTGGAACGGGTCAAGCCGAACACCCTGGGCAACACCCGGATGCTGATCAGGCTGTGACCGCCACGCCGGCCAGACCCGGCAGCTGGTAGCGGTCGGCGCCGCAGCGCTGCACCAGGCCTTCGGCAATGAGGGAGTCCAGGCAGCGCACCCGGCGCTCCTGGTCCGAAGCCCATGCCCCGGCCAGATCTGCGCCGCTCAGTGGTCGTTCGGTGTCCCGCAGCAGCGCCAACAGCCGGCCGCGGATCTGCCGGTCGGTCCCGGCCCACGGCTGTCCACGCCGCGGGGGCCCGTCGTAGGCGGGGCTTCCGGCGGCCCGCCACGCGCACAGGTCGGCCACCGGGCAGCTCTGGCAGGCCGGTGCCTTGGCCGTGCACACCAGGGCACCCAGCTCCATCGCGGCGACATTCCAGGTGGCTGCGCGGGCGTTCTCGGCTGGCAGCAGTCGGGTGGCCAGGGTCGACTCGGCCCCGGTCAGCGCCGGAGCCGGCAGTGCCCGGCCGGACACCACGCGGGCCAGCACTCGCCGCACGTTCGTGTCGACCACGGTGGAGCGGGCCCCGAATGCGAACGCCAGGACGGCCGCCGCCGTGTAGGCGCCGACCCCGGGCAGGCCCAGCAGGTCCTCCGGCGTGCAGGGGACCGCCCCAGCGTGCCGATCCCGCATGACAACGGCCGCCTGGTGCAGCCGGATGGCCCGGCGCGGGTAGCCCAGCCGGCCCCAGGCTCGGACCGCTTCACCCGGCGCCGCGCAGGACAGATCCGTGGGTGTGGGCCAGCGGGTCAGCCACTCCCGCCAGACCGGTTCGACCCGGACCAGCGGCGTCTGATGGGACATGATCTCTGAGACGAACACCCCCCAGGGGGTGGCTGTGAGCCGGCGCCAGGGCAGGTCTCGCCCGTGCCGCGCGTACCAGGCCAGTACCGGCTCATGCAGCGCGGCTGGATCGGCGGCGGCGGCTGCGGGCGTGGATGGGTTCACACGTAGCGTTCGAGGATGCTGGACTCGGCCAGCCGGGAGAGGCCCTCGCGGACGGCCCGGGCCCGGCCCTCGCCGACCCCGTCGACGTCCATGAGGTCGTCCAGGTTGGAGGCCAGCAGCCGCTGCAGCCCGTGGAAGTGGTCGACGAGTCGTTCGACGATGGTGCTGGGCAGCCGGGGGATGCGGGCCAGCAACCGGTACCCGAGCGGGCTGGCGGACTGGTCGAGAACCTCGGCCAGGCTGGAGTAGCCGAGGGCCGCCGCCAAGCCGGTCAGGTCGATGAGGTCGGTCGGCGCGAGGCCGCGAACGTTCGTCTCGACGTCCGCGACGGTAACCCCGGTCTCGTGGTTGAGGTAGTCGCGGATCAGGCTCTCCCGTTCTGTCGCGACCCCACCGATGAGCTCATCGAGCTGCAGTGTCAGCAGCCGGCCGTCGGTGCCCAGCTCGACGACGTACCCGAAGATCTCGGCGCTGATCCGGCGAACCATCTCCAGTCGCTGCAGCACCACGGCGACGTCGCGGATGGTGACCAGGTCCTCGATCTCGAGCGCAGAGAGGGTGCCGGTGACCTCGTCGAGGCGAGTCTTGTAGCGTTCCAATGTGGCAAGCGCCTGGTTGGCCTTGGACAGAATAGCCGGGGACCCCTCCAGGACGTGCCGCTGGCCGTCCACATACAGGGCCACGAGCTGCATGGACTGGCTGACCGACACAACTGGGAAGCCGGTCTGCTTGGCGGCCCGCTCGGCCGTGCGGTGCCGGGTACCCGACTCGCTGGTCTCGATCGAGGCGTCCGGCAGCAGCTGGGTGGCGGCCCGCACGATCCGGGAGCAGTCGCTGGTCACGACGATGGCCCCGTCCATCTTGGCCAGCTCCCGAAGCCGGGTCGCGGAGAACTCGATGTCGATCGGGAAACCACCGGTGGATATGAGGTCGACGAGCTCGTCGTGGCCCAGGATGATCAGCGCCCCGGTGCGGCCGCGCAGGATGCGCTCAAGGCCGTCGCGCAGTTCGGTGCCCGGGGCCACCGCGGCGAGCGTGGCCCGCATCAACAGATCGTCGAGGGGGTCCACAGCCCTCCTCCCGGGCGTTCTCGCGGCGGTGCAGTCGGCGCCACCGTTGTGCGCACATCCTAGCGAGCTGACCGGCGGACACCAGCCGAAACGCCAGCCGACCGGTACCTGTTGGGCACGTTTTCCGCTGTTTCACAGCGAGACTCTGGGTCCGTGAGAAGGCTCAGCGGTCGGCGTGACAGGTCGTGCTGTACCCGGCGAGGGGCTGGGTGGCGGCGCCGAGCGCGCTGAGCAGGTCGGGGACGGCCACCACCCGCAGGGAGGGTGGATCCGTCCCCGGCTGGTGTGAGCCCGTGGGCACCACTGCCGTGGCGAACCCCAACCGCGCCGCCTCGGTCAGCCGGCGCTGCAGGCCGGTGACCGGCCGCAGCTCCCCGGCCAAGCCGACTTCGCCGAACGCGACCAGACCGGTCGACAGCGGGGCGTCCTGCACCGAGCTGGCCAGGGCTAGGGCAATGGCCAGATCGGCGGTCGGCTCCCCGATCCGGACTCCTCCCACGGAGGAGACGTAGCAATCCAGGTCCCGGACCGGTAACCGCAGGTGCCGGTCCAGAACCGCCAGCAGCATCGCGACCCGGGCCGAGTCGATGCCGCTGGTGGTGCGGCGCGGGGCCGGGCAGGTGGTCCTGGTCAACAGGGTCTGGACCTCCGCGACCAACGGTCTGCGGCCCTCCAGGGTGACGGTGACGCAGGTCCCGGGCACCGCGGCATCCCGACTGGACAGGAACAGCGCGCTGGGGTCGGTGAGGCCGACCAGTCCGGCCTCACCCACTTCGAAGCAGCCCACCTCGTCGGTAGGGCCGTAGCGGTTCTTGACGGCGCGGACCAGCCGTAACCGCCCGTGCCGGTCGCCCTCGAAGTGGACCACGACGTCGACCAGGTGCTCCAGGGTCCGCGGGCCGGCCACCGAGCCGTCCTTGGTGACGTGCCCGACCAGCAGCGTCGTCATGTCGTGGTCCTTGGCCTCGGCGATCAGGTGGGCGGCGACGTGGCGGACCTGGGCGATGTTTCCGGCGGCCCCGTCCAGGGCCGCGCTGCTGACCGTCTGAACGGAGTCGACGACGAGCAGGTCCGGCCGCAGCAGCCGGGCCTGGCCGATGACACGGGCCAGGTCGGTCTCGGACACCAGGAACAGCCCGGCGGTCATCGCCCCGATCCGCTCGGCGCGCAGCCGGACCTGGGCGGCGGACTCCTCAGCGGCCACGTACAGCACCCGCAGTCCCGACCGGGCGCTGCACGCGGCGACGTCCAGCAGCAGAGTGGATTTGCCGATCCCCGGTTCCCCGGCGACCAGTGCCACCGCTCCGGGCACCAGGCCGCCTCCGAGTACCCGGTCGAGCTCGCCGACCCCGCTCGGGCGCGCATCCGCCGCACCGGTGTCGATCTGCCCGATGGGCAACGCGGCAGGTCCGTCCAAGCTGGCCACCACCGGGCGGGCCGCGGCCGGGGGCCGTTCGACGAGGGACCCCCAGCAACGGCAGCCACCGCATCGGCCGACCCACTTGACCGCCGACCAGCCGCACTCTTGGCAATGGAACCCCGGCCCAGGCCCGGTTCCGGCGGCGGCCTTGCCGGCCAGTCCCGCGGCTCTCGTCCTGGCGATGCTCATGTCGCTGACACTACGATCGGGCACCGACAAGCCCTGGCGGGCGGCGTTCGCTCCCGAGGCCTACGGTTGGAACCTTCTCAGAACCGCCGCCACCAGAGGTTGACCGCGTGGTCGACGCCCGCCCCGGCGCACTCGATGAGTGCGGCCTCGGCAGTGGCAGGAGTGAACTCGATGCGGATGACCGCCTCGAACGCCGCCCTGGTCGGCATCTGCCAGTGCAGCAACAGCCGTAGCGGGGTCCATCCATGCCGGCGCCAGAAACGCTCGACGGCCAGCGGGTCGTAGGCCGGCCGTTCCCGGCGGAACCAGGAGCCGAACGTGGAGCGGGTGGCGTCGTGGTCGATGACGACGGCGGCGCCGCCGGGACGGATCACCCGGGTCAGTTCGGCCAGCCCGGCCTCGCTGCCGGGGCCGAAGAAGTAGGCACACCGGGCGTGCGCGAGGTCGACCGACCGGTCCGGCAGCGGCAGTTGCTCGGCCAGCCCGCAGATCACGGCGACACCGCCTCGCCAGGTGCCGGTGTCCGGGCCGACTGCGTGATGCGGGGCATGACCCATGCGTGACGAACGCTCCCGGGCGGCGTGGGCCAGTGGGAGGTGCGGTTCAAGCCCGATCGTGAACCGGGCGGACGCCGCCCACCCCGGCAGGTGGAAGCCGGTCCCGCAGCCCACGTCGAGCACCGTCTGCCCGGACCAGTCATGGACACTGCGGATCGCCGCCGGCAGCGCCCCGTCCGGGTCCATCCAGCGGTTCTCCAGCTCGTAGGTCTGCGGGTAGTGCCAGATGTTGGGACTCGGTCGGGCACGGGGTGGAATCGACATTGACTCACTCCGTCGTGGAGCACTCGGCGGCCAGTGTCGCGGGGTGGACGAGGAAACGGCGGGCCCGCCGTCCCGCGGGGCTGCCGGCCAGGGTGTCGGTGCCGTCCAGGTAGGCCTGAGCGTGCCTGGCCAGCTCGCGGTAGCCGGCCGCGCCGAGCAGTTCGTTCAGCTCCGCCGCGTGGCTGCGGAACACCGGCTGGGTGGCAGTGTGTGCGGCCGGGTCGCCCGAGCAGTACCAGTTCAGGTCATGCCCGCCCGGTCCCCAGCCGCGCCGGTCGAACTCCGCGACCGTTGTCTCCAGGTAGACGGTCTCGTCGGGCAGCTCCACGGTGCGGAAGGAGCGCCGCAGCGGTAGTTGCCAGCAGACCGCCGGTTTCGCGGTCAGGGGGTGTCGGCCGTGCCGGTCGGCCCACCGGTGCAGGGCGCACCCGGCGCCACCGGCGAAGCCCGGCCGGTTGAGCAGGATGCAGGCACCGTCGATCAGCCGGGTGACCCGTTCGCCGTCCTGCGCCTGCGACCAGCCCTCCGACCAGCCCTCGGACCGTCCGGCGGACCGGTACTGCCAGTGCTCGGCGGGCAACTCCTCGACCACCCGAGCAACCCGCAGCACGTCTTCCTCGTCGGTGAACTGCGCCCCGAGGGTGCAGCAGCCGTCGTCCGGACGGCTCGCGACGATACCCCGGCAGCCCTGTCCGAACAGGCAGCGGTAGGAGGAGGTGAGCCAGGTCAGGTCCGCCCTGATCCGCCGACGGCCGACGTCCAGGTCCCCCGCGTCGTCGGGGTCCCCCCGGTGGCCCGGGTCGACGAACTCGACCCACACCCGGGGTGAGTCAAGAGCCATCTCACTCACGCCGCATACTGTAGAGCCGTCCCCGGCGACAGCTAACTTGGGATTCATGAGGATGGGTGTCATCGACGTCGGGTCCAACACCGTTCACCTGCTTGCCGTTGACGCCTACTGGGGTGCCCACCCGATCCCGGCCAGCTCCTACAAGATCGACCTGAGGCTGTCCGAGCACACCGAGAAGGACGGCCGGATCTCCGCGGACGGGGAACGCGACCTGGTCGAGTTCATCAAGGACTGCCTGGTTCATGCCGATGACTTCGGTATCGAGACCCTGATGGGGTTCGCCACCAGCGCCATCCGGGAGGCCCCCAACGGTGAGGATGTCTTGGCTGCGGTCGCCCGCGAGACGGGAGTGCAACTGGTCGTCCTGCCGGGACGGGACGAGTCCCGGCTGACCTTCCTGGCCGCGCGGCGCTGGTTCGGCTGGTCCGCGGGACGGCTGTTCCTCGTCGACATCGGCGGAGGGTCCCTGGAGCTGGCCTCCGGGATCGACGAGGACCCGGACGTGGCGCTCAGCCTGCCGTTGGGCGCGGGACGGCTGACCCGGGAGGCCCTACCAGGCGACCCACCGAAAGCAGCGCTGGTCAAGGCGGTCAGAAAGCAGGTCCGCGCCGATATCGCCCGGGTGATGCGGGACATCACCAAGGTCGGCACCCCCGACCGGTACGTCGGCACCAGTAAGACGATCCGCTCGTTGGCCCGCCTCACCGGGGCGGCCCCCAGCGGGGACGGTCCCTACGTGCGGCGCGTCCTTCACCGCGACAACCTCAAGGAGCTGGTGCCCCGGCTGGCCGGACTCACCGCCGCGCAGCGCGCCGAGCTGCCCGGGGTATCGTTCAATCGGTCTCGGCAGCTGCTGGCCGGCGCCATGGTCATCGAGGCAGTGATGGACCTGGTGGGCATCGAGACGCTCGTGGTCTGCCCCTGGGCGCTGCGCGAGGGGGTCATTCTGCAGCGTCTGGACCTCATCGCGGATGATCAGATCACGGCGGTGGCCGGGGAGTCGGTGTCGAGGGAGCGCAGGGTGGGGTGAGCATGCCGCTGGTCGGGTCCATGGTCACCTTATCCACCTCGTCGGTCTACCCGCTGGACCCGGAGGCCGGGTTCCGGCTGGCGGCCCGGCTCGGATACGACGGGGTCGAGGTGATGATCCTGGGCGACCCCGTCTCCCAGGACGCCGACGCCCTGACCGACCTGTCCCGCACCTATGGGATGCCGGTGCTGTCCGTGCACGCCCCGACCCTGCTGGTGACTCAGCGGGTCTGGGGGACCGCCGACCCCTGGGCGAAGGTGGACAAGTCAATCGAGTTGGCCGGCCGGCTCGGCAGTGACCTGGTGGTGCTGCATCCGCCATTCCGTTGGCAGCGTGACTATGCCGAGGCCTTCGCCGACGGTTTGGCCCTCCGCGAGGAGGACCGGCAGGTCCGCCTCGCCGTGGAGAACATGTACCCGTGGCGGGCCCGCAATCGCGAGGTGCTGGCCTACCTACCTGACTGGGACCCGGTCAGCCAACCCTTCGACAACGTCACCCTGGACCTGTCGCACACCGCGACGGCGGGCAGCGACGCCCTGGCGATGCAGGCTGCCCTCGGCAAGCGGTTGGCCCACGTGCACCTTGCGGACGGATCCGGCTCCATCCGCGACGAGCACCTGGTTCCGGGCCGTGGGCAGCAGCCGTGCGGGCGCTTCCTTGAGCAACTCGTGGACGACGGCTATTCCGGGGTGGTCACCGTCGAGGTCGGGACCCGGCGGCTGAGTCCCGGTGATCGCGAACTGGCATTGGCCGAGGCGCTGGCCTTTGCCCGGTTACACCTTGCGGTGCCGGCCCGGTCGTCGCAGTAAGTCGCAGTAACCTGACGAAGAGAGGCGAGCTGACGAAAGGGCCGATCATCGTGCCGGGTGGCCGGAATCTGCTGCGGGGAGGCCTGGTCCGGCTTGCCGCCGCCGAACCGGCGCGCAAGGTCGCCCAGCGTCCGCTGATCTTCCAGGAGGTGCTGCGCCGATTCGTCGCCGGGCCGGACGGGTCTGCCGGCCTGGACGTTGCGGCCGTCCTGCTCGGCAAGGGCCGACTGGTCAGCCTGGCCATGTTGACGCCGTCGCCGGCCGGCCCGGAGGAGGTCGCCGACCGGATCGCCGGGTACCGCGCGCTCTTGGCCGAGATCGCAGCCCGCGGCCTGACCGGACCCGGTGGCCTGGCCGGACCCGGTGGCCTGGACCTGACCCTGGCGGTGTCCCGATTGGGCTTCGACGACGCCGTCGCCGCCGCACCGCAGAGCCGCGACTGGCGGGCGGTGCTGGGCCGGGCCCGCTCGATCTGCCAGGCCGCCACCAACGCCGGTACGACCGTCACCGTCGAGGCGGAGGCCCTGGCCTGGGCCGATGCGACCCACCTCATCGTCGATGACCTGCGTCAGGACTACCCCGACGTCGGGGTGTGCGTGCCCGCCGCCTGGCGGCGCACGGAGGGCGACGCCGTGGAACTGGCCCGCCGCGGCGGCCGCGTGCGGCTCGTCCGGGGCGCCACCGTCCCGGAGGCCGGCTACCTGGTGGAGCGCGGCGAGATCGACCGGGCCTACGTTCGGGTCATGCGGATCCTGTTGGAGGGCCGGGGCCGGCCTGGCCTGTTCACTCACGACCCGCGCATCCTGGCTATCGCCGAGGCGCTGGCCGTACGCCTGGGACGGTCGGGCCGGACCGGTCGCGGGATGGAGTACGTGATGCGGTACGGGGTGCGCACCGAGACCCAGATCGTCATCGCCGACCGGGGGGACCGGATGCGGGTGCTCGTCCCGTTCGGACCCGATTGGTACCCGTATGTGGTACAACGACTGGCCGACCAACCACGTCAACTAGTCGACCTGATCCGGGCCGCGGCCGCTCGATGACCGCAGCCGGCCGTACCAACGAGTGGAGGCCCCCGATGAGCACGATCGCCATCCTCGGCGTTGGCGCGATGGGGTCGGCGGTCCTCGGCGCCCTCGTCGCCGACGGAATCCCGCCTGGGCAGATCAAGGCAACCACCCTGGATCCGGACGCGGGGCAGGCCGCCCGCCGCCGGTATGGCGTCGAGGTCGTCGACAACCTCGACGCGGTCCGGGACGCCGAGGTGGTGGTCCTCGCCGTCAAGCCCGCGGACGTCGCAGCCCTACTCACCCAGGTCGGGCCCGGACTGGCCGACGCGGTCCTGGTGATCAGCCTGTGCGCCGGGGTATCGCTTGCCCGGCTGGAGGGCTGGCTGCCGCCGGGGACCTCGGTCGTGCGGGTGATGCCGAACGTTCCCGCCCTGATCGGGGCGGGGATGAGCGCGGTGTCCCCAGGGCGTGCCTGCCCCCCGGAGCAGCTGGAGCGGGCCGTGCGGCTGCTCTCGTCGTGCGGCGAGGTCGTCGTCGTGGCGGAGCATCAGCAGGACGCCGTGACGGCGGTGTCGGGGTCGGGCCCAGCCTACGTGTTCTACCTGGTCGAGGCGATGGTGGAGGCGGGAGTGCAGCTTGGTCTGCCGCGGCCGGTGGCGACCCGGCTGGCGGTGCAGACCGTCCACGGCGCCGCCCTGATGATGCGGGACGGCGGGAGCCATCCGAGCCTGCTGCGTGAGCAGGTCACCAGCCCTGGTGGCACGACCGTCGCGGCCCTGGCAGCCCTCGACGAGCGCGCCGTGCGGGCGGCGGTGATGGCGGCCGTGCGGGCGGCCGCGGACCGGTCCGCCCAGTTGGGCGGCTGACCCGGCGGCCGCCCGACCGGGTCCGGAAACGACCGGGCGGTGCCGGCGGGGTGCTGTTAGCGTGGGACGCCCCCGGTCAGCCCGACCGGGTAACACCATCACAAGGGGTGCTGACGTGGACACGGTGACTGTGCGCGTCCTAGGAGTGCAGGACTGGCAGAGCTACCGGGATGCCTGGTTGCGGTCGCTTCGCGATGCTCCCGAGGCGTTCTCCTCCGAGCACGACACCGAGGCGAGGCTCGACGAGCAAGTGTGGCTGGAACGCATGCGCCGGTCGGTACGGCTGCTGGCCGAGGAGGACGGCACGGTGGTCGGGATCGTCTCGGTCAACGACCAGGTCGACCTGCTGGAGAACGCGGTCGAGGTGTTCGGCCTGTGGGTCGCCGAACCGGCCCGCGGGCACGGGGTGGCCCAGCAGCTGATGCAGGCGGCCACCCAGGTGGCCGTGCGGGCCGGCAAGCGCCAGGTGGTCACCTGGGTCGGCACGGACAACGGGCCGGCGGTGGCGTTCGTCAGTGGTTACGGGTTCCGGCCCACCGAGTACCGCCGCCAGATGCAGTCGGTTCCGGTTCGCGGACTGCTCGACGACGCTCCCAATCCGCCGTTGCCCGCCGCCGACGACGACCTCGGCGACGTGGAGTTTGAGATGGCGATGATCCTCGCCCTGGGCCACTGACCCCGCAACTGGGGGGAGCGCAGAGGTCGCTCGCAGCCTCGACGGCCGCTACGGTGTCGCCTATGCCAGTACAGGCGCGGCTCGTCTGGGATCAGGGCTTCACCGAGTACGACTTCGGCGACTCGCACCCGATGAAGCCGGTGCGCCTGGAACTGACCGCTGCACTGTGCGCCGAGTTCGGTCTCCTGGACGGGCCGGACGTCGAAGTGGTCTACCCGGCCATCGTCCCCGACGAGACGCTGCAGACCGTGCACACCGCCGACTACGTGGCCGCCGTCAAGCGTGCCTCGGCCGACCCGTCCGCCGCCGAGGAGGGTTACGGCCTAGGCACCGAGGACGACCCCGCGTTCGAGGGAATCCACGAGGTCAGCGCCCGGATCGTGGCCGGGACCCTGGATGTGACCCAGGCCGTCTGGAACGGGCAGGCACGTCACGGAGTCAACTTCTGCGGCGGCCACCATCACGCCATGCCCGGGTACGCTTCGGGGTTCTGCGTCTACAACGATGCGTCGGTGGCCATCCAGTGGCTGCTCGACCAGGGCGTGGAACGGGTCGCCTACGTCGACGTCGACGTCCACCACGGAGACGGTGTGGAGCGGATCTTCTGGGACGATCCGCGGGTGCTCACCCTCTCGGTGCACGAGACCGGCATGGTGCTCTTCCCCGGAACCGGGTTCGCCCACGATGCTGGTGGCGCGCAAGCCCGCGGCAGCGCAGTCAACCTGGCGCTGCCCCCAGGCATCGGTGATGCGGACTGGTTGCGCTCCTTCCACGCGGTAGCCCCCGCGGTACTGCGCGCCTTCCGGCCGCAGTTCCTGGTCAGCCAGCACGGCGCCGACACCCACGTGCTCGACCCGCTGGCGCACATGTCCTTGTCCGTCGACGCCCAGAAGGCGGCCGCCGAGGCGATCCACGACCTGGCCCACGAGCTGTGCGAGGGGCGCTGGGTGGCCCTGGGTGGGGGCGGTTACGAGGTCGTCGGGGTCGTCCCACGCACCTGGACGCACCTGACCGCGATCGCCCTGCACCGTCCCATCGACCTGGACACCGAGGTCCCGCAGCGCTGGGTCGAGCTGGTGCGCGGCCGGTTCGGAGACCGGCAGCAGGTGCCCACCAGGATGGGAGATGGGATCGCCGATCGGGGCCGGATCTGGTACCGATCCTGGGAGGTCGGGGTGGACCCGGAAAGCCCGGTGGACCGGGCCGTCATGGCCACCCGGCAGGCGGTGTTCCCGGCCAATGGGCTCGACATCTGGTTCGGGTGAGCGTGCCGCGCGCGTGCGACCGTACACCGGTCCCTGGGCCGGTGGTCACCGTTTGAGCGTCGCCGCCAGCCCGGAGTAGTCTGACATCACTGTTCTGAGCGTTGTGCTTGATCGATGCGAGCCGTGTTGCCCCGCGATCCGGCCCCGGGCCAGGCTTCCTGGAACGGCTCGCGCGTCGGCACGCAGCATGACCAACCACGCCTCACGAGGGGCACGTCTCACCAAGGCATTCGACGAGGACGCACATGGGCTCTGTGATCAAGAAGCGCCGCAAGCGGATGGCGAAGAAGAAGCACCGCAAACTGCTGCGCAAGACGCGCCACCAGCGTCGCAACAAGAAGTAGCCGCCTGCCACGGCATCCGGTGCATCCCGCGGAGTCCCGCTGTGCTCCGTTGTCGCGACGCGGCAGCGGCGTGAGGTGAATCGTGTCTCCGGGGCGGGGTTGCCCGTCGGGTGCTCGATCTAGGGAGGACTGGATGCCGGCGACCGTGCTCGTCACGGGCGTATCCCATTATCTCGGTGCGCGATTCGCCGGTGAACTGGTCAAACACCCGGGCGTGGGACGGGTCATCGGGGTCGACGTCGTCGCCCCGACCCACCACTTGTCCGGGGCTGAGTTCGTCCGCGCCGACATCCGCAACCCTGCGGTGGGCCGGCTGATGAGTCAGGCATCGGTGGACACCGTCGTCCACCTTGCCGTGAGCACCTCACCGCCGGGCGGGGCCCGGGTCTCCCAGAAGGAGATCAACGTCATCGGCACGATGCAGCTGCTGGCTGCCTGCCAGGCCACCGAGTCAGTGCGTCGGATCGTTCTGAAGTCGACCGGGGCGGTCTACGGTTCGTCGCCCAAGGACCCGGCCATGTTCACCGAGGAGATGTCGGTCCGGTCCAGCCCCCGGTCCGGATACGTGCGCGACTGCCTGGACGTCGAGGGCTATGTGCGCGGCGTCGGTCGGCGCCGACCGGGCGTGCAAGTGGACATCCTGCGGATGGCCAACATCGTCGGGCCGCACCTGGGCACTGCCTTCACTGACTACTTCCGTCGGCCCTTCGTGGCCGTTCCGCTGGGGTACGACGCCCGGCTGCAACTGCTACACGAGGACGACGCCGTGGCCGCACTCATGCTGGCCAGCACCCGCCCCTGGGCGTCGACGGCCAGAGCGGCCGCCAACGGCTCCCCAGCGCCCGGCGTCGAGGTCATCAACGTCGCCGCGGACGGGGTCCTCACGCTGACCCAGGCCGCCCGGATCGTCGGTCGGCCGGTGCTTCCCGTACCGGTGGCCACCGGCCGCCTGTTCGGTCAGCTGGCGCAGCGGGCCTCCCTGACCGAGGTCTCCGGGGAGCAACTGGACTACCTGTTCTGGGGTCGCTGCCTGGACACCACCCGGATGCGCTCGGTCCTGGGGCTGAATCCCACGTACACGACACGGGAGGCTTTCGCCGACTTCGCGCACAACCTCGGTGAGGCCTTCCCGGGCAGCAGGGCCCTGGGACACTGGGCCGACTCGGTCGTCGACTCGGTCATCCACCGACTTGACGGGCCCGAGTCGATGCGCAGGACGGTGCAGGGGAGATGAGGTGACCGTGGAACGGGAACCGTCGGCGGTGCTGTCCGCCTACCTCGCCGACATCGACGTGACCGCCCTGGTGGAGGTGGTGGTGACGCTCATGCGCGGGGTCGCGCGTCTCGTCGGGCGGTCCGAGGCGCAGTCCGAGGCCACCGTCGCGGCCACGCTGGCGTTCCTGCGGCGCCGGATCACCGGGGACTACGAGGTCGACTCGTTCGGCTTCGACCCGGACTTCACCCGGCACGTCTACCTGCCGGTGTTGCGGCCGCTGTACCGGCGCTGGTTCCGGGTGGAGGTGCAGGGCATCGAAAACATCCCCGCCAAAGGCGGCGGCCTGATCGTGGCCAACCACTCCGGCACCATCGCCCTGGACGCGCTGATGACCCAGGTGGCGGTTCATGATGAGCACCTGGCGCACCGGCACCTGCGGCTGCTCGGTGCCGACCTGGTCTTCGGCACCCCGATCTTCGGGGACGTGGCCCGCAAGAGCGGCTCGACGCTGGCCGCGCACGCCGACGCCCGGCGACTGCTGGAGAACGGTCACGTGGTGGCGGTCTGGCCGGAGGGTTTCAAGGGGGTCGGCAAGCCGTTCAGCGAGCGCTACCGGCTGCAACGGTTCGGGCGGGGCGGATTCGTGGCTGCGGCACTGCGCGCCGAGGTGCCCATCATTCCGTGTTCGATCGTCGGGGCTGAGGAGACCTACCCGATGCTGGCCAACCTGCCGCAGGTGGCCAAGCTGCTGGGCCTGCCCTACCTGCCGGTCACGCCGACCTTCCCGCTGCTGGGCCTGCTCGGGCTGATCCCGCTGCCGAGCAAGTGGGTGATCGACTTCGGGGCGCCGATGCCCACCGACGAGCTGGGCCAGGCCGCGGCCGACGACCCGATGGTCGTCTTCGACCTGACCGACCGGGTCCGCGAGACGATCCAACGGACCCTGTACGTGCTGCTGGCGCAGCGCGGCCCGTCGTTCTTCTGACCCGCTGGCGCACAGCGATGGGCGGCCCTGACTCGCCTGGCTCAATCGGTCAGAAGGGGTTCGGCTTCGGCCGCGCGAGACCTAGAGTTGGGCCATGACCCGGTCCCCCACGCGTGTCACCTTGATCACCAAACCCGGATGCCACCTGTGCACCCTGGCCCGCGACGTCGTTGCCCGGGTGGCCGAGGATCTCGGGGTCGGCTGGGAGGAGAAGTCCATCGTCGAGCTCGACGAAGTGGATCCGCTCTGGTGGGAGCAGGTTCCGGTGACCCTGGTGGACGGGAGGCAGCACGACTACTGGCGGGTCAGCGAGCAGCGACTGCGCGGCGCCTTGGCCAAGCCTCCGGTCGTCGCCCGCTGAACTCTCTCGCCGAACCCGCCCGCCCGCCCGGCGCTGGTGGCTTGTTTGCTTTGTTCGGTCGCGAACCCTCACCTAAGGTGGAAACGGCCCCGGTCCAGCCGGCTACTGACGATCCGGCAGTGCCCGACACGTCCGGGCCACGTCCGAAGGAGCCAGTGACCCGCGTTGTCCGCCGACACCGTCCGTCGAGGAATCCCGGACGCCACCGTGGCCCGGCTCCCGGACTACCTCAGTGCGCTGACCGGGCTCGGTCGTCGGGGTGTGGCCACCGTCTCCTCGGGTGAGCTGGCCGAGGCCACCGGGGTCACCTCGGCACAGCTGCGCAAGGACCTGTCCTTCCTCGGCTCGCACGGGGTGCGCGGAGTCGGCTACGACGTGGCCCACCTGGTCGACGAGATCGGGCGGCGATTGGGGCTGACCCGGGCCTGGCCGGTGGTCATCGTCGGGCTAGGCAGGCTCGGGCAGGCGGTGGCCCGCTACCCCGGACTCGCCGAACGGGGGCTCAACATGTGCGGGCTGCTGGACCGGGACCCGGCCCTGATCGGCCGCATGGTCGGTGGGCTGGTCGTTCGGGAGATGGAAGCACTGGATGAGATCGTCGCCGGTCGCGGTCCGTTCATCGGCGTCATCGCCACCCCCGCAGAAGCGGCCCAGGGGGTATGCGACCGGCTCGTCGCCGCCGGCGCACGGTCCATCCTCAACTTCGCTCCGGGCGTGCTCACCGTCACCGCCCCGGTCCGAGTCCGCAAGGTCGACGTGGCCACCGAGTTGCAGATCCTCGCCTTCCACGCCCAGCTGCCCGCAGACCAGTCGGCGGTGCCGCCCGCCCGCGCCGAACCGGTCGAGGTGGGGCCGTGAGCGTGCTGGTGATGGGGCTGTCCCATCGCAGCGCCCCGATCGAGATCTTGGAATCGGCGTCGATGTCCAGCGGCGGGGTCGCCGACCTGGCTGCGGCAGTTCACGCCGGCGAGAACATCACCGAGGCCCTGGTTCTGGCGACATGCAACCGGGTCGAGGTCTATGCCGAGGTGTGCACTTTCCACGGCGCCGTCAGCGAGATCGCCGCCGCCCTGGCCGCCGCCACCGGCATGCCGAAGGAACGGCTGAGTGACCACTTGTACGTGCATTACGAGGACCGGGCGATCGCACATGCCTTCTCGGTGGCCTGCGGGCTGGACTCGATGGCGGTCGGCGAGGGCCAGATCCTCGGCCAGATCCGCGACGCGCTGCGCCGGGCGCAACGGGACAGGCAGGCCGGAATCGTCCTGAACGCCCTGTTTCAGCACGCCCTGCGGCTGGGCAAGCAGGCACACGCCGAGACCGATCTGGATCGGGTCGGCTCGGGTCTGGTGCAGGCCGGATTGGACGGCGCCGGTGAGGCGCTCGGAGATCTGCGCGGGGCCCGGGTGCTACTGGTCGGTGCCGGGTCGATGAGCTCCCTGGCGGCCAGCACGGTGGCCCGTCTCGGGGTGTCGGAGCTGACCATCGTGAATCGGACCCTCGAGCGTGCCCAGCGGTTGGCCTGGGCCACCGCCGGCCGGGTGGGAGATCTGGCCAGGCTCGACCTGGAGCTCCGGCGCGCCGACCTGCTCATCTCTTGTACCGGAGCAATGGGACATGTGGTGACGGTCGAGGTGGTCCGTGCGGCGCTGGCGGGCCGGGCACCCGGGCGACCGCTGGTGTGCGTGGACCTGGCGTTGCCGCGTGACGTCGAGCCCGAGGTGGCGGCCCTGGAGGGGGTCACCCTGCTCGGGCTGACCGAGCTGTCCGAGCGGCTGGCCGCCGACCGGACCGTCGCCACCGAACTGGACCGGGTGCGTGACCTGGTCACCGCCGCAGTCGCCGAGTTCCTCATGGAGCGTCGGGCCCAGCAGGTGGGCTCGACCGTGGCCGCGTTGCGGTCCCGGGCCGCCTCGGTGGTCAGCGCCGAGCTGGACCGCCTGGACGGTCGGCTGCCGGACCTGACCGAGGCGCACCGGGCGGAAGTGCGCCGAGCCGTGCACCGAGTGGTCGAGAAGTTGCTGCACACCCCTACGGTCCGGGTCAAACAGCTGGTCGGGACCGGTGAGGGCGGCAACTACGCAGACGCCTTACGCGAGCTATTCGACCTCGACCCGCACCACGCCGCCGCCGTCTTCGCGCCCCCAGACCAAGGGATGCCGTGACCGCTCTGCGGTTGGGCACCCGGCGAAGCGCCCTGGCTGTGACCCAGAGTGGCTGGGTGGCAGACCGGCTGCGGGAACTCGGCGAACGAGTCGAGCTGGTCGAGATTCTCACCGAGGGGGATCACAACCGGGCCGCCCTGACCGAGATCGGCGGCACCGGCGTATTCGTGGCCACCCTGCGGACCGCGTTGCATGAGGGGCGCGTCGACCTGGCCGTCCACTCGATGAAGGACCTGCCGGTGGCCCCTGAGCCGGGGCTGGTCGTGGCGGCCGTCCCGGTCCGCGCGGACCCCCGAGACGTCCTGGTGGCCCGCGGCGGGCGCACCCTTGCCGACCTCGAACCCGGGGCCCGGATCGGCACCGGCTCCCCGCGGCGGGAGGCCCAGCTGGCGGCCTTTCGTCCCGATCTACAGATTTTCCCCATTCGCGGGAACGTTGACACCCGTCTGCGCCTTGTCAGGGAAGGACGGTACGACGCGGTCGTACTGGCCCATGCCGGACTGGCCCGCCTGGGCCGGTCGGCCGAGGTCTCGGAGGTGCTAGCGGTGGGGACCATCCTGCCGGCCCCAGGTCAGGGCGCGCTGGCCGTCGAGTGTCGGGCGAATCGCTCCGACGTGCTGGCGGCAGTGGCCCCGCTGGATGATCCGGATGCCCGGTGCTGCGTCACCGCCGAGCGCGCCCTGCTTGACGCGCTGGAGGCGGGCTGCACCGCACCCATCGGCGCGCTGGCCGAGGTAGATGGCGCGAACCGGTTGCATATGCGTGGCTTTGCTGGAACAAAGGATGGACTCGTATTCGTTCGACTGTCGCGTCTGGGTGATCGGGCCGACCCCATAGGCGTGGGCCGCGACCTCGGGGCCGACATCCGGGCCGAGGGGTCGGCGAGGTTCGGGCACCAGTTCGTCGTTCCTGGGATCCCGGGGCTGCCTGGGTTCTCCGGGTGACCTATCGATGCAGATGAACGACAAAGTGGGCGGTCCGTCCAGGGACCGATGGTCTCGGGAGGGACCGCCCGAGGTGACGGAGGACGGAGGTGGGCATGGCCACCGAGCGCGGTGACGAGCCGTGTCGCCCTGCCAGAGTCGCATTCGTCGGCGCCGGGCCGGGAGACCCCGGCTTACTCACTCTACGCGCGGCCGAATTTCTCGCCGAGGCCGACGCCGTCATCCTCGACGAGATGGCTCGCTACGACGTCATCGCTCGCGACGTCCGGCCCGATGCGGGGATCGTCGTGGCAGGTGGCGGAGACCACGGGTCCGAGCTTGGCCAGGCATCCCGCAACAGACTGGTGGTCCGCACCGCCCAAACCACCATCTCCGCCAGCGGGCAGGGCCCTGGCCTGGTCGTTCGGCTGATGGACGGGGATCCGGGGACCTTCCACAGCCTGGCCGACGAGATCCGCGCCTGCCGGCGAGAGGGCATCGACATCGAGGTCGTCCCGGGGATCACGGCGGTCTCCGCGGTCCCGGCGTACGCGGGCATCCCGCTGACCGCGCCGCAGTCACGGTCGGTCGTGATCGCCTGCGCCTCCCACCCGCCGCAGGACTGGGCCGCCGCGGCCACCGACGGGGTTACCGTCGTCCTGGTCGGCCCATCAGCCCAGATCGCCGCGGCGCTGTCCCGGATCATCGACGACGGCCGGGACCCGGCCACGCCGGTGGCGGTGGTGGAACGCGGCACCACCTTCCAGCAGCGCACCCACACGACGACCCTGGCTGACGCCCGGTCACTGCTGGACGGCGGCACCCTGGAGTCCCCACTGCTGGCCATCGCCGGCTCCACCGTCGAACAGCGCGGCGACCTGTCGTGGTGGGAGACCAAACCGCTGTACGGCTGGCGGGTGCTGGTACCCCGCACCCAGGACCAGGCCGGATCCATGGTGGCCCGGCTGGCCAGGTACGGAGCCGTCGGCGACGTGGTGCCGACCATCGGCGTGGAGCCACCGCGGAACCCGCAGCAGATGCAGCGTGCCATCAAAGGCCTGGTCACCGGGCACTACGAGTGGGTCGGGTTAACCTCCGTCAACGCCGTCCGTGCGGTCCGGGAGAAGTTCGCCGACCTGGGACTGGACGTGCGCGCCTTCGCCGGCCTGAAGGTGGCCGCGGTCGGCGGGGCCACCGCGCAGGCGTTGCGCGACTGGGGCTTGGAGCCCGACCTGGTGCCCAGCGGCGAACAGTCCACCATCGGGCTGTTGGCCGAGTGGCCGCCCTACGACGCCGACCTCGACCCGATCAACGGGGTGCTGCTGCCCCGCGCGGACATCGCCACCGACACGCTGGTCGCCGGGCTGCAGGCGAACGGGTGGGCCGTCGACGACGTCACCGCCTACCGGACGGTGCGAGCGGCCCCGCCGCCCGCACCGGTGCGCGGGGCCATCAAGGGCGGCGACTTCGACGCGGTCGTCTTCACCTCCTCCTCCACCGTTCGAAACCTCGTCGGTATCGCCGGGAAGCCTCACGCCAGCACGGTGGTGGCCTGCATCGGCAAGGCCACCTGCAAGACCGCTCAGGAGCACGGCCTCAACGTCGCGGTGGTCCCCGAACAGGCGAACGCGATCGCCCTGGTCGACGCCTTAGCCGACTACGGGCGTGCCCTCGCGGCGGCCGCCGCCGAGGCCGGTGAGCCGGTTCGCCGCCCCAGCGAACGGCACACCACCCGACGGCGCAAGGCTCGCCGGTGACCTGTGCCGCAGCGCCCGTGCCGGGTGGACGGGACGGTCACCCTGGGGGCGGTTTCCCCGCTGTGCGCCCGCGCCGGCTGCGGCAGACCGCGGCCGTTCGCCGGCTGGTCGCGACGGTGCGGGTGCATCCCGCCGACCTCGTGCTGCCGCTGTTCGTCGCCGAGGGCCTGGACGCACCGCGGCCCATCTCGGCGATGCCCGGAGTGCACCAACAGAGCCTGGACTCCGTGGTCGAGCAGGTCCGCCGGGCGGTCGACGCGGGGCTGGGCGGGGTGATGCTGTTCGGGGTCCCGGCTCGCCGGGACCCGCTCGGGTCCGGCGCGGACGACCCCGACGGCATCCTCAACCTCGCATTGCGCCGAGTTCGGGACGCGGTAGGCGACGACATCGTCATCATGGCCGACCTGTGCCTAGACGAGTTCACCGACCACGGTCACTGCGGGGTTCTGGCCGAGCGTCACGGCCGGACGGTCGTCGACAACGACGCCACCCTGGCGCGGTACGCCGAGGTGGCGCTGGTCCAGGCACGGGCCGGGGCGCACGTGTTGGGTCTGTCCGGAATGATGGACGGGCAGGTCGGGCACGTGCGATCGGCGCTGGACGCCGCCGGTCAGGTGGACACCATCCTGCTGGCCTACGCGGTGAAGTACGCCTCGGCCTGTTACGGACCGTTCCGCGAGGCGACCGGGTCGACGTTGCGGGGCGACCGGACCCAGTATCAGCAGGACCCGGCCAACGTTGGGGACGCGCTGCGAGAGGTGCGTCTTGACGTCGCCGAGGGTGCCGACCTGGTCATGGTCAAGCCGGCCCTGCCCTACCTGGACGTGCTGGCGGCAGTGGCGGCCGCTGTCGACGTGCCGGTCAGCGCCTACCACGTCAGCGGAGAGTACGCCCAGATCGAGGCCGCGGCTGCGGCCGGCTGGATCGACCGGCGCCGGGTGGTCCTGGAGACACTGACGGCGATCCGCCGCGCCGGAGCCGGGCATATTCTCACCTACCATGCGCTTGACGCGGCCGGTTGGGTAGGCTGACGAGCAGGTCAGGTCTGATCGATGCCGCCAGGAGGGGGCTTTGGTGCCGTTACCGCGGTGGCTCGACGAGGCCGAGCAGCGCGCCTGGCGCGCTTACCTACGGGCCCGTCGATTGCTGGATGAGGCGCTGGAGCGGGACCTGCAACGGTACGGGGTGAGCCTGTCGGAGTACGAGATCATCTCGTTGCTGTCGGAGGTGCCCCAGCGGCATCTGCGGATGTCGACGCTGGCCGATCGGGTGGTTCAGTCCCGCAGCAGGCTGACCCACACCGCGACCCGGCTGGAAGGCCGGGGCTGGGTGCAGCGACGACGAGCCACCTGCGACCGGCGAGGCGTCGAGCTGTGCCTGACCGAGGACGGTTGGGCGGCGGTGCAGGGGCTTGCGCCGGTTCACGTCGACAGCGTTCGTCGGCACCTGATCGACCACCTGACCGCCGAGCAGTTCACCAACGTCGGGGAAGCGATGGTGGCCGTTGGGGACGGCATTCTCAGCCAGCGGACGGCTCGGGCCAGTGTCGTGGCGTGACGCCGACGTCGCCGCGTGACGGTTCAGGTCCCCGAGGATACGGCTGGTCGCCGCGACCGGTCGCGCGACAGGTGAGGATGGAGGTATGACCTCCGGCCCGCCCTACCCCGAGGACGCACCGATCTCCGCACAGCTGATGGAGCGAGCCCAGGCGGTGATCCCAGGGGGAGTCAACTCGCCGGTCCGGGCCTTCCGGGCGGTCGGCGGCAGCCCGCGATTCGTGGCCCGGGGACAGGGCCCCTGGCTGTTCGACGCCGACGGCCGCCGGTACGTCGACCTGATCTGCTCGTGGGGCCCGATGATCCTCGGGCACGCGCACCCCGACGTCCTCGCGGCGGTCTGCTCCGCCGCCGCCGCCGGCTTCTCCTTCGGCACCCCCAGCGAGAACGAGGTCGCGCTGGCCGAGGAGATCGTTCGTCGGGTCGAACCGGTCGAGCGGGTCCGGTTGGTCAACAGCGGAACCGAGGCGACAATGAGCGCCGTCAGGCTGGCCCGGGGGGCAACCGGGCGGCCGCTGCTGGTCAAGTTCTCTGGCTGCTACCACGGTCACGTCGACGCCCTGCTCGCGAACGCCGGCAGCGGGGTCGCGACGTTCGCTCTGCCGGACTCGGCCGGGGTGCCCCCCGAGGTCGCGGCGCAGACGCTGGTGCTGCCCTACAACGACGTCGGTGCGGTGGAGGCGGCCTTTGCCGCACACGGGGACCGGATCGCCGCCGTCATCACGGAGGCCGCTGCCGGCAACATGGGAGTGGTCCCACCCGGGCCGGGCTTCACCTCGGCGCTGCGCCGGATCACCGCCGCGCACGATGCCCTACTCATCTCCGACGAGGTGATGACCGGCTTTCGGTGTGGCCCGGCCGGCTGGTACGGGCTGGAGGGCCCCTACCCGGAGGGCCCGCCGGACCTGTTCACCTTCGGGAAGGTGATGGGAGGGGGGTTCCCGGCAGCGGCGTTCGGGGGGTGCGCCGAGGTGATGGCGCTGCTGGCCCCCGACGGCCCCGTCTACCAGGCGGGAACCCTCTCCGGCCACCCCATCGCCACGGCCGCCGGCCTGGCGACCCTGCAACGGTGTACCGATCGGGTGTACCAACGGCTGGAGGGTGCCGCGTCGGCCATCGCCGCCGAGGTGGATCAGGCGCTGCAGCGCGAGGGGGTGCCGCACACCATCCAGTGGGCCGGCAGTATGTTCAGCGTCTTCTTCCGTGATGCCCCGGTGACCTGCTACGACGATGCGAAGGCCCAGGACGTGGCCGCGTTCGCCGCGTTCTTCCGGGCCATGCTCGCCGGGGGGGTGTACCTGCCGCCGAGTGCCTTCGAGGCGTGGTTCGTCAGCGCCGCCCACGACGAGGAGGCGCTGGAACAAATCAGGTCCGCCCTGCCCGAAGCCGCCCGCGCCGCGGCCCGGGCCGCGGCCGCGGCCGGATCACCGGACAGCCACTGACACCGGTGACTGCCGCGGCCACCCGCCTGCGGCGCAGGACCGCCGTGGGAGAATGCAGGCATGACCACCCCGAGGCCCCCGGTGACCACCGTGGTGCACCTGGTGCGGCACGGGGAGGTGGACAACCCGGAGGGCGTTCTCTACGGTCGGCTGCCCGGGTACGTGCTGTCGGCACGCGGCCACCTGATGGCAACCTCGGTGGCCACATACCTCGGCAGGCGCGACATCACCCTGGTGGTCTCCTCTCCGCTGGAACGGGCTCGTCAGACGGCGGCTTCCGTGGCGGCGGCACACGACCTGGAGGTCCTGGTCGACGAGCGGGTCATCGAGGCGGGCAACCACTTCCAGGGGCAGAGATTCGGGCGGGGCCGGGCCGCGGTGTGGCATCCCGCCACCTGGGCGCTGCTGGCCAACCCGCTGCGGCCCTCCTGGGGTGAGCCCTACCAGCGCATCGCCACCCGGATGCTTGCCGCCATCGCCGGGGCACGCGACCATGCCGCCGGTCACGAGGCGGTCATCGTCTCCCACCAACTGCCGGTGTGGACGGTACGGCGCAAGTTGGAGGGTCGGCGGCTCTGGCACGACCCCCGGTCCCGTCAGTGCAGCCTGGCGTCGTTGACCAGCCTGACTTACCACGGCGACGAACTGGAGTCGATCGGTTACCGCGAGCCCGCGGCCGCGCTCCTGCTCGGGGCCAGCACCGTGGCTGGTGCCTGACGTGCCTCCCGGTGTCCTCACCCGCCCGTGGGTGGCTGCCCTGGTGCTCGCTGTGGTGGCCGGTGGTCTTGCCGGATGCTCCGGCCCCGCCCCGAACACCGTGGCGGGCCGGGCCGGGCAGGCCGGGTCGCAGGGATACATCGCTGGGGACGGGACCCTGGAGCGTCTCGCGGTTGAGCAGCGCGCCGAACCGGTCCTGCTGGCCGGGCAGACCCTGCAAGGCGCCGCGTGGAGCAGCGACCAGGCGCTGGGTAAGGTCGTCGTCCTCAACGTGTGGGGGTCATGGTGTCCGCCGTGCGAGGCGGAGATGGTTCACTTGCAGTCGGTGTGGTCTCAATTGTCCGGCGCAGGCCGGCCGGTGGCGTTCGTTGGGATCAACATCAAGGAAAGCCCCCAGACCGCCTCGGCCGCGGCGACTCGCTACGGCCTGACCTACCCCTCCCTGGCTGACGACGGGGGTCGGGCCCTGATGGCGCTGCAGGGGAGGGTCAGCGCCCCGCCGACGACGTTGGTGCTGGACCGGTCCGGCCGGATCGCGGCGCGGATCTCCGGCCCGGTCACCTCCCCGGCGACGCTGCGTGACCTGATCGAGGCGGTACTGGCCGAACCGGCGTCGGCATGATCAGCGGCCCCGGCGACGTGGCGGCCACCGGCAACCTGCTGTTGGCGCTGGTGGTGGCGGTGTTGGCCGGCCTGGTCTCGTTCGCCTCACCCTGCGTGCTGCCGCTGGTGCCGGGGTTCCTCGGATACGTGACCGGCGCCGGCGCGGTCCCGCTGGAGCAACGCCGCCGGTCTCGGATCCTGCTCGGAGCCGGCCTGTTCGTCGCCGGCTTCAGCATGGTCTTTCTGGCCGCGACGGTGTTGGCCAGCGTTGTCGGCGCTGCGCTGGTGCAGCACCGGGTCCTGCTGTCCCGGGTCGGCGGCGTGATCGTCATCGGCCTGGGGTTGGTCTTTCTCGGCCTCAGCGGGCAGCGCACCGTGCAGCCTCGTTGGCGGCCCGCTGCCGGGCTGGCCGGTGCGCCGCTGCTGGGGATGGTCTTCGCGCTGGGCTGGACTCCGTGCGTGGGCCCCACCCTCGGCGCCATCCTGGCCCTGGCCGGCAACCTCGCCGGAGACGGCGGACAGGTGGCCCGGGGGGCGCTGTTGGGCTTGGGCTACTGCCTCGGGCTGGGGGTGCCGTTTCTGCTCATCGCGGCCGGCTGGACCCGCGCGGCGCGCGCATCCGGATGGCTGCGGCGCCACCACCGGGGTCTGCAGCTGCTGGGTGGGGGGATGCTCGTCCTGGTTGGGGTGCTCCTGGTCACCGGCTGGTGGGACATCATGGTGGTCGAGCTGCAGCGTCGTCTGGTCTCGTCCGTGGAGCTGCTGCTGTGACCGGGTCGGTGCCGGCGCCGGCGCGCCAGGAGCCGGGTCCCGGTGCGGCGGCCCCGCTACCGGTCCAGCCCCGGCTGGGCGTGTCCGGTATGGCACGGTGGATGTGGCGGCAGCTGACCAGCATGCGAGTGGCCCTGTTCCTGCTCCTGCTGCTCGCGGTGGCCGCCCTGCCGGGGTCGGTCTTCCCGCAGCGCAGCGTCGACGCCTCGCGGGTGGAGGACTACCTTCGCGACAGCCCGCAGGTCGGGGCCTGGCTGGACCGGCTGGGGCTGTTCGACGTCTACACCTCAGCGTGGTTCTCGGCGATCTACCTGCTGCTGCTGGTCTCCCTGGTGGGGTGCATCGTGCCGCGGACCCAGCAGCACTGGCGCGCCAGCCGCATCCCGCCGCCGCGGGCGCCGCAGCGTCTGGACCGGCTGCCGGTGCACCTGATCCGCCGGGTCGGAATGCCGGCAGATCAGGTGGAGGCGGCACTACGGGCGACGCTGCGGTCCCGCCGCTACCGGCTGCGGACCGACCAGCCGCCGGGTGTCATCAGTGCCGAGGTCGGCTACCTGCGCGAGGTGGGAAACCTGCTGTTCCACCTGGCGATCCTCACCCTGACGGTCGCTCTGGCCTGGGGCTACCTCCTCGGCTGGCGAGCCGACCGGATCGTCGTTGTCGGCTCGCCTGGCTTCTCCAACACCGCCAGCGACTACGACACCTTCGCCCCTGGCCCATGGGTGGACCCGACCGCCCTGCAGCCGTTCAGTGTTCGAGTCGACGCCCTGGACGTGCGGTTCGAGTCGGCTCCGGGGGCCCAGTTCGGTGCCCCCCGGGACTTCGTGGCCGGCACGACGGTCTGGACCCCGGGGAACCAGCCGCGGCAGCAGACGCTCGCCGTCAATGCCCCGCTGAATTTCGGGGGGGCCTCGGTCTACCTGCTCGGCAACGGATACGCCCCGCGGGTGAGCGTGCGCGACGCCTCCGGACGGCTGCTGTACCGCCAGGCCACCCCGTTCCTGCCCCAGGACGGGATGTACCGGTCGTTGGGTGCCATCAAGGTGCCCGCGGCCGCCCCGCAGCAGTGGGGGTTCACCGGCCTCCTGCTGCCGACCGCCTTCGAGGGCCCGAGCGGGCCGGACTCCGCGTTTCCCGACCTGCGCCGACCGGCACTGCTGCTGACGATGTTCGAGGGCCGGCTCTCCCCGTCGGGACGGTCCCAGTCCGTGTACGCCCTGGACACCACGGCGTTGCGGCAGCTGAGCGATGCACAGGGGCAGCCGCTGCGGCTGTGGCTGACCCCTGGTCAAACAGTGGACCTGCCGGGGGGGCGGGGCACCATTTCGCTGGACGGTATCGACCGGTGGGCTGGCGTGTCGACAAGGTACGACCCGGCTAAGCCACTGGCCCTGGGATCGGCCCTGGTGGCGCTGACCGGACTGGTGGCCTCGCTGCTGATCCGCCGGCGCCGGGTGTTCGTGCGGATCACCGATACCGGCGCGAGCGAAGGGCCCGGACCGGCTTGCCTGGTGAGCCTCGGCGCGATCGGCAAGGGGGAGGACCCGATGCTCGGCGACGCAGTGAGCCGCTTGGTCACCCGGGCCCTGGGCAGTGGCCAGGAGCGCAATGCCGGGTCGTAGGCTATAAGCGGCAGCACCGGCAGCACCGACAGCACAGTCGATGGCCGACGAGAAAGGTCACGATCCGACCCGATAGACTCGCTCCGATGAGTACCTTGCTGGCGTCCTACGCCAACCTGACGCTGTATCTGGCCATGGCCGCGTTGGCCCTGGCGATGATCGCGTTCGCGGTGCATGTCGCGTTCTGGGACCCGGCCGAGGGCAGGCGCGGTGCTCGCGCCGGTGACGGAGCTGCCGAGGGCGACACGGGCCTCCAGGGTACGGACACCCGCGCGAACGCCCTTCCGGACTCGGCCCGAGTGCAGATCGCGGACCTGGTCGTCAGCGGCTCACACCGGCCAATGGGCGCGTCGGCCCAGTCCGGTGAGGAGAACCCGTCGCAGAATGTGCGGACCTGGTCCGGCCTCGACGACGCCGGCGTCACCTCGGCCACCCCGGCCAGCCCGGACTCTGGCGGCCCCGGCGAGGGCGAGGGCAATCGCGGGCGGTCCAGCGGCCGCTGGGGGATGACGCTGAGCTGGCTCGGGGCCTTCCTGCTGCTCGGCTCCATCGTCATGCGGGGGGCATCGGTCGGCCGCGCGCCGGTCGGCAACATGTTCGAGTTCGCCGTGTTCGGCAGCATGCTCGTCATGGTCGTCTACCTCGGCATGAGCCTGCGCTGGCCGTTGCAATGGCTGGGCCTGTTCGTCGTGATCCCGGTGCTGCTGACCCTCGGGTTGGCTCTGACGGTGTGGTACACGGAGGCCGCGGAGCTGCTTCCATCCTTGAAGAGCATCTGGTTGGCCATCCACGTGCCGGTGGCCACCCTGGCCGTCGCGGTCTACACCATCGCGTTCAGCGTGCTGCTGGTTCAGCTGGTCAAGGCTCGTCACGAGAGGCGTCGCGTCGGCGGGTCGCGCTTGGGGCCCTCGGTGGGGGCGTTCCTGGACCAGCTGCCGTCCTCGGCGGCTCTGGACCGAACGGCGTACGCCCTTCATGTGGTCGCCTTCCCGCTGTGGACTTTCTCGCTCATCGCGGGCGCCATCTGGGCCCAACAGGCCTGGGGAAGCTACTGGAATTGGGACCCCAAGGAGGTTTGGACCTTCGTCATCTGGGTGATCTACGCGGCTTACCTGCACGCCCGGGCCACCAGCGGCTGGTCCATCAAGACGGCCAATATCCTTGCGCTCGTCGGCTTCGGCGCCATCATCGTCAACTTCACGATCGTGAACCTCTTCTTCATCGGACAGCACTCCTACTCCGGACTGGGATAGTCATGCGCACCGCGATTCAGTACACCCTGCTGCGTCTGCTCGTTTTCTTCGTCAGCCTTCTTCTGCTGTGGCTGCTGCCACCACTGCGGGACAACCTGCTGCTATTGCTGATCGTGGCCACCACGGTCTCCATGCTCATCTCCGTGTTCGCCCTCAACGGCATGCGTAACAGGATGAGCGCCGAGCTGGCCACACGCCTGGAGAAGCGGCACCGCCGCAACGAGGCGAAGCGGGCCGACGAGATCTCTGAGGACGCCGAGGACGAGGCCACCGACGGGGCTCAGCCGGCCCGGTGACGATCGGGCATGGCCACAGCCCCGCCCGCTACCCGCAGAGCAGCAGTCCCAGGCCCGTGAGCAGCCCGTAGGCGAGGCTCACCCGTCCGGTGGCGACCAGGACCGGGATCAACTGGGTCCCGCGCGCGCCGGATCGCACAACACGGACCGCCGGGACCGCCCAGCCGAACGCGAGCAGTCCCGCGAGGGCGCCAGGGTGGCGGATGCCCGCACCGATCGACGCGATTCCGGCCCCGGCCAGGAGGCCGAGGTAGGCCCGCCGGGCCGCAGAGTCACCGAGCCGCACTGCCAGGGTCTGCTTGCCGACGAGGCGATCACCGGGGATGTCGCGCAGGTTGTTGGCCATCAGGATCGCGCAGGACAGGGCGCCAACCCCGACTGCTCCGGCCCAGGCGGTGGGAGTGACCCGCAGCGCCTGAGTGTAGGTCGTTCCCAGGGTCGCCACCAGACCGAAGAACAGGAAGACGAAGACCTCACCGAGCCCGGCGTATCCGTACGGCCGCGAGCCGCCGGTGTAGAACCACGCGGCCAGGATGGCCCCGGCCCCGACGGCGATCAGCCAGAGAGTGCCGGTGAGGGCGACGAGCAGCAGGCCGACGGCCGCGGCCACACCGAAGGCCAGGAACGCGGCCTGCCTGACGCGATCCGGCTCGGCCAGGCCCTGGCCGACCAGCCTGACCGGTCCCACCCGTCGGGTGTCGGTACCTCGAATCCCGTCGGAATAGTCGTTGGCGTAGTTGACCCCTACCTGCAGGGCCATCGCGACAAGCAACGCCAGACCCGCGGCGTCCCACCGCGCGGCGCCGGCTGCGGCTGCGGCCCCCGTGCCGATTGCGACCGGTGCGACCGCGGCCGGCAGGGTGCGCGGGCGAGCCCCGGCCACCCATTCGCTCAGCCGTGCCACGGGCCAGCCGTCGCGTCTGCTGGACGGCTCACAGGCTGCGCAGGAAATCCGGATCGTCGTCCGGTCCGCGGGGCGGGCGGCGGGTGCTGTCCCATCCGCCGGCGAGGCGGTCGCGGTTGCCGTCGGGGCGGCCGGCGAGGAACCAAGCGATCGGGCCGATCGGGGTGAACAGCAGCACGATCAGCACCCACGCGATCTTGGGCAGGTTGCGGACCCGGTCGTGCTCGGTCTGGATGCAGTCCACTGCCGCGTAGACGGTCAGGGCGAACACCGCCACCCCCGCCAGAACCCGAATCACCGGGAATCACCGTCCTCGACTCGCTGCTTGGCCCATTCTCCCACCAGAAGGGCGCGCAGGCGTTCCCGGTCGAGCTTGCCGCTGGGCAGCTGGGGCAGCTCGGGCAGATAGGCCACCACCCGCGGCAGCGCCGGCGCCGGCAGCCCCCCTCTCAGGAGGCGGCGGATCTGTGGCAGGGCCGGCCCCACCTCACGCGGCGGGAGCACCACGGCCGCGGCCACGACCTCACCCCACTCCGGGTCGGGCAGTCCCACGACGACGGCCTGCGCCCCGAGGGGCAACAGATGACCCAGGGCCTCCTCCACGATGGCGGGCCACACCTTGATTCCCCCGGTGATGACCACGTCGTCGAGCCGTCCGTGGACCACCAGCCGCCCCCGCTCGTCGTACCAGCCCACGTCGTCGGTGATCAGCCAGCGCACCCCCGCCCGATCTGTGACGAAGGTACGCGCAGTCCGTTCCGGCTCGCCGAGGTAGCCAGCGGCCAGCACCGGCCCGGCCACCCGGATGCGCCGTGGCTGCTCCTCCCGTCCCGTCGGTCGCCCGGACCCCGCCCGGCCGGACAACCCGCCGGTGGTGACCGCCCGGCCGGTCACCGGCGCCCGCGCCGCCCCGAGGTCGAGGCGGATCCCGGCGAGGGGGACCCCGTCGTACACGCAGCCGCCGCCGCTCTCGCTCATCCCGTAGGTCGTGATGACGTGCACACCCTCCCCCCAGGCGTGTTGCAGCAGATCCTGGTCGGTGGCGGCGCCGCCGACCAGGACGGTTCGGAACCGTCGCAGGCCTGCCGCGCCCGCCGGCGAGTCAAGGATCCGGCGCAACTGGGTCGGGACCAGAGCGGTGTCGAACGGGCCCGAGCCGGGTAACCTCGCTGCGGCCGCAGCGAACGCCTTGACGGCGAACCCGTCCCGGTTGTCCATCGCCACCGGCTGGGTTCCGGCAAGGAGTGAGCGCACGAGCACCATGATCCCGGCGACGTGCTGCGTCGAGAGCGTCAGCAGCCACGTCGCGGGGCCGCCCAACCTGTCCTGGTTGGCCCGCGCCGAGGCATGCAGGGCGCTGAACCCGATGACGGCGCGTTTACCGGGCCTGGTGGAACCGGAGGTGCGCAGGATCAGCCCCGGTTCGTCGAGCAGGTCGGTGTACTCCGGCAGCGCGGGGGCCGCCTGATCGCCTGGATGCGGACACAGCACCGCTCCGGCGCCGTCGAGCCCGCGGCGCAGCATCGGCAGCGCCGCCAAGGCCCGGCTGCCCGGGTAAATGGGGAGCGGCTCGACCCGTCGGGTCATGACCTCAGGCTAAGCCGCGGTGGGCTGAAGCACGACGCGCCCTGCCGTCGGAACGCTGACGAGCACCGACCGGCCGTTGCTCGCCTCGACCGGAGCTCGCCTCGACCGGCAGGGGTGACTGGTGTACCGATAATCTAACGTCGCCGTCCCGTTGTGCAGCCGTCCGTCGGCCCTGACCCACGCCGTCCCGGGCCGCTTCACGTCAGTGTTCACGGCGCAGACCACCTCCTCGTCGCCGAGGATGCGGCGCCAGGCGACGACGGAAGTCATCTGGCCCCCTCGGGCCCGCCCAGGCGCGTGGGCATCCCGACGGTGATGCCGTCGCCAAGCCCCTGTTCGGGGCCGTCGCACAGGCCGGGGATGTCGAGTGTCGGCACGTTCGTCGCGAGCGCGGCACAGGCCAACCGCCAGCCGCGTCCAGGACGCCGCCCTCGCCACCATCGCAGAACCGGTCGACCAGGAAGAAGTTCAGCACCTGCTCCGCCCAGGACTGGGGCGAGGCTCGAAACGGTCCCAATCAAATTGTGTCCCAGGCGATATCGTCGATGCTTCGAAGCATGTACCGATTGTGCCGCAGCGGCGGGTGGCTCCGCGTGGGTGGCCAGGCTGGCGGGGATGCAGAGCACGCCGATGGCGGTGGCACCAGAATGGCACCATGAGCGAGCGACCAGTGGCGGTGGTGACCGGGGCCAGCACCGGGATCGGCGAGGCGAGCGCACGCCGGTCGGCGTCCGACGGGTTCCGGGTGGTGTGCGCGGCCCGACGGGTCCGGCGCGTGGCGCAGTTGGCGGCGGAGATCGATGGGATCGGGGTGGGATGCGATGTCACCTCAGCCGCCGATGTGAGCGAGCTCGCCGAAGCGGCTGGGAGCTCCGTCGCGCTGCTGGTCAACAACGCAGGTGGGGCGCTCGGACTGGATCGGCTCGAGGTCGCCCCGCTCGAGCTGTGGCGGCAGATGTACGAGACGAACGCGCTGGGCATGGTGGCAGTGACACAGGCGTTGCTGCCGGCTTTGCGTGCCGCGCACGGCACCATCATCACCATCACCTCGATCGCAGCGGACCAGACGTACGAGGGAGGCGGGGGCTACTGCGCAGCCAAGGCCGCCGAACGGGTCCTATCCGACGCCCTGCGGCTGGAACTGAACGGCGAGCCGATCCGGATCTGCGACATCGCGCCCGGGCTGACCAAGACCGAGGAGTTCGCACTGACCCGCTTCGGAGGCGACCGGGATCGTGCCGACGCGGTGTACGCCGGAGTTCCCGAGCCGTTGACCGCCGAGGATCTGGCCGAATGCGTGTCGTGGGTGGCCGGGCTGCCGCATCACGTGAACGTCGACCGGTTGCTGGTGCGTCCGCTGGCCCAGGCCACCACATTTAAGGTGAATCGGCAGGCCTGAGCGCCGCCGTCGATCCAGCCGAACGCCTTGCCCGGCGGCGGAACTGGCCTGCGTGTCCTAGCCGGCGAGGTATGTATCGGTCTCATGACGAAGGGGTCGACCGGCGAATGTCCAGCGGACTGTTGTCGTTCACTGAGATAGGGCGTTCTGCGCCCCCTCGGTGTTCGGAGCACACGGAGCCTTGAGCTTGAAGGGGTACGGACATGTCAGTCACGTTCTGTCCGGCGGAGGGGTCCGCGGCGAGGACCGGCGGGACGGGCCGGTGGGGTGGTC
>DASQEP010000083.1:0-88199 GCA_035633615.1 Dermatophilaceae bacterium
GGGCCCCGAGACCCGCGCGGTCCCGGACGACGTCGACAAGGTCGTGTCCGAACCCGCACCCACCCACACCCATACCCAAGGAGGGTTCCCCGATGACAACGACGATGACCGCTCCCGGCAGCATCGACGAAGCAGCACTGGCCGAGCTCAACTTCCCCGATGCCCCCCTCATGCGCACCTCCGTCCCGGGCCCGGAAGGGGTGGCCTGGATGGCCCGGGCCGCCGAAGTGGAGTCCATGGCCCGCGGCGCCGGCCGCTTCCCGCTCGTCTTCGCCGCGGGCCGCGGATCGACCGTCAAGGACGTCGACGGGAACACGCTCATCGACCTGGCCGCCGGGGTGGCCGTCAGCTCCGTCGGCCGGCTGCACCCGCGGGTGACGTCCGCGATGAAGGCGCAGATCGACGAGCTGATGCACGCGGCCGACCTGTCCAGCGTGCGCCGCACGGAACTGGCCGAGAAGGTCGCCTCAATCATGCCGCCCGGGCTGCGGGACAACTGCATCACCTACTTCACCCAGGGCGGCAGCGGAGCCATCGAGACGGCGCTGAAGTTCGTTCGGACCATCACCGGACGCAGTCAGATCGTCGCTTTCCACGGCGCCTACCACGGGGTATGGACCTCGTCCGGATCGCTGACCACCGGGGAGAAGTATCACCAGGGCAACCTGCACATTCCGGACGTCATCCATGTCCCCTACCCGTACGGGTACCGGTGCCCCCTCGGCGGCGTCGATCAGCAGGACAGCGAGCAGCGGTGCGCCACCTACCTGGACTACGTGCTCAACACCCCGTACACGGGGGCCGACGATGTCGCTGCCGTCATCATGGAGCCCATCCAGGGCGAGGGTGGGTATATTGCGGCGTCTCCCTGGTTCATGGAACGAGTCAAGGAGATCTGCGAGAAGGCGGGGGCGCTGTACATCTCCGACGAGGTGCAGGCCGGAGCCGGACGCAGCGGCACGATGTGGGTGATCGAGCAGTCGAGCGTGGAGCCGGACGTGCTCATCTGGGGCAAGGGCATGGGCGGTGACGTGGCCATGGCCGGCTGCACCTTCCGCAAGGACCTGGCCCTCAAGGTGGCCGAGGGCACGCAACCGAACACCTTCTCCGCCAACGGACTCAGTGCCGTGGCCACGATGACGAACATCGACATTCTCACCGAGAACGACGCGGCTTTGCTGCGGCGGGTCGCCGAGGTCGGCGAGGAGACCCAGGCCTACCTGCGGGAGGCCGCCCAGGCCTCCCGGTACATCGGCGACGTGCGCGGGAGGGGTCTGATGATCGGCATCGAACTGGTCGCGGACAAGCAGACCAAGGAGCCGCTGGACGCGGATGCGGTCGGGATGCTGGTCGGGTCGATGCTGCAGAAGGGCGTCATCCTCATCCCGTGCGGCCGGTACGGGACCGTGCTGCGACTCATGCCGCCCTTGACGATCACCCGCGAGCTGCTCCGGGCCGGCTGCAACGCCCTCCTGGAGAGCGTGCGCGAACTCGAAGCGACTCGGTCGTGACCGCCCCCGCGGGGACCGGTCCGGGCGGGCCGGCTCACCCGCACCTCAGCGTCGAAGGCACGATCGCGCCGGTCCACGAACTGCGCCGGGGCGCCCTGGGCGTCGGCTTCGTCGTCTTCTTCGTCGTTTCGGCCGCGGCGCCGTTGACCGCCCTCGCCGGCGGGGTTCCCATCGGCATGCTGCTGGGCAACGGTCCCGGCATCCCTGGGCTGTTCATCCTGGTCATGATCGTGCTGGCCGTCTTCGCCGCGGGATACACGGCGATGGCGCGGCACATCTCCAACGCGGGCAGCTTCTACGCCTTCGCCGCACGCGGTCTCGGCAAACCGGCCGGTGGGGCCGCGGCCATGATCGCGTTGCTGGGTTACAACTGCATGCAGATCGGTCTGTACGGCCTGTTCGGGGTGGCCACCTCCAGCCTGATGGCCGAGTTCGGCGTCGAACTGCCCTGGTGGCTGTTCGTCTTCGTGGCGATCGGCCTGGTTGCGTGGCTGGGCTACCGGCAGATCGACCTGTCCGCCAAGGTTCTGGCCACCCTGGTCATCGTGGAGTACCTGGTCATGATCGTGCTGGACGTGGCCATCCTGGCCCGCGGAGGGGACTCCGGCCTGAACGCCGTTCCGTTCCGGCCCGACGCGGTGCTGTCCGGCACCCCCTCGGTCGGCCTGCTGTTCTGCTTCGCGTGCTTCCTCGGCTTCGAGGCCTCGACCATCTACGCCGAGGAGGCCCGCAACCCCCACCGGACCATCCCGATAGCCACGTACGTCTCGATCGCGGTCATCGGGGTCTTCTACGCCTTCTCCTCCTGGTGCATGGTGATGGGTGCCGGATCCGACAAGCTCGTCGACAAGATCGGCGGGCTGGATGACCCGACGATGTTCCTGTTCACCCTGTCCGAGCAGTACACCGGGGCCGGTGTGACCCGGCTGATGCAGGTGCTCTTCATGAGCAGCGTGTTCGCCGCGCTGGTGGCCTTCCACAACGCGGTCTCCCGGTACTTCTACGTGATGGGCCGCGAGGGGGTCCTGCACGGCCGGCTAGGCCGCACCCACGGCACATACCAGAGCCCATACATGGGTTCGGTTCTGCAGTCAACCATGGCCGTCGTCGTGGTCAGCGTGTTCGCCCTGGCCGGGGCGGACCCGGTGCTCACCCTGTTCTCCTGGCTGACCAACCTGGCCACCTTGTGCGTCATCGCCTTGATGGCCCTGACCTCCTTCGCCGTCGTGGTGTACTTCCGCAACCGGGCGGACCTGACCGACCCTGCGGACCCAGCCGCTCGGGCGGACCACCCGATCCGGGTGTTCGTCCTGCCCCTGGCGGCCGGGATCGTCCTGACCAGCGTGCTGGTGTTGGCGGTGGTCAACTTCAAGGTGCTCACCGGCGCCAGCGAGGGTTTGGCCTGGGCTATCACAGCGACCCTGCCCATCGCGGCCGTGCTCGGCGTGGTGCTCGCCAAACGAGTCGGACGCATCGACCCGGCCCGGTACGAACTGCTCGGTTCAAGTCGGCTATGACCGCGGCACATCCGCAGTGACTGGCGGTCCGGGTGCGGCCGAACTCAACGACCGCCCCCTTTACTACCATCACCTCACCGCAGCGCCGGTGCGCCCAGACAATAACCTCACCGCAACGCGGTGAGCTGAGACAGAATCGGAAAGGAGACGCTCATGAGGATCGGTGTACCGACGGAGGTCAAGAACAACGAGTACCGGGTGGCCATGACCCCGGTGGGGGTGCATGAGCTGGTCGCTCACGGGCACGAGGTGCTCGTCCAGGCCGGAGCGGGAGCCGGGTGCGGCATCTCCGACGATGAGTACGCCGCCCAAGGTGCCACCGTATTGGAGTCAGCCGACGAGGTCTGGGGTGACTCACAGATGGTCTTGAAGGTGAAGGAGCCGGTGGCCCAGGAGTATCACCGCCTACGGGACGACCTGGTGTTGTTCACCTATCTGCATCTGGCCGCCTCCCTTGAGTGCACAGAGGCCTTGCTGAAGGCCGGCACCACTGGAATCGCCTATGAGACCGTGCAGCTCGCGGATGGTCACCTGCCCCTGCTGTACCCCATGTCGGAGGTAGCGGGCTGCCTGGCTCCGCAGGTGGGTGCCCACACCCTGATGAAGGCCCAGGGCGGCCGGGGTGTTCTGATGGGGTGCATCGGTGGCGTCGAGGCGGCCAAGGTTGTGGTGTTGGGCGGCGGGGTCTCGGGCCAGAACGCCGCCAACGTCGCCATGGGCATGGGAGCCGATGTCACCATTCTGGACACCAATATCGAGAAGCTCCGCAGCATCTTCTGGCGCTTCGGTGGCAGAATCCAAGGCATCGCGTCGAGCCTGCTGGCCGTACGCGAATTGGTGGGGCAGGCCGACCTGGTGATCGGCGCGGTCCTTGTGCCTGGTGCCAAGGCGCCGACGCTGGTCACAAACGACATGGTGGCCGGGATGAAACCGGGATCGGTTCTCGTGGATATCGCCGTCGACCAGGGCGGCTGTTTCGAGGACACCCGGCCCACGACTCACGCCGAGCCCACCTACCGGGTTCACGGCTCCCTCTTCTACTGTGTGTCGAACATGCCAGGTGCGGTCCCGCACACCTCGACCTACGCGTTGACCAACGTCACGACACCGTACGCGTTGAGGCTGGCCGATGCCGGCTGGCGTGCGGCGTGCATGGCCGATCCGGCTCTCGCCGCGGGGGTCAACACCCATGCCGGCCAGGTGACCTACCCCGCGGTGGCCGAGGCGCACGGGCTGCCCTCGGCGAGCATCGCCGACGGTCTCGACTCCAGGCCCTGGGTCGCGACTGGCTGAGGCCGGCGACCGCGGCCAAGAAGTTGTGCGCGCAGATGTCACCCACGACGGGCCCGATGTGCCTCGGACACGTTGGGGTCTGCCTTACGGCTGGCCCCGCACTCGAATCGGCATGACGGACATAATAAGAAATGGAGAGTGACCCATGGCGACTCAGTTGTTTATCGGTGGTTCGTGGCGGCCTGCTACTGGTGGGGAGTTCGTTTCGGTGGATCCGGCCACAGAGGAGGTGTTGGGGCAGGTTGGTGCGGCCTCGCAGGCTGATGTCGATGCGGCCGTGGCGGCGGCGCGGGCGGGGTCCAACGATATGGCGTGGCGGGATATGCCGGTCTCGGCGCGAGCCAGTTTGATTTTCGCGTTGGCGGATGCGGTGGAGGAGGCTGCGCAGGAGCTGGCCGTGTTGGAGACGCGGGATCAGGGGCAGCCGATCGGGATTTCGTCGACGGTGAGTGTGGCTGGGTCGGTGGAGCATTTGCGGTATTACGCGGGTTGGTGCACGAAGATTGAGGGGCGGACGGCTCCGGTCGCGTTCCCGGAGACGTTGCATTACACCCGGCGGGAGCCGGTAGGGGTGTGTGCGTTGATCACACCGTGGAATTTCCCCTTGATGATTTTGGTGTGGAAGTTGGCGCCGGCGTTGGCGGCGGGCAACACGGTGGTGATCAAGCCGGCCGAGCAGACGTCGTTGTCGGCGGT
This sequence comes from Dermatophilaceae bacterium, assembly GCA_035633615.1. GTDB lineage: Bacteria > Actinomycetota > Actinomycetes > Actinomycetales > Dermatophilaceae > JADJTI01. The sequence continues at coordinate 5,018 of DASQEP010000083.1, forward strand.
GCGGTTGGTGGAGTTGGCGCAGCGGGTGGGGTTCCCGCCCGGGGTGATCAACCTGGTGACCGGGGATGGGGTGGTGGGGGCCATGCTGGTCGATCACCCGGATGTCGACAAGGTGTCGTTCACGGGGTCGACGGAGGTCGGCCGGTCGATCGTGAGGGGGTCGGCGGGCAATTTGAAGCGGGTGACGTTGGAGTTGGGGGGTAAGGCGCCCTCGATCATCGCCCGGGACGCGAATGTGGACGCCGCGGTCGGGGGGAACATCATGGGTGGGCTGTTGAACGCCGGGCAGGTGTGCGCGGCGTACACGCGGTTCTACGTCGACTCCAAGCGGGAGGATGAGTTCGTCACGAAGATGGCCGCCGGTGTGGATGGGATGCAGATCGGGTCGGGGCTTTCCGAGACCACCCAGTTGGGCCCGTTGGTCAGTCAGGAGCATTTGGCCAAGGTGGCCGCGCTGATCGAGACGGGGCAGGCGGAGGGTGCGCAGTTGGTCACCGGTGGGCATCGGACCGGTGAGGTGGGGTACTTCATGCAGCCAACCGTCTTCGCTGGGGTGACCGATCAGATGACGATTGCCCGGGATGAGATTTTCGGGCCGGTGCTGTCGATCCTGCGGTACGAGGACGAGGACGAGTTGCAGGTGCTGATCGAGCGGGCCAATGACACCCATTACGGGTTGGCGGCCACGGTCTGGACCCAGGATCTGGCCGCGGCGCACCGGTTGGCCAACGGGATCCGGGCCGGGTCGATCTTTGTCAACATGCCCCCGGTCCCGGATATGACCGCTCCCTGGGGCGGGTTCAAGGCCTCCGGGTGGGGCCGGGAAATGGGTCCCTACGCCATCGACGCCTACACCGAAATCAAGGGGATCTGGATGCACTACGGGGACTGAGCGCACCCTCCGTCATCAGGCCGGGGTGGGCCCGCATGGGCCGCCTCGGCCTGATTGGCGCCACCATCGGACCGGCTCGGTGCACCGGTCTGGACTCGGTCGCGCCACCGACTCGGGCTCATGCCGGAGCGTTGCCGAAACACCCGGCTGAACTGTTCCGGGGAACCGAACCCGACCCGAGCGCCCACCCAGCCCATTGGGGTGGTGGCGGGGGCCGACTCCAGCAAGGCTCGTGCCCGCAGCACCCTGCGGTCTCGGATCGTCTCGGCCACCGAGCTGCCCATTGTAGCGAAGAGTCGATACAACTGGCGTCGGGACACGTGACAGGCTGCCGCGACGTCGTCTGGGGTCAGGCCCGGCTCGTGGATGTGCGTGTCGATGAACGCCACCGCCCTCCTGTGGAGGTCGTCAGGGGGCTGGTGACCGCCCAGCAGGACTGGTCCTTCGCGCAGGAGGGACGCCACCACCCCGAGGGTGCCGCTGGCCAGGTCTCCGTCGGTCAAGCCGGTGCCGGTGGAGACCGACGCGACGCAGGAAAGGTAGGACAGTGCGCCGCGGGAGCTGAGGGTAGCCGGTCGAAGGGGCCGAGCGGTTGTCGCCCGCAGATCGCCGCACAGTAGCGTCACCAGCGCTCGAGGCAGAGAGAAGACGGCCAGAGAGAACTCCTGCGCGAACCCCATGAAGTACCCACGGGAGGGATCGAACAGAGTGGCCTCGCCGGGAGCGAGCCGACATTCCCGGCCATCCTGACGTAGCACACCCGGTCCGTCGAGCTGCAGGCCAAGGACCACTCGGTCGGTGGGCACTCCGGCGGCCTGCGCGCTGGTGTGTCGGACCGTCTGGCTGTCCGCGGTCACGGTGGTGACCTCTAGGCCATCGCAGACGTCCCGGTGCACGGTTCCCCGGTAATCACCCTTGCGGCGCGGGCCTACCTGGACCTGCAAAGGCCACAGCGTCCGCCGCACCACCTCATGCCAGTAGTCGAGCCGGTCCGGCTGCGGGACCGACTCGGTCGACATGATCTGGCGCATCGGGCACCTCGATCAACGAAGCGTGGTTTTCCATCAGTATCCGAGGCACTGGCGCACCCGACAAGCCTTCTCCGGGTAGCATCCTGCGGATGGTCGGTGAGCGCAGAAATCGCGGACAGCTACCTCGTGGAGTTCAGCCCGGACCGGTTGGTCCGGGCCAGGAATCGGTGTGGGACTATCCGCGGCCTCCGGTGTGCGTGGCCAGCGCGGAGCTCATCCAGGTGTGGCTCGGCGGCGTGCGAGTGGCCCTGTCGGATACCTCGATCCGGGTGCTGGAGACCAGCCACCCACCGACGTACTACGTACCGGCAACGGCGTTCACGCCGGGCGCCCTGGTGCCGGTGTCAGGCACCACCACATGCGAATTCAAGGGCAAGGCAAGCTACTTCGACGTCCTCGGTGGAGCGGCGCGAGCCCGGCGGGCGGCCTGGACCTACCCGACCCCCCGCGCCGGGTTCGAGGCGCTTCGCGACCATGTCGCGCTGATGCCCGGCCTGATGGATCGATGTCTGGTCGGTGGGGAGTTGGTCGTCGCGCAACCGGGCGACTTCTACGGAGGCTGGGTGACCTCCCGTGTCGTCGGGCCGTTCAAGGGCGGTCCGGGGTCCTGGGGCTGGTAGCCCCCGGGCATGCCCGCGCACACCGGCCGCTACCAGGGTCGGGCGGCGTCAGGGACGGGCGCGCTCAGGCGGCCCTGGGAAGGTCGGCCCGCTCCAAGAGCCGCTCCGACAGGCGCTGCACGGCGCAGCGGGTCGGTTCGTCCTCCACGTGCGTGGCCAGTCCCGCCATCGCGGCGGCCGCGCTGTAGAACATGTCCCGTTCGCACCACGGATCGTCCCGAGTGGCCCGTACCCATTGCGGGACCGGTACGCGCTTGGGCCATGGGATCGGGGTGGTCGGGGCGCTGCACCAGTCCTCGACGTCCTCGGCGAGGACTGTCTCCAGGCGACGGCCCTGGTGCTGTGCCGCCACAGCGGCCGTGGTGAGCAGGTGGACGCCGGCGACTCCCGCGGTGATCTCCGGCATCCGCGACGCGGAGGCACGCAGAACCGGCTCGGGTAGGTCTTGGATGAGCAGGCCGGGCCCGGCCGAGGGTGACTGGGGCCATCGGGTCACCGGGGCGAAGATCGCCGGGTTGATCCGGCTCATCGTGGCCAACAACGCGAGGAGCTTGATTGCTGTTGCCATCTCGGCCGTCCTCTAGGAGTGATGCGAGGCCTATCGACGCATGTCGGTCACGATTAAGGAGTCTTCACCCGACCACTGTGATACCTATCACATCACAGTCGTCGATGTCCGCCGAGTTATGCTAGACCACTGCGCAAGGTACGCAGGGGCCGAACTGTCCCGGAGCCCCGTCTCAGGAACCGTACCGGCAGGCATCCTGTCAGGAGGGGCGCCCCCGGGCGGCGGCAGACGCTAGACACCGGTTGGGCCGGGGAGGCGGTAAGCGGTCAGGGACCACCCCAGGCGGGCCCTGACCCGTCGCACCCGGTCCGCCTGCCTGCTGGTCGCTGGTTCGACGCGCGCCAGCGCCGCCCACGCGCGTTCCAGCCGACGCCGGTCATTATGGAAGGCGGTTCGGCAGCCCCGACTGCAAAAGGTCGGCTGGCGCCCGCCGCCGCTTGGCCGGTACCCCACCAGGCCCCGGCACAGCGGATTCCGGCACGGCAGGAGTGTCGGCAAGGTATCGAGGAGGTCGGTCAACTCCTCTGAGGTGTATGGCTGGTCACGCTCTCGGCGGGACATGAGAGCCAGCCTAAGCTCATCGTGTGAGCTGCTCGGCCCACACAGGACCGGAAAGCGATGAACTGGGCAGAGGCGAGCACGGACTCTGACCACCGATTCTGTCAATGGCAAGGATGTGGATCGTCACACGCTGAATCGGTTTCCAGCATGACACGACTGTAGTTCGGCAGCTCGCGCCAGCTCTGATGCTACCGGCATCCCCGGTGGCGCACCCCCAAACACGCTGAGGGCAGGCGAATCGGGTCCAGCCCGAGGCAATGGCCAGCCGTGCCCTGCCCGCCGCCCGAGATTCGGGCGACCACATCGTCAACCGCGCGGTCCGTCTGGCTGAGATCCACGTGGGCGACGCCGTCAGCTCGGGGGCGCCGGTGAGCCCGCATTACCGCCTGTGCTGGATGCTGCGGACCATGCGGATCTGACGCACCCCGTCCTCCACCTGGTCCGTCCCGTCGTCAACGAAGCCGTGCGTGCGGTAAAACGCCTGTGCGCGAGGGTTCGGGTCGGCCACCCACAGCGCCGCCGACTCCTCCGGATCGACGGCCGCCTCCAGCAGCGCCGGCCCAGCCCCCGTGCCGTGGTGTGCTGCATACACATAGAGCACATACAACTGTCTCGTCCACGCCGCCCCGCCGTCGAAGGGCGGGCCTGACATGGCAAGCCCGACCAGTTCGCCATCCCGTTCGGCGACAGCCACGCGATTCTCGCGATAGCGCGGGTCGGTCAACAGGGCGGTCCAAAACCGCTCTCGAGCAGCCAGGAAGCTTGGGTCGTCGAGCACCGCGTCCGACATGAGCCCGCGATACGTCTCCTGCCAGCACTGCACATTCACGCGTGCCATCTGCGCGATGTCCTCGACCCGGGCCGGGCGAACAACCAGTGAAGCACTCACCGCCGCATCGTAGGGCGCCGACGGCGGCCCGCAGCACGGCATGATCTTGGCCAGAACAACGCAGGCCGACAGAAGCGTCCACGGGCCGGCCTTGAGGGTCGATTGTGTGCGGGTCGCAGAGCAGTACGTTTCGTCGTGGCGGGCCGGAGCGGCGCCGACCCAGGGCTGACCGGCGGCTGACCGCGTTCCGGGCGGGCGGCGGAGGGGTGGCCTCAGCCGGACGCCGGCACCAGTTCGCGCAGGCCGGGCAGCACGTCCCGGCCGAACGAGGTCAAAAAGTCGCGCTGGTCTGCACCCGGGGCATGGATCACCAGGTGCGTGAATCCCCAGTCCAGGTACGGGCGGATGGCGGCGATGGCGTCCTCAGGGGTGGACGCCACGATCCAGCGGGAGGCGATCGTCTCGATGGGCAGGGCGTCGGCCGCGGCCTCCATGTCGATCGGGTCGTGGATCGAGTGCTTCTGCTCGGCCGACAGCGACAGCGGCGCCCAGAAGCGGGTGTTCTCCAGCGCGGTGGCGGGGTCCGGGTGATAGGAGAGCTTGATCTCGATCATCCGATCGATGGTGACATCGGCGCGACCCGCCTTGGCCTGCCCCTCGGCCACCGCGGGCATCAGTGTGTCGGCGTACAGTTCGGCGCCCTTGCCCGAGGTGCAGATGAATCCGTCGGCTACCCGTCCCGCGTAGCGCGCAACCATCGGGCCGCCGGCGGCCACGTAGATGGGCACCTGCCGCTCCGGCCGGTCGTAGACGGTGGCGTTACGCAACTGGTAGTAGTCCCCTTCGAAGCTGACCCGGTCCTGCTCCCACAGCATCCGGATCACCCGCACCGCCTCACGGAGGCGGGCGAACCGCTCTTTGAAGTCGGGCCACTCCACCCCGGAGACGGCCACCTCGTTGAGCGCCTCCCCGGTACCGACCCCCAGCATCATCCGACCTGGGAACAGGCACCCCAGCGTGCCGAAGGCCTGGGCGACGACGGCGGGGTTGTATCGGAACGTCGGGGTCAGCACCGAGGTGCCCAGCATGACTCGGTCGGTGCGGGCGCCGACGGCTCCGAGCCAGGCCAACGAGAACGGCCCATGCCCACCCGAATGGCGCCACGGCTGAAAGTGGTCGGACACGGTGACGCTGTCCAGCCCCACCTGCTCGGCGAGTACGGCGAACTCCAGCAGCTCGCTCGGCCCGAACTGCTCCGCCGAGGCCTTGTAGCCGATCCGCAGTGTCATACCTTCGCCCTTCGTGCGTCGTGCGGCAGCGCCCTCGGGCGCTGACTGACACCATCTTCTCCTACGATGACCATGAGGGGCACCGGACCGATCAGCCACCGGCGCCCGCGCACAGGCCCGCGCCATGGGCGATCCGGCCTCCCCGGATCGGAAGAAGGGGGGTGGGACCATCAGGTCACGACGACGGGTCGGAGCGTGTTGCGTCTAGGTCGACACTCCTTCCACGACTCGGCCATGCTGGTCATGGCGATCGTCAACCGCACCCCGGACTCGTTCTACGACCGTGGTGCGACATTCGACGAGAATACGGCGCTGGCCCGGATCACCCGGGTCGTCGAGGAGGGCGCGGACATCGTCGACATCGGCGGCGTCAAGGCCGGGCCGGGCGCCACGGTGACCGTCGAGCAGGAGGAGGACCGGGTTCTCGGCCTGGTCAGCGCCACCCGGCTCCGGTTCCCGGAGGTGGTCATCAGCGTGGACACCTGGCGGCACGAAGTGGCACGACGAGCGTGCGAGGCGGGTGCCGACCTGCTGAACGACGCCTGGGGCGGATTCGATCCGCAGTTGGCCGAGGTGGCCGCCGAGTTCGGAGCTGCCCTGGTGTGCGCGCACACCGGCGGTCTGGAACCACGGACCCGACCGCACCGCAGCGCCTACCCCGGCGACATCGTCGAGGAGGTCCGGCGGGCCTGCCTGGACCTGGTCGAGCGCGCGGTGGGCTGCGGGGTGAGCGCGGACAGTCTGCTCGTCGACCCGGCTCACGACTTCGCCAAGAACACCTGGCACAGCCTGGAGATCACCCGGCGCCTGAGTGAGCTGGTCGCCGAGGGGTACCCCGTGCTGGTCTCGCTGTCGCACAAGGACTTCATCGGGGAGAGCCTGGATCTTCCGGTCTCGCAGCGGCTGGCCGGGACGCTGGCCGCCACGGCAGTGTGCGCCTACCAGGGCGCTCGGGTGTTCCGGGCACACGACGTCGCGGCGACCCGGCAGGTCCTCGACATGGTGGCCACCATCCGGGGCGACCGGCCGCCGCAGCGCGTCGTGCGCGGGCTGGCCTGACCGCCATGCTCCACGCGGTCGCCGTCTGTCCCCCCGCCCCGGTCATGCTGGAGGGGCTGGGCGGAGCCGGTGACCCAGCCGCCTGGCTGCGCCGTCGATCGGCGGAGACGGTGGCCTGGCTGGTGTCCACGGGGGCGCGACGCATCGTCGTCGTCGGGGAGGGCCCGGCCACCCGGTGTTGGCCGGTCGACGCACCCTTCTCGACGGGGATCTTCACCGGTCGGGGCGGCCCAGGGGTAATCCTGGCGTTGCCGGTCGCGCTGGCCCTGGGGCGTCAGCTGCTCCTGAGCAACGCGGCAGACCCCGCCCGGCTGGGCTGTCTGGCCGTGGCGCCGGACGAGTCACCCGCGTCCTGCCTGGCCCGCGGCGCCGAATTGGCCGATGGTGCGGACAGCCTCGGGCTGCTGGTGATGGCGGACGGCGCGCGCGACCACGACGTGACCGACCGGCCCGCCGACCAGGCCCGAGCGGCCGGCGAACTGGACCGGGCCCTGCTGCGGGCGTTCACCGTCGCTGATCCCGGCGCACTGGCCGCCCTGGACCCGGCCGTGGCCGCGACGGTGGGCTGCTCGCCCCGCGCCGTCTGGCAGGTACTGGCGGGCGCCGGCGGTTCGGCGTTCCCATCACGGCAACCGGTGGCCCGGGTCGACTATCACGGTGCGCCATTCGGGGTCACCTACCTGATCGGAACCTGGGACCTGACCGACGCATCGCAGCAGGACTCCGACGCCCAAACGGCACCCGAAGGAGCTACCGGATGACCTCGACCACGCCTGTGAACAGCGCCGTCATCGTCGACACCGTCCGGACCGCCTCTGGTCGCGGCAAGCCGGGTGGGGCCCTGTCCGGGGTGCACCCGGCGGACCTGCTGGCCGGCACGATCCGGGCCCTGATCGACCGGACCGGGGTGGACCCAGCCCTCGTCGACGACGTGATCGCCGGGTGCGTGAGTCAACTCGGCGACCAGTCCGCCAACATCGCCCGGACCGCGGCGCTGGCCGCGGGGCTGCCCGAGTCGGTGCCGGCGACCACTGTCGATCGGCAGTGCGGGTCCAGCCAACAGGCGGTCCATTTCGCCGCCCAGGGGGTCCTGGCGGGGGCCTACGACGTGGTCATCGCCTGCGGGGTCGAATCGATGAGCCGGGTCCCGCTGGGCTCGACGTGGAGCGTCGGGGACGTGTTCGGCCCGTTGCGGGCCCGGTATGCCGAGTTCGTGTTCAACCAGGGCATCAGCGCCGAGATCATCGCCGCCAGGTGGGGACTGGACCGGGGCCGGATGGACGATTTCGCGGCCGCCTCGCACGCCCGCGCGGCGGCGACCGCCGCCGCGGGCGGGTTCGTCGGCGAAATCGTACCGGTGCCCATTGATGGTGCGCCGGGTGCGGCAGTCCCCTCTGGGCCAGGGCAGGTCGTCGTGCACACCATCGACGAGACGGTCCGCCCCGGCACCACCGCGGCCGGTCTCGGCGGCCTCAGGCCGGCCTTCTACGATGAGGCGTTGGGGGTCAGGTTCCCCGAGATAGCCTGGCAGGTCACGGCGGGAAACTCCTCGCCGCTGACCGACGGGGCGTCCGCAGCGCTGATCATGAGCCAGGAGATGGCCGACCGGCTGGGCCTACGGGCCCGGGCACGCTTCCACTCCTTCGCGGTCATCGGCGACGACCCGATGGTCATGCTCACCGCCGTCATCCCGGCCACGCGCAAGGTCCTGACCCGGTCCGGACTGACCATCGACGACATGGACGTCTATGAGGTCAACGAGGCCTTCGCCTCGATCCCGTTGGCCTGGGCGTCCGAGGTCGGCGCCGACGAGAGCAAGCTCAACCCCCGGGGCGGCGCGATCGCCTTGGGACACCCGCTCGGAGCCTCCGGCACCCGCATCCTCGCCACGATGGTCAACCACCTGGAACACTCCGGCGGCCGATACGGCCTGTGGACGATGTGCGAGGGCGGCGGCCTGGCCAACGCCACGATCATCGAACGGCTCTGACCGGCGAGGGCCTCGTAGAGTCGGGACGACGCCCCACCGAGGCCGCTCGCCACCCCGCTACGCCGTCGACGATCACGCCATTCACTGGAGGAGCTGCGCCATGCAGATCGGGATGCCTATCAACTACGCCGGGGGGTTCGCCGAGACCGTCGAGGAGCTACGCGACTTCGAGGCCGCCGGCCTGGACCTGGTCAGCATGCCCGAGGTATACACCTACGACGCGGTCAGCCAGCTCGGCTACATCGCCGCGAAGACCTCGACCGTCAAGATCGCCTCCGGCATCCTCAACATCTACACCCGAACCCCCACTCTGCTCGGGATGACCGCGGCCGGGCTGGACTACGTCTCCGGCGGCAGGTTCATGCTGGGCATCGGCGCCTCCGGCCCGCAGGTCATCGAGGGGTTCCACGGGGTGGCCTACGACGCCCCGGTCGGTCGGATGCGTGAGGTCGTCCAGGTCTGCCGCAAGGTGTGGCGGCGCGAGATGGTCGAGTTCGACGGGCGCCATTACCACCTGCCGCTGACCCCCGAGCACGGCGGCAGCGGCGCAGGAAAGGCCCTGCGGCTCATCAACCACCCGGTGCGTGGGGACATCCCGGTGGTCCTGGCCGCCCTGGGGCCCAAGAGTGTGGAACTGGCCGCCGAACTGTTCGACGGCTGGCAGCCGATCTTCTACTTCCCCGAGCGTGCCGAGGCGGTGTACGGAGAGTCGCTGGCCGCAGGTCGAGCCAAACGCGACCCCGCCATGGGCCCGCTGGACATCATCGCCGACACCACCGTGGCCATCACCGACGACCCCGCCCAGCAGGAGGCCGCCAGGGCCGTCGTCCGGGGACACCTGGCTCTGTACATCGGCGGGATGGGCAGCCGCAAGAAGAACTTCTACAACGATCTGGCCGTCCGGTACGGCTATGACGAGGCCGCCGCCACCATCCAGGACCTTTACCTGAGCGGCCGGAAGGAGGAGGCGGCCGCCGCGGTGCCGACGGAGCTCGTCGACGGGATATGCCTGATCGGGCCACTCGGGCACGTCCAGCAGCGCCTGGACGCCTACCGGGAGCACGGGGTGAGCACCCTGTCGGCGGTCCCGATTGCGCCCACTCACGAGGGTCGCGTCAAGACCATCGCGGCCCTGAAGGACGCCGCTTCGTGACGAACCGGGCCGGGCCGCTGGCCGGAGTCAGCGTCGTCGAGCTGGCCGGTCTGGGGCCCGCCCCGTTCGCCTGCCTGCTGCTGGCCGAGCTGGGCGCCGAGGTCGTGCGGGTGGAACGGCCCGGCGGCAGCGGCCTGGGTGGCATCCCGTTAGCCATCCTCGAACGCAGCCGGCCGTGCCTGGCCGTGGACCTCAAGGACACCGCCGGGCAGGAGGTGCTGCTGCGGCTCGTCGAGCGTGCCGACGTCCTGGTCGAGGGGTACCGGCCGGGGGTGACCGAACGGCTGGGTATCGGTCCGGCGGACTGCCTGGCCCGCAACCCCCGCCTGATCTATGCCCGGATGACCGGGTGGGGCCAGGACGGGCCGTTGCGGGACCGACCCGGCCACGACATCACCTACGCCGCGCTGACCGGAGTGCTGCACAGCATCGGCACCCGGGACAAACCGGTCAACGCCGTGAACTACGTCGCGGACTTCGGCGGCGGGTCTTTGTACCTGATCGTCGGTATTCTCGCGGCCCTACTGGAACGCACGCGTAGCGGCACGGGTCAGGTCGTCGACGCGGCGATGGTGGACGGCACCGCCTCGCTGGCGACCATGGTCTACGGCGTCCTGGGTGAGGGGGCCTGGCACGACGCCAGGGAGGCCAACCTGCTGGACGGTGGCGCCCCCTTCTACGACACCTACCGATGCGCGGACGGCAGGTTCGTCGCCGTCGGGGCCCTGGAACCTCAGTTCTACGCGGTCTTGCTGCGCGAACTGGGCCTGGACGACCGCCTCGTGGGGGAACAGTACGACCGGCGGCACTGGCCGGCCCAACGGCAGGCGTTCGCGGAGGTGTTCGCCGGCCGCACCCGGGACGCGTGGGCGACCGCGCTGGCGGACACCGATGCGTGCGTCGCGCCGGTGCTCAGCCTGACCGAGGCTCCCCGGCACCCCCACCTGCAGGCCAGGGGAACGTTCGTGACCCTGGACGGGGTCGCCCAACCACGGGTCGCGCCGCGGTTCTCCAGGACTCCCGGCCGCGAGCCCAGCCCGCCCCGTGAGGTAGGCGCCGACACCGTGAACACCCTGATGGGCTGGGGGTTCCCGGCCGCGGAGGTTGATCGGCTGCGCGCCGACGGGGTCGTCTATCAGGCGCCGGGCGAGGACCACGTGGTGCACCCGCCGCCCTGATCGTCGAGCGTGACCAGACCCAGGCCATCCCGCCGTCCGGGGTCTGGTCGACCTTACGCGTGACTGTCGGTTCGGCACTAGCGGGTAACAAGCTGAGGTCATTTTCTGGGATCGGGTGTTCTGTGCCACACGCGCCCCCTAAAGTGACGTCACTCCAGGCCATTCACATCAAGCCCCCGGCCCGGTGGAACTGACGAGTGATTCGCCCGCTCCGCCACCAGATCGACGGGAGCTGTCGCCAGCCGCCTGGGCTGACGGCGCGGACGTGGCGGCTGGTCCCGGACGACAACGAAGGAGACATGATGCGGCGCAGCAAGCGACTGATCTCGGTGGGTGGTGTGGTCGGCCTGACCCTGGCGATGGCAGCCTGTGGGGAGAGCTCGTCCAGCGGATCCGGTGGGGCCGCCACCCAAGGGAACGCCACCGGTGACATCAAGGTGGGCGTCGTCCTTGACATCACCGGAGCTGGAGCCAGCCTGGGCGTGCCCGAGCGGCAGACTGTGGAGATGCTCACCGAGCAGGTCAAGGCGGCCGGCGGGGTGAATGGGCGCCAACTGAAGGTGATCATCGAGGACAACCAGTCCACCGAGGACGGCGCTGCGAAGGCGGCCAGCAAGTTGCTCGGCACCGAGAATGTCGACATCCTGCTGGGCGCCTCCCGGACCGGTCCCAGCCTGGCCATGCGGCCGTTGGCCGAGCAGGCCGGCAAGCCGATGATTTCCTTCGCGGCGAACCAGAAAATCGTTCAGGGCTCGAAGTGGGTCTTCAAGACCGCCCAGAACGACCGGGTGGTGCTGGAGAAGCTGGTCGACGACCTGAAGGCCAAGGGTCTGACCAAGGTCGCCGTGGCGCGCGACGCGTCCGGTTACGGGGAGGGCGTGACGGAGATCCTCGACGAGATCGGCAAGCCCGCCGGAATCCAGGTCATCAAGGTGGAGAAGTTCGCCCCGGACGCCACCGACTTCACCGCGCAGATGGTGAGCATACGCGACGCCAAGCCGGAGGCGGTCCTCATCTGGGGCATCCCACCGGCAGCCGCCCTGGCCCAGAAGGCCTATCGGCAGTTGGGGCTGAAGGAGCCGGTCTACCAGTCCCACGGCATCGGTAACAAGGTCTTCCTGGATACCGCCGGATCGTCCGCGGACGGTCTGCTCGCTCCGCTCGGCCGCATGCTCGTCGCCGATCAGCTCAAGGCCGAAGACCCGCAGAAGCCCGTGGTGACGAAGTTCATCGCCGACTTCAAGGCCAAGTACAACTCCACCCCGTCCACCTTCGCCGGGCACGCCTACGACGGGTTCATGATCGCGGTGGACTCCATCAAGAAGGCCGGGACCGACCCGAACAAGCTGCGGGAGGCCATCCTCGCAACCTCGAACTGGCCGGGCGTCTCAGGCGTGTTCACCATGACCCCGGAGGACCACTCGGGGTTGACCAAGGACGCGCTGGTCATGACCACGGTCGACCGCGGGGCATGGAAGGTCGCGGGCTGACATCGCATGACTGACCTTTTCCAGCTCGTTTTCGCCGGCCTCGCACAGGGGGCCGTCTACGGCCTGGTCGCGCTCGGCTTCGTCGCCGTGTTCGCCGTTCGCGAGATCGTCAACCTGGTCCAGGGCGAGTACTCCGCCCTGGCCGGGTTGGCCGCGATCAGCGCCGTCGCTGCGGGGGTGCCGCTGCCGATCGCAATTCTGGTCGTCATTCCCTTGGTCGCCGGGGTGGCGGTGCTGTTGGAACGGATCACCCTTGCCCCAGTCGCCAACATGACCCCGCTGACCTCCATCATCCTCACGCTGGGGGTGTCGATCGCGGTCAAGGCAGTGATGCTGCTGATCTGGGGGCCTGAGGCACAGAGTCTGATGCGCTTCCCCGGAGAGGACATCGTGCTCGGCGGGGTCAGCATCAGGTCCCAGGAGCTGTGGGTGCTGGGTGTTGCCGCGGTGGTCGCCTACGCGGTGATCTGGTTCTACGAACACACCCTGCGGGGCAAGGCCCTGCGGGCCTGCGCCGAGCAGCCGGTGGCCGCGCGGATCGTCGGCATCTCCCCCCGCAGCGCCACCATCGTTGCCTTCGCCGTGGCGGGGTTCGTCGGCGCGGTCGCCGGTATCGTCGGCAGCCCGATCTACCTCAGCTCCTGGAGCAGCGGGTTGACGCTCGGTCTGAAGGGATTCGTCGCGGCCACACTCGGGGGGCTGGTCTCGTTGCGGGTGGCAATGGCCGGCGGCTTGATTCTCGGCGTCCTGGAGAACCTCGTCGCGGGGTACCTCAGCTCGGGCTACCGCGACGCGGTGGCCTTCATCGTGCTGGTTGTCCTGCTACTGCTTCGCCCGGAGGGGCTGGGCGCCAAGACCTCGGGGGTACGGGTATGAGGGCCCTGGCCCGGTACGCTCTGCCGTTCGCGGCACTGGCTCTGGTCTTGGCGCTGTTCCCATTGGTCGCGCCGCTTGCCGCCATCGATGTCGGCGTCTACGCGCTGATCTACGGGCTGGCGGCCATCGGGCTGTCGCTGCTCATGGGGCTGGCCGGTCAGGTCAGTCTGGGTCACGCCGCGTTCTTCGCGGTAGGGGCCTATTCGCAGGCGCTTCTGGTCACCAAGGCGGGCTGGTCGATCCCAGTGGCGGCGCTGGTCGCGGTGATCGCCTCGATGGTCACCGCCTTGATCATCGGCCTGCCGCTGCTGCGGCTGCGGGGTCACTTCCTGGCGCTGGCCACGCTGGGGTTGGGCATCATTGTCACCGTCACGGTCACGGAGTTGGAGATCACCGGGGCGACCTCCGGCATCTTCGGCATCCCCCGGGCGGAGCTGTTCGGCCGCACCTACGACACGGCGGAGGAGTTCTTCTGGCTGATGACGCCCGTTGTGGTGCTCGGCCTGATCGCGGCGGTCAACATCGTGCACAGCCGGATCGGCCGGGCCCTGCTGGCGGTCAAGGACTCTGAGGTGGCCTCCGAGTGCCTCGGGGTCAACACGTTCGTTCTGCGGCTGGGCGTCTTCGTCCTGTCCGCGGCGTACGCCGGACTGGCGGGGGCTTTTTACGCGCACTGGCTGACGATCGTCAACCCCTCGTCGGCGAAGTTTGAGCTGTCCGTCCTCATGCTGCTGATGGTCGTCCTTGGCGGTCTGGGCACGGTGTGGGGTGCCATCTTCGGTGCCATCGCCGTGCAGACTCTCGACGAGGGCCTGCGGGCGGTGATTCCGGTGTTCATCCCCAACGCCAAGGGTGAGGTGCAGCTCATCGGGTACGGCGTCGTGCTGGTCCTGGTGATCATTCTGTTGCCCGGGGGGCTGGCCCAGTTGTGGGGCCGGCTGTGGTCCCGGCTACGACCCCGGTCGGCGGGCGCCACCGATACGCCGTCGGCGGACGAGACGGCCCCCGGCGCGGCCCTGAAGGCGCGGGAGAACCTCGACCAGGCGTTGCAGCTTCTTTCCCGGGCCGACTACCAGCCGCGGGGCACCCCCATCCTGACCGTGCGTGACCTGACCAAACGTTACGGCGGCGTGGTGGCCCTGGACAGCCTCGATGTCGATGTCAACGCGGGCGAGATCCTCGCCCTGATCGGCCCCAACGGTGCCGGGAAGACGACCGCGTTCAACATGATCACTGGGGTCATGGCGCCAACCAACGGCTCGGTTGTTCTGCACGGCACCGAGGTCGCAGGATCGGCCCCGCACGTGGCCGCCGGCCTGGGTGCCACCCGCACCTTCCAGAACCTGCAGACGTTCAAGAGCACGACCGTGCTAGGCAACGTCAAGGTCGCCCGGCACCTGCGCAGCAAGGCGGGTCTGCTGCGTGGCATGGTCCGCGCCGACCGAGCCGAGGAGCGGGACATCGAGGCCGCCGCCCGCGCCGCGATCCACGCTATGGGGTTGACCAAGCTGGCTGACCGTCCGGTCGCCGACTTGGCGTTCGGTCAGCAACGACAGGTTGAGGTGGCCCGCGCGCTGGCCATGGAGCCGTCGGTCCTGCTGCTCGATGAGCCGATGGCCGGTCTGTCCGGCCCGGAGCGGGACAGCCTGTCCCTGCTGCTGCGGAATGTCAGCCATGCCGGCGTCGCTGTAATGCTGGTGGAACACGACGTGGCCGCCGTCATGGCGCTCGCGGATCGAGTCGCCGTCCTCGACGACGGAGTGCTGCTTGCCCTGGGCACGCCCGAACAGGTCAGCAATAACCCGGCCGTGATCGCCGCCTACCTGGGCACCGACGAAGAGGCCGAGCGCCTGCTGGAGCAGGCCGCGGCGGACACGCAGGCAGTGGAGGCCGGTCGATGAAGGAGCGTGTGCGGTCTGCGGGTCTTGAGGTGGAGGGCCTCGCCGCCGCCTATGACCGCCTCCAGGTGCTCTGGGGAGTCAGCGTGAAGGTCGCCCCTGGCGAGCTGGTCGCCATGGTCGGGGCGAACGGAGCCGGCAAGACCACGGTATTGCGGTCGGTGTCGGGGCTGTTGAGGCCCCGGGCGGGCACGGTCCGGCTCGGCACGGTGGACATCACGTCGATGGGTGCCGAACGCATCGCTGGGCTGGGCCTGGCCCACGTCCCGGAGAACCGGCTGGTCTTCCCGACTCTGAGTGTCGATGACAACCTCCTGCTCGGCGGGTACACCCGGCGCAAGGACGGCTTCCACGCGCTGCGCCGGCAGGAAGCCCTCAACCTGTTCCCCCGGCTCGCGGACCGGTTGGCGATGGCGGCCGGGGCGTTGTCCGGTGGCGAGCAGCAGATGCTGGCGCTGGCCCGGGCCTTGATGTCGGAACCATCGGTGATCGTGCTGGACGAGCCAAGCCTCGGCTTGGCGCCGAAGGTGATCGGGGAGATCATGTCGGCACTGAGCACCCTGCGTGAGAAGGGGCTGGCGGTGCTGCTGGTCGAGCAGAACGTCCGGGCGGCCTTCAAGATCGCCGACCGGGTCCTGGTCATGGACCGCGGTCGGGTGGTCGCCGAGGGGACTCCCGCGGACCTGGCATCGGACGAGCGGGTCCGGGCTGCTTACCTGGGCGGGGCGGCGACCTCCTCCAGCAGCGTTCAGGGATCCGCTCCGCTGCAGGATGGCGGTCAGCAGCTGGTGTCCGCATCCGAGGCGGCCGAGGCACCCGATGTGGGGGGTGCCAGCGCGCAGTCCCCGCGCGAGTGAGCAGCGGACCCGACGGCGAGGGCCCGGCTGAGCCCTGCGCGGCCGGCCGGGCCCGCCGGGCCCTCGCCGCCGCGGCGGGCCGGGTCAGTGCGGCGCACCATGACCCTGGAGGCCACCTTCCCGGGGGGGCCCGGGTACCGACATGCACGTCCGGGGCCGAGCTCGCGACCTGCTCACCCCGGCCTCTAGCGGTCCTGCCCGGGTGTTGGCGCACGCCGGCATCGACGCGACCATTGCCCGCGACCGGACCATCCGCTGGTTGGCCTCCCAGCCGGTGCGGCCCAGCCTGCAAGCCCTGGTGGGCGCGCGCGGTGGCGGCAACCTCCGTGGGCACCTCGGCGCTGTCGTCCCGCAGGACCGGGCCGCCGGCAACGTTCTGCACCTGCTGCTGGACGATCTCGCCGTGCTGACCCTGATCTCCTGGTACGCGTTCTCGCAGTGGGTCCCGGTGGATCGGCTGCTCGCGGCGGCCCCGCCGCAGCTGCGTGGGGGCATGGTCGGGGCCTGCTATGGGCTGCGAGCCGGCTCAACCGCGCTGGACCCGGCGGGTCTGCCGCGGCACAGCGATCTGGTTCGGCCGGTCCCGCCGTTGCACGACGGTCGGGACCCGTGGGCCTGGCACGACATCGAACCGGATGCCGCGGGGGTGGCCATGCGCCGGGCCCGTCGCATCGACGTGTGGGTGGACGGGTCGACGGTGATGGTGGACGGCGGATTCCAGGACAGCATGACCTCGCCGGACGGCCGACGGCGCGCCGTGCACGAGTACCTCTTCGCGGCGGCGGCCGACCGGGCGGGGATGCTGACGAGGTTGTCCGCCGACCCCCGCGTCCTGCCGTACACCGAATGCCCGGCGGCTGCGGCGGCGGTGGGCCGGTTCGTCGGGGCGCCCCTGAACGATCTGCGCCGGCTCGTGCTTCACGACCTGGGTGGGCCCCGCGGTTGCACTCACCTCAACGACGCCCTGCGCGGCCTCGCCGACGTGCCGGGCCTGGCCGCCCGGCTCAACGATTCGGTCCCGGCCACCTACCTCGATTCGCCAGAAGGTCCCTGAGCACGTCGATTCGGTCGGTCACCAGCCCGTCCACGCCGAGGTCGAGCAGCCTGGCCATCTCTGTCGGGTCGTCGATAGTCCAGACGTGTACCTGCTTGCCCAGCAGGTGCGCCCGCCGCACGAAGCCGGCGGTGACCACCACGACGTCCCGCCCGAGCAGGGTCACCCGCGGCGGGACCTGGTAGACCGCCGCGGGGGTGTGCAGGGTTCGGGACAGCGGCCACGGCAGGAATCGCAGCGCCATCACGCCCAGGCGGCCGGCCGAGGTCGCCACCCGCCCGCGACTGAGTATCCGGAACTGCCAGAGCCGGCGGTTGGCGAACGACCCCACGCACACCCGGTCGTAGGCCTGGTGGCGGCGGATCGCCCGCCAGAGGGCGGGGCCGGTGCCGGGTGCCTTGAGGTCGATGTTGAGCCTGGTACCCGGCAAACGCAGGAGGATCTCCTCCAGAGTGGGGATAGGCTCCCGGCCACCGATCCGTGCCTGGGTGATCTCGTCGACACGAAGCTTCGCGATCGGCCCGTGGGCGTTGGTGACCCGGTCCAGCTGGTCGTCGTGGAAGGCCACCAAGTGGCCGTCCACGGACAGGTGGACGTCCGTTTCGAGGTAGCGATAGCCCATGTCGACCGCCGCCGTGAAGGCTGCCATCGAGTTCTCTAGGCCCCGGTTCGGGGGGTAGCCGGCGCCGCCGCGATGGGCGAGGGCCAGTGGGGGCTGGTCGAAGTAGGCTGTGGCCGCCGCGCGCATGAGCTCAGCCTGTCAGACCCGCCCGCCACCGGTCCGGTGGGAACGCCCCGGGGCATAGTCCCCGTACGCATCGAGGAGACTCAGCTGTCGTGCTGACTGCGCATCTGGCCCTGATCAATCCGCGGCAGGCCGTCGAGCGCTCGAAGGGCCAGCGCCGTGATCCACGCGAATGCGCTGATGATGCTCGCGCGCTGGAACAACCCCGCCACGTGTACCAGACGCCGGTGCTGCCCAAATCCAGCGGCCGCCAGGACGAAGTTCGCGCTCATGGACGCCGCCGCGGCGGAGGAGTAACCCGCCCACCGCCGGTTCCCGTGCCGGTGGAATCGCCAGGCGTAGGCGAGGGCCGCCAACGGCAGTCCCATGACCATGGGGATCGCCGCGATTCCGTGCCGCGTCATCGCGGCGTCGTGCGCCAGGGGGACGTCTTTCGACTCGGGGCGATCGAGCGACCCTGAGGCGCCGAGCGCCTCGGGAGGGTAACCGCTGACCGGCTCGGTCGCGAACATGGCTGAGCCGATCAACCCCAGGCCGGCCGCTCCGATGAGCGCCGGCCCCAATCGGGCCGGCTTGACCGGGTCAGGCACCCGGCACAACCCGACCCCGCCCGCGACGTACATCATCCCGGTGGCGCCGAAGCTGGTCACCTGAGCCCATCCGTCAGGGCCCAGCGACAGCGCGCTCACCGGGTGACGCAGCTGCTGGTACCCGTCCCGGCGGGCACCCTCCAGGAGGAACACGGTGATGAACGCCGGGCCGGCGGCCGCTGCGCACATCAGGAACAGACGGGTCAGCGACGTAGCGCGCGCGCCGGTGTCGACCATGGATGTCAGGGTAGTGAAAGCGGCGCGGCATCTGCCTGGGCAGCGTACGTCGTGCGGCCTCCCGAGAGGAGTGGCCAGCTGGCGGATGAGGGTCGCGCCCGAGGTCGAGAAAGGCTCAGTTGCCCGTGGCGGCGACGATCTCGCCCGTTTCACCGCACGCACCGCAGGCCGGTGAGACCTGCGAGCAGGCGCGTCTGCGGCCATCATTGACCCGTGGCCGCCATCGTCTTTCTGCACGCTCACCCGGACGACGAAGCCTCGCAGACCTCGGGTGCCATGGCGCGAGCCGCCGACGAGGGGCACCGGGTGATCACGGTGTTCGCCACCGGCGGGGAACATGGGCAGGCGCCGCATGACCTGGGCGGCCAGTCGGTGGTCGAGTGGCGCAGAGCCGAGGCGCAGGCCGCGGCCGACGTCCTGAGCGTCAGCCGAGTGGTGTGGCTGGGGTACGCCGACTCAGGGATGAGCGGGTGGCCGCAGAACTCCGATCCGAACGCGTTCGCCGGGGCCGACCTCGACGAGGCGGCCGGCCGGGTTGCGGCCGTCCTCGACCAGGAGCAGGCGGAGGTGGTCGTGGGGTACGACTGGCACGGCGGCTACGGCCACCCCGACCACGTGGCCGTCCACCGAGTGGCGCACCGCGCCGCCGAGCTGGCTGGTCGCCGTCCTCGCCTGCTCGAGGTCACCATGAACCGCGACCGGCTCCGGGCCATCCGAGCCGCCGCGTCGGCGGCGGTCGTCGAGATGGACTTCGATCCCGACGCCCCCATGGACGACGGCAACTCGCTCGGCACCCCGGAGGCGGACATCCACTGGGAGGTGGACGTCACTGAGTACCTGCCGCGGCGTCGGGCGGCCCTGGAGTGCCATGCCAGCCAGGTCACCGATGTCGGGTTCTTCCTCTCCATGCCTGAGGAAGCATTCGCCCAGGCCTTCGGCCGGGAGTACTATCGCGAGCCCGGCTGCCCTCCCGGCATGCGCCCCGGCTGGTTCTTGAATCCTTAGCCAGGACGCCGCTGCTGGAGTGGGGCTTCAACCGCGCGGGCAGTGGCGAAGTACGGTGCAGACCTGATGACTCCCCGTGACGCCATAGAGCTGCTCCTGGACCCCCAGTCAGATGCCGCTGTCCGCCGGGAGTGGGCCATGCTGCAGGCACTGGCGCTGCCGACCCAGGCCGACAACACCAGCACCACGAACGCCCCGCACGTGACGCTGGTGTCCGGGGCGTTCGCCGACGGGGCTCTGGACGAGCTGGCAGGTGTGCTGATTGCGCGGTTGCTGCCGTCGCCTGCGGTGCTGGCCGAGCTGACCCTGTTCGGCGACGCACGCCTCACGCTGGCCCGTGCGGTGACCTTGGACGGTCAGCTGGCCGAGGCGGTGCTGGCGCTGCGCGCCGAAGCGGCGCAGCGGGATCCGGGGACGGCCCGCTGGCCCTGGGTCCCCCACGTGAGCCTGGCTCGCCGCCTTACCCGTGAGCAGGCGCGCCTGGCCATGGCGGCGGTGTCCGGTGGGCCGCTGGCGGTGACTCTGACGCAGGTGCGCCGATGGGATTTCGCAGCCCGCCGTGTCTTTCCCATCCCGGCGCGCTGACGTGTCGCCGCGGCCCCGAGGCGGGTGTCGCGACCAGGCTGGCCACCCGTCAGCGCTCGAGGAAGGTGCAGACGCACACCCTGTTGCCTTCGGGGTCGGCCAAAACCACGAAGGACGGGGCGCGGGTCTCGTCGATGACCTGGCCACCGGCGGCGACTGCGGCCGCGATCCGCTCGTGGGCGAGGTCATGCGGGACCCACAGGTCCACGTGGAAGCGCTGGCGCGGAATCTCGTGCGCCTCCGTGTGCTGGAACCACAGCAACGGCGTCCGGCCGCTGCGATCCACGATGTCGTCACCGTCGATGGAATCGGGGCTGCCGGTCAGTACCGCCGCCCAGAACGGCCCTACGGCGGCGAGATCGGCGGTGTCCAGCGCCAGTTCCAGCTCGATCACCGCGCGGGGGTCGGCCGAGATGCCCCGCTCTCGGGCGATCTCGCTGATCCGAGCGGCCAGGTCGAGGTCGCGCTGTGTGACGCCGCCCACGTCGTGGCTGAAGAGCGCGACATCCACGAACGGGTAGGTGAGCTTCACGTCGGGGTGGTGGTTGACGCGCTCCGCGACCTCGGTGACGGCGGTGACGAAGGCGAGGCCTGTGCCGAAGCTGCGGGTCAAGAACCGCGCGTGCAGGGCCTGGGCGAGCTTGCGCCAGTCCGCCAACCCGGCGTCGAGGATCTGCTGGCTGGTGAGGTGATCCATCCACTCATGGTGTCAGCGCGGTGGCGCGCGCGCATCCAGCGTTTACGAAGGATTGTCCGCGGGTCAGGTCAGGCTCATCGTGGTCAGGCGTGTCAGACCGTTGCGACCAGGGGTGACCGGGTCCGGCGGCGGGTTCCAAGGGTCGGCGGGGCCTCAGAACACCGGTTTGCCCCCCGAGACCCCAATGATTGTTCCCGAGACGTAGCTGGCGTCAGCCGGCGAGGCCAGGAACACGAAGGCCGGTGCCACCTCGGCGGGTTGGCCGGCCCGCCCCAGGGGGGTGTCTGCGCCGAAGGTCTCGATCTTGTCCGCGGGACGGGTGGCCGGTTGCAGCGGAGTCCAGATCGGGCCCGGGGCGACCGCGTTCACCCGGATGCCGCGCGGCCCCAGCTCGGCGGCAAGGTTCACGGTCAGGTTGTTGATGGCCGCCTTGGTGGCGGCATAGTCGATCCACTGCGTAGAGGGCAGGTAGGCCTGGACGGAGCTGGTGAAGATGATGCTGGACCCCGTGCTCAGATGCGGCTCTGCGGCCTGCGCCAACCAGATCGCCGCGTGCAGGTTCGTCCGCAGGACCCGTTCGACGTGGTCCGGCTCGAGGCCGGAGAGCCCCTCCTCGCCCTTGGCCCAGTGATATCCGGCGTTGTGGACCAGGATGTCGAGTCCACCCAGCTGATCGACGGCCCGGGAGACAACGTCGGTGCACATATCCCGCTCGAGGAGGTCGCCGGGAACGAGGACCGCCTTCTGCCCGGCGGCCCGCACCAGATCGGCGGTGATGTTCGCATCGGACTGTTCCACCGGAAGGTACCCGATCGCCACGTCCGCCCCCTCCCGGGCGAAGGCCACGGACACGGCCCGGCCGATCCCCGAGTCCCCGCCCGTGATCAGGGCTCGCAGGCCCGTCAGTCGCCCATGCCCGACGTACGTCGTCTCACCATGGTCGGGGACCGGCGTCATCGCGTCGGTGAGTCCGGGCGGGTCCTGCTGCTGCGCTGGGAACCCGCCCTTGTCGTCAGTTCGAACGAGGGACTCGGCTCGCTGGGCCACATCGGGTTGCGTCATGAGGGTCCTTTACCCTCCGGGTCGGGACGTAGACACACCCACCCGACCGCCGGCGAGGTCACGCCTTGGGACCGCCGGCGACGTAGATCACCTGGCCGGAAACGAAGGACGCCTCTTCGCGGCAGAAGAACGAGACGGCCGCGGCGATGTCCTCCGGGTAGCCGACCCGGCCGACCGGGATCTGCTTGGCCGCCTCGGTCTTGAAGACCTCGAAGTCCATGCCGAGACGTGTCGCGGTGGCGGCGGTCATGTCGGTGGCGATGAAGCCAGGGGCGACGGCGTTGACTGTCACCCCGAGCCGGCCGAGCTCGATCGCCAGGGTCTTGGTGAAGCCCTGCACCCCCGATTTGGCCGCGGCGTAGTTCGCCTGACCGAAATTGCCCAGCGCCGAAGTGCTGGACAGATTGACGACCCGTCCCCAGTTCTGCCGGGCCCACACCGGTCGCAGTGCTCGGCTGAGCAGGAACGGACCACGCAGGTGGACCGCCATGACGGTGTCCCACTCCTCCACCGTCATCTTGTGCAGGACATTGTCGCGAGTGATCCCGGCGTTGTTGACCAGCACGGTCGGGTCCCCCAGCTCGGAGCTGACCCGCTGCACCGCTGCCTGGACACCGGCTTCGTCGGACACATCGAGTCCGACGGCCAGCGCCCGCCCGCCTGCCGCCTCGATCTGCGCCACGACGGGTTCACACGCGGATTCGTCCAGGTCGACGACGGCCACGGCCATCCCGTCAGCCGCCGACCTCCGACTGATCTCGGCTCCGATTCCGCGGGCTGCCCCGGTGACGATGGCGACGCGGGTGGGCTGGCTCATGGCTGCTCCTTGTCTGGGGTGGTGGTGAGGACGTCCGCGCCGTCAGACCGGGGTGGTGCCGCTGGCGAGGCTCAGAACACGCCGCCGAGGGTGACGCCGCCGTCGACCACCAGCGTCTGCCCGGTGATCCACGCCGCGTCGTCGGACAGCAGGAACGCGACTGCCCCGGCGATGTCCTCGGGCTCGCCCAGCCGCCGCAGCGGGTAGGTCGCGGCGACCGAGTCCTCGCGCCCGGCGTACAGGGGTGTGGCGAACGCGGTCTTGACGACGGCCGGGGCGACAGCGTTCACCCGGATCCGCGGCGCCAACTCGACGGCCAACTCCTGCGTCAGGTGGATCAGCATCGCCTTGGTCGCGCCGTAGAACGCGATGCCGGGGGCTGTGCGCAGGCCCCCGACCGAGGCCACGTTGACCACGCGCCCGCCGTGCTCCCGCAGCCACGCCTCGTGCGCCAGGCGCACCCACGACAGCACCGCCAGGCAATTGACCTCCACCATCTTTCGGGCCGCAGACAGGTCCATGGTCAGCAGCGGCCCGAAGACCGGGTTGATTCCGGTGTTGTTGACCAGGAGGTCCAGCCGGCCGAAGCTCGCCAGGGCTCGTTCGACTGTCTCCTGGTGATGGGCCTCGTCGTCACCCCGTCCTGGGACCGCAATCGCGTGATCCGGTCCGCCGAGCTTGGTGACCGCCTCCTGGAGCGGCTCGGGTGATCTGGCCGTGATGCAGACCCGGGCCCCCTCGGCGACCAGCCGTTCGGCGATGCCGAGGCCGATCCCTCGGCTCGCTCCGGTGACGATGGCGACCCGGCCGGCCAGGCCCCTCACGCCCGGCTCCCCAGCGGTGTATGCGTCATCGGTACACCCTAGCGATCGGCTCTTCGCGTGTGGTGATCCCAGCACGGCTGCCGCACCGAGACTGCCCGGGGTCGATCACGTCGACACCCGGACTGCCTGGAGCCCGCAAGTACCGCGCTACAGGCCGACGTCCCGACCCACCAGCTCCTTCATGATCTCGTTGGTGCCGGCCCAGATCTTGGTGACCCGGGCGTCCCGCCAGGCCCGCGCGACCCGATACTCGTTCATGTACCCGTAGCCCCCATGCAGCTGCAAGCACCGGTCCAGTACCTCGCTGAGCAGCTGCGCGCCCCACCACTTGACCTTGGCGGCGTCGACGGCGCTGAACTTGCCCTGGGTGTGGGCCATGATCGCCTGGTCAACGTAGGCTTGGAAGACCTCGCACTGAGTGACCATCTCGGCGATGACGAACTTGTTGTACTGGAACGCCCCGATCGAGGAGCCGAAGGCCTTGCGGTCCTTGGAGTACTGGATCGTCTCCTCCAGGATCTGCCGGGCGTTGGCCAAGTTGGAGATGCCCGAGGAGATCCGTTCCTGCGGAAGGTTCTTCATCATCTCGATGAAGCCCATGTCGACATCGCCGATCACGTTCGCGTCCGACACCCGGACGTTCTCGAAGAACAGTTCACAGGTGTCCGATTCCGTCTGACCCACCTTGTCGAGCTTCTGGCCCTTGGTGTAACCGGGCATGCCGTTCTCGAAGACCATCAGGGTGATCCCCCTGGCCTTCTTCTCCGGGGAGGTGCGGACCGCGACGAGGGCCAGGTCGCACGAGGTGCCGTTGGTGATGAACGTCTTCGACCCGTTGACCACCCAGGCGTCGCCGTCCCGGACCCCGGTGGTCCGCAGCGCCGCCAGGTCCGACCCGCCGCTGGGTTCGGTCATCCCGATGGCGGACAGGAGCTCCCCGGAGGCCATGCCGGGCAGCCAGCGCTGCTTCTGCGCCTCGGTGCCCAGGTCCACCAGATACGGGGCAACGATGTCGTAATGGATGCCGAAGCAGGACGCCGCCGCCATCCCGACCTTGGCCAGCTCCTCGGCGAAGACGGCGTTGTAGCGGTAGTCACCGGCCGCCGACCCGCCGTACTCCTCGGGGATCTCCAACCCGAGGAACCCGGCCCTGCCGGCCTCCAGCCACAGCTCGCGTGGGTAGGCCTTCTCCTTGATGAACTGCTCGACGTTCGGAGTCAGGTGTCGGGTGACGTACTCACGGCACGCCGCCCTGAACGCCTCGTGGTCCTCATCGAAAATGGTTCGCTCCATCGCCACTCCTCGTTCGCTGTGTCCTGCGCCACGCGCCGCCTGTGCCGTCGCAGCGCTCTGAGTCCGAACCGCAAACCCGTCGTCAGGATCGCACGCCAGGAGCGCGAAACCGCTGGTGAGCGGGAGTGAGCTAGGTCAAAGCGGCCGCCGGGCGGAGTTGAGCGTGACCAGGCTCAACCCAGGATGAAGCCGCGCAGCTCCTCGGCCAGTCGCTGCGGCTGGTCGATCGGGATGAGCGTGTAGCTGTCGTCGATCTCCACGTACCGGCAGCCGGGGACGAAGTCGCGCAGACGGTGACCCAATTCCGGGCTGAGCTGGCGCTCCTGAGCGGCCCAGACCACCATCGTTCGTCCGGTGAACTCCGGCAGCCGGTAGGTGGCGGCGTCCAGGTCCTCGGCCGAAGAGGCAATCAGGTAGCGGCGCATGTCCGTGCGGACTCCCTCGTCGGCCAACGGATGGCTGGTCCAGGCCTTCAGCATCCCGCCCGGAACTCCACGCTTGGTCATCCTTCCGAAGGTGGCGTTGACCCGTCCGGCCCCAGGGGCACGAAGCAACGCGACCGCGGCCCGCAACCCGTCCGGGATTCCGGCGAACCGCTTGAGGTTGCGCCCGCGCTGGCCGGGGGACAGGTCGGTGAACGCCTCGCAGGCCACCAAGACCAGGTCTTTGACCGCCGGATGACCGTGGGTGGCCACCTGCATCGGCGCCCCCACATCGTGGACCACCAACGTCACGTCGCTGAGCACCAACCGGTCCAGGAACTCTCCGACGATGTCGGCCAGTCCGGGGATGGACAGGTCGGTGCCCGGCACCATGGCATGGGCGTGGGCGCCCAGCGGCAGGGTCGGCGCGATGCAGCGCACGTCTGGTCTCAACAGGTCGATCACCTGCCCCCAGATGGCGCTGCTCATCAGCACGCCGTGGGTGAACACGGCAACTGGGCCTTCGCCGCCACTGTCGATATAGTCGATGTCGCCGCACGTCAACGACACGGTGGGCATGTCCGGTCTCCTTCGGTTGCCGGGATAGCCCTTGCCTATCACACCGTGGCGGGCGGGCCCGGAGTCTGTTGCCGAGTAGCGCGTCACGTGCCTCGGACCCGATGTCAGGAGGCGGGATGGCCGGCTGGAGCACCAAGGCGATTCGTACAGTCCTGCTGGTCGGACAGTACCGGGAACGCAACCGCTCGGTGGAACGTCAGGTGGCCCTGCTGCACCGCAGGGCCGTCCGGCCGGCGTCGTTCCGTCCGCCTCGCTCCCTGGTCCGACGTTTCCAGGTCAGCGCCGAACACGTCGACGGCCAGCTGGTGTATCGGATCCGCGCCCGCTCCTCGGACGAATATCAGCCGCCCGCGCGCCGGCTGGTGTTCCTGCACGGCGGCGGGTTCGTCCGGGAGATCGGCCGGGAGCACTGGCAGCTCGTCAGCCGACTGGCGCGGCGGCTCGACGTCGAGGTCGTCGTCCCGATCTACCCGCTCGCGCCACTGGGGTCGGCCGCCGAGAACCTCCCGCGGATGGTCCTGCTTTACCAGCGAGAAGCCGCGACGGGCACACCGCTCGACGTGATGGGCGATTCCGCGGGCGGGGGGATGGCGCTGGCGCTTCTGCTCGAGGTCGCCTCGGCAGGACTGCCCCTGGCGGGCCGGACCGTGCTGCTCTCGCCGTGGGTCGACCTGACCGTCAACGACCCCTGGGTGCGCGAGGCCGCGCACCTGGACGTGATGCTCTCCCCGGCCATGCTCGAGGCGGCCAGCCAGCTCTGGGCCGCGGACCTGCCCACCGACGACCCGCGGGTCAGCCCGCTGATGGGTGACCTGTCGACGCTGCGGGGGACCCGGCTGATGCTGCTGTCCGGAACCCACGACATCCTCAATGCCGAGGCGCGACGGTTACGCGACCTGGCGACGGCAGCCGGGATCGAGGTCACCTACCTGGAGGAGGAGGAACAGCCGCACGTATACGCTGCCCTGCCCACCCCGGAGGGGCGTGCCGCGGCCGAAGAGATCGCCGCCTTCCTGGCCGCCCGATTGTGACCCGGCCGGCTCTCACGGACTCCGGTGCAGGTCGTGTCAGACTCGACACGACCTGCACCGTCCAGGCTCGGGAGCCACACCATGAGCGAAGCCACTGTCGTCGCCGGCGCCGAACCGGCACCTGGGCAGGGGGGACGACCCGGCCCGGCGACGCCGTCGCAGCAGCCGCAGCAGCCGCGCCATCCGAGCGCCGGGTCCGGTGACCAGCCGCAGCTGCCCGCTCCACTGCTCATCGCCGCCGCCTGGGCCTGGCGGGTCATCGTCATCCTGGCCGCCCTGGCGCTGCTCGTGGTGGTCATGCGGGCCCTCAGCCTGGTGGTCATCCCGGTGGCGGTCGCACTCCTGCTGACCGTCCTGCTCACTCCGCTGGTCAGGCTGTTGTCCAGTCGAACGCCACTGGGCCGCAACGCCGCGGCCCTGATCGGGCTGCTGACCCTCCTCGCGGTCGTCGTCGGGTTGCTCGCCGTGGCCGGCTCCCAGCTCGCGTCCGGGGCAGCCGAGCTGAGGTCCAGCGCCGAGGCGGGCCTGAGCCAGGTCACCGTCTGGCTGGCGACCGGCCCCCTGCATGTGACCGGTGATCAGCTCGGTGAGTACCTGACTCAGCTCCAGGACGCGATCCGGAACAACTCCAGCCAGCTGACTTCCGGGGCCCTGGCCGTCGGCGCTACCGCCCTGGACTTCCTTGCCGGCACGTTGATCTGCCTCATCACCACATTCTTCTTCCTCGCTCAGGGGGAACGGATCTGGCAGTTCGTGGTCGGGCTGCTGCCCCGCGCGGTCGGCGAACGGACCAGCCAGGCGTTCCGCCGCGGGTGGGTCAGCCTGGGCGCCTACGCCCGTACCCAGGTCATCGTCGCCGGGGTCGACGCCGTCGGGATCGGCCTGGGCGCGCTCATCCTGGGACTGCCGTTCGTCATCCCACTGACCTTGCTGGTCTTCGTGGCCTCGTTCGTGCCCATCGTCGGGGCGATCGTCTCCGGGGCCGTCGCGGTTCTGGTCGCCCTCGTGGTCAAGGGTCCGATCGTCGCGCTGATCATGCTGGGCATCGTGCTACTGGTGCAGCAGATCGAATCGCACCTGCTGCAGCCTTTCCTGATGGGGCACGCCGTCGCGCTGCACCCCTTGGCGGTGATCATCGCGGTGGCCATCGGGGTGCACCTGCTCGGTGTCGTCGGTGCCTTGTTCGCTGTGCCGACGCTGGCGGTCGCCAATAGCGTCGTCCGCTACTTCGTCGGTCAGGACATGTTCCCCCACTTGATTCCACGACAAACCGGTCCGGGGGCAGTCGACGATCCCGTCGCGCCCCCTCCAACCAGGCAGCCGGTCGCGGCAGAGGGAACGGGGGGACCGGGCTGAGCCCACGACCCGACGTGTCGGACCATCGCGGCCCCCTACCCGGCGTTTATCTGGTCACGCCAGGCCGTCCACTTCGCCACCTTGGTCATGTTGTACCGGGGACCAGTGAGCCCCAGCGTGAAGAGTGTGACGCCCAGTTGGTGCAAGCGGGACCCGAGGACGTCCGGGTCACCTTCGACTCCAACGGACCGCTCGATCTCGCCCGGGTCGCGACCGACGTCGGCGCAGTGCCCGTCCAAGACTGCGACCTTGCGCGCCACCACGTCGGGGTCGCCGAAGCTGTGCCAGATGTCGGCGTGCTTGGCCACCAGCCGTAGCGTCTTGCGTTCGCCGCCTCCGCCGATGAGAACCGGGATAGACCTGGTCGGCGCCGGGTTGAGCGCCGCCATCCGCCGCTCGATCCGGGGCAGGGCGGCCGCCAGGTCATCCAACCGCGAACCGGCGGTTCCGAAGTCGTAGCCGTACTCGGTGTAGTCCTTTTCGAACCAGCCCGAGCCGATGCCCAGGATGAGCCGTCCGTCGCTGATGTGGTCGACGGTCCGAGCCATGTCGGCGAGCAACTCGGGGTTGCGATAGCTGTTGCACGTGACCAGTGCGCCGATCTGGACCCGTGAGGTCGCCTCGGCCCAGGCTCCGAGCATGGTCCAGCACTCGAAGTGCTTGCCCACCGGGTCTCCGTAGAGGGGGTAGAAGTGGTCCCAGTTGAAGACGACGTCGACGCCGAGCTCCTCGGCCCGCGCCGCGGCGGCCCGGATGTCGGCATACTCGGCGTGCTGCGGGTGCAGCTGCACCCCTATCCGGACCGGACGGGCGGAGGCTGTGGTCATGGTCACACGGTAACCCCCGCCGACCCCGCTCACGATCTCATGGGCGCCTCAGCGCGTGGCCAGGCAGACACGGTCGTCATCATGGGGCACACTGTGATCAACGTCACAGGAGGCGACACGCTCATGAACTTCTACTCACCAATGCATTCCACCGGACCGGACGCGACCGAGGTCCCCCTGCTACGCCTGCCCGCCGACGACACCGTGCCGGTCAGGGCGTTTGGGCTGTACGAGTGGGGCACCCCCGATCACGCTGTCGAATCGGGGCCGCTGGACTCGGCGCTGACCGCCCTGGCGTCGCTGGCAGGCGCGGGTGTCGAGACCGGGAATGCCGATGACGGTCCCCCCGGGCCGCCGCTGGCACCGGCGAGCCGGTGGCCGTCGGTCCCCTCGGACATCTCCGGCCTGGGCCTGTGAGCTGAGCTTCTCCTAGGGTCACCAGCGCGTCGCGGACTGTAGCCAGCAGGCCCCTTGTCATGTGGGCACCGGGGCGCATGCCTTGAAGCAGTGGCGCGCGGGGTCCGCAGGCGTGTATTCCTACACAGGAACGACGGGAGGGTTGCGCCACCCGAACCGTCGACGGCACCGCCCGCGCCGGGTCGCCGGTTGCCGGCCGGCTCCTGTGGGACGGCTGCTGGGTCGGTGTTGGTCGACGCCACCACGATCTGGAGGAGACGCATGGACCAGACACGCCGTCGGGTAGCTGTTGTCGGCGCCGGGCCCTCGGGACTGTTCGCCGCCCAGTCCCTCGTCAAGCAGGGCGAGGTTCCTGTCTCGGTCGACCTGTTCGACCGCCTGCCCACCCCGTACGGGTTGCTGCGGTACGGGGTCGCTCCCGATCACCCCAGCATCAAGTCGGTGGCTACCGCCCTGGCCAAGGTGTTTGACTCCGACGGCATCCGATTCCGGGGCAACGTGACGTTCGGGCAGGACGTATCCCGTGAGGAACTGCTGGCCGCCTACGACGCCGTCGTGTACGCGGTCGGGGCGAGCGAGGACATGAAAATGGGCGTGCCAGGCGAGGACCTGCCAGGCAGCTACTCCGCCCGCCAGTTCGTCGAGTGGTACTCCGGCCACCCCGACGCGCGCTCGTTCGACCTGGGGGGGCTGCGCGGAGCCGCCGCCATCGGGGTCGGCAACGTCGCCGTCGACGTGGCCCGGATCCTGGCCAAGAAGCCGGAGACGCTCGATGTCACGGACATGCCCGTCGTGGTGCTCGACGAGCTGCGCCGCCACGCGGTCGAGGACGTGTGGATGATCGGGCGCCGGGGACCTCAGCACGCCGCGTTCACCACCAAGGAACTGCGCGAGCTGCTGGAGGTACCTGGGGTGGCCGTCGACATCAACGCGGAGTGCTTAGTGGGGATCGAGGAGTCCGGCCTGGATCGGCGAGCCAAGGCCAACCTGGAGGTGCTGCGAGGCCTGGCCCACCGCCACGTCGAGGACCCGCACTGCCGATTGCACCTGCGCTTCTGGCGACGTCCGGTGGCCCTGGTGGGGACCACGGCTGTGACCGGCCTGACCTTGGAAAGCACATACCTGGACGAGGGCGGCTCGGTGCGCGGGACGGGGCGGAGCGAGACCATCCCGGTCCAACTGGTGTTGCGGTCGATCGGTTACCGCGGCACCCCACTGGTCGATCTGCCGTTCGACACGAAGCGCGCGGTCATTCCCAATGACCAGGGCCGGGTGTGCGACGCGGACGGCACGACGTTGCCCCGCGAATACGTCGTGGGTTGGGCCAAGCGAGGGCCGACCGGAGTGATCGGCACCAATAAGTCCGATGCCGCGCAGACGGTGGACAAGCTGGTCGAGGACCTGGTGCAGCGGCCAGCCGCCGGCGACGTGACCCGGCTGGACCTCGACGCAGCACTGGCAGCCCGCGGCCGGCGGGCGTCGTCGTTCGAGGATTGGCTGCGCATCGACGCCGAGGAGACCCGCCGCGGCGGTGCCCTCGGTCGTCAGCGCACGAAGGTGTCGGACTGGGCTGAACTGCGCGCCCTCTGCGGGATGGGCTGACCGACCACAGGGCGTGGGGGAAGGGTGGGGTTACTCGGGGCTCGTTCCGGTGACGAGCGGCCGGCCGGCGCGCGACCACCCCATTGTCCCGCCGCGGACCGAGTAGGCCTCGCGGCCGGCGTTGATGAGCAAGTCGGTGACCGCCTTGCTGCGGTTGCCGCTGGCACAGATGACGTAGACCGGTCCGTCCGCGGGGATGTCGTGCACACGCGAGCCGATCTGGCTCAGCGGTCTTAGGATGGCTCGAGGAACGTGCCCCGCGGTGTACTCCTGCGGCTCGCGCACGTCGATGACGACGGCACCCGCGGCGTGGGCGGTGGCGAACTCCTCCGGCGTGCATTCCTTCACGTGCTGCTCCCCTCGGACGTGGATCCTTACCTACCTCATGAACAGATACCCCAGGGGGTATATTCCCGATGATTACATCGCCGCCACAGGAGACCACCCCTGAGCCGGAAGGGGACTCACAATCGCATGAAAGACGCTCTACCAGAAGCTGAGGAACCGGCGGATCGGGTGGGGCAGGCGGCGCAGCAACTGGGCCAACTCGACCAGGTCGATCCGGCGGGCCACCGCCACGTACCCGATCACGAATACGGGGACGCCGACCAGCAAGGCCAACAGCGTCCCGCCCCGCCCGGACACGCCGGTGCTGATCGCCCAGGCCACCAGGAACGCCGCCGCCCCGGCCGGGGCGGAGGCCACCAGAGAGCGCACCACCGTGCGGATGACCGGCCCGATAGCGAAGCCCCGCAGCCGTAGGCCGACGCAGATCACGGCGACCACCGCGGCCACGAGGTTGCCCAGGGACTGGACCAGGCAAACCCCCAGGGCCCGGGTCTGCGACGGCAGCAGCAGGCACAGCAGCGTCCCGACGATGACCAGACCGGAGTTGACGGCGGCGAGCAGAAACGGGGTTCGCGCGTCCTCGAAGGCGTAGAAGGTGCGCTGCGCCAGGTACAGGGCCCCCAACGGGGCCAGGCCCAAGACCATCGCCACCACCAGGGTCGCTTGGCTGGCGGTCTCAGCGGCCGTGTTGGCCGGGTAGAGCACCCGCATTCCCGGGCCGGCCAGCGCGAACGTGGCCACCGTGATGGGGATCATGGAAACAGCGACCACACGAAGTCCCTGGCCGACGTCACCGCGCAACGCCGATAGATCCCGGCGGTGCGCCGCCACCGACAACCGGGTGAACAGGGCGGTCACCACGGACACGGTGATCAACCCGTGCGGGGTCATGAACAACAGGAACGCATTCTGGTAGCCGGTGAGGTTCGGGTCCGGCTCGGCGACCGGGGTCAGCACCCGGGACACCACCAGGAAGCTGACCTGGCTCAGCGCCAGCGATGCGAAGGTCCATCCGGCGACCCGGCCGGCCGTGCCAAGGCCGGCGTTGCGGAAGCCGGCGCGGGGCCGGAACCGGAAGCCGCCACGCCACAGCGGCAGGATCAACACCAGCGCCTGGGCCGCCACCCCCACCGTGAGGGTGCCGGCCATCAGCCAGATCATCGGCCACGTCCAGTCCGGCGAGCGGGCGCTGTTCGTGCCGTGTTGCCGAATGAACAACGCGATCCCGGCCACCCAGATGACGTTGCACAGGGCCGGTGACCACATGAAAGCGGCGAACTGGCCCCGGGCGTTGAGGACCTGACCGAGCATCGTGTACAGCCCGTAGAAGAAGATGGCCGGCAGGCAGATCAGGGCGAACGCGACGGCCAGCGACGTCGTGGCCGGGGTGAATCCAGAGGCATATAGTCTGACCAGCAGCGGCGCCAACGGCAGGGCCAGCAGGGTGACCCCGGCTATCAGCAAGACCGTCAGGGTGAGCAGGCGCTCGACGAACTCCTGGCCCCCTTGGCGTTGCTGGGCGGCCTTGGTGATTTGCGGGACGAGCACGGCGTTGAGGACCCCGCCGGCCAGCAGCAGATTGATCATGTTGGGCAGGGTGGTGGCCACCGTCCACGCCTGTCCGGGGGCGCTGTAGGCGAACACCCCGAACAGCATCGACGTGCGGATCACCCCGAGGAGCCGCGACACCAGGCTGCCCGCGGCCATGATGGCGCTGTTACGCGCCAAGCCACGATCGGCGCTGCTCATTGCTGGGGGTTCTCCTGTGGGCTCACCCGATTGACCGGTCGGGCTCCAGCCTGCCACGAGGGGACGGCACAGCCCCGGCGGCGGGCCGCGCACCGTGCCCGCGTCGGATCGCTGGCTGGTCGGGCCTAGTCCGGCTCGCCGGGTTGCTGGCCGTGGGCGTCGCGGAAGCGCAGGACGGCGCGTTCCAGCCGTTCCAGGCTCAACGGGCCGGTGCGCTCGAACCGCTCCGGGAAGCCGGGTAGCTCGATGGTGAACCGGGCCGCCATGGCGGTGCTCCAGTCGTAAGTGTGCCGCACCAGCGTGCCGTCGTCGTGTTTCTCCAGCTCGTAGCGCCAGATCTGGCCGCCGACGATGCGGTGACCGCCGACCTCGCCGTAGGTATGCCAGGCGATCCGCCGGTCCGGTTCAAACTCGACGACGGTGTTGACCGACCGGTACTGCAGTCCCTGGACCCGCATGCCCATGCTGAAGGCGCTGCCCAGCTCGAGGCGGTCGGGTCCGAGCGGCAGGCCCTGCAGGGTGTCGGACCCGTCGATCTCGGGGTGCCGGTCTGGACTGGCCAGCACGTCGAACACCGCCGCAGCCGGTGCCGGGATGACTCGTTCAACGCTCGTGAACGGATGGGCCCGGGGCTGCGTCAGCTCGCGGACCTGGTCGACGACCCGCTGCGCGAGGCTCTCGGCAGCAGCCCTGGCTCCACCCGGGTCGGAGGTCCGGCGAGGCCGGACGACGAGCTCGTCTCGGCAGCTGGGACAGCAGTGGCGCAGGTCCTCGGCGCACCGGGAACAGAACGTCGTTTCCAGGCTGCAGATGAAAGCCGGTTCCTCGCTAGGCACGGCAATCCCACATCTCTCGCAGTGGCTCTTCATCTTCAGCACGCAGGCCTCCCAGCAGGTGACGGGCGATCGCGGTGACCCGACGCACCCGATCGGCGCCGGTCGGTGTGGGGCCGCCTGTGGACGGAGTTTCGCATGCGCGAGCGACGGGTGCCAGCGGTGTCCCGAGGGCGCGACAGCGTGCATGCTGGGCCCATGACGGCGCGGCTCCCGGAGGGACATGGACGCACGCAGACCGACCGCACCGATTGGGCCGTCGTCTGGGTGGCGCTCGGTGCCGGGATCCTGGCGGCGGTTCAGGTGGGCAAGGCCATCGTCGGGCTCCCGGCCGTCCGTGCCGACCTGGGCATGAGCCTGACCCTGGCCGGGGTGCTGTTGTCCGCGTACACCTATGTGGGAGCGGTCCTCGGCGGGGTGGCCGGTGGCATTGTCGACCGGATCGGCCAGGGCCGGGTCCTGGTCGCCGCGATGGCGGCGTTGGCCCTGGCCAGTGGTCTCGGCGCGGCAAGCCCGGCGGTGGTGATGCTCGTGTTCAGCAGGGTGTTGGAGGGTTTCGGCTTCATGGCGTGCGTCGTCGCGGCGCCGGCTTTGGTCAGCCGCGCCTCCGGTGGAGCCCAGCGCAACCTGACCATGGGGTTGTGGGGCGTCTACATGCCGGCCGGTCAGTTGCTGGCCATGATCGTCGGCCCGGCAATCCTGGCCAGCCTGGGCTGGAGGGGGTTCTGGGGGGTCAACGCGGCCGTGGTCGGTGGGTACGCCGTGGTGGTGGCCGTCATCGTGGGCCGAAGCGGTATGGCCGATTCGCTACGGCGCGGCACCGGGCGGCAGCCTGGTGCCACCAGGGGAGAAACGCCCGGGTGGGCTGGGCTGCGCCCGGTGCTCCCGCTGGCGCTGACGTTCGGTCTGTACTCGCTGCAGTACCTGGCCGTCGTCGGATTCCTGCCGACCATCTACCAGGCAAACGGGTTGACCGCCTCCCACGCCGCGTTCCTGACAGGGGTGGTCATTTTTGGCAATATCGTCGGCAACGTGGTTGCCGGGGCACTGGTGCACCGCGGGGTCGCACCCGGCACCCTCGCTGTGCTGGCGCTGGCCGTCATGGGCGTGTGCGCCGTGCCGATCTACGCCGGCTGGGCGCCGTTCCCGCTGGCCTTCGCCGCGGCGGTGTGCTTCACGACGTTCGGTGGGCTGCTGCCGGCTTCGGTGTTCGCGGCGGTGCCACGGATGGCCCCGTCCCCGGCGTTGACCGGCCCGGCGAACGGCCTCGTGGTCCAGATCTCGAACACGGGGTCGATCATCGGTCCGCCGCTGGTGGCGGCGTTGGCCTCGATGGTGGGGGGGTGGTCGATGAGCCCGCTCGTGCTGTCCACCGCGGCCGTCCTGGGCATCTGGGCTGCGCTGGTCGTGCGCCGCCGCGCCGGGCAGCCGGTCCAGTCCTGACGGTGCGCTCCGCCCAGTGGGTCTGGTGAATGCGCCGACCGCTCGTCATGCTTGGTGCCGGGCTGCGCTGCAGCCGGCCCACCCGGAATCGAGGATGGCACCGATGGCTGTTGATCGAACGAGGACCGTGATGGCCCAACGCGGTACGGACACCGCGCTGGTAGGCCAATTCCGGACCTCCTTGTTGGCGCTGTCCGGGCTGACCCTGATCGGTGCGGTTGTCGAGCTGACGATGCTGCGGCACTGGAACGGTGCCGTGCAGCTGATCCCGTGGCTGGTCCTGGTGGTGCTGGCGGTCGGCATGGCCGCTTACGCCGCCCGGCCGAACCGTTCGGTCGTGCGGGCGGTGCGGGTTATTGCGGTGGCTGCGGCGGCCGGGTCGGCGCTCGGGGTGTGGCAGCACGTCCGTGCCAACCTCACCAGCGCGGCCTTCTCAGTCGACCTGGGCGACAGCTGGGAGTCGATGTCGACCCTGCACCAGTGGTGGTTGGCCTCCACCGGCGGCGCCGGCGCGGTTCCACCTCTGGCGCCGGGGTTCCTCGCTTTGACGGGGATCATCTTGGCCCTGTCGACGCTTGGGCGCTTCGGCGACCTCGGCTGGCTCGAGCGGCTCGTTCGGCGTCGGGCCGCGGCGCCGGCCGACCCCGAACAACTGACCCCGAACGACTGACCCGGGCGGTACACGCAGAGGGGTGGGCGGCGCGGTCAGTCGGCCAGGGCCGTGGTGATGGCGTCGACCCACCGCCCCCAGGCGTCAACCAGCCAATGCGTGGCGCCCTTCAACGGGACGAACTGCCCCACCCCTCGGGTGGTCGCGAGACGGTCAGCCAGGGCGGCGGAACGCTGTGGGGAGGTGACGGCGTCCCCGGTTCCGTGCACGATCACCACCTCCCGGGTGTCCGGACCGGGGATGGGATCACTGGACTCCAGCCAGGGCGCCAGCAGCACAAGCCGGTCGACCCGGTGCCGCGCGGCGGCCCAAAGCGCGGCCCGGCCTCCCATGGAGTGCCCGACCAGCGTGACTTCCGGGCGGGCACCGCCCGGCCGCCCGAGCCAGATCCCCGGCGGGGCGCCCAGCAGCTCCGCCAGGTCCAGCACCGGATGCGGCTCGACGGCGTCATTCCAGCCGCGTCGGCCGAAGCGAATCACGCCGACCGCGGTGTCCTCGCTGATGCCGCCGAGGCACGAGCGGGCCAGCACAGACACAGACAGGACGGAGAGTTGCCAGGGATGGGTGAGACGAGGGGAACGGGGTGACCCCCCATGGAGGAAGACCGCCACCCTGGCCTCATCGCCGGTGCGGCGAAGCCAGGACAAGCGCCATCCCCTCGACGCGGTGGGTTGGCGGTCGTCTGGGGGCTGGGGCTCAGCCGAGGGCGGCGTCAATGGCCTCCTTCACCGCACTCGGCTGCTCGGGCCGGCGCGGGGCTGTCTGCCCGGCTGCCAGCATGCGCTCACCCACGTCGCGAAGCTGGGCACGGCTCAGCGCCGCTCGGACCTGGGGGATGCACTGGTCTTCCTCCTCCTCGAGGTGGACAGTCGCCATGCTGATCAACGTCGACGACGTGGTGCCCCTCGTGGAACTCCCGGGTCTTTTCGTCCAACTCGGGCAGCGCCTCGCGGACCTCCGGGGACAGGATCTCATTCTCAAGCTACGTCTGGACCGTCGAGAGCGTCTGCACTGAGGCGGCGACTCCTGCTTCGCTGGGGTCGCCGCACCCCGGTGGCGGACAGTACCCAACCGCCCGGTGTCAAACGAAGGCTCCGGCCGGGGGGAAGATGGGACCTTGACGGGATCCACCGCCGGCAACAGATCCCTCGATAGGAGACGACAATGCAGGTCAAGGCCATCGCCGCACCCGCACCCAAGGCGCCCTTGGTGCCCACCACCATCGAGCGCCGCCCCGTGGGCAAACACGACGTGCTCATCGCCATCGCCTACACGGGTATCTGCCATTCCGACATCCATACCGTCCGCGGCGAGTGGGGCCAGGTCACTTACCCGAT
Source organism: Dermatophilaceae bacterium (assembly GCA_035633615.1). Lineage (GTDB taxonomy): Bacteria > Actinomycetota > Actinomycetes > Actinomycetales > Dermatophilaceae > JADJTI01. The sequence goes on from DASQEP010000083.1 coordinate 42,832, forward strand.
CGTCGTCGGGCACGAGATCGCGGGGGTCGTCGAACAGGTCGGACCCGGGGTGACCAGCTACCGCGTGGGTGACCGGGTCGGTGTGGGCTGCTTCGTCGACTCTTGCCGGGAGTGCCCGCAGTGCCAGGCCGGGCAACAGCAGTACTGCACCGGCACCGGAATGATCGGGACTTACGACGGGGTGGGCCGGGACGGGCAGCCCACCGCCGGTGGGTACAGCACCCACATCGTCGTCGATGAGAGCTACGTGTTGCGCATCCCTGACGCCCTCGGCTTGGACGTCGCGGCCCCGCTGCTGTGCGCCGGGATCACGACGTACTCGCCGCTGGCGCATTGGAAGGTGGGGCCGGGCAGCCAGGTCGCGGTGATCGGGATGGGCGGCCTGGGCCACATGGCGGTCAAGATCGCGCACGCCATGGGGGCCGAGGTGACGGTGCTTTCCCAGTCGCTGAAGAAGAAGGAGGACGCCGAACGTCTCGGCGCCGACCACTACCACGCCAGCAGTGACGAGACCACCTTCAGCGACCTGACCGGCCGCTTCGCGCTCATTCTCAATACTGTCTCGGCCAACCTGGACCTCGACGCCTACCTGCGCCTGCTCGACATCGACGGCACGTTCGTCGAGCTCGGGGCACCCGAGCACCCCATGACGATTCGGCCGTTCTCGTTGATACCCGGCCGAAAGTCGCTGTCCGGTTCGATGATCGGGGGCATCCCGCAGACCCAGGAGATGCTGGACTTCTGCGGTGAGCACGGGCTGGGTGCCGAGATCGAGGTGATTTCCGCCGACCGGGTCAACGAGGCCCACGAGCGTGTCGTCGCCTCGGACGTTCGGTACCGGTTCGTCATCGACGTCGCGACGATCGAGTAGCCACCGGGCTGCGACCCGGCGGCTCGATCCCGGTCCCGGCCCGCATGGGACCCGCCCTGGCCTGCTGGCGGGTCTCGTCCTGGTAGCTGACCGTGCGCCCGGTCAGTTCGCTGATGAGGGCCGAGATGGCGGTGAGGGTCATCGCCTCGGCTCCGGTCACGGCGATCATCGCCGTCACGGTAGCGGCGCCGGACAGGCACGGGCAGCCCCACCGTCTCTGGTGGTGGGGCCGAGTAGGCTCTGACGCATGAACAGCACCTCGGACCCACGTACCCCGCAGCGTCATTCGGCGTCCCCCGACGGTGGGCTGAGCCGGCGGTGGGTGATGGCCGGTGCGGCCGGACTGTCTGTGACCGCGCTTGCCGCCTGTTCCTCAGGTACCACCACCAGCGCCGGATCGGCCGGTGGCGGGTCGGCAACGGGTGGCACGGCCGGTGCTGCCAGCACCGGGTCCGGCGGGGCGACGGGAACGCCGGTGGCCAAGGTCGCCGAGGTCCCGGTCGGCGGCGGCTTCATCGCCAAGGAGGCCAAGGTCGTGGTGACCCAGCCGACGGCCGGGGTGTTCTCCGGCTATTCGGTGGTGTGCCCGCACCGGTCCTGCGCGGTGAGCTCAGTGCGCGACAAGGAGATCATCTGCCCCTGTCACAACAGCACGTTCGGACTCGACGGTGCCGTCATCAATGGGCCTGCGACCAGCGGTTTGACGGCGGTCAAGGTGAAGGTCTCCGGCGCGGACATCGTCCTGGCCTAGCGTCCACCGGACCGCCGAAGGGGTACGTCCATGACCGAACGCCCGCCACTGCCCCCATTCACCCTTCAGACCGCTCGGCAGAAGGTGCAATCCGCCGAGGACGCCTGGAACTCTCGCGATCCGCAGCGGGTGGCGATGGCTTATACCGAAGACTCACAGTGGCGCAACCGCGACGAGTTCTTCGTCGGCAGGGAGGAGATCATTGCCTTCCTGACCCGGAAGTGGGCCAAGGAGAACGCTTACGTCCTACGCAAGAGCCTCTGGGCGTTCACCGACGACCGGATCGCCGTGCGGTTCCAGTATGAGTGGCACGGCGACGCCGGGCAGTGGTTCCGCAGCTACGGCAACGAACAGTGGGAGTTCGCCTCTGACGGGTTGATGAGCCGCCGCGAAGCGAGCATCAACGATGTCGCCATCTCCGAGCAGGAACGCCGTTACTTCGCCCCGCGCACCGAGCAGGAGCTCGGGCTGGACGTCCCGCTGCGGTGAGGTCGGTGGTCAGCTGCCCAGGGTGGTCTCGAGCTTGCGGAGCTGAGCGGCCACCACCCCGTCCAGCAGCGTCGTGACCTCGCGCTCCCCGGCCTCGGACGCCGGCCCAGTTGCGGTGCCGACGACCACGCTTTCACCCCGGCTGGCGACGGCGATGTCGATGGCGCGGGGCCCGTCGATCGAGATGACCGTCAGCCGGGCACCATTCGCCCCGGATTCCGGATATCCCCGCGGGGCGAGGGTGAACGGCACTGTTGCGCCGTCCTGCTCAAGGGTGCCGCTCGGGCAGCCGCGGACGATCTCGGTCAACCGGGTCAGGTCCGATGGCAGGCTGGAATAGCCCTGAACGACCACTTCGATGAGCGGGAAGCCGTCCTTGGCGTAGCTGCCCTTGGCGTACCCCGCCGAGCCATGCTCAAGCTCGTCCAGTAGGCCGAGAGCTCGTCCGCAGGCCCCCGACGCCAGCGACGGCCGGGGCTGGGCCTGCCCCGGAGGGGTCTGCGTGGCCCCCACCAGACGCCAACCGCCTGAGGGTAGTTCGGTCTCGGCCAGGAGAGCCTCTCGGGCTGTCACCTGATCCAGCGTCCTTGGTTGGCCACCGCATCCGGAGAGGGCCGGGAGCAGGACCACGCCGAGCAGGCACAGTCCCCGGATTAGGGTGCGGGCGACGGTTGCAGGCACGGCTCTGCTCCCCTTTCGCCGCCCGGTGGATCCCGTGGCAACGGTACGCCAGGACCCCGCCGGGGCACCGACGCCATCAGCGGTGCCGGGCCCGGGTTACCGGCCGGGGCCGCCGGTGGGTCCGATCTGGCGTCGGCTCAGCTGGAGCTGGCGCAGCTGCGCGCTCAGGTCGTCGTCGAGATCGACCGCGCCGACCTGAATGCCACAGCCGCCGTGAACTCGGCCGACCCAGGTTCGGACCGAGTCAGCCGCGCTGTCACCCGCGAACAGGAGCACCACGCGAGCCTGGGGATAGACCGACCGCACCAGGCTGAGGGTGAAGACGAGCTGGGCGACCTCGGGCAGCTCCTCTGGCGTCAGGGCCACAACCTGAATGGACACGGCGACGTACAGCGACCGGTCCGGTGCGATGCCGGGGACGTGCACGGACGAGACGCCGGCCAGACTGACCCGGCCGGGGTGCAGGGCGGGGGATCCGGCCAGATCGGCGTACCGGGCCAGGAGCGCCCTCTCTGCGGTCCGGCGGAGCGCCGCAGCGGGCATCGGCGGCATCGTCGTTGTGGGAAGGGTGATCGCAACTCCTCCGGGTCGGGGCGGGTCCGTCGGGATCGGGCGGCGTCGACGGCATGGCCGCGACCTATCGGCGACCTATCGGCGGCGGATCGGCCGACTCGAGGCACGGCGGCGAGGGAGTAGGCCAGTCCCCGTGGCTGAACAGGGACCAAGGCCGGGGACACCGGCTATATTCGGCGCGAGCCGATCGATCATTCGGCGCCCAACCGGACCCGGGCGGACGCCTTAGACGCCGCCTGACCCCTCCGGCCAACCCAGACGCCACCTCGAACGAGGGTCGACAGCCGCCAGGGAGAGCAGATCAGTCCGCTCGACGTACCGGCTCGGCCGCGGCGAACTCCTTGTCGTCCCGGTGTCCGCCCGGACCGGCCGGCGGGAGGACATCGGCCGGAAGCGCGATGGTGGCCAGCAAGCCCAGGAGGAGGACCCCGGCCGCGATAGCCGTGGTCTCCTTGGCTGCCTCGATCATGGCCTGCCCGGCCACCTCGGCTGCCGGCGCGGTCCGGGGGTCGGTGCGCAGGCCTGGGATGGCCGCACCGGCCGACTCGTGCACGGTCGTGACGATCGCCGAGCGCTGTTCAGCCGGCACGCCGGCGTCGGTCAGGTGCTGCTCGGTGGTGCCGCTCAGTGAGGAGATGAGCAGCCCGCCGAGCAAGGCAACCCCTAGGGCCGAGCCGAGCTGACGGAAGGTCGTCTGCATCCCGGAGGCCTCTCCGGACCAACGCAGTGGAACCCTGGACAGGATCACGCTGGTCAGCTGGGCGGTGGCCATACCGACCCCCAGCCCATAGCAGAACAGCAACCCGGCCAGACGCCATCCGTTGCCCGGCAGGGCCAGCGCCAGACCGGCGACCGCGACCGTCTCGAGGCCGAGACCCAGGCGCACGACTGCGCGTTGTCCCCACCGTTCGGTCAGGCGCGGGGTGGCCCCGGAGACCAGGAACGTCCCGACGGCCAGGGCCATCATCAGCCACCCGGTACCCAGGGCGTCGTACCCCATCGCCCCCTGGAGCACCAGGGGCATCGTGAAGAGCATGCCGAACTCGCCGAGGGAGACGATCAGGGCGGCGATCACCCCGTAGCGGAAGGTGGCCACCCTGAACAGGTCGAGGTGGGCCAACACCACCCGGTTCCTACGTTCCCTGCCGAGTTGGACGAACACGAAGACAACCATCAGGGCGATGCCACCGACAATCGCGAACGGGACCGGCGAGATCGCTCCGTCGTCCTGCCGTAGCCAGCCGAACGTCGAGGATTCGATCAAGCCGAACACGATGGTGGCCAGACCGATGGAGGCCAGGGCGGTGCCGAGGACGTCGATCCCGCGGCGCACGCTGGGGTCCCTCGTCTCGGGCACCACCCGGGCGGCGACGATGGCGGCGAGCAGGACGAACGGCAGGTTGAGCCAGAACGCCCAGCGCCAGCTGACGTCCGTGGCCAGCCATCCGCCGACCAGGGGGCCGACCGCGGCCATGCCCCCGATGGTCGATCCATAGATGGCGAACGCGATTCCGCGGTCTTTGCCGTGGAACATCGCGTTGATGGTCGACAACGTGGCCGGCAGGATCATCGCGGCCCCGATGCCCTGCACCAGCCTGGCGACGATGAGCACCACCGGACCCCCGGCCGAGCCGACCACCAGCGACGACGCCCCGAACACGAACAGGCCCAGCAGGAACATGAGTTTGCGGCCGTACAGGTCGCTGATCCGGCCGGAGGTGAGCATGAAGGCCGCGAACACCAGGGAGTACACGGCGTTCATCCATTGCGCCTCGGTGGCGCTCAGCCCGATATCCCTGATGACGACCGGCAGGGCCACGTTGGCGATCGTGGCGTCCATGATGACCAAGGAGGTTCCGACGGCGATGGCCGCCATCGCCCACCACCGGTGAGGGTAGGCCGCATCGGCGTGGTGGACGGGGGTGTTCGGGGCTGCTGACGAGGTCACGAGAGCTCCTGCGCCGACCTGGCCGGCATGACAGACTGAGTGTTATCGACGCGCTGACGGTATCATGCCGACACAGCGTCAGGAAGCGACGAAGGGAAGTGCCGCGTGCCGAGGATCGACGCGCCGACCGTCGCGCAACATCGCGAGCAACGCCGCCGTCAGGTCGTCAGGAACGCCGCTGCCCTGCTGCGGCGCTCCGGTCCCGCCGCCGTCACTCCCGCCGCAGTGGCCCGGGCCAGCGGGCTGGCTCGCACCAGCGTGTATCAGTACTTCCCGACCTCCGCCGAGTTGGTTGCTGCCGCCGTCGAAGAGTCGTTCATCGCGGCTGCCGATCGGCTTGACCTTGCGGTCCGGACGGCCGGGCCGGACCCTCGTGCCAGGCTGCACGGGTACGCCCGGGCCGTGCTGCACGCCGCCCGTGACGGCCACCACCCGGCCACCCTGGAATTGGGAGCCGAGCTGCCGCCGCCCTACCGGGCCCGCCTGCGCGAGTTGCACCGGCAGATCGTCGGTCCGCTGGTCGGCCTGCTGCGTGACTGGCCGGTCGCCGACCCGGAACGGACTGCGGGACTCGCCTTGGCGGTGTTCACCGAGTTGACGGCGCTGGTCGGGCGTGGCGCCGACCCCGAGGAGACGCTGATGCACGCGGTTCGATTCGTGACGGCGGCGCTCGAGGGCCTGTCGGTGGGGACGGGTCAGGACGTACCCATCGGCGCCGAGGGTGGGGACGGACGCATCAGCCCCGAGGGCTGAACGGCGCCGAACGGGCCAACAGCAGGGTTTCATGGCGATCGGGCTGTTGGTCGGCGCAGTCAGTCCGCCCTGGGAGTGTGGTTCAAAGGTCCTCTCATGCCACTCCTCGTGTCCTGCAGATTCCCCCGTGAGGCGCGCGGGGGACGACTAGTCACACAGGCCGGCCAGTCGCCGGACCACGTGTTCAGCGGGCAGCTCGGCGGCCGCCTGCCACCCCGAGCCGGCCCACAGGGACACCGCACCCAGGTCGCCCCGGCGGGCCGCGGCCTGTCGCAGCGGCCGGGTCAGTCGGTCCACCCCGGGGTACACCGCGGGCACTGCGGCGTCGTGATCGGCGACGAACCGGTTGCGCAGCCCGCGCGCCGGCCGGCCGGTGAAGGCCCGGGTGATCACCGACCTCAGGTGCGGGTCGCTCAGACCCATCCGGTGCGCCGGGCTCGTGCCGGCCTCGGGGGTGAGCAGGAACGCGGTGCCGACCTGCACGGCGCTGGCCCCGGCCCGCAGGGCGCGGCGGGTGTCCCCGGCTGTGGTGATGCCGCCGGCCGCGATCATGGGCACTTCCAGGTCGGCGAGCATCGGCAGCAGGACGAGATGGTCGAACGGGTTGGGCTCGGTCTCCACCCGGTGGGTGCCGCGGTGCCCCCCGGCCTCGAACCCCTGGACCACCAGAGCATCGGCCCCCACCGCCACCGCGGCTGCCCCCTCGTCCCGGTCCGTCACCGTGACCAGGACCGCCGTCCCCACCCGGTGCAGCGCCGAGACGACGTCCGGTGGTGGGCAGCCGAAGGTGAAGGACACGAGTGACACCGGGTTCTGGACGGTGACCAGCGCGATCTTGGCATCCCAGTCGTCGGTGTCGTCCTCGTCCGGATCGTCACGGGGGATTCGCAGCCCTACTCGCAGGGAGGCTGCGTCGTCGCGGAGGCGCTCGGTGTAGCGGGCCAGCGCCGGCACCTGCCATGCCCGGGCGAGCGGGTCGGCCGGGGGCGGGACGAAGATGTTGACCCCGAACGGGTGTCCCGTCAGCGCCACGGTCTGCCGGATCTGGCCGGCGAGCTCGTCCGCGCGCAGGTATCCGCCGGCCAGGAACCCCAGACCGCCGGCATTGCACACCGCGGCGGCCAGGTCCGGGGTGGACGGGCCCCCGGCCATCGGTGCGGCAACGACCCGGACAGGAGTGCGCGGGACCTGCATTCGTCGACCCTCTCACCCCGGGCCCGCCGGTGGGCGGTTGGCGACGCCGAGGGTTGACTCGGGCGGCCCAGGGTCGGCTCGGGGGTGCCCAGGGTCGATTGGGGGAGTAGCCGGATGGTGGGCGAGGGACGTGCCTGCCACCGTGGTGTCATGGGCACGAGGCGGCCCGCAGGCTGCGGCTGGAGCGGCCATCGCCGTCGGGCGGGCTCGACCGGACGAACGGAGAGGACGACATGAACGGCTTGCGCACCGAGTTGTACCGGGCGGGGTTGGTCCGCAGCATCGACCAACGGGTTCTTGGCGGGGTGTGCGGTGGATTGGCGCGCAGGGTGGGGGTGACCCCCTTCGTCATGCGGCTGATCGTGGTCCTGTCGATGATCCTGCTGCCGGGCAGCCAGTTGCTGCTCTACCCGTTGGCGTGGTGGCTGATGCCGGACGAGACGTTCGTCCCGGCGCCGGTACCTCCGGTGACCCCGGGCCAGGTACCGCCGAGCGTGCCCCCGTCAGGCATGTGACGCACCCGCCGGCCACAACCGGACCCCGTCCGGCCAGCGACCGGCGATCGGCGTCCCGGAGAGCTGACTGCCCGCTGCAGGAATGACCACGCGCTTGATCAGGGCGCTGGCCGGACGGCAGAAACCGTGACCCCGCCAGCAGCAGGGTGGAGCCGCCAGGGCGAACCGGGGCTGGTGCGTCCCGTCGGGACGCGGCACCCCCGGCCGAGGCGGGACGCAGCGGTTCAGCCGTGGTCGTCCTCGCTGTGCTGACGGTCGTGGGTCTCGGTGCCGCTCTTGGTGTCGGCCGCGAGTGCCCGGTTGGCCTCGGCGACCGCGGCGGCGACCTCGGGCAGCGGTGAGATCTCCAGCTCGCCCAGAACCGCCTCGGTCCGCCGGAGCAACTCCTGGGTGTCGTGCAGGGCCTTGGACGCCATCAGGCTGCCGGCTGCCGCCTCGGCCACGGTGGCGGAGGCCCCCCGCAACGTGGACTCAGCCTGGGCCAGGGTGGCCGTCGCCCTGGCTAGGAGCGCCTCCGCGTCCCCCAGCAGGGCTTCCGCCCGGCTCAGGAGAATCCCACCTCGGTGGATCAGGGCCCCCAGCGTCGAGAACTCTTCCAGGGCGCTGGTCATCCCGTCACGCAGGTGGGTCGCAACGGACAGCATGTCGGACGGGCCCAGGAGACGCATGACCCCATCTTCACCCCCCGCCACGTCTGGGGCCACGCTGATGAACAGGCGGCCGGACCGGTTTCGCGTGCGTTTCCCCACACCACCGGGCCCGGCCCGCCGCGATACTGAGCCCGTGGCCGAGATTCGAGGCAGGGTGTGGCGCGGCGGCGCACTGCAGTCCGAGGCCGTCGAAGCCGTCTCGCTGCCCGACCTGCTCGCCCAGCCGGACGTCCTGGTGTGGCTGGATCTGTGCGGCCCGTCTCCCGCGGAACTGGAGGCGCTGGCGGGCCGGCTCGGCCTGGACCCGCACGCGGTCGAGGACGCCTCCGACCACCGGGAACGCCCGAAGGCAACCCGGCACCCAGGACACACCTTCGTCACCGCTTACGCCACCAGGCTGGAGGCCGAGGGGTCCCGCGGGTACGCCTCGCGCCTGGAACTGACCCGGGTCTCGGCGTTTGTGCTGCCCAACGCCCTGGTCACGGTCCGGGCCGAGGCCGCGGACGGATTCGACATCGACGAGGTCCTCGCCCGGTGGGACGACAACGCCGACCTGCTCACCGTCGCGGGGCAGCACGGGGTGGGGGTGCTGCTGCACGGCCTGCTCGACGTCGTCGTCGACGGGCACTTCGAGACCATGCAGTCGCTCGACGACGCCGTAGAGAGGCTGGAAGACCTGTTGTTCGACGACGCCGTACAGACCAGGCTGGTCCAGGGTCACGTCTACCGGCTGCGTAAGGAGCTGGTCGAGCTGCGTCGGGTGGTGCTGCCGATGCGGGAGGTCGTCAATGCGGTGCTGCGGCACCGTGCCGACGCCGACAGCACTCACGAGCTCGACGGATGGTATGACGATCTGTACGACCATGTGCTGCGGGCTTCGGAGTGGACCGAGTCGCTGCGGGACATGATCGCCACCCTGTTCGAGACCAACCTCTCCCTGCAGGACGCCCACCTCAACGCGGTGATGAAAAAGTTGGCCGGGTGGGCGGCCATCATCGCCGTTCCCACGGCCGTGACCGGCTGGTTCGGCCAGAACGTGCCTTACCCGGGGTTCGGCGACCTGCTTGGGGTATGGCAGAGCCTGGTGCTGATCCTGGTCTGTTCGGTGGTGCTCTACGTCCTGTTCCGCCGGCGGGACTGGATCTGATGCACTCGTGTGGGCGTTGGAGGCCGCGCGGGGCCGCCAGGTCTGTCAGGCTGCCACGGTGGGTGACCCCGGTCATCCTCGCCGGGGTGGTCAGTGGCGTGCTGTCGCCCGTGGGCGCGCCCTCGCCCGTGTTGTTCGGGTCGCTGCTGGCTGGGGTGAGTTTTGGCGTGTTGGGCCGGCGCGAGCGGCCGGTCCGGCCCGGGGTGATGGTGGCCGGGCAGGCGGCGATCGGCGCCACCATCGGCGGCCTGGTCGACCTTCCGACCCTCGGGTCGCTCGGGTCGCACTGGCTCGCGGTGCTGGCGGTCTGCCTAGCCACGCTCGCGCTGAGTCTGGGCATCGGTCAAGGCTTGAGATTGCACGGGGTCACCCCGGTGACGTCGGCGTTCGCGTTCATCGCCGGGGGTGCCTCCGGGATCGTGGCGACCGCCCGGGACTTGGGCGCGGACGACCGGCTCGTCGGTGTCGTGCAGTACCTTCGGGTGGTCATCATCCTGGCCGGGATGCCGCTGCTCACCCTGCTCGTCTTCGACCCACCCGCGGGTCGGACAACCCCCTTGGGTCTCGCCACGGCCGCCGGCGTGCAGCCGGACTCCGGTGGGCCTCTCGTCGCCGCCGCTGGTGTGCCGGCCGATCTGGCGTTGCTGGCCGTTAGCGTCGGGGTCGGACTGGGCCTGGCCCGGCTGACTCGGATGCCGGCCGGGGCGGTGTTGGGCCCGCTCGTGGTGGCGGTGGCCCTGAGCGTCACCGGGGTGCTGGGAGCGGCGGCGGTTCCGGGGGTGGCGGAGAACCTCGGATACGGCGTCGTCGGCCTGCTCATCGGCCTTCGGTTCACCCGCGAGAGCCTCCGTCAGGTCGCCCGGATCGTCCCGACCGCCATCGTGCTGATCGTCCTGTTGATCGCGGCCACGGCTGGGTTGGGGGTCCTGCTGTCCGAATGGACCGGGGTCAGCCGGTTGGACGGCTACCTGGCCACCACGCCGGGTGGGTTGTTCGCAGTGCTCGCCACGGCCGCAGATACCGGCGCTGACGTCACCTTCGTGTTGGCCGTACAGGTGGCCCGGCTGCTGGTGATGGTCAGCGTGGCGCCGCTGGTGGCGGCGTTGTTCAGGCCCTCCGTAGGATCGCCACCATGAACTCGGAGCTCTCGCTGAACGGGCGCAGGTCCCATGATTCCAGCAGGTAATCAGGTTCCAGCCCGGCCGCGGAGGCGTCCTTGAGGAACTCGGCGAACTCATAGCCTCGGCCGGCGCCGAAGCCGACGAGGACCCGACCGGGCCCGCGCAGGTGGTTGCTCAGGCGCCGCAGCACCTCGCGGCGGGTGCTCGGTGCCACGAAGGTCATCACGTTGCCGGCGCACACGATGACGTCGAATCGTTCGTCGATGCCCCGATCCACCAGGTCCAGGTCGGCGAGGTTGCCGACCAGCCAGATCGGGCCGGGGTGGTCCTGTTGGGCCGCCTCGATCAGTGCAGGGTCGACGTCGACGCCGACCACGTCGTGCCCGACGTCGTGCAGGTACCCTCCGATCCGTCCCGGGCCACACCCGGCGTCCAGGATGCGGGAGCCGCGCGGCACCATCGCGTCGACGAGGCGGGCCTCGCCGACGATGTCGGCTCCATCCGCGGTGAGGTCACGGAATCGCTGGATGTACCACTCGGAATGGCCGGGGTTCTCCTCGACCATCCGCTCCCACACGCTCTGCTCGTGCACCACCTGATCCTCCTGACCGCCCTGACTCCACGCTACTGGCCCGACCGGTGGTCGAGCCCGCGATCCTGGCAACACGCGCATTGCGGGCCCGGCCTGTCGCCGGGGCGTCCGCCGTCGCCCGGGGCCTGAATCGACGACCCGGTTTGATGACCTGGATTGGTACCGTGGCCAATCGGGAAGGAGCCGCCATGGCGCGAATCCTCGTCACCGACGACGAGCCGCAGATCCGGCGCGTGCTCCGCGCGTACCTCGAGGCGGACGGGTTCGAGGTGACCGAGGCGGGCACGGGCACTGAGGCGCTTGACCTGGCTCTCGGTTCGGCCGACGAGACCGCCGGAGCCGAGAAGGCCGCGGGCCCCGGCTCGGCACCCGATCTGGTGTTGCTCGACGTCGGACTTCCGGACGTCGACGGGTTGGAGGTGCTGCGCCGGCTGCGGCTGCACTCGGACGTGCCGGTGATCCTGGTGACCGCTCGCGCCGAGGAGGTCGACACCCTGGTCGGGCTGGCGGTGGGCGCGGACGACTACGTGACCAAGCCGTTCAGCCCCCGGGAGGTGGTGGCCCGGGCCCAGACAGTCCTGCGCCGGGTCCGGCCGAGGCCGGCTCACCCGGCCCGCCCCGGCGATGGTCCCGGCGGGACCGCGGCCACCCCCGACAAGGACGCTTGCTCGGTCCGCTCGTTTCCGGGGGTGAGCATCGATGCCGACCGTCGGGAGGTGCGGGTGGACGGTGAGCTGGTCGTGCTGACCGCCCTCGAGTTCGACCTGCTGTCCGCGCTGGCCGACTCACCCGGGCGGGTCTACTCCCGCGCTCAGCTGTTGGAGAAGGTCTGGGGATATGACTTTTACGGCGACGAGCGGGTCGTCGACGTGCACATCCGGAACATCCGCCGAGTGCTCGGAGACGACGCGGTCTCCCCGAGGTTCGTTGGGACTGTACGACGCGTCGGGTACAAGTTTCTACCGGAACCGGGATGACTGAACCCGCCCGGACGTTCGGAGCCCGCCGCCGCGGAGTGTGTTCGTGAACCGCCTCGCAGTCCGGTTCGCGGTTTCCCACCTGTTGGTGGCGGTGGTCGCTGCGTTGACCACGTTCCTGGTGGTCCGCCAGTTGGCGCCGTCGCTGTTCGACGAGAGCCTGCGGCGTGGGATAGGCGCCGGACAGGGCTCGGGGCAACCGGGCGGACCCGGTCCGTCCGGTGGTCGACCCGGGCCCAGCGGCGGTGGGACCGGCCAGGGGGAGGGCCTGCGGCAGTCGTTCGCCGACGCGGTCGACCTATCGTTGCTGGTCGGCGGTCTGGTGGGGGGGCTGGTGGCAGCCGTGGTCGGGGCTCTGGTTGCGCGTCGCCTGCTGCGGCCGCTAGGGCGGGTGCGTGAGGCGACCCGGCGCATGGCCGAGGGGGACTACCGAGTGCCGGTGCCGATGCCGATGGAACGAGAGCTGGCCGATCTGGTCTCCGACGTCAATGTGCTGGGCGCGGCGCTGGGCGACACCGAGTCGCGCCGGGTGCGGCTGCTCGGTGAGGTGGCACACGAGATGCGCACCCCACTGACCGTCATCGACGGGTACGTCGAGGGGATGATCGACGGGATCATCACGGTGACCGACGAGGACCTGGGCCAGGTCAGCGAGGAGGTCAGGCGGTTGCGGCGGCTGGCGGACGACCTGTCCGCGCTGTCCCGAGCCGAGGAGGGCCGGCTGGTGCTGCGGCGTCAGACCTCCGACCTGCGGACCGTCGTCGAGCGGGCCGCCGAACGACTGCGGCCGCAGGTGGAGGACGCCGGAATAGTCTTCATCGTCGACCTGGGGTCCGAGGCCCTGCCGTCGGACACCGACGCGGACCGGATCGCCCAGGTGGCGACCAACCTCGTCGGCAATGCGGTGCGGGCCACGAGACCGGGCGGCCGGATCGAGGTCCGGGTCGGCCGTGGCCAGCCGCAGGGAGGCGAGACGGGGGCCGGCCATGTCGGCGACCCGGTGTGGTTCACCGTCACCGACACCGGGGTGGGGCTGCGCCCGGAGGACGTGACCCGGGTCTTCGAGCGGTTCTACCGGGTGCCCGCCCCGGCGAGTGACCGACAGGTCCCCAGCGCGACGACTGGGCCGGGCTCCCGCCCCGCCGAGACGGGGTCGGGCATCGGCCTGACCATCGCCCGCGGCATTGCCCGCGCCCATGGCGGCGACGTGACCGCCGCGTCGGACGGCCTCGGCCGGGGCGCCCGGTTCACGTGCGTTGTGCCCCGCGCAGGAGCCGGCTCATCGCCGGGTCAGGCCGTCATCGACCAACCGGCCGGGCCGGCTCCGGCACGCTGAGCCGAGGAGCCCCCACCCGCTCCAGGGTCGGTGTTGTGGCCGCGGCCCATCCCTGGGCCCCGCCCCATCCCTGGGCCCCGCCCCATCCCGGCGTCCTGACCGGGGCCCTGTCCCTGCTGGGTGCCCCGTCCCGGGCCCTGTCCGGCTCCTGGGCCGGACCCGCGTCCACCCTGTCGGGTCCCGGACTGGCACACCGTCTTGCCCTGGGAGGCCGCCGTGAAGGCGGACAGGTGCTGCCGGGAAGCGGCGAGCAACCGCGAGTACACCCGGGTGATGTCGGCGTTGGTGGTCCGAGTCATCATGCGCTCCAGGTCTGCGATGTCACGCTTCTCCAGCTCAATGCCCACCTGGTAGGCGCTCGCCTGGGACTGCAAGCCCCGCTCCTTCCATCCGTCGTACAGCTTCTGCAGGTCGGCGTTCGCGTACTGGCCGGCAGATCTGCCGGCGGCCGGGTCGGGCAGGCCGTACCGAGTCAGCAGGGCCCCGATCGCGTCGAAGTGGCGCTGTTCGCTCCTGGCGATGTTGACGAATAGTGTGGCCGAGGTGTGTTGTGTGGCAAGGAGCTGGTACAGATCGCGGGCCATCCGTTCCTCGTCACGACTGAACGCCAGGTCGGCCTTGACGCCGTAGGGAACGGCCGCGGCAGGTGATGACGTGACACCCGCAGTGGCCGGGGCGGCTGGGCCGCTGGCGGACGAGGCGCCGGCCTGGGTGATCATCACGGATCCGGCGAGCGTGATGGCGACCAGAGCTATGGTCGTGCGGCGACGTGGTGCGGACATGGCGGGGGGTCTCCTCGTGAACGGGCCGACGGCACTCCGACGGCACTTGGGTGCGGCGGACGTTGTTAGTTCACGTCAGGCATGTGAAGACCATGGCGGGCCGGTCATGAAGTGTGTGTGAAGCGGGTGACTAGCAACGCCGGCTCGGCTCGCTCAGTCGGCATCGGAGGGGATGATCCGCGGCGGCACCGGGCCGACGGCTGGATCGAGCGGGACGCGGGAGGAGTGGTCGGCTGGTTTCGACCCGGTGGGCGCACCGGGAACCGACCCCGCCGAGCTGGACTCGGCCCGGGCCGCCTCGATCGCGAGCAGTACCTCGGCGAGGAATCGTTCGATCAGCTCCAGCTGCTCCGGCGCGTATCGCTCGATGACCTGGCTGACGTGCCGGCCCATCGGCTCGAAGAACCGATGCCCCATGGTCCGCGCGTGCGGGGTGATCTCGATGTCGACGATCCGGCGATCGGTGGCGTTGCGCTTGCGATGCACGTGGCCGACCCGAGAAAGGCGGTCCAGCAGCGCCGTCGTCGCCGGAGCGGACAACCGCAACCGGGCGGCCAACTCCCCTGCGCTCAGCGCCCGACCTTGCCGACTCGCATCCATCAGGGCTGACAGCGCGTTGAGGTCGGTGCGGTGCAACTCGTGAGATTCGGCGATGGCGTCAGTGAACTGGCCACTGGCCACGCTAACCCCGCGCAGCAGCCGGATGATCTGGTAGGGATGCCCACGGCCCGTCCGCCCGGGAACCGACGGCTCAGCGGCGTTCGGGTCCACCGCGCCGGCGTCGTGGTGGTCTGCCATCTGCGCCCTCTCGGCCGGGCACCCTTGCAGTGCGGTATCAACTCCAGTCTGCCACGGTTGGTGGTTCTATGATAGAAGCAAAAGGGTAGCGTGCCCAGGTGCCCGGGCATCCTGCGTTGCTGTGGCTCGGAGTGGGACGGTTCAGGAGAGATGTGATGCACCGCAAGACCGTTGGGCTCGTGCCGAGGATGCGTGCCTGGTTGGCGGGCTCCAGGCGCGACATGAGGGGTCTGTCGGCGGCTACCCGCCGGGTCCGCCGGTGACGGCGACTGCGCGCCCCCACCCGGCGAGCTCGGTTCCCCCGCGACGGATCGCCGTGATCGGCTCGGGGGTGTCCGGGCTCACCGCCGCGTATCTGTTGTCGCGCAGTCACGAGGTCACCCTCTTCGAGAAGGAGCCGCGGTTCGGCGGTCACGCGCACACCCACGACGTGTCGGATGAAGCGCCTAACGCCGGGCGTGATGCCTGGCGTGAGGGCTCCGGCTCGTCGGCCACTCCGGTGTACCAGGTCGACAGCGGCTTCATCGTGCACAACGACCGCACGTACCCCTACCTGCGCAGGCTGTTCGGTGAGCTGGGGGTGGCCATCAGGCCGACCGAGATGAGCATGAGCATCACCTGCCGGGACTGTGGGCTGGAGTATGCCGGGGGCCGGGGGGTCGGCGGTGTCCTGGCGAAGCCCAGTCGGATCGCCGATCGGCGGTATGCCCAGCTGCTCTGGCAGGTCAGGCGGTTCCACCGGGAGGCCCTGGTCTTCCTGCGGGACACCGACGACACTGATCAGACCAGTTACGGCGACTGGCTGGACGCCCATGCCTTCACGGATTACTTCGTCAGTCACTACGCGATTCCACTGGTGGCATGCGTCTGGTCCACCGGCCAGGCCACCGCCCTGGAGTACCCCGCCCGCTACCTGATGCGGTTCCTGCATCATCACGGGATGCTGTCCATCGGCGACAGCCCGCAGTGGTACACGGTGGTCGGCGGGTCCCGCAGCTACGTCGAGCGGCTGGTGGCCCGGCTTGCCGACGCCCGCGCCGCCACCCCGGTGACCGGCCTGGAACACCGTGCTGACGGGATCGTGGTGGCGACAAACGCCGGCACCCACCACTACGACGCCGCCGTCGTCGCCACCCACGCCGATGAAGCCCTGGCGCTGTGGAGCAATCCCACACCGGACGAGCGGCGTGTGCTTGGTGCGCTGCCGACCTCGGCGAACGCAACCGTGCTGCACACCGATCCCTCACTGCTGCCGGCGGCGCGACGAGCCCGGGCGTCCTGGAACTACCTGATGGACTCCTGTTCGGCGGGTGAGTCGGCTCCGGTGGTGACGTACTGGATGAACCGACTGCAAGGCCACGACTCGACGCGCCCTCATCTGGTGACTCTCAACGCTCGGGAGCGCATCGACCCTGGGAGCATTATCGCCTCGATGACGTACACGCATCCCGTGTACACACTGGAGTCGGTCCGCGCTCAAGGGGAGCTGGCGAGCCTCAATACCGACCGGGTCGCCTACGCCGGGGCCTACCACGGCTGGGGATTTCACGAAGATGGATGCCGCTCGGGGGTGGCGGCTGCCGCGCACTTCGGAGTCGGCTGGTGACGCCCGCACCGCCGCGACCCGCAGCCACTGAGCCGGCACCGGCTGAGTCCACCCCGGCGGCGTCCACCCCGGCGGCCACCGTGGCCGACCTGCCGGTCCTGCCCGCCCTTGTGGTGGGGCGGGTCGCGCACGTGCGGCGGGGTCCCATCCCCCATCGGCTGACCCACCGGGTCTACCAGTGGCTGGTGGACGTCGACGACCTGCCCCGCTTCGGCCGTGTGATGACGGCGCTGGCGGCCTTCGACCCCGAGGACCACATCGGCGGCCGGCCCACCCCGGGCAGCACCGGCACCATATCGGGCAACGTGCGCCGGTTCCTGACCCACCACGGCATCGACCTCGGCCCCGGGGGCCGGATCGTCATGCTGGCCAACGCACGGGTTCTCGGTTATGTCTTCGACCCACTCACGGTCTTCTGGTGCTTCGCCGGGGATGCGAGGGGACCGGAGGCGGCCGGGGTGGAAGCAGGCGGCCCCGCGCGTGGGGACCTGATCGCGATCGTCGCAGAGGTGCACAACACCTACGGGGACCGGCATGCCTACCTGCTGCACCCCGATGACCGCGGGCGCGACCGGGTGGCCAAGCAGTTGTATGTGTCTCCGTTCAACGACGTCTCAGGGGAGTACGAGCTGACCTTTGGCCTGTCCTCGGAGCGGGTGGCGGTCTCGGTGATTCTGCGTGGGCCCGGTGGGGGCCTCCCGCGGTTCGCCGCGAGCTTCGTCGGCCGTCCGCAGCCGGCCAGCACACGGGCGGTGCTGGCCGCCGCCGCACGGCGTCCGCTGATGCCGCACCGAGTCTCTGCCCTGATCCGATGGCACGGAATCCGCCTGTGGATGCGCCGGCTGCCGATCCAGCCCAGACCCGTCCACCGGGGTCAGAAGGGAGTCTGAGGTGTCCACAATCCACGCCACCGCCGGGGGTGGCCTCGGCGCGCTGCCGCACCTGCGGAAGCCGAGCGGGGCGTTTGTGCATGCGGCGGTGGCGCGGCAGGTGTTCCGCTCGGCGATCGGCCGGCTGCCCGTGCGAGCCGTCTTCCCGGACGGCCGCACCATCGAGGGCACCGGCGGCCCCGGGGCTCCGGTGTTCCGCGTCGTCCGGCCCCGGCGGTTTTTCGCCCGGCTCGGAAAGGACACCAAGATCGGCCTCGGCGAGGCGTACCTGGCCGGGGATTGGGCCGTTGGCGAGGAAACCGACCTCGCAGACCTCTTCACACCGTTCGCGGCCCGGCTGACCACGCTGGTGCCCCCAGAGCTGCAACGCTTCCGGCGAGTGGTCGACCAGGCAATCCCCGGGCATCACCGCAACACCAAGGCTCAGGCCCGGGACAACATCTCCGCGCACTACGACCTGTCCAACGACCTGTTCGGGCTTTTCCTCGATGAAACGATGACGTACTCGTCGGCCTGGTTCGAGCGCCCCGGGCCATATCGGTTCGATGACCTCGCGGCCGCCCAGCTGCGCAAGATCGACGGGGTGCTCGACGCCGCTGGTGTGCGCGCCGGGTCAACGGTGCTGGAGATCGGGACCGGGTGGGGAGCCCTCGCGGTCCGGGCCGCCGAGCGTGGCGCCCTGGTCACCTCGATCACCCTGTCCACGCAGCAGCTGCAGCTGGCCGCCGAACGGGTCGCTCGCGCGGGGGTGGCCTCACGGGTCCAGCTGCGCCTCTGCGACTACCGCGATGTGCACGGCAGCTATGACGCGGTGGTCTCGGTCGAGATGATCGAGGCCGTCGGTTATGAGTACTGGCCGACCTATTTCAGTGCCATCGACCGACTGCTCGCCCAGGGCGGAGCGGCTTGCATCCAGGCCATTCTGATGCCGCACGAGCGCATGTTGGCCACCCGCGGCTCGTTCGGCTGGATCCAGAAGTACATCTTCCCCGGCGGACTGATCCCGTCGCTTCAGGCATTGGAGCAGGCCGCGGGTGAGCACACCTCGCTGCGGCTGACCGGTAGCACCCAGTTCGGACCCGACTACGGCCATACCCTGAGGCTGTGGCGGCAACGCTTCGCCGGGAACTGGCCGCGGGTGCAGGCCCTGGGCTTCGATGAGACCTTCCGGCGGATGTGGGAGTACTACCTGGCCTACTGCGAGGCCGGCTTCCGAGTCGGCTATCTCGACGTCGCCCAGCTCCGCTTCACCCGGGCCTGAGGGCCTCCCGCCGTCGCGCCGGGCGTCAGGGCACCAACGGTGCGGCGAGGAACGTCGCGCCGACCTGGGCGTCGCCCTCGACGGTCAAGCCTGCCCGGCTGATCCGGTTCCACAGCCCGAGGTAGAGGTCGACGGCCCGGCCGGACACCGTCACGTCGGCGGGGGCCGCCTCCCGGACCACCACGACGTCGGTGTCGGTCGGCGTGAGCGTCCACGTGCGGCTGGTGTCGGTGCAGGTCACGGCGACTGGGCCGGTGACAACCTGGGCGATGACGGCGCCTCCGGCCCGGGCCAGGCCACGGGGCAGGAAGAACGTCACGATCTCGTCGACCCCGTCCGCGCAGACGTCACCGGGCAGATCACCGGAGGTGCCAACCGGCGTGTCCGGGACCGGCTGACCGAGTGCGAGCAGGGCGTCGATCCAGTGGATGGTTGTCTCGTGCAGTTGCCGACGCCGCCAGAAGCCCGCGGTCCGGTCATGCCGGGCGAACGACCATGCGGGGGCGGTGGCGTCGAGGGCGAGCAGGGTCGAGACCAGCTCGCGCCCGCTGTCGGCGTACCACTGGCCGGGGGTTCGGCCATTGAGGACCTGCTGGGGATAGGGGTCGGGACGGGTGGCTGTTCGCGCCGACTGGGCCGCCCACAGGTGGGCGCACCCGAGGTGCTCCACCAGGTGGCCCAGCGACCACCCCGGGCAGGTCGGCACCGGCAGCTGCGGGTCGCCCTCGGCCACAGTGTGCGCCATGCGAGCGACGGCCACCTCGAGCGCGTCCAGATGGTGCGCCGAATCCATGCGTGTCACCGTAACCGAGGTGTTCGTGACTACGCTGTGCGGTCGTTCTCCGGGCAGGGGCCTGACCTCGTGACAGCATGTCGCCGGGCGGGTGAGCCGGGTGCGCTGGGGCCGGGCAGGCGACGTCCGGGTTCACCTGCGCCCTAGTCGAGGTCGCCGGTTACGGTCCGAGGTGACCCATCGTCGTCCAGGACGGCGTGACCGCGGACGGTCACGCCGGGGTCGAACGTCCAGTCACCCCGCACGGTGAACGAGGTGGCCCGGCGTAGCGAGGGCGCCCCGCTCGGGAATCGGGCCTCGAAGTCGCCGATGCGCTTGTAGAACCGGTCGTCGAGGTCGACCAGGGGTGGCGCCTGCACGGTCAGACTCAGGGTGGCGTCGTCATTGATCCGGTACACGTCCGAGCGCAACAGCAGCAGGTCGTTGGTCGTCTTGACGGGCAGGAAACGGTCCCGCTCCACGGTGACCGCGGTGGCCCCGTCGAACACCTCGACGGCAGCGCCCATGGCGGTCTCGATCTGGTAGACCTGCGGGGAGTTCGGATCGGCAGGGTCGACGGTCTTGGTATTGCGGATCAGCGGCAGGCCCAGGACCCCACCTCGCTCGGTCAGCGTGTCGCGCACCTGCTGCAGGTCGAACCACAGATTGTTGGTGTTGAAGTACGCGTGCCGGGTCTCGTCGGTGAAGTACCTCATCTCTCCGGGATCGGTCTGCGCGCTCTCTCGCAGGATGACCCGTCCGTCGGCAGAGCGTTGGGCGAGGTGGCCGCCCTTGCGGTCGGCCGGGGTCCGCCGGCAGACCTCGATCGCGTACGGCGCACCCGTGGCTGCAAACCAGCCGGCAAGGGCCGGATCGGGGGACGCGCCAAGGTTGTCGGAGTTGGACACCGAGGCGTAACGGAAGCCATGGTCGAGCAGCGCATCGAGGATGCCCGTCGACAACAGCGCCGTGTACAGATCGCCGTGACCGGGGGGGCACCACTCCAGGCTCGGGTCGGCCGGCCAGGTCACGGGGGTCAGGTCGTCGGTGCGCAACTTGGGTTCCTGGTTCTGCAGGAAGTCCAGGGGCAGACCCGCGACGGCGATGTCGGGGTGGGCATCGAGGGCGGCCAGGGTATCGGCCTGGGTACGGAAGCTGTCCATCAGGATGAGCGGTAGGCGAGCCCCATAGCGCGCCCGAGCCGTGAGGACCTGGTCCACGATGAGGTCCAGGAAGGTCTTCCCGTCCCGGACCGGCAGCAGCGACTTGGCCTTGTCCATCCCCATGGAGGTGCCCAGACCACCATTGAGCTTGATGATCGCCGTGCGCGAGAGCGCTTCACGGGCTTGCTCCGCGTCGATGTCGAGGCTGGCCAAGGTGGGGGGTTCGGGCAGCGCTTCCAGCGTGTCCTCGGGGATCAGCCCGGTCTCGCCGGTCTCCAGCACCCGGTAGTAGTGACTGAACACGTCGATGGCTTCCTGGCTGACCCCAGCCTGCACCATCTTCTGCTGTGCAAGGCGTAGCCCCTCGTCGCTCATGAGTCGATCGTAGATTCCCGATCAGCCCCCCGGCCGGAAGCACACCAGCCGCCCTGGTCGAAGCTGAGCCGTGGCATCGAGATCGGCGTCGATGACGACGGCGACGACGGGGTAACCCCCGGTGAGCGGGTGGTCTGGACCGAAGAGCACGGCCTGACCGTCGGGCGGGACTTGAATCGCCCCACGGACGGTTCCCTCGCTGGGCAGCTCCCGATCTTTGTAGGCCGGCTCGCGA
Source organism: Dermatophilaceae bacterium (assembly GCA_035633615.1). Taxonomy (GTDB): domain Bacteria; phylum Actinomycetota; class Actinomycetes; order Actinomycetales; family Dermatophilaceae; genus JADJTI01. The sequence goes on from DASQEP010000083.1 coordinate 64,312, forward strand.
GCCAGCGAGTGACCCTCCAGCCGGATGCCCACACGGTCGGCGCGGGTCGAGACCGTCCAATTCGTCCGCAGCAGGTTCGCAGCGCCGGCGACCCAGTCGTCGCGGGGGCCGAGAATGACGCGCAACGTGCAGGGGTTGTCCCGCCACGGGTCAGAATGGACCGGGCTTTCCGTCGCCAGACAACGACATGTTCCACCCAGGTGAGGTCGCTACGGCAACTGGCTCAGGTCGTCGACCGCGGGGCCTTCCAAGCGCGTCCCGTCGACGTTGAACCGGGAGCCGCGCAACGGACAATCCCAGGTCTGCTCCGCGTTGTTCCAGCGCAGCACCCCGCCCAGGTGAGGACAGATTGCCGAGACCTTGCTGGTGTGCCCCGCAACCGTCGAGACGCCGACGGGACGGCCTGCCTCACGGCCCACGACAGCCTCGCCCTCCGCGGGAGTCTCATCGGGCAGCGGCTTCAGCTCCGCCGCAACCCAGTCCTTGACCATCTCACCCGCCACGCCGGCGTTCTCCTTGATGGCACTGAGCACGCCCGCCGGAGTGGTGACCCGGCGGCCAAGCGTCTCCGCCCACGGCACCGTGCCGCCCAAGATCTGTGCACTCAGGTTCAGCGCGGCAGCTACGCCGTTGGTCATGCCCCACTTGTTGAAGCCGGTCGCGACGTAGATGGCCTTGCCCCCGCGCGGCAGCACACCGACGAACGGCACGCGGTTGATGGACCGGTAGTCCTGGGCCGACCACGCGTGGGTCCGCTCAGCACCGGGGAACATCTGCCTTGTTAGTCCTCGAGGTCCGCCACAGCGGCCGCCTCCGAGTCCGTGCGGCCAGTGATGTGGCCGTTCCCGCCGACCATCAACAACTCGCCGTCCGGCGTCGGGACGGAGCGCAAGGAGCGCGGCGGCTGGTCGATGCTCAGGCACATCCCCTGCGGGATGGGGTTGTTGGGGACGTGGTACGCCGTCGCGTAGGAGCGGAGCGGCACCAGCTTTGCGAAATACCCGCCCCGGTCGAGGATGGGAGTGCCGGTGGCCAGCACAACCCGGTCTGCGGTCAGCGTGCCTCGGGTCGTCGTGATGGTCGCCGGTGAGCCCGAAGTGGCATTGGTGACGCGCGTGCCCTCGGCCAGTCTGCCGCCGTTTCGGAGGAACTCGGCTCGCAGGAGGTCGAGCACGGCCAGCGGATCGATCTGGGCCTGGTCGGGAAGCATCAACGCACCCTCGACGCGGTACGGGAGCTGAGCTCGGTTTCGGTGGACCATTGGACGTCGACGCCGACGCTTCGGCACGCCTCGAACTCCTTGCGCAGGTCCCCGTACCCCGATCGGGTGCTGGCGTACGTCCATCGGGTGCGCCGCTGGTAACTCATGCCGTGCTCGTCGAGCAGTCGGGTGAGCCACGCTTGCCCTTCACGGTTGCCCTCGACGTAAGCACTTAGCACCTGGTGGGAGTGATGTCTCAAGATCTCGGCCTAGACCTGGCCATACAGCAGCGACAGCTTCGCGGTGCTGTGGCCGGTGGTGACGGCGCCAATGTGCCGGTCCTCCAGGACGAGGACGCTCTGTCCGGAGCGCTTAAGCAGAAGCGCGGTCGTGAGGCCCGTGATTCCAGCACCGACGACGACGGTGTCGGCGCGCTCCCTTCGACGGGGATGGCGGCCGGAGCTTCCAGGTCGGGATGAAGGTCGAACCAGATGGCTCCATGACCCATCATGGATGTCCGACGGTGGCACTGGGGCCGAACCGGACAACCGGGGCCGTGTGGGGCTGCACCCGAGGCGCGTGCCAGGAGAGCTCCGTTCGGATTTCGGTCAGGGGGATCCCGCCGTGGGGGGCCGCCCTGGGTGGAGTGGCATCCGCAGTAGAGGTGCCAGCGCCTCAACCCCACCGTTCCACGGGCTGCCAACGTCAGGCTGCGGCCTGACCGGGCAGATAGGCCGGTGTCACCGCGGGGAGCGGCCTCGGTCTTGTTCCAGACGAGGTTTGGTGCCACGGTGTGAGGACGATCATTGAACCCCCGGGGGTATACGTCATGCTCAGCATCGACAGGCCGGCCAACGGCGAGACCGCGCGGACCGTCATCACGGCGGCGCCCCCGCCGGAGACCCCACTCTTGCGCACGATCCGTCAGTCGGTCATCGGCGACGACCAGGTCATGGTCGGCCCGTACGGGGCCCGCCGGGTCACCTACGCCGACTACACCGCCTCTGGGCGTGCGCTGAGCTTCATCGAAGACTTCATCCGCGACGCTGTGTTGCCCTGCTACGCCAACACCCATACGGAGTCATCCGGCACCGGCCTGCAGACGACCCGGTTGCGCGAGGACGCCCGACGGATCGTCCGGGACGTCCTGCGTGGCGACGAAGACGACCTGGTCATGTTCTGCGGGGCCGGGTCCACGGCAGCGATCGACAAGGTCGTCGGGATCCTCGGTCTCCGGATTCCGTCCGAGCTGGAGGATCGCTACCGGCTGTCCGAGCACATCCCCGCCGATCAGCGGCCGGTCGTTTTCATCGGCCCTTACGAGCATCACTCCAATGAGTTGCCGTGGCGGGAGTCGATCGCCGACGTCATCGAGATCCCTGAGGACGTCGACGGGCACATCGACCTGGCCGTGCTGGAGGCGGCCCTGGTCGAGCACGCCAGCCGCCCCTTGCGGATTGGGTCGTTCTCGGCGGCCAGCAACGTCACCGGCATCGTGACCGACACCTGCGCTGTCGCGGACCTGTTGCACCGGTACGGTGCCCTGTCGTTCTGGGACTTCGCCGCCGCCGCGCCGTATGTCGAGATCGACCTGCACCCCGATTGCGCCGACCACCCTCAGGCGGGCAAAGACGCGGTGTTCCTGTCCCCACACAAGTTCATCGGAGGGCCGTCGACGCCGGGGATCCTGGTGATCCGTAGGCAGCTCTGCCGCAATCGCGTCCCGGACGTTCCGGGGGGAGGGACCGTTGCCTACGTCAATCCGTCCGAGCACTTCTATCTCGACGATCCGGTTCATCGGGAGGAGGGCGGCACCCCGGCCATCGTCGAATCCATCCGTGCCGGCCTGGTGTTCCAGCTGAAAGAGGCGGTCGGCGCGGAGGTGATTCGCTCGCATGAGAACTATTACCTGCGGCGGGCCGTGTCGGCGTGGCAGGCGACGCCGTCGGTGGAGATCCTCGGCAACATCGACGCCGAGCGGCTGTCCATCGTCTCCTTCGTGATCCGCCGGGCGGAGGGTCGATACCTCCATCACAACTACGTGGTCGCCCTGCTCAACGACTTGTTCGGGATCCAGGCCCGCGGGGGGTGCTCCTGCGCCGGCCCTTACGGACACCGGCTTCTGGGCATAGATCTGCAGACATCACACGAGTTCGAGAGGGAGATCACCCACGGCTGTGAGGGGATCAAACCCGGCTGGGTTCGGGTGAACTTCAACTACTTCGTCAGCGAGCGGGTGGTCGACTACGTCATCGAGGCCGTCCGGTTGGTGGCCGAGCAGGGCTGGCGACTGTTGCCCGACTATCGGTTCGACCCGGTGAGCGGTCTGTGGCGGCACCAGCGGGGTCCGGTCGAGCCGCCGCTGCGGCTGTCGATGGTCTCCTACGACGAGGGCCGGATGACGTACCCACACCACCGCACCACTGCCCCCGAGAGCGCCCTGGCGGACTATCTTGCTGAGGCCGGGCGGGTGTTCGCCGCAGCCGGGGACGTCGACCCGCACGCGTGGAGTCGACCCGCGAGCACCTCACCTGAGTTCGAGCAGCTGCGATGGTTCGAACTGCCCGGGGTGTGCCTGAGCTAACCCAGAGCGTGCGCCGCAGGAGAGCCAGCCGACTGGCCACCCAGAGAGAGCCTCGGTAACAACGGATGCGGCGGGTCCCGACGGCTCGAATGTCGAGCACATCAGGACCCGCCGCGATCACAGTGGTCGTCGCGGGCTGAGCACGACCGGCTGGCGCCAGGCTGCTACCCGGGCGGAGGTGCTACTTCGGGGGCATCAACACGCCGTCAAGGACATGGATGACTCCGTTGGAGGCGACGATGTCTGTCTTGACGACGTTGACCTTCTTGCCGGTCCCGTCGGTCAGGGACACGGCCCCGCCCTCCACGTTGACGGTGAACTCGCCGCCCTCCACGGTCTTGACCTTCTTGCCGGCCAGGCCGGCCACATCGGCGGCCATGACCTTACCCGGCACGACGTGGTAGGTCAGGATCTTGGTCAGCTGACCCTTGGGGTCCTTGAGCAGGGTGGGCAGCGTGTCCGCGGGAAGCTTGGCGAACGCACTGTCCGGCGGGGCGAAGACGGTGAAGGGTCCCGGGCCCTTGAGGGTCTCGACCAGTCCGGCCGCCTTCAGCGCGGTGGCCAGGGTGGTGAAGTCGCCGGCCGCCACTGCCGTGTCGACGATGTCCTTGGACATGGTGTCCGTGGTCATTGCGTCCGTGGTGGCGGGGGCCGAGGTAGCCGCCGTGGTCGCGCTGGCCTCGGGGCTGGCGGTGGTGGCAGGGGTGCTGGAACTGCTGCAGGCCGCCGTCGTGACGGCCAGGGTGATACCTGCAATGGTCAAAGGCAAGGCATGACGTCGCATGGTTGGGTCCTTTCGAAGAGGATCGGTACGTGTGCTCTTCTCTATCAGAGCCCCTCAAGGATGCACGTCGGTGGGGTTTTCTGTCAGGGCCCCGTCCTGACGAGGGGCCGTAACCGTGTGCGCCCCTGGTCAAAGACCCGGATGTGCTCCTGTCTGACCCCGGCCGGGTGGGATAGCGTCGGTCCCCGTGGTGAACCCGCACCTCGTGTCGGATGCTCGAGACAACGTGCCCACTGACCTCAGGGGCACCCTGCTCGTGCGCGCTCGCGCCCTCCGCAAGCGGTTCGGCACGTTCGAGGCGGTGGCCGGTATCGACGTGGACGTCCACGCCGGTGAGGTGTTCGGTTTCCTCGGCCCCAATGGCGCCGGGAAGTCCTCGACCATGCGGATGATCGCCACCACCTCCCCCATCTCGTCGGGAGAGCTTGAGGTGCTCGGGATGGATCCGCGCCGGGAGGGATCGGCGATCCGCGCCCGGCTGGGCGTGTGCCCGCAGGAGGACACCCTCGACAACGAGCTGTCGGTCCGGGACAACCTGACCGTGTACGGGCGCTACTTCGGCCTGCCCCGAGCCGCGGTACGGCGCCGGAGCGAGGAACTGCTTCACTTCGTCAAGCTCGCGGAACGGGCCGACGCGAAGGTCGAGGACCTGTCCGGTGGGATGAAACGACGGCTGACCATCGCTCGGTCCCTGATCAACGAGCCGGAACTGCTCCTGCTGGACGAGCCGACGACGGGGCTGGACCCGCAGGCCCGCCACGTTGTCTGGGAACGGCTGTACCGGCTGAAGCAGGACGGGGTCACGCAGATCCTCACCACCCACTACATGGACGAGGCCGAGCAGCTGTGTGACCGGCTCGTGGTGATGGACGGCGGTCGCATCGTCGCCCAGGGTTCCCCGGCGGAGCTGATCCGCCGGCATTCGACCAGGGAGGTCGCCGAGCTGCGTTTCGGTGTCGTCGACCACGAGATCTACCGGTCCGAGCTGGCGGACGTGGCCGACCGGGTCGAGGTGCTCCCGGACCGGCTGCTGTTGTACACCGAGAACGGTGAGCAGGCGGTAGCCGAGGCCCACCGGCGCGGCCTGAACCCACAGGCAGTGCTGGTCCGCCGGTCCACCCTGGAGGATGTCTTCCTCACCCTGACCGGCCGGACTCTGGTCGACTGATGGCCTCGCCGGCCCGCCTCCAGCCATGGCCCCACCCGGTGGCGGCGCGCCGCCGGGCCGGCCATCTCAGTCTCGTCACCCGTCAGTTCGACTACTGGGTCACCGTGTATCGACGCACCTGGCGTGGCTCAGTCGTCTACTCCTTCTTGACCCCGGTGCTCCTGCTCGCGGCCCTGGGCGGCGTGCTCGGCGGATACGTCGATGCCGCTCGGCCGGATCTGGCACCTGCCCGCAGCTATCTGGAGTTCGTTGCCACCGGCCTGTTGGCCGGGCAGATGGCCCAGATCGCGGTGCAGGAGGTGCTCTGGCCGGTCATGGCCCGGATCACCTGGAACAAGACTTACCACGCGATGATCGTCACCCCGTTGACTGTCCCCGACGTGGTGCTGGCCCACCTTCTCTACGTGCTGTTTCGACTGGCCACCACGGCTGCGGTGTTCATGGCGGTGCTGGCAGTCGTGGGCGTGTTCCGGTCGGCGTGGTGGGCGCTCGCGGTGTTCGGAGTGCAGTTGCTCGTCGGCTGGGTCTTCGCCGCCTTGTTCTACATCGTCGGCGCGCGGGCACGGTCGGACTCGGCGTTCTCCGTGGTCTACCGGGCGGTCTTCCTGCCGGTCTTCTTCTTCTCGGGCGCCTTCTTCCCGGTCGCCAACCTGGCTCCCGCTCTGCAGGCCGCCGCCAAGGCGACCCCGTTGTGGCACGGGGTGGAGTTGACCCGAATGCTCGCCGCGGGAGTCCCGTCGGCAGGGATGCTGGCGGTACACCTCGGCTACCTGATCCTCGTCGGGGCGCTCGGGACCGTCGCGGCGGTCCGCTCGCTGCGCCACCGGATCGTCTCATGAGGGCCTGGCGCCTGGTGGGTCGGCACTACCTGGTCTACCGGCGCGGCTGGTTCGTTTTCCTGACCGGGATGCTGGAGCCGATCTTCTACCTGTTCTCCATCGGGGTCGGGGTGGGTGCCCTCATCGTCGGGTTCCAGGTCGACGGGCGGACCCTGTCCTACGCCGCTTTCGTAGCCCCCGCCATGCTTGCCGTGTCCGCCATGAACGGCTCGGTGCTGGACGCGACGTTCAACCTGTTTTTTCGGCTGCGCTACGACAAGCTCTACGACACGGTGCTCGCGACGCCGATGACGACCGCCGACGTCGCGATCGGAGAGACGCTGTGGTCACTGATCCGAGGCGGCATCTACGCCACCGGTTTCTTGGCCATCATGGCGGCGATGGGCCTGGTCGAGTCGTGGTGGGGGGTGCTGGCTGTACCGGCCGCGCTGCTGCTCGGGTTCGCCTGCGGTGCCGTCGCGATGACCCTGACCACCTACATGACGACCTGGCAGCACTTCGAGTACATCAGCCTCGTGTTGACCCCGCTGACACTGTTCTCGGGGACCTTCTTCCCGGTGGAGGTGTTGGGTGAGTGGGGTCGCTGGGTGGTGGAGGTGACCCCGCTGTACCGGGGGGTCGTGCTGTGCCGGGAGCTGACCGTCGGTGGCGTGGGGCTGCCCTCCGCGCTGTCCGTCGCGTACCTGCTGGTCATGGGGCTAGCGGGGATGTGGGCAGCGCGGCGTCGACTGGACGTCCTGTTGCGGGCATGACCCGGACCGGGCGAGTCGGCCGCTTCCGGCCACGCAGGTCGGCCGTCAGGCGGTGCCGGCCGCGCGGGCCTGCTCATATCGGGCCAACGCGTCCCGGCGCTCCTGCGCGTGATCGACGATCCGGGGCGGATACCCGTGCCGGTACCCCTCCGGATGCGTCCATGGCTCGTGGGCCGCGGACCCGGGCAGGTGCCGCAGCTCCGGGATGTACCGGCGCACGTAGTCGCCCTGCGGGTCGAACCGCGAGCCCTGAGTGACCGGGTTGAACACGCGGAAATAGGGCGCCGCGTCCGTGCCGGTGCCCGCCGTCCACTGCCAGCCGTGGTTGTTCGACGCCACGTCGCCGTCCCGCAGCAGGGCGAGGAAGTGCCGCGCCCCCACCGGCCACCACACGTGCAGGTCCTTGGTCAGGAAGGAGGCGGTGACCATCCGGACCCGATTGTGCATCCAGCCCTCGGTCCTCAGCTGGCGCATCCCCGCGTCCACGAGCGGGTACCCGGTCCGGCCCTGCCGCCACGCCTCGAGGTCCGCCGCGCAGGCGGAGTCGGTGGCGGGATCCCGGTAGCGCAGCCCGGCCAGACCGTCCCGCAGGTCGGCCCACGCCGAGCCGGGATTGTGCCATAGGACGTCCGCGTAGAACTCCCGCCAGCACAGCTCCGTGACGAACCGGATGGCTGCCGCGGATCCCGCCCCCGGATGCCGGGCGATGTCGGCCAGCAGAGTACGCGGGTGGATGGTCCCGAACTTCAGGTGAACCGACATCAGCGAGGTGCCGTCGAGGTCGGGACGGTCCCGGGTGCTGTCGTAGTGGTCGAGGCCGGCGGCGAGGAACGCCGACCATCGCCGGCGCGCCCCGGCCTCGGTGACCGGTACGGACCCGGCACCGGCACCTTCCGGAGCGGCGGGCAGGTCCTCCCCGGCCACCCCGGTCAGCCAGCGCACCCCGGTGGGGACCTCCGCCGGTGCGGGCCAACCGTGCTCGCGCCAGGCTCGGGAGAACGGCGTGAACACCCGGAAGGGGCGCCCCTCCTGGGTGTGCAGGCGGCCCGGACCCACGGCGTAGGGGGTGCCGGTGGCCACCAGGTCGACCTGGTCGCGGGCACCGGCCCCGGCAGGGCCCGGGGTGCCGGACAGGGCGGTGCGGACGGCCTCATCGCGCCGACGCCCGTACGGGGTCGTCTCGCCGCTGACGTGGATGCTGCTCGCGCCCACCTCGCGGGCCAGCTGCGGAATGACGGTAGCGGCGGGCCCGGTCCGGATCACGAGGGCCCCGTCGGTTGCTCTGCGCACCCCCTCCAGGGCCTCCACCAGGCAGTGCGTGCGGACCGCCCCGGAGCCGGACCACAACACCGGATCGACGACAAACACGGGCAGGATCTGGCCGTCACCGGCCGCGTCGTGGGCGGCCGCGAGCGCCGGCAGGTCGGCCAGCCGAAGGTCACGGCGGAACCACAGCAGCGTTGTCGGCACGCGTGTCTCCTGTCACGTTGTGGCCGAGGCAGGTGGCGGTAGCGCCGGCTCGGTCCGTCTCAACGGGCGACCGCGGCCGGGCGAGCCGGCTGGTGGCCCCATCCTCTCCCAGGAGTATGGCCGCCGGCATCGCCTGGCCTTCCATCAGTTCAGCTAGATGGTTGTAGCTACGAATGATTGACATAGCCAATCATAGAGGGGCCGCCGGTGTGGAATAGTTGCCAGTGTGACCCAGGCCGCGCCCGCTGTGATGCCCTCCTCGATCACCGAGGACGTCGTCATCCTGCTCGCCCGGGCGTCGGCCGCGGCGGTTCGGGCAGCCCAGGCCGCGCTGGAACCGTATGGTCTACGCGCACGTCATCACGCCGCGCTACGGCTCGCCGCCACCGGGGAGGGCACTGCGCAACGCCAGGTGGCCGCGGCGCTGGGGCTCGACCCGAGTGCCGTGGTGGCCCTTGTCGACGATCTGGAGGAACGCCGACTGGTGCGCCGGCGCCCGGACCCGGGGGACCGGCGGACCCGGCTCATCACCCTGACCGCGGATGGTGCCGAGTTGCTGCGCCTGACCAGCGATGTCGTCCACGAGGTACAGAGCCGGGTGATGGTCAACCTGCCCGAGTCCCAGAGATCCGACTTCGTCGATCTGCTGCGCCGGGTGGTCGGCGCCGACGGCCGAGCATCCGGCACCAATCACCCGACAACCTTGACCAGTCGCTGAGCATTCGCCTGACCCGTCGGTCGGGGAGTCAACCGGGGCTCACAGTTGGCCCCGTCGTGGTGCCACAGCTCCGCTCCACTCGCGGCCGGTCGCCCGCACCCGCCAGGTGTGGAGAGGGCGCACCGCGTTGTAGGCAGCCAAGGCGTGGTCCCAGCCGACGCCGGTCGGAGGTGCCGGTGGCCACGCCGCCGGTGATCTGCTGGCGCCCGACGCGCCCGGAGAGCACCCAGGCATCTGCGATGGCCATGACGGCCCCGGGGCGAGATGCTGCCGGGCTACGGGCTCGGATCCACTGACAAGCCAACGGTGTTCGTCGAGCCCGGCTCGTCGGGGGAGGCGGTTCGACGATCAGCGAAGCACATCACCGGGCAAGATCTGCCTACCCGGTCCCAACTTCAGGTGCTCGGCTGATCCTGGAGGAGCGGCCCGGAACTGCGCCGGTGAGGTCCCGAAAAGGCGATCTCACGCGAATAGTGCGGGAGCGAGACGCCAACCACACGAAGTGAACCGCCGCAGCCGGCTGCTTTCCGGCGGTTGATGGCACGGACGACCGCCGGCTCCACCTACGCGCGCCGCCCAGCCGGCCACCGGCCGACCACCGGTCACCACCAGACACCCCCGACGAAGGGCACACTGAGAGGTGCAGCGCGTCCGCGTCGCCGGCGGGTTGGCTGCCCGCCCCGGCCTGGGGTGGATCGCAGCGGGCGCCGTGGCGGCCGCAGGGAGATCGGGGTAAGTCATGTACCAGGCGTTCTCGACGTGCGGGCTTGTCAGCCGGATGCGCACGGCGGCCCTCGCCGCCGCCGTCATCACGGGAACCGTCGGCGCCGTCGCTGTGCCCGCGGCCTCTGCCGTCGCCGCGCCCCCAGCCGCCGTAGCCGCCGTAGCCGCCGTGCCCACGGGGGCGGCCCGCACCGCGGTGAGTCCGACGACCTGCCGGCTGCGGTGGGGTTCCGGGCCGAAGGCGGCCGGGACGGTCAACGCAGCCACGGTCCGCAGCGTCCGGGCCGGCCGGCACGCGTGCTACGACCGGCTCGTCGTCGACCTCGCCGGATCCCGGACGAACGCCGGCTACGACGTCAGGTACGTCCCGCGGGTCTACCAGGACGGCTCGGGGGCCGTCGTCCCGCTGCGCGGGGCAGCGAGGCTGGCCGTGGTCGTCCGCGCGGCCGCCTACGATAGCGTGGGCCGATCCACCTACCGGCCCCGTTCGCGGACCGAGCTGGTGGCCTTGGGCGGATACCGGACCTTCCGGCAGGCGTCCTGGGCGGGCAGCTTCGAGGGGCAGACCACGATCGGCTTGGGTGTTCGCGCGCGGCTCCCGATGCGCGCGTTCGTCCTGCGCCGCGGCACCAGCCAGATGCTCGTCATCGACGTGGCGCACAGCTGGTCGTAGCGGACCCCCCAGCTGAGCGGCGGTTGGCGCACCCGTGCGGACGGCACCCTCCCGACGCTGCGCCCTCCCGACGCGGCGCTGGTGTCGTCCGGCGGTCACGGGTCGGCGGGCTCCATCGTCGGCTGAACCCGGGTCGGGTCCCCCAGGATGGCACTGGTGTGACCGCGCCGCAGCAGCCGCCGCTCGACCCGGCCGGCCAGCATCGTCAGCGCGGCGTTCAGCAGGATGAACAGCAGCGCCACCACCGTCAGGGCCGGCACCACGTTGGCGTAGGCGGTGCCGATCTGGGTCGCCTTGTTCAGCAGCTCCTCGTAGGTGATCACGTAACCCAAGGCCGAGTCCTTGAGCACCACGACGAGCTGACTGACCAGGGCCGGCAGCATGGCGGTCAGCGCCTGGGGCAGCTGCACGTGACGGAGAGCCTGAGCCGGGGTCAGCCCGACCGACAGGCCGGCCTCACGCTGCCCGGATGGCAGGTTCTGAACCCCCGCCCGGAGCAGTTCGGCGATGACCGCGCCGTTGTACAGCGTGAGCCCGGTGACCACGGCCGCCAACGACAAGTACTCCGAAGGGAAGACGCGATTGAAGGAGAACACCGCGAAGGCGAACAGCATCATCATCAGAACCGGAACAGCCCGGAAGAACTCGACCAACACCGAACTGAGCCAGCGCAACGGAGGCAGGGTGGACAGCCTCCCCACCCCCAGCAGCAACCCCAGGGTGGTCGCCAGCACCACGGAGATGATGGCGGCCCTGATGGTTCCCACCAGGCCCGGTAGCAGGTACTCCTGCCAGAGCACGGACGTGGCGAACGGCGACCACTTCTCCGGGGCCAGGTTGCCCTTCTCACCCAGCCGGATGAGCGCGAACCCCCCAAGCGTCAGGGCTATCACCGAGGCGACGACCCCGAAGATGCGCTGCCGGGCGCGGCCGCGGGGTCCGACCGCGTCGAACAACTGCGCGGGGCCGCTCATCGGGCGCGCAGGGGGGGGCTGACCGGGGCGCTGACCGGGCTCACCGCTTCACCGTCAACCGGCGGGACATCGAGGTCAGCGCCACCCCGATCGGGAGCGTCAGGATGACGAACCCGATCGCGAAGATGCCGAACACCAGGTACAGCACATCCGGGCGCTGATCGATCATCTCCGCCATCAGGTAGGACGCCTCGGCAACCCCGATGATCGACACGACCGTGGTGTTCTTCGTCAGCGCGATGAGCACGTTGGTCAACGGGGTGATCGCCGCCCGGAACGCCTGCGGGAGCACGACGTGCCGCAGGGTCTGCCCGAAACCCAGCCCGATCGAGCGCGCCGCCTCGGCCTGCCCCACCGGCACCGTGTTGACCCCGGACCGCAGGGCCTCGCAGACGAACGCCGCCGTATACACCGACAACCCGAGGATGCCCAGCCGCATGTTCGTGTCCGCGTTCGACGTGGGCGAGCTCGGGTCGGCCAGCCGCACCCCGAGGTTGACGAACAGCCCCAACCGGCAGAACACGATCACCAGCGTCAACGGGGTATTCCGGATTACGTTGATGTAGGCCGCGCCCATCCACCGCAACAACGGCACCGGCGACAGCCGCATCACCGCGACGATCGTCCCGATGGCCAGGGCTCCGAAGGCCGAATAGACGGTCAGCTGCACCGTCATCCAGAAGGCGCCCAGGACATCGAAGGTCGAGAGCAGCTCGATCATGTGGGGCTACGCGCAGGCGGCGGGCTTCGGCGGGTTGGCCTTGGTGTCGACCTTGAATCCGGCTGGGCCGAAGTTCTTCGTCACGATCTGTTGCCATTCACCGGAGGTGATCATCTTGTTCAGCGCGTCAGTGATCTTCTGGCACATCGCGGTGTCGCCCTTCTTCAGGCCGACGCCGTAGTTCTCGGTGGAGAACGTCTTGCCGACCAGCCGCAGCTTGCCCGCGTACTGCGGCTGCGAGGCGTACCCGGCGAGGATGGTGTTGTCGGTGGTCACTGCGTCGATCGTGTCTGCAGCCAGCTCCTCGACGCACTTGGAGTAGGTGTCGTACTCCTGCAGCTGGGTCTGCGGGTACAGGTCCTTGACCTTCTTGGCCGGCGTTGACCCCTTGACCGAGCACAGCTTCTTGCCGGTCAGGCTTTCCGGGCCGGTGATGTTGGTGTCGGTGCTGCGGACCAGGAGGTCTTGCCCGGCGACGAAGTAGGGACCGGCGAAGGACACTTTCTGCTTGCGGGCGTCGGTGATCGAGTACGTGCCCACGATGTAGTCGACCTGACCGGTCTCGATCAGCACCTCACGCTGCGGTGTGGGGGCCTCCTTGAACTCGATCTTGCCCTCCTTGCCCAGTTCCTTGGCGATGTAGCGGGCCACGTCGACGTCGAAGCCGGTGTATTCGCTGCCCTGCTTCAGGCCCAGACCGGGCTGGTCGAACTTGATGCCGATCCGCAGGGTGCCCGCCGTGTCGGAGCCCGAGGGGGTGGTGCTGCCGCCTCCGCAGGAGGACAGGCTGAGTGCGCACGCCGCGGCCGCTGCCGCGAGAGGGAGAAGGCGAGCTTTCATGGTGGTTCTCCTTGTTGTCTGGCCCGGCGATCGCAATGGTGCGCCGGCTGGGCGGGCCTGTTCAGTGGGTGAGGATCTTGCTGAGGAAGTCCTTGGCGCGGTTGGACGTCGGGTTGGAGAAGAAGGAGTTGGGGTCGGTGTCCTCCACGATCTGGCCATCGGCCATGAACACCACCCGGTCGGCGGCCCGCCGGGCGAAGCCCATCTCATGGGTGATCACGACCATCGTCATCCCTGACCTGGCCAGGCGATCCATCACCTCCAGGACCTCGTTGATCATCTCCGGGTCCAGCGCCGAGGTCGGCTCGTCGAACAGCATCACCTTGGGGTCCATCGCCAGCGATCGGGCGATGGCCACGCGCTGCTGCTGACCCCCGGACAGCTGCGCCGGATACTTGTCGGCCTGTTCGGAGACGCCGACCCGGTCGAGCAACTCCCGCGCTTTGTCCTGGGCGGCCTGCCGGGACAGGCCTCGGACCTTCATCGGACCGAGGGTGACATTGTCCAGGATCGTCTTGTGGGCGAACAGGTTGAACTGCTGGAACACCATGCCAACCTCCGCGCGCAACTTGGCCAGTTCCTTGCCCTCGGCCGGCAACGGTGACCCGTCGATGGTGATTGCGCCCGACTCGATGGTCTCCAGCCGGTTGATGGTGCGGCAAAGGGTGGACTTGCCGGACCCCGACGGCCCGATGACGACGACGACCTCCCCCTCATGGATGGTCAGGTCGATGTCCCGCATCACGTGCAGGTCGCCGAAGTGCTTGTTCACCCCTGACAGGACCACCAGCGGCCGGCCCTTCTCGCTGCGCCGGGGAGCCTGCGCGGCCGGGACCGCCGACGGGTCGGGCTGGGTGCTCATGGCTGGAGGCTAGGCGGTCCGGCAACTCGATGCACCCCATCCGGGGTGCGACGCGGGCTCGACACGCCTTTGTCATCGGCGCTGTCATGTCCGCAGTCCCCGCTGCTGGCGATGACCGTTACCCGGGTAGGCGCCGCGTGATGGGTGCGACCCGGGGTCCGGGTGAGAGGCTGGGCAGGGCTGGACGTCCCGATCGACCGGCGAGGGGGCGTAGGTGAGAAAGACCGCGGCCCGCTACGTGGATCCGGTCGTCGACCGCGCCAAGGTGGCTGTCGCGATCGTCTTCTTCCTCAACGGAGTCACGTTTGCCACCTGGGTGTCCCGAATCCCCGACGCCCGGGACCGGCTGGCCCTGACTCCAGGGCAGCTCGGTTGGGTGCTGTTGGGGCTATCGGCGGGGTCCGTGCTGGGCCTGCCGACGGCCGGGTTGGTGGTCCGCCGCCTGGGCGCCCGGCGGACCGTGGCGGTCGCGGCCGGCGTCTGTGCGCTGGGCCTGGTCGGGGCCGGGGCGGCCACCACGGTGTTGGCCTCGGTCGTGGTCCTGACCGGGTGCCTGTTCGTGGTCGGGTTCGGAATGGGGCAGTGGGACGTCGCCATGAACCTGCACGGCGCGGTCGTCGAGCAGCGTCTTGGCCGCGCCGTCATGCCGCGCTTTCACGCGGCGTTCAGCCTGGGCACCGTGGCGGCAGCGCTGATCGGTTCGGCGATGGCGGGGTGGCGACTACCGATCGGATGGCACTTTCTGGTCGTCGGCGCCTGCATGGTCACCCTGGTGGTCCGCGGCGTGGCCGGGTTCCTGCCTGAGAGCGGCACCTCCCACCCGGCGGCCGCACCGGGACCAGCCCACACCGGCGGCGCGGCCCACGACCCCGTCCGAGGCCCCGGCCGCCGGGTACGGTCGGCGTGGACCGAACCGCGCACGCTGGGGGTCGGACTGGTCGTCTTGGCCGCGGCGTTCGGGGAGGGCACCGCCAGCGACTGGCTGTCGGTGGCCATGGTGGACGGCTACCGGCTGCCGTCATGGGCCGGTGTGCTGGTGTTCACGGCGTTCCTCATGGCGATGACGGCGGGGCGGGTCGTCGGCACCGGGCTTCTGGATCGATACGGTCGGGTGCGCCTGCTACGAGTTCTCTTCCTGACCGCGGGAGTGGGGGCCGCGCTGGTGGTGGTCGGCCCGCTGCCATTGGCCGTCGGGGGCGCGGTCGTCTGGGGGGTGGGGGTATCGCTGGGCTTTCCGGTGGGGATGAGCGCGGCCGCGGACGATGTCGAGCTAGCCCCCGCCCGCCTGGCCGTCGTCTCGACGATCGGATACACGGCGTTCCTGGCCGGGCCCCCGCTGTTGGGGTTCCTCGGCGACCGGGTGGGGGTGCTGCGGGCACTGTCGGTCGTGGTGGTGTTGCTGGTCGTCGCCCTGTGGGCGGTCCCGTCGGTAGGTCCACCGGGACCGCGACCCGGCCGAGCGGCGGGGCCTTCACCGGTCGGGTAGCACCCAGGCTGCCCTCTGCGCAGGTGTCCGACGAGTCCGCCCACTCGGGGCGTGGCGGCGGTCCGGCGTGTACTGTCGCAACGAGCACCCACGGCCGGTCGTCGGGTGTGACGCCGTTCCTAGGCCACGAGGGAGTCTCGATGCGATACCGGAGCGTGCGGCCGTTCACCGCCGCCGACATCCCCGACGCCGGACGGCTACTGGCCGACAGGCATCGCGATCACCTGGCCCGACAGCCATACCTGGACCCGGTGTACGCCGAGTGGGACCGGGCCGCAGCCGAGGTGGGGATGTTGTGGCAGACCGGGGCCGCATCCGGGTCGGTTCTGCTTGATGGCGACACGATGGTCGGATACATGGTCGGGGTGACCAAGAACCGGCAGCGCTGGGGTCCGAACGTGTGGGTGGAGAGTGCCGGCTTCGCCGCTCCGGACGCGGAAGCGTTACGTCTGCTTTACGGGGATGCGGCTCAGTCGTGGGTCGACCAGGGCCGGGTCGCCCATTACGCGCTGACTCCCGCGGGTGACCCCGAGATGGAGCACGCCTGGTGGACGCTCGCGTTCGGGCTGCAACACTTCCACGCCGCTCGCGCGCCGATGCACACCCCGCCGCACCTGCCTGACGGGGTGTCGGTGCGGCAGGGCGTCCCGGCGGACATTCCCGCCCTGGCCCGTCTGGACCAGGTGCTGCCCCAGCATCAGCGACAGTCCCCGGTGTTCCGCCTGCAGATGGGGGTGCCGGACGTCCGCGAGGGTGAGGCCGAGTGGCACGAGGAGATGGACGCCCCCAGCCTGATCCCGTTCGTGGCCGAGTATCGGGGCGAGATCGTCGGCTCCGCCATTGGCGCCGACATCGAGATGTCCAGCATCCACTTCGGACTGCTGCGTCCCGACCACGCCGGGTTCGTCGGCTATGTCGCAGTGCTGCCCGATTACCGGAGGCTCGGCATCGGCAAGGCTTTGGGGGAGTCCCTGCTCTACTGGGCCGCCCAGGAGGGTTATCGCAGCGTGGCGGCCGACTGGCGGGCCACCAATCTGACGTCCGGCCCGACCTGGTCCGGCCTGGGCTTCGAGCCGACCTTCCTGCGCGTGCACCGGCACGTCGGATTCTGACGACCCTCAGTCTGTGCGTCTGTTCGTCGCGGTGCTGCCTCCCGAGCCGGCGTTGCAGGATCTGGAGGACTTCATGGCTCCGCGCTGGGAGGCGGGGCGGGCGCTGCGCTGGACCCAGCCGTACCAGTGGCATGTCACGCTCGCGTTCTTCCCCGAGGTTGCCGACCGTCACCTCGACGACCTGGGCGAACGGCTGACGCGCGCGGCGGCCAAGCGACACCCGTTCGAGCTGAGCCTGGGCGGCGGCGGAGCTTTTCCGGACCCCGTCGGAGCCCGGGTGCTCTGGTGTGGGGTGCACCCAACGTTCCCGGCGCGACACGATCCGCCATGGCGCCCTGGCCACGACGCCGCGACCGAGCTGGACCGGCTCGCGGTGGGCTCCCGGGCGGCCGGAGCCAAGGCCGGGGCCGCGGTCGCCGCAGGTCGCTTCAGCCCCCATGTCACCCTCGCCCGGCTGCCGCGGCCGGCCAATGTGACCGCGTGGCTGACCGTTCTGAGCGCCTACCAGGGGCCCCTGTGGCCGGTGACGGGCATCAGCCTGATCGAGTCCCAGCTCGGTCAGGGTCCCCATCGGCGGCCCAGGTATCAACTGCTCGGCCAGTACCCCGTCGGAGCCCGAGGGGACTGACCCATCCGCCCGGACCCGCGCCGTAGAGTGCGGGGCATGGCATTCTTCGCGGTCGAGTACAGCTACGTCGAGGACACCGCCGCCCTGGATGCCACCAGGACCGAGCACCGGTCCTACCTGTCCCGGCTCGCGATCGACGGTGCGGTGATCGCGTCCGGGCCCTATCTCGGGGTCGGTGCACCCGGGCGGGCGCTGCTCATCTTCCGGGCTCCGGATCGCCAGGCGCTCGATGGGCTGGTGGCCGATGATCCGTTTCAGACCGCGGGCTTGGTGACCCAGACGCGGGTGACTGAGTGGAACCCCGTCATCGGTGTGCTCGCGGATTCCTAGCCAGCGGCGGCCTGCTTCGGTTCAATCCGCCCACCCCTCGTCGTTACTGAGATGCGTCGGTAGGCGCCGAGAGCGGTCACTCGTGGTGGCGCGCCCATTCCCGAGGGTTGAGTGATTCCAGTTGTAGCAGTGTGCGTTTCGCGTTCAGACCGGCGAGGTACCCGCCGAGCGAGCCGTCGCTACGAACCACTCGGTGGCAGGGCACGACGATGGGCAGCGGGTTGGTCGCGCAGGCCGAGCCGGTGGCTCGAACCGCCGCCGGCCGTCCCACCGCCGCAGCAACCTGGGCGTAGCTCTCGGTCCGGCCATACGGGATACCGGCGAGGTGCCGGCGCACCTGCCGGCGGAATCCGGAGCTCAGCCGCCAGTCGAGGGGCAGGTCGAGGCGAGCGGAGCCCGCGAAGTAGGCCTCGAACCCCCGTGCCTCCGCGTCCAACGACCCGGCTGAACGCAGGATCCTCGGACTGACCAGCCGGGCCAGTTCGTCCAGGACGGCATCGAGGTCCTGGACGGCGAAGGCAACCCGGACCAGGCCGACGGGGGTTCGTGCCAGCAACAACCCGCCGATGGGCGAGTCGATGGTGCGATAAGCGATGTCGAGGCTCTGGGCGGCGGCCGCGGAGCGCTCCAGCCGCACGTGAAGCCCGTCGAGAAGAGCCGATTCGCGCGGGTCAGCGGCGGCGATGGCGTCGATCATGATCCTCCTCTTCCTGGGGGTCGGTCAGACGCCGTCGTAGCGTCGCTATTCCGTCTGCCACGGCGCGGCGAGAGGCCTGGACACTGCCACCGATGACCTCAGCCACCTGCGCGTGCGGCAGGCCGGCCAGGTGGTGGTAGGCGATGGCGTGGCGTTGCTTTGGTGGCAGCCTGGCCAGCGCAGCGTAGAGGTCGACTGCCGCGGCGGCCGCGTCCGAGGGATCGCGGGCGTGGCCGCCGGAAGAGGCGTTGGAATAGGTAGGGGAATGGGCGCCGGCGTCACGGCCGGGGCCCCCGATGTGCCGGTCCGGATCGGAGACCGGGATCGGACGGCGTGCGGCCCGGCGGGTGACGTCGATCGCCTTGCGGTGCGCGATCGTCACCAGCCAGGCCTCGAGGTTTGCCTCCGGGGGGAGATCCGGATAGGCCTGCAGTGCGGCCAAGAAGGTCTCGGCCCAGGCGTCTTCGGCATCGGTCGGGCCCAGCACGGCCCGGCACACCCTCAGAACGGTTGGCCCGTGCTGACCGACCACCCGTTCGAACGGCTCACGCATCCTCACACCCTGTAGACGCGCCAGCCCCCCGGGATGTGAGGCACCTCCGGGCGGTCCGCCTCGATCACCCCAGGCCGTCTCGGACGGCGGCCTCGATGGCCTCGTCGGCGACCCCCATCAAGCGGGCCTGGCCGACGAAGTCCGAGGCCAGATCGGCAAGCCTGCGTTGACGCTCCTGTGCGGACATCGGCTTGGCCGAGGTCCGCACAATGGTCCCCGCACCGCGACGGGTGTCGACCAGGCCGGCGGATTCCAGCTCCCTATAGGTGCGGGCCACCGTGCCCGGTGCCAGTGCCAGATCGGCCGCGAGCTGGCGCACCGGGGCGAGTCGCTCTCCGGCCTGGAGGGTGCCCGAGGCGATGAGGGTGGCCAGCTGTCGGCGCAGCTGCTCGTAGGGAGGCGTGGGGTCGCCAGGGTCGATGGTGACGCCGACGCTCATCGGGACACCGCACTGCGCCGGGGGTCGGTGGCCACATCGGTAACGGCGGCGGGAGCGCCCAATTCAGTCATGTTTCGTAATCCTTGTCCTACGGATGGGTGACAAACTCAGCTTCGCCCCATTGTTCCGTGGCGTCAAGACACTGGTACAACGTGTCGTTCGCTGGTCGGGCGTCGACCGCTGCAGGACACCCGGTTCGCTACCCTAGCCATCGTGCTGACCATGCAAGACGCCGTGCGCATCCTGGCCGACTACTGGATCCGGCGAGGGTGTCTGCTGGCTCAGCCGTTCAACACCGAGGTCGGCGCCGGCACCATGAACCCCGCAACCATCCTGCGGGTCCTCGGCCCCGAACCGTGGCGGGTTGCCTACGTGGAGCCGTCGGTGCGCCCGGATGACTCCCGGTACGGGGAGAACCCGAACCGGCTTCAGACGCACACTCAGTACCAGGTCATCCTCAAACCGGACCCGGGTGACCCGCAGGAGCAGTACCTGGGCAGCCTCGAAGCCCTGGGCATCGACCTGCGCGCTCACGACGTCCGGTTCGTCGAGGACAACTGGGCCCAGCCGGCGATCGGTGCCTGGGGGCTCGGCTGGGAAGTGTGGCTCGACGGGATGGAGATCACCCAGTTCACCTACTTCCAGCAGGTCGGCGGGCTCAACCTGGATCCTGTTGCGGTCGAGCTGACCTACGGGATGGAACGCATCCTGATGGCAGTGCAGCAGGTCACCCACTTCAAGGACATCGTCTACGCGCCCGGGATCTCCTACGGGGAGGCTTTCGGCCAGGCCGAATACGAGATGTCGCGGTACTACCTGGACGACGCCGACGTACCGACGAACCGGTCCCTGTTCGAGGCATACACCGCGGAGGCCCAGCGGCTGATCGACGCGCGGCTGCCGGTTCCGGCCCACGGCTACCTGCTCAAGTCCTCCCACGCCTTCAACGTCTTGGACTCCCGGGGTGCCATCAGCACGACCGAGCGCGCCCGGTCGTTCGCCACGATGCGCCGGTTGGCTCACGACGTGTGCACCCTGTGGGTGGACCGCCGCGAGGAGCTGGGTTTCCCCCTCTTGCGCTCTGAGGAGCACCGCGAGGCCACGTCTGGCTCAGACCGTCAGCGGGAGGCGCTGGCCGGACCCGACGGACCCGACGGACCCGACGAGCGCGTCGCCCTGCCCGCCGAGCCCCAGACGTTGCTGCTGGAGATCGGCGTGGAGGAACTGCCACCTCAGGTCGTGCGGCCGACCATCGTGGCCGTCCGGGAGGCGCTGACCGTCTGTCTTGCGGCCACCCGGCTGGACCACGGCCGGGTGACGGTCGAGGGCACCCCCCGGCGGATCGTGGCCACCGTCCAGTCCGTCGCCGCATATGAGCCCGACGCCGAGCGCCTGGTCAAGGGCCCGAAGTGGGCCGCCGCCTACGATGCCGCGGGTGAACCGACCAAGGCGCTGCGGGGTTTCCTGCGGGGTCAGCGGGCCGACCTTGGCGACGTCGTCAGGGCCGACATCGGCGGTCATGATCACGCCGCGGTCGCCAGGACGCAGTCCGGCCGCCCGGTCCTGGATGTGCTCTCAAACGTCCTGGCCGAGGTCGTCGGGGGGCTGCGCGCCGAAAAGAACATGCGCTGGTCAGACCCGGTGCTCTCGTTCAGCCGTCCGATCCGCTGGCTGGTGGCGTTGTGGGGCCCCGCGGTTGTTCCGGTCGTCGTCTCCGAGCTCACTGCCGGGCGCACCACCCACCTGCACCGAACCGACGACCCCCCACAGGCCCAGGTGCCGCACGCCGACGCCCACGCCGGGATCCTTGAGCGGGCCGGGATCGTCATCGACGTCGCCGCCCGTCGCCGACGGGTCGTCGATGGTGCCACCCGGATGGCTGCCCGCGTGGACGGCCTGGTCGACGTCGCCGGGGAGGCCGCCCTGGTGGACGAGATCACCCACCTGGTCGAGCAGCCGACGCCCATCCTCGGTGATTTCGACCCGCGGTACCTTGAGCTGCCGGAACAGATCCTGATCACGGTCATGCGCAAGCACCAGCGGTACCTGCCGGTGCGCGGCACCGACGGCAGACTGCTGCCGGCGTTCGTCTCGATGGCCAACGGTCCTTGTGACGAGGCCCTCGTCGCAGCCGGCAACGCCTCGGTGCTGCGAGCCCGGTACGAGGACGCCACGTTCTTCTGGAGGGCCGACTTGCGGGTGCCGCCGGACCGGTTCCGGGAACGGTTGACGCAGTTGACCTTCGAGGAGCGGCTCGGTTCGGTCGCCCAGCGCGCCGACCGGATCGCCGGAATCACCGCCTGGCTGGCCGACCGAGTCGCGGTGTCCGGGGCGGGCCTGGACCCCGATGAGCGGCGGGCCCTGGTCCGCGCCGGGGCGTTGGCCAAGTTCGACTTGGCCACCCAGATGGTCGTCGAGCTGTCCAGCCTCGCCGGATTCATGGCCCGGGAGTACGCGCTGCGCTCCGGCGAAACCATGGCCGTGGCGCAGGCGCTGTACGACATGGAGCAGCCGAAGACCAGCTCCGATTCGCTGCCGGAGTCGGTCCCGGGGATGCTGCTGGCCTTGGCTGATCGGTTCGACCTACTCATGTCGATGTTCGCGATCGGGGCGAAACCGACCGGCTCTTCCGACCAGTTCGGCCTGCGCCGGGCGGCGCTGGGGGTGATTCGGATCCTGCGCTCGCCCGCGGCGATGAGCGGTCCGCTGGAGTCCGTGTCGATCGGGTCCGGTCTGCGGGCTGCGGCCGTGATGCTGGGCCGGCAGGGCATCGAGGTGCCCGATGTCGCGGTGCGGGCGGCCGAGGGGTTCGTCCAGGGCCGGTTTGCACAGCTGCTTCGCGACGAGGGTGTTCCGGCCGGACTCGTGGCGGCCGTGTTGCCCGGCGCGCTGACTCAGACCCGTCCGGACGCCGCCCTGGGGGTGCTGTCCGGACTGGTCGGCGACGATGACTTCCGCTCTCTGGTCGAGGCCCTGGTGCGGATCCGGCGGATCGTGCCGGAGGCGACGGAACCGGCGTTCGACCCGGCCCTGTTGACGCATCCGGCCGAGACCGCGTTGATCGACGCAGCCGGGGAGACTCAGCAGCGGTCCGCGGACCTGGCCGCGTTCGCCCGGCACGGGTCCCGGCTGACCGCATCGGTGCGCAGGTTCTTCGACGAGGTGCTCGTCATGGACCCGGACGAGCGGGTCCGCGCCGCCCGCTTGGGCATGCTGAGCTGGGTCTACTCCGGTGCCCCGGCGGGCGTCGACTGGCCGGCCCTGGACCTGGCTCTGGGTCAGACCGGCTGACCCGACCCAGGCCGACCAGCGAGCCTGTCGGTTGTTGGACCTGGTGTCGGTGGGGGTGCTGCCCCGGCTGTTTCCGGCGGATCTGGTCGCTGAGGTGATCGCTGGCGTGGGGCGTCGCGCTGCGCGGCCAGGTCTTGTTGATCGGTGGAGCATCGGGCGTACCCGACAAGCAGTGCGCTCATGGCGCACCTCCAGAAGTTGAGGCCCGGCCGGCAGCGGGATGCTTCCGGACGCGGGCAACGTCCCTGGCCGGTCACGCCACCGTCGTCCACGACAAGTCTCGTTTCCACCAAGCGTCAGCTACGCATTCGGGGGCGGGACGTCCATTCGGCGTTCCGGGCCGGGACGATCAACACGCGGCCGTCGTGCGTCCGACACGCTAGTAGTTGCAGGCCTGGCGCTCGGCCAATTGGGTGGCGTTCACCCACCGGAGCAGCATCACGGTGTCCTCTGCGACGACGGCCTCGAAGACCTTGTGAAAGACGCCCACGCGAACGCGGGTGGGCACTTGCTTCCACTCCTCCTTGCCGTGAAAGATCGGGTGGCCGTGAAGCTCTGTAGTCGCTGGTATCGGCCAATCGACTGCAATCTGCCCCATGATCCGGTTCAGGGAGTCGGTGATCGCCCTGCGTCTGCAGGTACACGCTCACCGGTGGCCGTACACCAACCTTATGGACTCAACTCCGTGAAAGTCGTCCTGATCGGACTCATCATCGAAGCACAGCAACAACGAATGATGATGACACGTGCCCCACCAGAACTCCGAACGGCAACATGCAGCGACCACTCTGGAGGGCGCCCAGGGGCGTGGCGGGGCCCGTCGATCCGCTCGATCGACCCGACCGCGCGTCAAGGCAGACGGTGAACTCGCTTCTGTACTCTTCCCGCAGGCGGATCCCCATACCTGAGTCGTGCCACTGGGCTTAGTGACCTGTGTAGCCCAACGCGGTGAGCAGCTCACGTGCGGAGGACGGGATCTCTGGTTCGAGGGTGAGCAGTTGACCGTTGAGGGCGATGGTGGCGGACCTGATCGGGCGCAAGGT